>NZ_LXXZ01000079.1 GCF_003244875.1 Stenotrophomonas sepilia
GTGCTCAAGGCGCATGCCACCTCGATGAAGGCGCGCCCGGCGTTCGCCGAGGTCTACCGCCGCGAAGGCATCACCGACTGGCGGTAACCAAAAAAGGGGACGGAGGGAATTAAGTCGTTTGTGCACAAACGACTTAATTCCCTCCGTCCCCTTTTTCGGGTTACAGGATCTCCAGCACTGTTTCCGGTGGGCGGCACAGCCGCGTGCCCTTGGCCGTGCGCACCACGGGGCGATTGATCAAACGGGGGTGTTCGCTCATCGCCGCCAGCAGCGTGGCGTCGTCGGCGCCGTCCAGGCCCAGTTCGGCGAACAGCGCCTCCTTGCTGCGTACCAGTTCCTGTGCGTGCAGCCGGGATTCGGCCAGTACCTGGCGCAGCGTGGCTGCGTCCGGCGGGTTGCCCAGGTAGTCGATCACCACCGGCTCGAAGCCCGCATCGCGGATCAGCTTCAGTGCGCCGCGCGAGTTGCTGCAGGCCGGGTTGTGCCAGATCGTCACGTCCATCAGAACCACTCCAGCAGAGACACGCCCACACCCACATAGGTGGCCTTGTGGTTGTAGTCGATCAGGCTTTCGCCGTAGCCGTCGAAGACCTGCACATGGCCACGCAGCAGGTTGCTGATCGGGAAGCCGTAGTCCAGCTGCAGCGCACCGTGCGAACGGCTTCCGGTGCGCAGTGAATGGCGCGCCATCAGCGAGACCTCATGCCCATTGCGGTTCCAGGTCAGGGTGGCGTCGCCGCGACCCATGTAATCCTCGATGTCCGGATTGTTGTCTTCGCTGCGGCTTTCGGGAATGCGGTACCAGGGACGCAGCACCAGCGCCCAGTTCTCGCGGTCCAGGCCGATGTTGAGCATGACCCGGTTCCAGCTGCGTGACAGCGGGTCGGCGCGGCCATTGGACTGGTGGTTCAGCGCGATCCCGGTCATGCGCCCGCGCCAGCCACCGATCGAGTAGCCGTTGCGGAACACCATCATCACTTCCGGCTCGTAATTGGTTTCGCGGAACGGGCGCGAATCCTCGCCGTTGTAAGCCTGCCAGCGCGAACTCTGGGTGTAGCCGGCCCAGATGTCGCCGTTGTCGCCGAACAGGTTCTCGACGATCTTGGTCTTGAAGCTGATCTGGAACTTCAGCTCGGCACTGTCGAGTACCTGCGGAGTGGTCACGCTGTTGGCCGGGTTCGGCGAGTGCGGCATGGTGTTGCGATCGCTGGTCCAGAAGGCGGGCAGCAGGTACACCGGCTTGTAGGCGCGCAGTTGGAACGGCCCCAGCTTGGAGTCCTCGGCCAGTTCCCAGCGGCTGTCCAGCAGCGAACCGCGGCCGGCGTTGGCCAGCGCGCTGTCCGGCGTCGCCGGGCGGAACAGGTCGCTCACCCGCTCGCGCAGCTTTTCCTCGCCCTGGCTCACGCGCGCGGTCTGCCGTTCTTCGCGGCGGGCCTGCGCAGCCGCTTCGGCGGCAGCATCAGCGGCGGCGGTAGCCTCCGGGGTATGCCCGAACAGGCGGTCATAGCAGGCCAGCCGGGCCGCGTCGGTGGTAATTGCCGCGCAGGCGGCCGGTGAGGCATCGGCGGTAGGCGCGAACTCCTGCGCAGCCAGCGGTGCACTGGCCAGGGCAAGCGCCAGCGGCGCCAGACGGGGAAACAGCGTGGGGAGGGTCATTGCAGCAGGCCCTTCGATGAATTCGGGAATCACACAGTGTGGCGGCTGTGCCGGATCGCGGCCAGCCCCACGGTTTATGCACGGTCACAGCGTGCGCGTGGCGTGAAGGCCAGGTGGCTCAGAAGAACCAGGCGAACGCGAACAGGCCCAGCATCGCGATCACAACCGCCAGTTTCAGTGCCAGGCCAAGCAGGATGCCGAGCCAGGTGGCCAGGCCGACCTTGGTTGAGCGGCCGAGTTCGCGGGTGTGCCAGTACTCGCCGAGCAGGGCACCGACCAGCGGTCCCGCGAACAGGCCGATGGGCATGAAGAACAGGCCGACGATGCTGCCGACGAAGGTTCCCCACAGCGCCTTGCGGCTGGCGCCGACACGCTGCGCGCCGACAACCGTGGCCAGCACGTCCACCAGCAGCGAAAGCAGGGTCAGTACCCCGAGCGCGACCAGGGTGGGCCAGCCGACGTGGGCGAAGCCGTCGGCCCAGGCGGCCAGCAGCAGTCCGATGAACACCAGCGGGATGCCCGGGAGGGCCGGCAGGATGATGCCGGCGATGCCTATCAGGACAAAAATGACCGCTAGCAGATACAAGATGAATGAGAGTCCCATGCTGTCCCGTATGGAGTCCGTTTTGGGGTTGACAGTGAAAGATTTTGCCAGTTGCTTTTTCGTTTTGGCCGGGTTAAGTTGCAGTCGCTGAGCTTGGCAAGGTCACCGTGGATCGTGGCCTGATGAAGCAAGATCTTCCCGATCCGCTGCATCGATGCACCTCGCTTCCCCCTTGCTTGTCAGCCGCCCACCAGGCGTTTCCAACAACAAGAGAGAGTCAAAGGGAGTTAGTGAGATGGCTGATCGCGAGACCGGTACCGTAAAGTGGTTCAATGATGCGAAGGGCTTCGGCTTCATCAGCCGGCAGAATGGCGAGGACGTGTTCGTGCACTTCCGCGCCATCGAGACCCAGGGCTTCAAGAGCCTCAAGGAAGGCCAGAGTGTGAGCTTTGAAGTCGTGCAGGGCCAGAAGGGCCTGCAGGCCGACAAGGTCCAGCCGATGTAACACCTGCCGTCCGTCGGCATGAAAAAAGGCCCGCGCAAGCGGGCCTTTTTCTTTGCCTTTGGCCCGCTGCAGGTCAGCGCAGGATGACCTTGCCGTTGACCACGCGCACATAGGTGTTCTCACGGATGCCACCCAGGTCACGCTGGTTGACCACGATGGTGCGACCATCATCCATGCGCACGCTGATGTCGTAGGTATCGCTGGTCACATTCTTCTGGATCTGGTTGCCGGCCAGGGCGCCACCGACTGCGCCTGCAGCGGCGGCAATGTTCTTGTTGCCACGGCTGCCACCGGTGTGGTCGGAGATTTCATGGCCGGCCACGGCGCCAACGATGCCGCCGAGGATCGCGCCGGTCGCGCTGGGCGCGGTGCGGCCCGAGGGCACGGTGTTGATGCGGGTGACGATGCCACAGTCCGCGCAGCGGCCCTGGTTGTAGCCGCCGTTGTTGCCGTAGCCGCCGTTGTTGTAGCCGTTGTTGTAACCACCGCCACTGTAACCGGGCGAGGTGGCACAACCGGCCAGCGCGAGGGTAGCGATGGCGCTGGCGGCGATGAGCTGGATCTTCATGGGGCGTCTCCTGGCCGTGAAGGCGGGTATGTTGGGTGGTACTGCGTCATGCAGCAGGGTGGACGAATCCTCTCCCTTTGAACGTGAACAACGCGCCAACCACGCACCCGATGCCCGGCTGCAGGATGAACGCGCCTCAGCGGAAATTCTGGTGGCAGGCCCGGCAATCGGCCTGCAGCGTTTCCACGAGCTGGGCCAAGGCCCTGCAGTCGCCTGGCGGTGCAGCCAGCGCAGTGTTGAGGTTGCCGCGAAGTCGGCTGGCGTGCTGCTGGAACTGCGTGCTGTCCTTCAGCCCGGGGAACGCCAGGTCCAGGTCATTGGACAACAGGCGTAGTGCCTGCAGCCGCGGCACGCTGTCGGCCAGGCTGCAGCGGTTCTGCTGCTGAGCCTGCTGCAGCAGCTGCGACTGCCGCTGCATCACCTGCATCAGGCTGTCCGGGAACGGGTCGCGACGCGCCTGCAGGGCGCGGCCCACCATTACCGTGGCGACCAGGCCGATCAGCAGGCCCAGGCACAGTACGAACAGGTAGCGATGGGCAGGGGACAGGCGGCGGGGCGGGCTGGCGTTCATGCGGCCTCTCCGGGCGTGCAACGGTGGGTTCAACGCCGGCGTGCTTTGGGCGCTGGCAGCTGCACGTTAAAATAGCCCGATGAACGAACAGGTCAAACAACGCTTCGCCGGCATCGAACGGCTGTATGGCGTGGGTGCGCTCGAGCGCCTGCAGGGCAGTCGCGTGGCGGTGGTCGGCATGGGCGGCGTCGGCTCGTGGGTGGTGGAGGCGCTGGCCCGTTCGGCGGTCGGTCATCTGACCCTGATCGATGCCGACGACATCTGCGTGTCCAACACCAACCGGCAGCTGCCGGCGATGGAAGGCAATTACGGGCGCAACAAGGCCGAGGCGATGGCCGAGCGCTGCCGTGCGATCAACCCGGGGATCGACGTCGACGCCGTGCAGGCATTCCTGACGATGTCCAACATGGCTCAGCTGCTGGACCGCGGGTTCGATCTGGTGATCGACGCCTGCGACAGCTTCCGGGTCAAGGTCGAGACGATCGCCTGGTGTCGTCGCCGCAAGCTGCCGCTGCTGACCGTCGGCGCTGCCGGTGGCCGCACCGACCCGACCCTGGTACGTATCCGCGATGTCTCGCGCACCGAGCACGACGCCATGCTGGCGCTGATCCGCAAGAAGCTGCGCAGCGAATTCAACTTCCCGAAGAACGCCAAGCGCTATTTCGGCGTGCCGGCGGTGTATTCGTTGGAGAATGTGAAGTACCCGCAGGCCGATGGCAGCGTCTGCGGCATTCGTCCGAACCTGGGTGCCGATGCGGCGTTGAAGCTGGACTGCGGCGCCGGTCTGGGCGCGGCGACCCACATCACCGGCGCGTTCGCCTTTGCGGCGGTGGGCAAGGCGCTGGAGATGCTGCTGGAGCCGAAGAAGGCGAAAACCGAGGTGACAGAGGCCTACGCCGACGCGTGACGGTAGTGCCGGCCGCTGGCCGGCATCGGGTTCGTCGCGGTCGTTACAGCGTGCCGGCCAAGGTTGGCCCCCGCCTTTTACGTTGCCGGCAGCGCGAACAGCCGCCGCGCATTCTCTGTCGTGGCCTGTGCCAGGGCCTCCAGCTCCATTCCGCGCAGCGCGGCCACGTGCCTGGCAATGGTTGCCAACCGTGCCGGTTCGTTGCGCTGGCCGCGGACCCCTGCGTCGGGCTGGTCGGGCGCGTCGGTTTCCAGCAGCAGCTGCTCCAGCGGCATCCCGCGTACCAGCCGTTGCAGGCGCTGCGCCCGCTCGTAGGTCAGCGGACCGCCAAGACCCAGCAGGAAGCCGTGCCTGTGCAGTTGCGCGGCCTGTTGGGGGCTGCCGGAAAAACTGTGCACCACGCCGCGCAGGCCGCCGATGCGGCGGATCGCGGCGATCACCGCATCCACCGCGCGTCGCGCGTGCACGATCACCGGCAGCTCGAACTCACGGGCCAGTTCCAATTGGCCGATGAAATATGCCTGTTGAGCCTCGGCATCCAGTCCTTCGACGAAGAAGTCCAGCCCGCATTCGCCGATCGCGCAAGGGCGTTCGCGCTCGATCCACTGGCGCAGCAGTGGCAGGTGCCCAGGCTGGTGATCGGCCAGGAACATCGGGTGCAGGCCGAAGGCCGGGTACAGCCCGGGCGCCTGCTGGCAGACCTCGCGCAGTTTCGGCCAGCTGGCAGCGGTGACCGCTGGCACCACCTGTTGGCGTACACCCACGGCCTGCGCCCGCTCGATCACCGCGGCACGGTCAGGGTCGAACGCGCTCGCGTCGAGATGACAGTGGCTGTCGA
Organism: Stenotrophomonas sepilia; assembly: GCF_003244875.1. Classification (GTDB taxonomy): domain Bacteria; phylum Pseudomonadota; class Gammaproteobacteria; order Xanthomonadales; family Xanthomonadaceae; genus Stenotrophomonas; species Stenotrophomonas sepilia. Next base: position 5,590 of record NZ_LXXZ01000079.1, read on the forward strand.
CCAGCACGCTCAACGCTGTTCCAGCGGCGGTGGCGTGGTGGCGTTGCGGCTCTTCCAGTTGGCCAGCAGCAGCGTGCCGAAGCCCAGCACCAGCTCATCGATGAACGGGATCGGGTCCGGGATGAACAGCGTCAGCACGAACAGACCGGCGGTGAGCTTGAACAGGGTGGGGTAGCGCAGCCGGCGCGCCCACTGCAGTACTGGCAGCAGCATCGGGTTGGCCATGGCGGGGATCCTCGTGGGGAATATGCAAACGCTACCACGGGCCCTGCATTTCCCGATGCTGAATGGGTTACAGGAATGAGCAGGAAATGTGGAGATTCCGTTCAGGCAGCGCATGCTGCAATCTGTCCCGAGAACGTTGCGGATGGTCCGCAAGGAGCAGGTCATGAAAAGCACAACTACAACTGTCCTGGTCGCAGCGGGCGCGCTGCTGGTTGGTGGCATCGCCACCGCCGCCTTCATGAAGAGTGGCGACAAATCGCCCGACTCCATCAGCGCCGCAACCCCCAATGGCGAGTCGCGCCTGGTCGATGGCAACGCCACCGACGATGGCGTACGTGGTGACAAGCTCGACCCGTCGGCGCCGCGCGGGCTGGAATATGCCGATGTGCTGAAGGTCGACCCGATCACCGAGAAGCAGAAGGCCTATGCCACCGTGATCGGCACCGATCCGGTGCGCGAGACCTCCACGACCCAGACCCCGCACGAGGTCTGCCAGGACGTGACGGTGCAGGAGCGCCTGCCGGAGCGTGATGGCAACGTCGGCGGTACCGTGGTCGGCGCGGTAGTGGGTGGCCTGCTCGGCAACCAGGTCGGTGGCGGCAACGGCAAGAAGGCCGCGACCGCAGCCGGTGCGGTGGCCGGTGGCTTCATCGGCAACCAGATCGACAAGCGCCATGTGGGCGGCCGCGTGGTCAATCGTACCGAGCGCCAGTGCCACACCGAAACCGCAACGTCCGAGTCGAGCCGCGTCACCGGTTACAACGTGACCTATCGCAACGAAGACGGCACCACCGGCACCATGCGCATGGCCAGCAAGCCGGGCAGCCGCATCGCCATGGGTACCAATGATGTGGTGAAGGGCTACAACGTGACCTATCGCTATGATGGCGCCGAGAAGACCGTGCGCATGGACAACAAGCCGGCCAGCGATCGCCTGCCGGTGGTCGATGGCCAGCTGGTCACGCAGACCGCTGCTGCCGGCGCCACTGCGGCCACGCGCCAGTAATCCAGAACACCCTGCTGCACCCGACGGGCCGGCTCATGCCGGCCCGCTTCGTTGTGCGCACGGGCATTCATCCGTGGGGAAAGGGAATCGACCATGATGGATGCCCCCCTTCGACAAGGAGTCGGCATGAGCATCTTCGACCTGCGCCTGGAAACCGAGCGGCTGATCCTGCGCCCGCTGCTGCGCGAGGACTACGAACCGTACCTGGCATTCTGTGCCGACGAGGAAACGATGCGCACTCTGGGGGGTGTTCAACCGCCCTCGGTGGCATGGCGCGGCTTCTGCAGCCTGGCCGGCGCCTGGCAGCTGTTCGGCTTCTCGATGTTCAGTGTGATCGAGAAATCCAGCGGTGACTGGATCGGCCGGATGGGACCGTGGCAGCCGCAGGACTGGCCTGGAACCGAGGTCGGTTGGGGTATTCGGCATGCCAGCTGGGGCCGGGGCTATGCACCGGAAGCGGCGGTTGCTGCCATCGACTGGGCATTCGACACGCTGGGCTGGGACGAGGTGATCCACACCATCGCCGAGAACAACGACAACTCGAGGGCGGTCGCGCGCAAGCTCGGCAGCACGCTGCTGCGCATGGGTGAATTGCCACCGCCGTACAACGACAAGCCGATGCAGATCTGGGGCCAGTCGCGCGAACAATGGCGCCAGCGCCGTTCGCCGTTGTAGAGCCGAGCCCATGCTCGGCTGCAATTGGCGCACAGCAGCCGAGCATGGGCTCGGCTACAGATTGTCCGCATGCTGCATCCGCGCTTGGCATTCACCGGCGGGCTTGCCAGACTGCGTGCAGCTGGCCGCCGGCCGGATCCGAGGAATCAGGCAATGGTGGAAGAGCGCGTCCCGTTGACGGTGCATGGCATGTCGGTGTCCGGCAATTGCCACAAGGTCCGCCTGCTGCTGGAGCAGCTCGGCAGCCGTTACCGCTGGGTGGAAGTGGACAGTGCCCATGGCCAGACCCACACCGCCGAGTTCCTCGCGCTCAATCCCAACGCCAAGGTGCCGTTGATCGTCCGCGACGATGGCCGCGTGTTGACTGAATCCAATGCGATCCTGTTCTGGTTGGCCGAAGGGACGCCCTACCTGCCTACCGACGGTTGGGAACGCGCGCAGGCATTGAGCTGGATGTTCTTCGAGCAGTACACGCACGAGCCATGCGTGGCGGTAGCGCGCTTCATCCGCGGCTGGACACCGCCCGATTCACCGCGCCGTGCTGAACTGCCACGCCTGCACGAGCGTGCCGCCACCGCGCTGGCAGTGATGGAGCAGCACCTGCGCGAAGCGCAGTGGTTCACCGGCAGCGCATACGGTATCGCCGACATTGCGCTGTTCGCCTATACCGACGTGGCAGGCGAGGGCGGCATCAGCCTGGCGCCCTTCCCGGAAGTGCGCGCCTGGCTGCAGCGCGTGCGCGCGCAGCCGCGCTTCGTGGCGATGCCAGCGGTGACCGCCGAGGTGCGCGCGCGCTTCGAGGCTGCCTGATCCCACAGGGTAGCGCCCGGCGTTGCCGGGTGGAATGCAACAACGACACGGAGGGTGTTCGATGTTTGCTGTGGTTCCAGATCCGATTCCTGCGCGCATGCGCGTGCTCAACCGCGCCGAAGTGTGCGACGCCAATTTCCTCGACGCGGTGCGTGGCTGGCGAGGCGCACCGCGCGCACGTCCTGCGCCGGACGCGCCGATCCTGCCGGGCAGCACGCTCAGCGCTGCGGCCTTCGGTGAGCTGTTCGATTCCCAGCTGGCCAGCCGCCAGCTGGACCTGATGGCGCGCGTATTGCGCGTGCAGAACAAGGTCTTCTATACCATCGGGTCGTCCGGCCATGAAGGCAACGCGCTGCTGGCGCGGGCCTGCCGACATACCGACCCCGCATTCCTGCACTATCGCTCCGGCGCCTTCATGGTCGAGCGCTCGCGCCAGGTGCCGGGCATCGACCCGTTGCGCGATGCGGCGCTTTCATTCGCGGCCAGCGCCGATGACCCGGCCAGTGGCGGCCGGCACAAGGTGTGGGGCAGCAAGCCATTGTGGGTATTGCCGCAGACCTCGACGATCGCTTCGCACCTGCCGAAAGCGCTGGGCACCGCGCTGGCCATCGAGAGTGGCAAGCGGCTGGGCCATGCGCTTCCCATTCCGGCCGACAGCATCGTGCTGTGCTCGTTCGGCGACGCCTCGGCCAACCATGCCACTGCGCAGACCGCATTCAACACCGCGATGTGGGCGGCCTACCAGAAACTGCCGGCGCCAATCCTGTTCGTCTGCGAGGACAACGGGCTGGGCATCTCGGTGAAGACGCCGGACGGCTGGATTGCCGAGCGCTTCAGCCACCAGCCAGGGCTGGACTACTTCTTTGCCGATGGCCTCGACCTGGCCACCGGGCACGCCCAGGTGCAGGCCGCAGCGGACCACTGCCGGCGGACGCGGCGACCGACCTTCCTGCATCTGCACACCACGCGCCTGATGGGCCACGCCGGCACCGACTTCGAGGTGGAATGGCGTGCATTGCCGGAATTGTGCGCGGCCGAGGCGCAGGATCCGCTGTTGCGCTCGGCGCAGATCGCGCTGGAATCGGGCTGGATGGATGCAGCCGCCATCGAAGTGGCCTACGAGACGATGCGCGCGCGCTGCATGGCCGCCGCTGCCGATGCCGAAGGCCGTGCGAAGCTGCAGTCGCTGCAGGAGGTCATGGCGCCATTGGCACCCTATACGCCCGCGGCGGTGCAGGCCGAAGCCCGGCGCGAGGTCGCCGACGAAGCGCGCGAGGCACTCTATGGCGGTACCGAGGCCTTGCCGGAACGACAGGCGCCACGGCATCTTGCGATCCAGATCAACCACGGCCTGCTGGAACTGCTTGCGAAGTATCCGCAGAGCCTGCTGTTCGGCGAGGACGTGGCTCAGAAGGGCGGTGTCTACACCGTCACCAAGGATCTGCTGCGCCGCTTCGGTCCACGCCGGGTGTTCAACACGCTGCTGGATGAAACCATGATCCTGGGCATGGCGCAGGGCCTGGCCAACCTGGGCATGCTGCCGATTCCGGAGATCCAGTACCTGGCCTACCTGCACAACGCCATCGACCAGCTGCGTGGTGAAGCCTGTTCGCTGCAGTTCTTCTCCAACGACCAGTACCGCAACCCGATGCTGGTGCGGGTGGCCGGGCTGGGCTATCAGAAGGGTTTCGGCGGGCACTTCCACAACGACAACTCGATCACCGCGTTGCGCGACATCCCCGGGCTGGTGGTCGGCTGCCCCTCGCGCGGCGACGATGCGGTGATGATGCTGCGCACGCTGGCCGCATTGGCGCGGGTGGATGGGCGCGTGGCGGTGTTCCTGGAGCCGATCGCGCTGTACATGAGCAAGGACCTGCACGAAGCGGGGGATGGCCAGTGGCTGTTCGACTACCCGGCACAGGGCCGGGCGCTGGTGCCGGGCGAGGGCCGGGTCTATGCACCGGAGGCCGGAGACCTGGTGATCTACACCTATGGCAATGGCGTGCCGATGGCGTTGCGCGCGGCGCGGGCGATCGAGCAGCAGCTGGGCTGGCAGGTGCGCGTGGTCGACCTGCGCTGGCTGGTACCGTTGGACGCCGGCTTCATCGCGGCCCAGGCCGCGAGCGCGCGGCGGGTGCTGGTGCTGGACGAAGGCCGCCACAGCGGCGGAGTGGGTGAGGGCGTGGTCACGGCGCTGGTCGAGGCCGGCTTTGGTCACCTGCCGCTGCGCCGCGTCTGTGGCGCCGACACCTACACGCCACTGGCAGGGGCAGCAATGTTCGGGCTTCCAAGCGACAATGCGGTGATTGGCGCCGCCCTCGACCTGGCGCAGGAACCCTGATGCATGTGTGGATTGGCGGGAATGTTGTTGCCGGCGCCGCTGGCGTCGGCCGAGGCGCTGCAGGCGCAGGCGCTGGCCATGGGCCAGGCGCTGCACCATCGCGGGCCGGATGATGGCGGCAGCTGGGTCGATGCCGAGGCGGGCATCGCGCTGGCGCATCGGCGCCTGAGCATTCTTGACCTGTCCCCGCTGGGCCACCAGCCGATGGCCTCGGCGGACGGCCGCTACGTGATGGCCTACAACGGCGAGGTCTACAATTTCGCGGCCCTGCGTGAACAGCTGGAGCCGCTGGGGCACACCTTCCGCGGCCATTCCGACACCGAAGTACTGCTGGCGGCGATCCTGCAGTGGGGCGTGGAAGATACCCTGCAGCGCTGCAACGGTATGTTCGCCATCGCGCTGTGGGACCGCCAGGATCGTTGCCTGTGGCTGGCCCGCGACCGCGTCGGCAAGAAGCCGCTGTACTACGGCTGGGCCGGCGACACGCTGGTGTTCGGTTCGGAACTGAAGGCGCTCTGGCAACACCCGGCGTTCGACAACGACATCGACCGCGATGCGCTCACCTTGCTGCTGCGGCTGGATTACATCCCGGCGCCGCACAGCATCCACCAGCGCTGCTACAAGCTGATGCCGGGCCGGGTGCTGCGGCTGGATGCAGCGGCTGTGGCCGCAGGCGCCGCGGCACACCGCCCGGAGCAGGCGCAGCGCCCGTACTGGGATGCGCGCGCACGCATGCAGGCGGCGTTGGCCGCCCCGTTCCAGGGCCGCATCGAGGAGGCCGAGGAACAGCTGGATACGCTGCTGCGCGATGCGGTGGCGCTGCGCATGGTGGCCGACGTGCCGGTCGGCGTGTTCCTGTCCGGCGGCACGGACTCATCGCTGGTGGCAGCGCTGATGCAGGCGCAGAGCGGACAGCCGGTGCATAGTTTCAGTATCGGCTTCACCGACTCGGGACATGACGAAGCACCGCTGGCCAGGGAGCTGGCGGCTCACCTCGGCTGTGATCACACCGAGTTGTACGTCAGTGGCGCCGACGCGCTGGCGGTGGTGCCGCAGTTGCCGGCGATGTTCGATGAACCTTTTGCCGATGCGTCGCAGGTGCCGACCGCGCTGGTCGCACGGCTGGCGCGGCAGGGCGTGACCGTCGCGCTGTCCGGCGACGGTGGCGACGAGCTGTTCTTCGGCTACACCCGGTATGTACGCGCGCTGCGCAACTGGCAGATGCTCGGACGCGTGCCGGGGCCGCTGCGGCGCTGGATGGGCGCACGCTCGCAGCAGCAGGGCGAGGCCTCGCGGACCGGTGGCCTGGCCGCGCTGCTGGCCGAGACCGGCGCACGTGGCATCGGCGACGTCTACCGCAACCGCATCTCGCGCTGGCGCGACCCGGCCGCGGCGGTGCCCGGCGCGCAGGCCGCCGGCAGCTTCTACGACCTGGCCGATCCGCTGCATGGCGCGGGCACATCGGCCGACGCGATGATGCTGGCCGATTTCGTGACCTACCTGCCGGACGACCTGTTATGCAAGGTCGACCGGACCTCGATGGCGGTCAGCCTGGAGGCACGCGCGCCATTGCTGGACTGGCGCGTGGCCGAGTTCGCCTGGTCGCTGCCGCTGGGCTTCAAGCGCAGTGAGACGACCAGCAAGGTGCTGCTCAAGCGCGTGCTGGGCCGTTACGTGCCGCATTCAATGGTGCACCGTCCCAAGCGCGGTTTTGGCGCACCGGTCAGTGACTGGTTGAAGGGCGACCTGCGGCCCTGGGCCGAGGACCTGCTGCAGCCGGCGCGGCTGGAGCGTGAGGGCGTGCTGTCGGCGGCGGCGGTGCAGCCGCTGTGGCAGCAGTTCCTGGGGGGGCAGCGCAAGTGGCATACCCACCTGTGGAACGTGCTGATGTTCCAGGCTTGGCAGGCGCATTGGCGGCAGGCGCGGACCGGCGTGACCGGCGGCTGATCTTCACTGGATGGCACGGGCCTGGCGACTAGGCTGGGCCTCCCGCACCGTGAGGAGTATGTCCCGATGTCCGTCCCCACCATCGCCGTGTTCGTTGGCAGCCTGCGCAAGGATTCCTGCAACCGCAAGCTGGCCCATGCGCTGGAGAAGCTCGCCGGTGATCGCGCGCGCTTCCAGTACGTGCAGATCGGCGATCTGCCGTTGTACGACCAGGATTTCGACGCCGATTATCCGCCGCAGGGCACCCGGCTGAAGGACCAGGTGCGCGCCGCCGACGCGGTGCTGTTCGTGACACCCGAGTACAACCGGTCGGTGCCTGGCGTGCTCAAGAACGCCATCGATATCGGATCGCGCCCGTACGGTGACAGTGCGTTTGCCGGCAAGCCGGCGGCGGTGATCGGCGCCTCCATCGGCCAGATCGGTACCGCCGTGGCCCAGCAGCACCTGCGCAACAGCCTGGCCTTCCTGGACATGCATGTGCTGGGCCAGCCCGAGGCATTCATCCACTTCAAGGACGGCCTGATCGATGCCGACGGCACGATCCACAACGAAGGCACGCAGAAGTTCCTGCAGGGCTACGTGGACCGGTTCCTGGCGTTGATCGCAGTGCACGTCAAGGGCGATTGACGCCTGCGGGGTCAGAGTCCCCTGCGTCGAAGGGGATCCGACCCCGGGGCGTTGATCTGCGATAATGTCCCGCTCGGGCGCCGCAACGGCGTCCGTCGCAGGCAGTGCGACGCTCTCACGCCAGTCTGGCCAGGTACCGGCGGATATCCCCCGTTTTCCCACGGCTTATCCACAGGTTTGTCCATGGCTGCCGGGGTCGGCACATGCCTACACTCGTCTGGCCCACTTTTGCAGGAAACACCGCAGCATGTCCGCTCGTCCCGGCTTCCGTTCCAACCGCAGAGAGCGCGGTGATGGCTTCGATCGCGATCGCGACGAGTCGCGCATCGACCAGTTGCGGGTACCGCCCCATTCGGTGGAAGCCGAGCAGGCGGTGCTGGGTGGCCTGATGCTGGCGCCCGAGGCGTATGACCGTGTCAACGACCAGCTGACCGAAAGCGACTTCTATCGTCGCGATCACCAGATGATCTATCGTGCGATCCGCGAGCTGTCCGAGCGCGAACGGCCGTTTGATGCGGTAACGCTGGGCGAGTGGTTTGAATCGCAGGGCAAGATGGAACTGGTGGGGGACGGCGCCTACCTGATCGAACTGGCCAGTACCACGCCGTCAGCTGCCAACATCGTGGCCTACGCCGAGATCGTGCGCGACAAGGCAGTGCTGCGGCAGCTGATCCAGGTCGGCACCGACATCGTCAACGACGGTTTCCAGCCGGAGGGGCGTGACAGCAGCGAGCTGCTGGCCTCGGCGGAAAAGAGCGTGTTTGCAATCGCCGAACAGGGTGCGCGTGGCCGTACCGATTTCGTGGCCATGCCCGGTGCACTGAAGGATGCCTTCGAGGAGCTGCGCAACCGCTTCGAGAACGGCGGCAACATCACCGGCCTGCCGACCGGTTACAACGAGTTCGATGCGATGACCGCCGGCCTGCAGCCGACCGACCTGATCATCCTCGCGGCGCGCCCGGCAATGGGCAAGACGACCTTCGCGCTGAACATCGCTGAGTACGCGGCGATCAAGTCGAAGAAGGGCGTGGCGGTGTTCTCGATGGAAATGTCGGCATCGCAGCTGGCGATGCGCCTGATTTCCTCCAATGGACGCATCAACGCGCAGCGCCTGCGTACCGGCCAGCTGGAAGACGAGGACTGGAGCCGCGTCACCAGCGCGATCAAGATGCTGAAGGAGACCAAGATCTTCATCGACGACACGCCGGGCGTGTCGCCTGAAGTGCTGCGTTCCAAGTGCCGCCGCCTCAAGCGCGAGCATGACCTGGGCCTGGTGGTGATCGACTACCTGCAGCTGATGAGCGTGCCGGGCAACAGCGAGAACCGCGCGACCGAAATCTCGGAAATCTCGCGTTCGCTGAAGGGACTGGCCAAGGAACTGAACGTGCCGGTGATCGCGCTGTCGCAGCTCAACCGCTCGCTGGAAACGCGTACCGACAAGCGCCCGGTGATGGCCGACCTTCGTGAATCGGGCGCAATCGAGCAGGACGCGGACATGATCGTGTTCATCTACCGCGACGACTACTACAACAAGGAAAACTCGCCGGACAAGGGGCTGGCCGAAATCATCATCGGCAAGCACCGTGGTGGCCCGACTGGCTCGTGCAAGCTGAAGTTCTTCGGTGAGTACACCCGCTTCGACAACCTGGCCCACGATTCGGTCGGTTCGTTCGAGTAACGGTCATGCCGGTCGCTGGCCGGCAACCACCACCGGGCGCTGCAGAGCCAAGGCACCGGCAGGAGCCGCTGTCAGCGCGGGTTCCATGCGGTCGCCACGAAGCGCAGCCGGGCGTGGGCGTGGGCGTGGGCGTGGCGTTGCACTGCGCTGGATCGGTTTCATCGCCGCCAGCCCGGTTTCGTCGCAAACCGTTTGCCGGCGCCAGGGCAGGGCGCCAAGGTGTCCGCAGGCGGCAGGGTGCCGCCCCAAGGAGACCGTGATGAAGACCCTGTTCGCGCTCGGTGTGTGGTGCCTGCTGTTCGTACTGTGCTGGCCGCTGGCGATCCTCGCCCTGATCGCCTGGCCGTTCGTGTGGCTGCTGAGCCTGCCGTTCCGACTGGTCGGCATCACCTTCTCGGCGCTGTTCGCCTTCCTGCGCGCGCTGTTCATGCTGCCGGCGCGCATGCTCGGTGGCCGGGCGGTGCCCGCATGAGGGCAGTGGCGCTGGTCGGTCTGGCCCTGGCGGCCGGCCCGGTACTGGCCGCTCCTCCAGCACCGCCTTCGGCGTGGCTGGAGCGCCAGCAGGCAGCCGGTGCCGACGAAGCGAATGCTGCGGGGGCGAAGGCTTCGACGAGGCCCGAGGCCAGGGAGCGCTGCCGGGTCACCAAGGAATGGAAGGTCGGCGAGACGGTGGTGCAGCATCGGGTCTGTGAGGATCCACCGAAGAAGCCGGCTGGAAAGGTGTAACGCTGAACCCAATGCTCGGCGGCCTCTGCAGGGCAGCCGAGCGTGGGCTCGGCGCTACAGGGAAACGGGCAACAAAAAACCCCGCCGAGGCGGGGTTTTTCATATCCGGGTGATGCTGGCCAGCGGCCGGCACTACCGGACGATCAGTTCGCTTTGTGGATGGCGCGCTTGCTGACCGCCATCGCGGCGTCGTGGATCACTTCCGACAGCGACGGGTGGGCGTGGCAGATGCGGGCCAGGTCATCGGCCGAGCCGCTGAACTCCATGGTCAGCACGCCTTCGTGCACCAGTTCGGAGACGTTGGCGCCAACCAGGTGCATGCCGAGGATGCGATCGGTTTCGGCATGGGCCAGGATCTTCACGAAGCCGGCCGGCTCGATCATCGCCACGGCACGGCCGTTGGCGGCGAACGGGAAGCTGCCGGCCTTGTACGGAATGCCTTCGGCCTTCAGCTGGGCTTCGGTCTTGCCGACCCACGCCAGTTCCGGCTCGGTGTAGATGACCCACGGGATGGTGTCGAAGTTGACGTGGCCCGGCAGGCCGGCGATCAGCTCAGCCACCGCGATGCCTTCCTCGAAGCCCTTGTGCGCCAGCATCGGGCCGCGCACGCAGTCGCCGACCGCCCACACGCCGTTGACGCCGGTGTGGCAGTGCGCGTCGACTTCGATCTGGCCGCGCTCGTTGACCTTGACGCCGGTGCCTTCGGCCAGCAGGCCCTTGGTGGCGGCGCGACGGCCGACGGCCACCAGCAGCTTGTCCACGGTCAGGGTCTTTTCGCCTTCCGCGTCGGTGTAGGTGACGATGACTTCCTTCTTCTTGCCCTTGCCGGTGATCTCGGTCTTGGAAACCTTGGCATTGAGCTTGATGTCCAGGCCCTGCTTCTTGAATTCCTTGGCAGCGGCCTTGGCCACTTCGGCGTCGGCAGCCGCCAGGAACTCCGGCATGGCCTCAAGGATGGTGACTTCAGCGCCCAGGCGCTTCCACACGCTGCCCAGTTCCAGGCCGATCACGCCGGCACCGATCACCGCCAGGCGGTTCGGCACTTCGGTGAAGTCCAGGCCGCCGACGTTGTCGACGATGGTCTCGCCGTCGAACTTGGCGAACGGCAGTTCGATCGAATCCGAACCGGCCGCGATGATGACGTTGGTGCCCTTCAGCTCGACTTCCGAACCGTCGTGCTGCTTCACCTTGACCACGTTGCCCGGCTGCAGCTGGCCGAAGCCGTAGTAGGCGGCGACCTTGTTGGCCTTGAACAGCATGCCGATGCCGCCGGTGAACTGCTTGACGATCTTGTCCTTGCGGCCAATCATCGCCTCGACGTCGATCTTGGCATCCTTGAAGCTGATGCCGTGGTCGCCAAAGATGTGGCCCATGTTCCAGAACTGGCGCGAGGAATCCAGCAGCGCCTTGGACGGGATGCAGCCCACGCGCAGGCAGGTGCCGCCGAGGGCCGGCTTGCCGTCCTTGCCCAGGGCTGCGTCGATGCAGGCGGTCTTCAGGCCCAGCTGGGCCGCGCGGATGGCAGCGTGGTAACCGGCCGGGCCGGCACCGATGACGACGACGTCGAATTGTTCAGCCATTGAATTATTCCTTGATGCATTACCAGAACCCCTCCGCGCAGGCGCGGAGGGGCGGGAGGTTTCTTACAGGCCGAACAGCATGCGGCCCGGGTTTTCCAGCTGGTTCTTGATGTCCACCAGGAACTGCACCGAGTCCTTGCCGTCGATGATGCGGTGGTCGTAGGACAGCGCCAGGTACATCATCGGCGCGATCACGACCTGGCCGTTCTGGGCGATCGGACGCTCCTTGATGGCGTGCATGCCCAGGATGGCGCTCTGCGGCGGGTTGATGATCGGGGTCGACAGCAGCGAACCGAAGGTGCCGCCGTTGGTCACGGTGAAGGTGCCGCCCTGCAGTTCTTCCAGGCCCAGCTTGCCGTCACGTGCCTTCTTGGCGTAGTCGGCGATGGTCTTCTCGATGTCGGCGAACGACATGCGCTCGACGTTGCGCAGGACCGGCGTGACCAGGCCCTTCTCGGTCGACACGGCGATCGAGATGTCCGAGTAGCCGTGGTAGATGATGTCGTCGCCGTCGATCGAGGCGTTGACCAGCGGGAAGCGCTGCAGCGCGTTGGCAGCGGCCTTCACGAAGAAGCTCATGAAGCCCAGCTTGATGCCGTGGGCCTTGACGAACTCGTCCTGCAGCTCCTTGCGCGCCGCCGACACCTTGGACAGGTCGACTTCGTTGAAGGTGGTCAGCATGGCGGTGGAGTTCTTCGACTCCATCAGGCGCTCGGCGATGCGCTTGCGGATGCGGGTCATCGGCACGCGCTCTTCCGGACGTGCACCACCGGCCTTGCCGGCGCCGCCGTTGCGGGCGAAGTTGACGATGTCTTCCTTGGTCACTGCACCACGACGGCCGGTGCCGTCGACGTCGGCCGGGTTCACGCCTTCGGTGATGGCGGTGAAGCGGGCGCCCGGCGGCAGGGTGTCGGCGGCCGACTTGGCAGCCGGAGCCGGAGCGGCGGCAGCGGCCGGAGCAGCGGCGGCCGGTGCGGCTTCAGCCTTCTTCTCTTCAGCGGCCGGGGCCGGAGCCGCAGCCACGGCGCCTTCTTCGATGATCGCCACGACCTGGCTGGAGGTCACGGTATCGCCTTCCTTGAACTTGATTTCCTTCAGCACGCCGTCAACCGGCGACGGCACTTCCAGCACGACCTTGTCGGTCTCCAGGTCAAGCAGGTTTTCGTCGCGCTTGACGGCGTCGCCCACCTTCTTGTGCCAGGTGGCGATGGTGCCGTCGGCGACGGATTCGGGCAGTACCGGGGCTTTGACTTCGGTGGCCATTGCGGGAGCTTCCTGGTTTGTCTTCTAAATAGGGGGAGGATTATTCAGCGAACGTGTCGTTGAACGGGTTGACCAGTGCGTCGGCAATCAGCTGCTGCTGCTCGCGGACGTGGTCAGCCATGTGACCGGCAGCCGGCGACGCCGAACGTGCGCGACCGGCGTAGTGCAGGTTCTGGCCATCGGCCAGGCAGAACTGCAGGTGGTGGCGGATCTGGTACCACGCGCCCTGGTTCTGCGGTTCTTCCTGCGTCCACACCACGTCGGTGGCCTTGCCGTACTTCTTCAGCTCGGCAGCCAGCAGCGCACGCGGGAACGGATACAGCTGCTCCACGCGGATGATCGCCACGTCGTCCTGGCCACGCTTGGTCTGGTCTTCCAGCAGGTCGTAGTAGACCTTGCCCGAGCACAGCACCACGCGCTTGACCTTCTTGGCATCGGCATTGGCGTCGCCGATCAGGTGCTGGAACTCGCCATTGGCCAGTTCGTCCAGGGTCGACACGGCCAGCTTGTGGCGCAGCAGCGACTTCGGCGACATCACCACCAGCGGCTTGCGGGTGGTCATGTGCAGCTGGCGACGCAGCATGTGGAAGGCCTGCGCCGGGGTCGACGGCACGACAACCAGCATGTTCTCCAGGGCGCACAGCTGCAGGAAGCGCTCCAGGCGCGCCGAGCTGTGTTCCGGGCCTTGTCCTTCATAGCCATGCGGCAGCAGCAGGGTCAGGCCGGAAATGCGGCCCCACTTGGCTTCACCGGCGGCGATGAACTGGTCGATCACCACCTGGGCACCGTTGGCGAAGTCGCCGAACTGGCCTTCCCAGATGCACAGCGTGTTCGGATCGGTGGTGGAGAAACCGTACTCGTAGGCCATCACCGCTTCTTCGCTCAGCAGCGAGTCGATGACGGTGGCCTTCTCCGGCGAATCCACCAGCTGCCGCAGCGGCATGTAGTAGTTGTCGGTCTTCTGGTCGTGCAGGATCGCGTGGCGGTGCGTGAACGTACCGCGGCCGACGTCCTGGCCGACCAGGCGCAGTGCGTGACCTTCGTCGAGCAGGGTGGCGTAGGCCAGGTTCTCGGCAAAGCCCCAGTCGCCCGGAATCTCGCCGGCGGCCATCTTGCGGCGGTCGTCGTAGACCTTGGCCACGCGCGAGTGCAGCTGCACTTCGTCCGGGATGGTGTTGATCAGCTTGGCCAGCTCGACCAGCTTATTCTTCTCGACCTTGGTCGAGACCGGATCGGACAGCTTGCCTTCCAGCAGCTTCGGCCAATCGACGAACAGCGGGCTGCTCGGCGGGGTCTTCTCGACCTTGGCCAGCTCGGTGGTCACTTCACCCGCGTCCAGCTTCTCGCGGTAGGCATCGACCATGGCCTTGCCGGCACCGGCGGCGATCACGCCCGCCTTTTCCAGCTGCTCGGCATACATCTCGCGGGTGGTCGGGTGCTTGCGGATCACCTGGTACATCAGCGGCTGGGTGATCGCCGGCTCGTCGGCCTCGTTGTGGCCCCAACGGCGGTAGCACATCAGGTCGATGACCACGTCCTTGGCGAACTTCTGGCGGAACTCGAAGGCCAGCTGCGCGGCGAACACGACGGCTTCCGGATCATCGCCGTTCACGTGCAGCACCGGGGCGGCGATCATCTTCGCCACGTCGGTGGCATAGCGCGTGGAGCGCGTATCCAGCGGGTTGGAAGTGGTGAAGCCGACCTGGTTGTTGACCACGATGTGCACGGTGCCGCCGACGGCGAAGCCGCGGGCCTGCGACATCTGGAACAGCTCCATGACCACGCCCTGGCCGGAGAAGGCCGCGTCGCCGTGGATCAGGATCGGCATGACCTGCTTGCGTGCGGTGTCCTTGCGGCGCTCCTGGCGCGAACGCACGGAACCGGCCACGACCGGGTCGGCGATTTCCAGGTGCGACGGGTTGAACGCCAGTGCCAGGTGCACCGGGCCACCGTCGGTGGCCACGTCGGCGGAGAAGCCCATGTGGTACTTCACGTCGCCGGCCGAAGCGTGCTCGTCGTGTTCGAACTTGCCTTCGAATTCGTCGAACAGCTTGCGGGGGTTCTTGCCCAGGGTGTTGACCAGCACGTTCAGGCGGCCGCGGTGGGCCATGCCGATCACCACGTCCTTGACGCCATCCTTGCCGGCGCTGCGGATGATGGTGTCCATCATCGGGATCAGCGAGTCGCCGCCTTCCAGCGAGAAGCGCTTCTGGCCGACGTACTTGGTGTGCAGGTAGCGCTCCAGGCCTTCGGCCGCGGTCAGGCGCTCCAGGGTGCGGCGCTGGGTGTCAGCGTCCAGCTGGTAGTTGCCACCGGCCGCTTCCAGCTTCTTGTAGATCCACTGGCGCTGCTCGACCTCGGAGATGTGCATGAACTCCGCGCCGATCGAGCCGGTGTAGGTCGCCTTCAGGCGTGCGAGCAGGTCGCGCAGCTTCATGCGCGGCTGGCCGCCGACGCCGCCGGTGCTGAACTCACTGTTGAGATCGGCATCGGACAGGCTGTGGAACGGCAGGCCCAGGTCCGGGGTGTTGACCGGCGCGGCCAGGCCCAGCGGATCGAGGCGGGCGTCCAGGTGGCCGCGCGAGCGGTAGGCGGTGATCAGACGACCGACATTGCGCTCGCGCTCGTCGCCCGCACCGGTGCCGGTGCCAGCTTTCAGCGCATCCTTGGCCGCGTCCGCGATGTGGGAGATGACGGCCGAGTGCGGAATGTCACCTGCTTCCCGGCCCTTGAAGCCGTCGAAGTAGGTTTTCCATTTGGGATCGACACTATCCGGGGAGACCAGGTACTGCTCGTACAGGTCCTCGACATAGGAGGCGTTGCCGCCGGCGAGTTGCGAAGATTGCGCAAACTGCTTCAGTTGATTGTCCACGATGGAGGGTGTTGATTCGCTTTGTGGGGTATGGCTTCAGAAGGACCCGGCAGGAAGATGAATAGCCCTGCGCGGGCGCGTTCAAACAGCCAAATTGTACCCCCAACGGGACACGAAGGGGCACCACCACAGGTATCCCGCGTCCGCTGGTGCCGGTTCCAGACAGGTTGGGTCAGCGGTGCCGGCTCAGATGCCGAGCGCGCGCAGTTCGCTGCAATCGCGCGAACGGTCCCAGACCCGCTGCAATTGCTGCCCGAACGGCTGCGAACGTGCCGGCAGCGCGACGCCGGCCTCGCCGTCGAGGCGATGGCCGATCAGACGAAAGTAGAAGTCGCCCGCATCGTTGAGCAGGCAGGCCGAGACCAGCGCGCGGTCGACCGGATCGCTGACCTCGCGGAACTGGATCACGCTTGGCAGACGCTGGGCCAGCGCCAGCAGCGGTGCCCCGGCAGAGGCGATCGCAGCGGCATCGTGCACGATCACCCGCAGCTGCTTGTCGTGGCGGGCGGTGACGAAGCGGCGCAGGGCGGCCTGCACCGGCGCCGCGTCGAGCAGTCCCGGGTCCAGCTGGCGGCTGTGCAGCCACAGCTGGCGGCGGGCGCGGTGGACGATGGCCGTGGTGATGGCCACCGCCTCGGCGCGGCGGACGATCGCGCTGGTCGCGCCCAGCCGGCGGCGCATCTGCTGGTGGCCGATGCCGGCCTCCTCGAACACCTCGCCTTCAGGCAGGAAGCCCTGGCGGGCATAGAATTCGCGGGCGGGCAGTTGGGCGTGCAGGTGCAGCTCGGCCAGGCCGAGCCTGCGCCCGGCCTCGACCAGTGCCCCCAGCAGGGCCTCACCGACCCCGTGGCTGCGATGGCTGGCCAGCACGGCCATGCGGCCGATGCGGCCGATGCGGCCGTCCGGGGCCAGCCGACCGGTGCCGACCGGCTGGTTGTCACTGTCCAGTGCCAGCACATGGACGCTGACCGGGTCCAGCGCATCGCGTTCCAGTTCCGCGGCGATGCCCTGTTCCTGCACGAACACGCGTTGGCGCACGTCGTGGATGGCAACGTGGGCGTCGGCGTGGCTGACCTGCTGGACCCGGACCATGGTGAGGGCTCAGGCCCGGCCCGTGCTGTCGTCTTCGTCGTCGTCCTCGAAGTTGACGATGACCTCGATACCGTCGTCGTGCACGGTCACGGAGTGGACATCGTCGGACACCGCGTCGGCGTCGATCGCGTCGACGCGGTCACGGCCTTCGACCACTTCGCCGAGGACCACGGCGTCTTCGCCGTCGTCCTCGTCTTCAGCGTCATACATTTCGCTGGGATCGATCAGCTGGAACACGCCACCGACCAACAGCTGCTGGACCACCGCGCGGCCCTTGTCGGACAGGCCGCGATAGGCGGCGGCGTCGAGCTGCTCGGCACCGGCCAGGCGCTGGGCGTCCTTCACCGGCAGCGCGAAGTCCTGGCCGCTGACGTACAGGCTGGCGCCGCGCTTGGCCCGGCGCCAGGCCAGGCGTGCCCACGGGTGGCGCTGCAGCAGCAGGCCGGAGGCCAGCGCCTGGACCACTTCCTCCGGTGCCGGTGCGGCCTGGTGGGCCATCACTTCGCCGGCGGCGCGGTAGGTGGTGATGAAGCGACCGAACCAGTCACCCAGCTTGTCCGGGTCGTTCATGCGGATGGCGTTGAGCGCGGTGATCACCCGCGCCATCGCTACCGTGTCGATTTCGTTCGGGTCGGCTGGCACCTTGAGGTCGGCATCCTGGTAACGGATGTTCTCGTCGGCATCGGCGATCAGGGTGTCGAGGTAGTCGCTGATCAGTTCGGCCGAGGACGGCGCGCGCATGCCGAAGGAGAACGTCAGGCAGGGATCCTCGGCGACGCCGTGGTGCGGCACGTTCGGCGGCAGGTACAGCATGTCGCCCGGCGCCAGCACCCAGTCGTGGGTCGGCTTGAATACCTTCAGCAGCTTCAGTTCCACGTCCGGGCGGAAGCCCAGCGGTGGCTGCTTGCCCTTGATCGATTCGCTGGCGTCGATCTGCCAGCGGCGGTGGCCGTGGGCCTGCAGCAGGAACACGTCGTACTGGTCGACATGGGCGCCGACCGAGCCGCCGGTGGCGGCGAAGCTGATCATCACGTCATCCATGCGCCAACGCGGCAGGAAGCTGAAGTGCTCGATCAGGGCGCGCACGTCCGGATCCCACTTGTCCACGTCCTGCACAAGCAGGGTCCAGTCGTGGTCGGGCAGGGCGGGGAACACGTCTTCCTGGAACGGGCCGGTGCGCACGCGCCAGCCGTCCCGGGTCTTGTCGTGCTCGATCAGGCGCGCCAGCACGCCTTCCTCGCAGGCCAGCCCGGCCAGGTCTTCCGGCTGCACCGGGGTCTGGAAGTTGGGGAAGGCGTTGCGGATCAGCAGCGGGCGTTTCTGCCAGAAGTCGCGCAGGAAGGTGGCCGGCGCCATGCCCAGCGGCTGGCCGGGGCGGGCGGTGACTTCGATGAGGGGGGCGGAGGAC
>NZ_LXXZ01000080.1 GCF_003244875.1 Stenotrophomonas sepilia
CCCCGCCACCTCCCCTGCGTGGGTGGGGGGCTGGGGCCGGGCTGCCCCCCGGCCCCCGCAGATGCATAAGCCAGGGCAACATCAAAAGCTGGCTATCCGTGGGATGGCGGGGTGGGTCCGGTTGCGGGGGACGCTGCAAGTACGTCCATGTAAGCTCGGTCGCGCCATCCATGGCGCTCACGCCCCCGCAACCGGACCCACCCCGCCTTCGACAGCTTGCTGCGATCTGTCGGGACGGCATTCTGTGTTGCTGTTGGTGGGTGTCGACCTTGGTCGACACGGCAGATCCACGCCATGCGTGGATGGATATCCGGTTCATCTGTGCCTCACGCGGAGGGCTGATGAAGGTTCATGCTATGAGGCCACGCAACGCACAGGACATCGCATTCCCCATGGCACGGACCCGGGTCGGCATCATCTTCGGGGGCAAGTCTTCCGAGCACGAAGTTTCACTGCAGTCGGCGAAGAACATCCTCGATGCGCTCGATCGCGAGCGCTTCGAGCCGGTGCTGGTCGGCATCGACAAGCAGGGGCAGTGGCACCTGAGCCAGCCGGAGACGTTCCTGATCAATGCCGAAGATCCCTCGCGCATCGCGCTGCATCGCTCCGGCACGTCGCTGGTGGTGCGCCCGGGCGCCGAGCAGGGGCAGCTGCAGCCGTGCGATGCGGCCTACGCGCTCGGCCAGGTCGATGTGGTGCTGCCGATCGTGCACGGGCCGCTGGGCGAGGACGGCGCGCTGCAGGGCCTGCTGCGCATGGCCAACCTGCCCTTCGTCGGTTCGCCGGTACTGGGCTCGGCAGCGGCGATGGACAAGGACGTGACCAAGCGCCTGCTGCGCGACGCCGGGCTGCAGGTGGCGCCGTGGCTGTGCATCCGCCGCCACCAGGTGGCGGAAGTGGATGTCGATGCGGTGATCGCCCGGCTTGGCCTGCCGCTGTTCGTGAAGCCGGCCAACCAAGGCTCATCGGTAGGCGTGAGCAAGGTCAAGGATGCGGCGGGCTTTGCCGGAGCGCTGGCATTGGCGCTGCGCTACGACCACAAAGTGCTGGTGGAATCGGCGGTGATCGGCCGCGAGATCGAGTGCGCGGTGCTGGGCAACGAACATCCGCAGGCCAGCCTGTGCGGCGAGGTGGTGGTGCACGACGAGTTCTATGCTTACGACACCAAGTACATCAACGCCGATGGTGCCGAGGTGGTGGTACCCGCGGATATCGATGCTGCAACCCAGGCGCGGATCCAGCAGACCGCTCTGCGGGCCTACCAGGCGCTGGAGTGTGCCGGCATGGCGCGCGTGGATGTGTTCCTCACCGCGGGCGGCGACATCATCATCAACGAGGTCAACACGCTGCCCGGCTTCACCCGCATCAGCATGTACCCGAAGCTGTGGGGTGCCAGCGGCGTGGACTACACCACGCTGATCACCCGCCTGATCGAGCTGGCGCTGGAGCGCCATGAAGCCGATCGCGAACTGCAGAGCGCTGTATAGCGTTGTTATCGCCCGCAGAGTCGAGCATGGCTCGACTCTGCGGAAAGCGATACCGGCCAGCGGCCGGCACTACCAGCTAGCCTCGCTTGCGGAACATCGAGATCACCGCAAGGATCAGGAACACCACGAACAGGATCCAGGCGATGTTCGTTGCGGCGCCGGCAATTCCGGAGAAACCCAGAACGGCGGCGATGATGGCGATGACAAAGAAGATGATGGCGTAGTGCAGCATGGCGCTCCTCGCGGGTGGTCGAGCCTTGGATGGCGTGGGTCCATCCTCCCGATCCTGCGGTGTGCAACCAGTGATGGCGATCTATGCAGCAGATGAAGCCTTCAGCCTGCGCAGCCCTTCTTCGATGCTGACCTGCGGCACGTAGCCGAAGTCACGGCGCGCCGGTTCCATGCTGTACCAGTGCGGCGTGCACAGCTGCTCGGCCAGGAAGCGGGTCAGCGGCGGCTCGCCGCGCAGGCGCAGCAGCGGCCACAGCCGCTCGCAGACGGCGCCGATGCAGTAGGCGGTCTTGAAGCTGATCGCCTTGTCCACGGATGGCGCACCCACCGCAGCCAACAGCTTGTTCACCAGCTCGCGCATCGGCAACGGCTCGCCGTTGGAGATGAAGTAGGCCTTGCCCGCACACGCAGCGCCCGGTGCCAGGGCGTCAAAGGCGAGGAAGTGCGCCAGCGCGGCGTTGTCGATGTAGGTGGTATCGACCTTGTTGTTGCCATCGCCGACCAGGCGCAGGCGTCCCTGCCGCGCACGCTCGGCGAGCCTGGGCACCAGCTGCTGGTCACCGGGGCCCCAGATCAGCCGCGGGCGCAGTGCCACCGTCGCCAGCGACGCATCGTTGGCGGCCAGCACGCGCTGTTCGGCGATTGCCTTGGTGGCCGCATACGGCGCCTGGAAATCTTCACCGTACGGCACCTCGTCAGCCCCGAGGCCTTCCACCGGGTGCGTGGCACGATGGGTCACGCTGGGCGTGGAGGTGTAGACCAGCCGGTTGATGCCATGCACGCGGCAGGCCGCGAGGACGTTGTCGGTGCCGACCACGTTGGCCTGGTGGTAGCTGTCATAGCTGCCCCATGCGCCGGCCTTGGCGCCGTTGTGGAACACCGCATCGACGCCGGCCACCGCATGCAGCACCGCCTGCGCATCGGCCAGATCACCGCGGATCTGGCCCACGCCCATCGCCTGCAGTTCCGTGTAATGACTGCGGTTGAACGCCAGCACCTGGTGGCCACGCTCGACCAGCCCGCGGCACAGCGCCCGCCCAAGGAAACCACCGCCACCGGTGACCAGGATCTTCATGCGCGCTTCTCCAGTTCGGCGCTGGCCCAGACGGCGAGCTTTTCGCGGCCGATCTTGGCGTTGTGACGGATATCGACGGGGAACGCCGGATGCACCAGGAAGTGCTGCAGGCCGGCCTCTGGCAGGCGGGCGGCCGCGTGCGCACGCAGCGCTTCCTGCAGCGCCGGGCTGTCGGACCGGCCGCGCTGCAGTTCCACGCACAGCACCGGCACCTGCGCGCCGGCGGCGCCGACGCCGACCAGTGCCGTGCGCGCCACGCCGGCCACGGTGTTGAACACCGGCTCGACCTGCTCGGTGTACAGCGGCCCGCGCGCGGTTTCCACGCGCTGGGTCTTGCGCCCGCAGAACCACAGGCGGCCCTGCACATCGAAATAACCGACGTCGCCCATGCGATGCACCACGCGGGTGCTGCCATCGACCAGCGTCTCGCGGATCTTCGCCGCCGCGGTGGCCTGCGGGCGGTTGAAGTAGCTGTCGGTGGCGGTCGGCCCGGCCACGGTGATTTCCCCCACTTCCCCCACCCCCAGCACCCGCGCCTGTGACCAGTCCGGCAGCGGTGCGTCGTCGATGGCGATGATGCGCACCTCGTTGGGGGCCACCACGTTGCCCACGCAGGTGCCGGCACCGGCCTCGGTCGCCGCGCGGGTGCGCTCCAGTTCGCGGCCTTCGACCACCGCCACCGGCAGGCACTCGGTGGCGCCATAGGGAGTCCAGAACTGCGCATCGGCCGGCAGCAGGCTGCGGATGGTGGCGACCACGTCCGGCGGCACCGGTGCCCCGGCCGAGGTCACCCGGGTCACCGTCGGCAGTGGCCGCCCGTGCCGGGCCAGCACCCGCATCAGCGCTGGCGAGCCGAACAGCTGGGTCACGCCGAAGCGCTGGATGGCATCGTGCAGGCGTCCCGGGTCGGCCTGCGCCGGCCGCGTCGGGTCCATGTCCGGGATCACCGAAGTCAGGCCCAACGCCGGATCGAACAGCGCGAACGGTGGGAAGGTCGGCAGGTCCACCCCACCCGCTTCCATGCCGAAGGCACTGCCCAGCAACTGGATCTGGCCGACGAAGTGGCGGTGGCGGTAGACCACGCCCTTGGGCACGCCGGTGGAGCCGCTGGTGAACAGGATCGCCGCCATGTCCTCGCCATCGGTGTCGGCCAGCATCGGCCCAGCGCTGGCGCCAGCGCGCTCCAGCGCGGCCAGCGTGGTGCCGCCCCAGCCGAGGCGGCGGCCGACCGTCACCAGCCGGGTGGCCGACGGCGCCCAGCGCAGCACCAGCCGCGCCACATGCGCCAGCGGAATGCCGATGAAGGCCTGCGGCTGCGCCTCGTCCAGGCACTGCTTCAGCGCGCGCCGGTCGATGCCCGGATCGACCAGCACCGGCACTGCGCCCAGCTTGAACAGCGCGAACATCAGCAGGAAGAACTCCGGAGAAGGCCGCACCATCACCACCGTGCGCACGCCACGGCCGATCCCGTAGCCGGCCAGGCCGGCGGCCATGGCATCACTGCGGGCGTCCAGCTGACGGTAATCGAGGGTGACATCGTAGGCGGCCATGCCGTTGCCGGCGCCGCGGCGGCCGGGGCAGCGGATGGCGATCTGGTCGGGGCGTTCACGCGCCAGTTCAGGCAGCCGTGCGGCGATATTGCAGGGTCGGTTCATCCGTTCATTGTCGCCGCTTACGGAATTTCTTGCGCG
This sequence comes from Stenotrophomonas sepilia, assembly GCF_003244875.1. Taxonomy (GTDB): domain Bacteria; phylum Pseudomonadota; class Gammaproteobacteria; order Xanthomonadales; family Xanthomonadaceae; genus Stenotrophomonas; species Stenotrophomonas sepilia. The sequence continues at coordinate 4,485 of NZ_LXXZ01000080.1, forward strand.
GCGGCCCACTTCGTGGAAAATCCGCTCCCTCGTTCCTGATTCCGACTGCCGCCCGAGGCGGCTTGCCCATGCAACATCCCTGCATGACCTGCGGCGCCTGCTGCACCCAGTACCGCGTGGCCTTCCACTGGATGGAATCGGACGAGGTCACCCCCGGCGGCGTGCCGCATCAGCTCACCGAGGTGCTGGATCCGCACCGCCTGTGCATGCGCGGCACCCATTCCAAGCCGGTGCGCTGCGTCGCGCTGGATGCGCAGATCGGCGTGTATTCACGCTGCACCATCCACCCCAATCGGCCCAGCGTGTGCCGTGAGGTGGATGCATCGTGGGAATACGGCAAGGCCAGCCCGCAGTGCGACAAGGCGCGCATTGCCTATGGCCTGGATCCGCTGACGCCGGCCGACTGGCGCTGGCGCGATGACGCCGACAATGACGACGATCACCCGGACGACAACGGCAACAGCCCGTCCTCACCGCCGCAGGCACCGGTCGCCGCGTAATCCGGTGTGCCGACCAACGGTCGGCACCCACCCATACCTTCCGCTTGTGGGTGCCGACCGTTGGTCGGCACACCGATCAGATCGGGTTGGCGTCCAGGAACGCGCGGATCTCCGGTACCAGCACTTCGTGCTTGTCTTCCAGCACATAGTGGCCGGCGTCCTCGAAGGCATGCACCTGGGCCTGCGGCAGTGCGGCCTGGAAACCCTTCAGGAAATGATGGTCGAACACGAAGTCACGCAGGCCCCAGCCGAGGAAGGCCGGGCGGTCGGCGAACGAGGGCAGTGCCTTGCCGGCACTCTCCAGCAGCGACCAGGCCTTGTCAGCCGGCGACAGCGGGATGTCCTGCATGAAGCGGATGGTGCTGATGCGGTTGGCCCAGCTGTTGTACGGCGACACGTAGGCGCGGCGCACATCGGCCGGCATCCTGCGCTCCACGCCAAGCCAAGAGGCCCCGGACGAGAACGCGTTGAAGCTGCGGATGATCCACTCGCCGATCTTCCAGTGGCGACCCAGCGCGATCTGCCACGGCATCTTCTTCGCCGCCGGCATCGGGAACGCGGCGGTGTTGAGCACCACCAGGCGCTTCACCTGCTCGTGGTGCGACAGCGACCAGCCGAACCCGATCATGCCGCCCCAGTCGTGCACGGCCAGGGTCACCGGGCCGGTGATGCCCAGGTGCTTCAGCAGCGCATCAAGATCGTCCACGCGCGACTGCAGCGTGTACTCATAGCGGCTGTCGTCCGGCTTGTCCGACAGGCCCATGCCGATGTGGTCCGGCACGATGCAGCGGTAGGTGTCCGACAGGCCGGCCACCAGCGTGCGCCAGTAATAGCTCCACGACGGGTTGCCGTGCACCATCACCACCACCTCGCCATCGCGCGGGCCCTCGTCGAGATAGTTCATCGACAGGCCGGGGCGGACCTCGAAGCGCTGCGGGTGGGCGGGGTAACCGGGAAGATCGCGCATGCGGAGCACCTAAGGAGAGTCGCGGCGCAATGTAGAGCCGAGCCGTTGCTCGGCTGCTCTCCGGTCCGCTGCGGAAGAGCCGCGCTGCGCGCGTGAGCCGAGCATGGCTCGGCTCTACAGGAGGTCGGGCAACGGGCTGCTTACCAGACCACTTCAGCCATCGAGCAGTTCAGGCCCGAGCCAATACCCAGAAGCGCGATGCGATCGCCCTTCTTCAGCTTGCCCAGCTGCTTGAGCTTGCTCAGCACGATCGGCACCGAGGCCGGGCCGATGTTGCCGTGCTCGCCGAAGATGGTCATGACCTTCTTCGGGTCGATGCCGAAGTTCTTGATGAACGCGGCGGTGTGCGGCTGGCTGACCTGGTGGATCACGAACTGGTCCAGCTCCTCCACGGCCCAGCCGAGTGCGATCTTGGCGGCGCTGAAGGTCTTCTGCGCCAGCTTGATGCCTTCGATCAGCAACAGGCGGGTGTCGGTGACCATGCGGTCCAGGTTGCCCAGGCACAGCTGGTTCCACTCGGTGGCCGAGCGGGTCACGCCGCCCTTGTAGCGCGGCGCGTCCGGCACCAGCTCCGCGCGCGCCATCACCATCGCGGCGGCGCCCGACCCGGTGGTCAGCGCGGCCAGCTCGTTGCGGAAGTCGTCGGCGGTGACGTCCGGGGCGGTCATGCGCTCCAGGGTCTTCTCGTACACCAGGTTGGCGGTCTCGCCGTCCACCACCAGCGCGTAGTCGATATCACCGCGCTCGATCATGCGCGCCGCGATGTCCATGCCGTTGATGAAGGCCAGGCAGGCATTGGCGACGTCGAAGGTCATGCATTCGTCGCTGACACCGAGGTTGCCCGACACGATCGAGGCCGTGGACGGCTCCAGGTAGTCGCGGCTGACCGAGGTGTTGACCAGCAGGCCGACCTGGGTCGCGGTGATGCCCGCGTCTTCCAGTGCCTTGCGGCCGGCCATGGTGGCGGCGTCCGACGCCAGCACGCCGTTGTCCCACAGGCGGCGGGCGTGGATGCCGGCGATGTCGCCGAGCACATCGGTGCGGATACCCAGGCGATCCAACGTCGGCTGCAGGCGTTCGTTGATTTCCTTGGTCGTCAGCGTATGCGGTGCGTCGACGTGTGCCAGGCCGGCGATCGAGACATTCTTGAAGAGCATCGAGGTTAGCGCCAAGGCTCAGGCAAAAGGGGGCGCTATTCTATAACCCCCGGGCTTTCACCGCATCTTTACGAATTCAGCCTCGGCCGTATGGTGAAGCGTTCAGCGCGGCGGGCACTGGAACGCGGCGAAGCGCTGGCTGCCATCGGCGGGGGCCGCAGCGGCCTGGACGGCATTGGCACCGGCGCTCGGGGCCTCGTTGCGGGCCAGGGTTTCCAGCTCTTCCTGCACCCGCAGCGGGTTGCGGTTGTAGAAGCCGACCTTGCTCTTCACGGTGACCACCACCTCGCCCTTGGCGATGCAGCCGGCCGGAACCGGCCCTGCCGGCAGCACGCGGGTTGCCTTGCCGGCCGGTTCGATCGGCACCCAGGTACAGGCGGTGACGGTGAGCAGCAGGGAGGAAAGCAGCAGAACGCGCATGGGCAGATCCTGGAAGGGTATGGGGGGATTCTGCCTGAACAGCCTGAATCGGGGGTAGCCGGGGCTCTGACCCCGGATGCATGACGGGGTTGCCGGCCAGCGGCCGGCACTACCTGGGGAGGCCTGCCCGCCAGGGCGGGCAGGCACATCCCTTATTTCTTGACCGGGTTGCCTTCGGCGTCGATCACCGTCACCTCGCCCAGGTTCAGCGCGCGCACGGCCGCTTCGGTCTGCTTGAGGTCACCCACCACCACCCAGGTCAGGGCCTGCGGCTTGATCTCGGCGGCGGCCTGCTGCACCTGCGCCGGGGTCATCGCCTCGATCTCGGCCTTGCGCCGCAGCACATAGTCGTCCGGGCGCTTGAACTGCACGATCGAACCGATGGTCGACGCCACCGCACTGGCGGTCTCGTAGGCACCGGGCAGGCTCAGGGTCTGGATGTTGCGGATGCGGTTGACCTCGGCAGCGGTGGCCGGCTTGCTGCCATCGGCGAACGCGGCGATTTCCTTGCGCATTTCCGCCAGTGCCGGGCCGGTCTTGTCGATCTGCACCGGCGCGCTGGCCATCCACGGGCGCTGGCCCACCGAATTGACCGCGCTGCTGCGCGCACCGTACGACCAGTGCTTGTCCTCGCGCAGGTTCATGTTCAGGCGCGAGGTGAAGTCGCCGCCGATCACGCCGTTGGCGATGTCGAAGCGGGTCGAGCTGGTGGCGCTGGAAGGTGCCACCACCTGGCCGGCAAACAGGTTGGCCTGTACCGCGCCCGGCTGGTCGATCAGGAACACGCGCGGGCCCTTCGGCAGCGCAACGTCGGTGGCCGCCTTCACCTGCGGGGCCTCGCCACTGGCCTTCCAGTCGCCCAGCTGCTTGTCCAGCAGCGGCACGATCTCGGCCAGGGTGGTGTCGCCGACCACGATCAGGGTGCCGTTCTGCGGGCGCAGCCAGTCGTGGTGGAAGTCGACCAGGTCCTCGCGGGTCAGGCCGTTGATCGCCGCCTCGTCACCGCTACCGGTGAACGGAATGGCATACGGGTGGCCCTTGCCGTACAGCAGCGGGGGCAGCACGCGCATCGCCACCGCACCCGGGTTGACCTTCTCCTGCTGGATGCCCGCGATCCAGCTCGCCTTGACCCGGTCGATCTCGCCCTGCTCGAAGCGCGGCTCGCGCAGCAGGTCGCGGTACAGCGCCAGCGACGGCACCAGGTTTTCCTTCAGCGCCGACAGGTCCACGCTCATCGAGTCCAGGCCGGCCGAGGCATCCAGGCTGGCGCCCAGCGCATCCGCGGCGTCGGCGAAGGCCAGCGAGCCCAGCTTGCCGGCGCCTTCGGTCATCAGGCTCATGGTGAAGTTGGCGGTGCCCGGCTTGCGGCCCTGGTCGGCACTGAAGCCGCCCGGGAACTGGTAGCTGAACTGCACCACCGGAATCTCGTGGCGCTCGGCCAGGATCACCTGGGTACCGTTCTTCAGCGTCGCGCGCTGCAGCGCCGGGAACTTCAGCTGCGGGAACTCGCGGGTCTGCGGCACGCCGGCCTTGCGGTCGACCTGCTCGGGCAGGGTGCTGTACTTCGGGTCCACCGCCGGCACGGTGAACGGCTTCGGCGCCTGGCTCGGGTCTTCCTTCAGCGCCACGCGCTCACCCGGTGCGATCACCAGGGTGTGGCTGCCCTTGTCCAGCCACTGCGCGCCGAGCCGGCTCAGATCAGCAGCACTGGCCTTCTCGATGTTGGCCAGCGAGGTACGGAAGCAGCCCGGGTCGCCGGTGAACACCGCACATTCTGCAAGGGCGTCGGCCTTGCCGCCGAAGCCACCGATGCGCTCGATGCCGCGGATGAAGCCGGCGCGGGCACCGGTCTTGGCACGCTCCAGTTCGGCCGCGGTCGGGCCCTGCTTGATCAGCCGGTCCAGTTCCTCGTCGATGATCTTCTCGACCTTGGCCGGGTCCTGGCCCTGCTTGACCGTCGCCATGATCACGAAGTTCGAGCCCAACTGCGAGGTCGACAGGCCCGACGCGATGCTGTCCACCAGCTTGTCCTGGTGCTGCAGGCGCTGGCTCAGGCGCGAAGACTTCGCACCGCCCAGCACCTGCGCAAACAACTGCAGCTGATCGACCTCGGTGGTGCCGACCTGCGGCACGTTCCAGGCGCGGTAGATGCGCGCCTGCGGCACCTTGTCGGTCATCGTCTCGCGCGTGTCGGCACTGCGCTTGGCCACGTTCACCGCCGGCTGCGCCATGGTCGGGCCGGCCGGGATGCTGCCGAAGTACCTGGCGACCTTTTCCTTGGCGGTGGCCAGGTCGATGTCGCCAGCCAGCACCAGCACCGCGTTGTTCGGGCCGTACCAGGTACGGAACCAGGTCTTCACGTCATCCAGCGACGCCGCGTTCAGATCGTTCATCGACCCGATCACGCCGTGGTGGTACGGGTGGCCCACCGGGTACAGCGCCTTGTTGAGCTGGTCCCAGGCCTGGCCGTAGGGCTGGTTCTCGCCCTGGCGCTTCTCGTTCTGCACCACGCCACGCTGCTCGTCCAGCGCGGCCTGGTCGATCGCACCGACCAGATGGCCCATGCGGTCCGATTCCATCCACAGCGCCATGTCCAGCGCGGTGGTCGGCACGTTTTCGAAATAGTTGGTGCGATCGGTGTTGGTGGTGCCGTTCTGGTTGGTGGCACCCACCTGCTTGAACGGTTCGAAGAATTCGCCGTCGTGGTTTTCGCTGCCCTGGAACATCAGGTGTTCGAACAGGTGCGCGAAGCCGGTACGGCCAGCCGGCTCGTCCTTGCTGCCCACGTGGTACCAGACGTTGACCGCAACGATCGGCGCCTTGCGATCGGTATGCACGATCACGCGCAGGCCGTTGGGCAGGGTGAACTGCTCGTACGGGATATCGACCTTGGCCGGTGCGGCCGGCTTGGCCGCCAGCGCATGGGAAGGCACAAGCGTGCCCAGGGCGGTGCTGAGGGCGACAGCCAGCAGTGCAGCGCGCGGGCGAAGGGCGAGAGACATATCCGGATCCTTGGTCACGAAGGTGAACCCCGATCCTAGCCTGCGCGCGCGGCGGCCGGAATCGGTCGCCAGTCACTGGGGGTGTTTGCCCAGATGACCATCCAGCCCGACGCCCAGGGGCGCTCTTGAAACGTCACAGACGCCGGCTGAAGGCGTCCGGACAGTGTCCGCGGCTTATCGAATGGACAGGTGTCCGCCCACCGGACACTTTCGGGACCACATAAAAGCCTTGCAAATCAACAACTAAAAGTTGGCACGCGGATTGCTTGGTACTTCCTGCGCCAGGAAGGGCTTCAGACAAAAGCTGACTGAAGACTGAACAAATGCAGGAAATAGAAAATTTCTCTTGCATGCCCAGAATTGGTGTACTACCTTACTACCACACCACTGCTCACCAACACTAAACAGGCCCCGTCATGAACGCCAAGACCATTGCCATCGCCATCGCCCTGATCGCCGGCACCGCGGTTGTTTCGTCGGTGCAGGCCTCCGAATCCATCAAGACCCTGTCCACCGTGCAGGTTCGCCCGGCCGCCGACCAGCTGGCCCAGCAGGCCTGGGAACAGGCCAGCGGCATCCCGACCCTGGCCACCGTGGAAGTGCGCCCGAGCGCCGACCAGCTGGCCGAGCGCAACGGCTACGTCGCCGCCCCGGTCGCCGCCGCGATGCCGATCACCACGCTGGCCTCGGTGGAAGTGCGCCCGAGCCTGGAACAGCGCGTCGCCCTGGCCGCCGAACTGGAAGCCCAGCGCTACGCCGCGACCCTGGCTGCCGCCGCCACCAACGTCGCCAACTCGGTCATCGTCAACCTGCCGGCCCTGCAGGTGCGTCCGAGCGCCGCCGACCTGCAGGCCCTGGCCACCGAAACCGCCCAGGTCCTGCTGCGCCCGTAACCGGTGCCGCCCTGCCCCGCGCAGGGCGTGCGCCGTAAAGGCGGCGGTCGTCGCAGGTACACTGCGCCGATGAATGCCGCGCCCCAGTTCCACGTGATCCTGTTCCAACCGGAAATCCCGCCCAACACGGGCAATGTGATCCGGCTCTGTGCCAACACCGGCGCGCAGCTGCACCTGGTCGAGCCGCTTGGCTTCGCACTGGAAGACAAGCAGCTCAAGCGCGCCGGGCTGGACTACCACGAGTACTCGCGCCTGCAGGTGCACCCCGACCTGGACACCGCGCTGGCGCGGATCGCACCGAATCGGTTGTTCGCACTCAGTACCCGCGCCAGCGTGCGCTACGACAGCGTGGCCTTTGAAGAGGGCGATGCGTTTCTGTTCGGCCCGGAAAGCCGTGGCCTGCCGCAGGACGTGCTCGATGCACTGCCGGATGGCCGCCGCCTGCGCCTGCCGATGCGGCCGGACAACCGCAGCCTCAATCTTTCCAACACCGTTGCGGTGGTGATGTACGAGGCGTGGCGGCAGCATGGGTTTGCCGGTGGCGCGTAGCGCCACGCGTCTCTCTTCTGCCTGATTGTTGCTGTGGCGGGCGCATGCGTTCATGGGCGTTACTTTTCTTTCCGCGCGGAAAGAAAAGTAACCAAAAGAAACGCGCCGCCGTCTGCGAGCTGGTGCTGCGCACCGGTAACCTGAGCTCCTCGGCCCGCCGGGGGGACGGCGCGGAACTCCCCGCG
>NZ_LXXZ01000081.1 GCF_003244875.1 Stenotrophomonas sepilia
CAGGTAGCCGCCCAAGTCGCCGACACCCTTGAACAGCAGCTGCCCGCCCAGCAGCATCACCTCGGCGCGCTCCTGCATCTTGCGCAGGTCAACGGCCGACAGCGCGCTGTTCAGGTCACCGGCAGTGGCGACGATGCTGAAGTAGCCCTGGCTGCGGATGGTGCGGTCCACCGCCAACTGGTCGTCGCTGGTCTGGCTGGCACTGGAGCTGGAGGAACCGATGCCGATGTGCAGGCTCACGCCGTCGGTGGCGTCGGAAGCCCCTGCTGCATGGCGTCGCCCACGCCAGCGGCGACATTGGCCGCTAAGGCGACATCGACGAGCTACTACATCACGATCTCAAACTGCGATGGCCGCAGTGCAACCTGTACAGTTGAGGCGCCATGCTCGTCGCAAAACTCAACCTCATAGGCCTCCTCTGGCTCGGAGAAGAGGGCAACCACTACCCCGGTACTGCCACGACAAATCTCCTCCGAAGGAATGTCTTCTAGCAGGCGCACGACATCATTTGTTTCCACAGGCATATAAACTACCTCGAAGGCGCACATCTGATCTAGTTCAGACATCATTCTCGCTCTCAATGCATCTCCCGCCTCGTCAAAAGTCCAATTCTGCGGAATGCCATGGCGAAGTGCATAGTCCAGATCACTGGCAGAAAAACTGAAGGATCGCAGCTACGTTTTACGCAAAGCCCATCATCGACACTTCAAATCAGGCTCAAATATAACCATGGCCTCTGAATTTTAGCCATAGATATCAAAGACAACGCGGACTCCCGCCTCTGAACCATCCCGTACGACCTCGCGAAAGGGGAAATGCGACCATCCCTTTACGGCAGCGGGATCATGGCAAGGTTCGTAACACACTCTAGTTGAGAGGTGCCGTCCGGCTGGAGACCATAAACCCATTACGCGTGAGCGCACAGCACCCACCAGCACTCCAAAAGTGAAAGCAAGGCTCAAGATCAATATTGATTTCAAACAGCGGTCCAGCAATATACCAAGCCAAACAATAATCAGCAGCCAACCCATAAAGCGCCTCAAGCAGGGCGTACATCTGATCTGAATCAGATACTTTGCTCGCCCTCAATGCATCTCCAACCTCATCAAAAATCCAGTGCTGCGGAATGTCTTGGCGAAGCGCAGAGTCCAGATCATCGGCCGAAACAAATATCACAATCGCACCAGCACAGATCTCGGAGATCTCTACATCACCGATCTCCCTTCATATTGACGCCTGCGCGCTCAGCCATTCACGCCCAAGCCGCACAATTCCATCTCTAGATGCAAATGATGCGAGCAAAAGATAAAAAGAGTCCTCGATCGCCCCGGATGAAACTACTTGCGCAGCCCTAAATGCAAGAATATGAGTAGATCTACACCGCCCCCAGAACAAGCCTATTAAAACGTTCAAGTTCCGAAGGACTTACATCCTGATACTCACAATTCAATCCCGAACCACAAACAAAGCCGATACGTTCACTATATGCGGCATATACCGAACCAGAGCTATCCACTGATGAGAACACATCCAAGGAGGGGCTACTCAGTTCCGATCCACACCAGGAAATGATTGCGCCCCCCTCAACAAACCATTCCAGTGATCGCCTAATGCATATCAACCACTCGTCCTCATCAGGCCAGGAATTTATCTTAACTTCGGCGGACAAATTGCTCATACCTTGCCCCTCCCACTCCCTGAATCTCACATCGACGCGACCACTCCATATGTCCTCAAACGAGGCGCTATTCTTGCCAAATTCGCCAATCGAACCACAACTCCAATACCCGTAGAAAATAATTCCGCACACCTCCTCCTGATAAACAACACGACCAGACTGGTCTGGAATGGCCCAATATATTCCGAGGCTGTCTTTCGTTATCATAGTCCGAAATTCTTGATCTGCTGCGGGGATGGCTTGATCGCTGTAACAATATCTCCAGCCGCTATCTTGCCGCGAGGCTCCTTCGCCACAAAGATAACAACGTCCTCTCCGTTAATTTTCCCATAAAAGCCTTTAACCGGCTGCCCGCCTTGAACCATTACGTGATCAAAAGTTTTTATTGGTTTTGTAAGAATAGCCCGCCCAATATCCTGAAATGCCTGCCGAGCGGCTTTTGACCCAGAATTCTCCGTAATTATTCCAGCTTCAATCAAATGCCTGGCAGAGTGATCAATTCGACCGATGTTGGAGAGCGGCAGATTTACGACATCATTAGCGAATGCTACATGCCCTTCTTTGGCAGCTTCGCTAGCCGCATTCTGTACCGACTTCAGGATCTCCTCAGATTTGAGCACACCCTGCTTGGTCGCGGCCCCGGCGATCTCCGCGCCCACTTCACCAACGATCTTCGCCCCAGGCAACCGCACCGGGATCAGGAACGTCGCTGCGCCGATGGCAGCACCGTTGCCGTCGCCCTTGGCTACGCTGGCGATCACGGTACCAGCGGCGCCAATGTCGCCACTGAAGGTCCCCATCATCGTCCAGCCGTCACCTCCCCGGATCTTCGTTCCGCGCAGGTTGTTCAGATCATAGAATTTGAGCTGCACGTCGTCCTTGGATACGCCGGAGGACAGCAGGGATCCGATGACCTGCCTGTACAGTGCATCGTCGTTGAGCAGCTCGTTGCCATAGAGGTTGAAGTTTTTGTATTCCGCCTCCGTCGCGCCGAACCCGTATGCCCCGCCCATCTTGCTCAGGAAGTCAGTGGCTTCCAAATCAACGTTCTCGATGCCCACCAATCGGGCGACCTTTGCATCAACACGCGCGGCACCTTCCGTGGTCAGCCTGCGTACCGCCTCTGCTTCGCTGATACCTTCCTGGGCGGCGAACGGCAGCATTCATGTTGATCCACTTCACCTCATCCGGGTGCAGCTGCCGATTGAACCGGTCCCCGGTCACGGCAATGTTGGCGCCCGTGCTTCCACCCAGAGCCCCACCCACCATCGCGCTGCCCACTTCCATCAGCGACTGGTAGTCCTCCCAGCTCAGGCTGCCCTTGTTGCTCTCGAGGAATTCGGAGATCGCGATCTTGGCCTTCTCCGCACCGGCAGCACTCACCGCGCCCTTCAGTGCATCGGCCCCACCCAATGCGGCCATCGCCGCACCGGCCATGCCGTGCAGCAGCGCGCGGCCGTTGCCGCCGTCGGCCCAGAACGCCTTGCCTTCTTCGGTCTCCGCCTTCTGGCTCAGGTAGCCGCCCAAGTCGCC
>NZ_LXXZ01000082.1 GCF_003244875.1 Stenotrophomonas sepilia
CCTTCGACAGTTTCCTGCGATCTGTCGGAATGGCATGGGGTCAGATCCGTTTTCCGCAGGAAAACGGATCTGACCCCGGAACTTCATTCGATATCTGACAGATTTCATCCACGCATAGCGTGGATCTACTGGCCACCGGCCTACTGTCGAAGGCGGGGTACTGTGGGTTTGCGGGGTGTGAGCGGCATGGATGCCGCGACCAAGCCCCCATGGATGGGTTTACCGCGTCCCCGCAAACCCACAGTGCCTCGCCATCCCACGGAATGCCCGCTGTTGCTGTTGCTTCGGCTGTTGCCCTGGCTTGAAGCAGGTGCAGGGCTGCAAGCCCTGCCGAAGCCCCCACTACGGTAGGGTGGGCCGATGCCGCGCTGCAGCTTGGCGTCGCCGCAGATTTGATTACACTTGAAACTTGTTTGCCCACGACTCCGGACACCCACCCATGAAGCTTGGTTCTTTGAAGGAAGGCGGCCGCGACGGCACCCTGATCGTCGTCTCGCGTGACCTGCGCCACGGCGTGCGCGCCACCGGCATTGCCGCCACCCTGCAGCAGGCCCTGGAGGACTGGAGCCACATCGCACCGCGCCTGAACGCCCTGTACGAATCGCTCAACGCTGGCGACGCCGATGGCGTATTCGACCTCGATCCGCAGGCGCTGGCCGCACCGATGCCGCGTGCCTATGAATTCGTCGACGGCAGCGCCTACCTGCCGCACGTCGAGCGCGTGCGCCGCGCCCGTGGCGCCGAGGTGCCGGAGAGCTTCTACACCGACCCGCTGATGTACCAGGCCACCAGTGCGGGGTTCTACGGCCCGCGCGATGCGGTCAAGGTGGTCAGCGAGGACTACGGCATCGACCTGGAAGCGGAGATCGTGGTGATCACCGACGACGTGCCGATGGCGGCCACCCCCGAACAGGCCGCCGGCCACATCCAGCTGGTCGGCCTGGTCAACGATGTCTCGCTGCGCAACCTGATCCCGGGCGAGCTGGCCAAGGGCTTCGGCTTCCTGCAGTCCAAGCCGCGTTCGGCGCTGTCGCCGGTGTTCGTCACCCCCGATGAGCTGGGTGCTGCGTGGCAGGGCAGCAAGGTGCACCTGCCGCTGCTGACCCACATCAACGGCCAGTGGTTCGGTGCGCCGGAGGCGGGCGTGGACATGCAGTTCAACTTCGCCCAGCTGGTCGCGCATGCGGCCAAGACCCGCCCGCTGGGTGCCGGCACCATCGTCGGCTCGGGCACCATCGCCAATGAAGACACCAGCAAGGGTGCCTCGTGCTTCGCCGAGCAGCGCGTGGTCGAGACCCTGCGTGACGGCAAGCCGAGCACGCCGTTCATGTCCTTCGGCGACGTGGTCCGCATCGAGATGCTCGACGCTGCCGGCAACAGCATCTTCGGTGCGATCGAGCAGCGCATCGAACAGGCGGCCAAGCCCTGAGCATGGAGGCGGCGATGGAGATCCCGGTCGACGACGGCATCGTGCTGTACACCTACTGGCGATCCAGCGCCGCCTACCGCGTGCGCATCGGCCTGGAGCTGAAGGGCCTGGCCTGGGAGGCGCGGCCGGTGCATCTGGTGCGCGACGGTGGCGAGCAGCATCATGAGGCTTATCGCGCGCTCAATCCGCAGCAGCTGGTGCCGACCCTGCTGCATGATGGGCACACGCTGACCCAGTCGCTGGCGATCATCGAGTACCTGGAAGAGCGCTTCCCACAGGTGCCGCTGCTGCCGGCCGATGCTGCGGGCCGCGCGCGGGTGCGGGCGCTGGCGCAGCTTGTGGCCTGCGATATCCATCCGATCAACAACCTGCGGGTGATGCAGTACCTGGAACGCGACCTGCAGCTGCCTGCCGACGCCCGCACGCAGTGGACCCTGCACTGGATCGCCGAAGGCTTTGACGCGATGGAAGCGATGCTGGCCAACAGCCGCGACACCGGCACCTTCTGCCACGGCGACCGTCCTGGCCTGGCCGACATCTGCCTGCTGCCGCAGCTGTACAACGCACACCGCTTCGGCCTGGACCTGACGCCGTACCCGACCCTGCGCCGCATCGAAGCGGCGTGCCAAGCGCTGGAGGCATTCGACCGCGCGCGCCCGGAACACCAGCCCGACGCCGCCTGAAAAAAGGGGACGGAGGGGATTAAGTCGTATATGCACTTACGACTTAATCCCCTCCGTCCCCTTTCTGTTGCAATCGGGCCAGGTCATCGCGGAACAACCGGTAGGCCTCCTCGCGGCGGGCATCGTCGGTCTGTCGCAGCACCCATGCCGGGTGCACCGTGGCGTAGCCGCGCGTGCCGTCCTCGAGGGTGTGCCAGCGCCCGCGGTCACGCGAGAGGTCGAAATCATGGCCGAACACCGAGGCTGCCGCTGTCGCGCCGAGGCACACGATCACCTGGGGCCGCACGCGCGCGATCTCACCCATCAGCCAGGGCCGGCAGGCCTGGATGTGACGGCTCTCCGGCCGCTTGTGCAGCCGCACCTTGCCGCGCCGTTCATGGTGGAAGTGCTTCACCGCGTTGGTGAGGTACAGCGTGGCGCGATCGATCCCCAGTTCCGACAAGGCGCGGTCCAGCACCTGGCCGGCAGGTCCTGCAAATGGCTGCCCACGCAGATCTTCGGTGTCACCGGGTTGCTCTCCGACCAGCATCACCCCGGCCCCTGCCGGTCCCTGCCCGAATACGGTCTGCGTGGCCTGCTCCCACAACGGGCACTGGCGGCAGGCGCTGGCCTGTCCGCGCAGATTGTCCAGACTGCTGGCATCGGTTGCCGGCGCCGCAGCGTTCGCACGTGGGGGAATCCTGCGTTGCGGCGCCTGCGCCGGCCGGTCATGCATCTCCTGCACGCGGTCGGCCGCATCGCGCACCAGGCGTGGCAGCAACTGTGCTTCCGGCAGATGGCGCCAGTACTTGGCCGGCATCTCCTGCATCATCATCCGTGTGTTGAGCCGGGCCGGATTGAAAATGCTGGCGTAGTAGGTCTGCCACAGCGACTCGCGTGCATCCTCGGCCGGGGCATCCTCGCGCCGTGCACCGGGGCCGAAGGCAAGCGCCTGCCCATCCCAGGCGACGCTGCGCGAAGGCGTGAGGATGGCCCAGCGCATGCCGGTGAAACGGCGCGCGAAGAACGGCGCGACCCGGTCGACGATGTGGTGCTGTGGCTCGAACCAGGCGATGAACGCATCAGGCTGGCCAGGCACTTCGCGGAAGCGCACGAATGCCTTCATCTTGTGCGTGTCGCGGCGGACCGCCTGTGCCATGGCCATCGCCCGCAGTACGTCGGCATCGGCGGGGTTTGACAGCACCGAGCGTTCGCCATGGGCGATGCGCCACAGCAACCGGTACAGGAGGGCCATGCGTTGTCCGTCGCGATGGCACAGGCAGGTGGCCGCCAGTTCCAGGAAGTCGCGCGGTACCGTCAGTGCGCCAGCATCGGCCTGTGCGGGCGCCGAGGTGACCGCTGGCGCGTCCAGCAGCGATGCGTCGCTGCCCTCGAGCCAGTCCAGCTGCTCCGGCGCGACGCCGCGCAGCAGGGCTTCGCGCGCGCCGCTGCGCCAGGCCTCCAGCGACCATGGCGGATCCACCCGCAGCGACCAGCGCTGCGCGTCAGGCCGCGGACGGGGCATCGAACAGCAAACCCTGGCGCGGCGGCGGGGCCAGCTGCGCGCGCAGCGCCGCCGGATCGTCCAGTGCTTTGCGCGGGTGATGGTCGGCCAGCAGCACGAACGGCAGCAGCTTGCTCATCGGTGCCTTCAGGCGCGCGAGGTCGGCCACGCGCAGCCGCCCGTGACGGCGTGCCATCAGCACGCGCTTGACGTTGCGCACGCCAAGGCCGGGCACGCGCAGCAACATCTCCTTCGGTGCCCGGTTCAGATCGACCGGAAAGCGCTCGGGATGGCGGATCGCCCAGGCCATCTTCGGGTCGATATCCAGGTCGAGCATGCCGTCCTGGGTGGTATCGGTAATCTCATCCACGCCGTACCCATAGAAGCGCAGCAGCCAGTCAGCCTGGTAAAGGCGATGTTCGCGCTGCAGCGGTGGCGGCTGCAGTGGCAGCTGCCGGCTGGCGTCCGGAATCGGGCTGAACGCGGAGTAGTAGACCCGGCGCATGCGGTAGTTGCCGTACAGGCTGTCGGCGCTGGCCAGGATCTGCCGGTCGTTTGCCCCGTCCGCGCCGACGATCATCTGGGTGCTCTGCCCGGCCGGTGCGAAACGGGGAGGGCGCGGGCGAGTGCTGCGGCTGGCCGTCGGTGCCACCGCTGCGGGGGCCCTGCGAGCTTCCTTGGCTTCCTCGATGCGCCAGCGCAGTTCGCCCATCGCGCCACGGATGGAATGAACCGTCTTCTCCGGCGCCAAGGCGCTCAGGCCGGCTTCGGTCGGCAGTTCCACGTTGATGGACAGGCGGTCGGCATAGCGCCCGGCACTGGCCAGCAGTTCCGGCGAGGCCTCGGGAATGGTCTTGAGGTGGATGTAGCCGGCGTAGCGGTGTTCTTCGCGCAGCTGCCGGGCCACTTCCACCATCTGTTCCATGGTGTAGTCCGCATTGCGGATGATGCCGCTGGACAGGAACAGGCCCTCGATGTAGTTGCGCTTGTAGAAGTCCAGGGTGAGCGTGACCACCTCATCCACGCTGAAACGTGCACGGGGCACGTTGCTGGAAACCCGGTTCACGCAATAGGCGCAGTCGTAAATGCAGAAGTTGGTCAGCAGGATCTTCAGCAACGACACGCAGCGGCCATCGGGCGTGTAGCTGTGGCAGATGCCCATGCCCTCGGTGCTGCCGATACCGCCACTGGCGCGCGAATCGCGCTTGCCCGAACCGCTGGAGGCGCAGGAGGCATCGTACTTGGCGGCATCAGCCAGAATGGCCAGCTTGCGGATGGTTTCCATTGAGGAAACCTACGGATGAGCGGTCTCATTGGATGAGACCGCCCCTGAACTCTTCAGAAAAAGGGGATCGAGGGGATCAAGTCGCCAGTGCACAAACGACTTGATCTCCTCCGTCCCGTTTTTCGTGGGATCAGAAGCCGTGGGTGATGCTGGGCGCGCCCGCCGAGAAATCGGCGTACGGGTCGTGCTCGCCGCTGCTGCCTTCGGACAGGCGGAACTTCAGGGCCAGGCCATCGCGCGAGTCGGCCGCGCGCAGCGCTTCCTCCTGCTCGATGGTGCCGGCCTTGGCCAGCCGGAACAGGCACTGGTCGAAGCTCTCCATGCCTTCTTCCAGCGAGGCTTCCATCGCGGCCTTGATCTCGTGCACCTGGCCGCGGCGCAGCAGGTCGCGGATCATCGGCGTGTTGATCAGCACCTCGGTGGCCGGCAGGCGTCGGCCCTCCTTGTTCTTCACCAGGCGCTGGCTGATCACGGCACGCAGGTTCAGTGCCAGGTTCATCAGCACGTTCTTGTGCGCGCTTTCCGGGAAGAAGTTGAGGATGCGCTCGATGGTCTGGTCGGCGTTGTTGGAGTGCAGGGTGGCCAGGCACAGGTGGCCGGTCTCGGCGAAGGCGATCGCCGCCTCCATCGTCTCCGCATCCAGGATCTCGCCGATCAGGATCACGTCCGGTGCTTCACGCATCGCGTTCTTCAGCGCGTTGTGGAAGGCATGGGTGTCCAGGCCGACCTCGCGCTGGTTGACGATCGACATCTTGTGCTTGTGCAGGTACTCGATCGGATCCTCGATGGTGAGGATGTGACCGGTGGTGGTGCTGTTGCGGTGGTCGATCATCGACGCCAGCGAAGTCGACTTGCCGGAGCCGGTGGACCCCACCACCAGCACCAGCCCGCGCGGGGTCATGATGACGTCCTTCAGCACCTGCGGCAGGTTCAGCTCCTCAATGCTCGGGATGCGGCTGCGGATGGCGCGGATGACCATGCCGACCTCGCCCCGCTGCTTGAACACGTTGACGCGGAAGCGCCCGGCATCGGGCAGGGCGATGGCCATGTTGAGCTCCAGCTCGCGCTCGAACTGCGGCACCTGGCCCTCGTCCATCAGCGAGTAGGCGATCTTCTTGACCATGCCCGGCGGCAGGCCGGTGTTGCCCAGCGGATAGAGCTTCCCCTCGATCTTGATGTAGACCGGTGCCCCGGTGGTCAGAAACATGTCCGAAGCGTTCTTTTCGGTCATCAGCTTCAGGAAGTAGCCGATATCCATTGCGAATTTTCCCCAACGAAACGGCCGACGCCCGTTGCCAGCACGGTGTCGGCTTGACGACAATGGCCGTGAACCGACAACCGGTACGGCCTCCCCAATGAAACGACTTAGCTTCGCACGAATGCGCCATGGCCTGTATGTGATGGCGTTTGCATTCGCACTGTCTGCCCCCGCCTGGGCGCAGGACGCTGCCCTGGAACTGGCGCAGGCCCGGCAGGCGGTCGACAAGGCCACCCAGGCCGATGCCGACCAGTACGCCCCGGACCTGATCGGGCTGGCCCGGCAGGGGCTGGAGCAGGCCCAGCGCGCCGCCGGCGACCGCCGCGAGCGCAAGAACGCCCCGGCGATGGCCCTGCGCGCTGCCGCCGATGCCGATCTGGCCCGCGTCCGTAGTGAGGAAGCCACCGTCACCGCGCAGCTGCAGCTGCGTCGCAACGAGGTCAACCAGCTGCAACGCCAGCTGTCGACCGGGGAGGACCGCCGGTGAAGCCGATGACCGCCGCAACCCTGGCCGCGCTGCTGGCGCTGCCGACCCTGGCCACGGCCGCCGACAACCCGATGGTGGCGCAGCTGAGCCAGCGCCTGATGGCCATCCAGGCCAACCCCGATACCGCTGAGCTGGGCGCCTTCGAGCGCATGCAGGCGCAGCAGGCGATCGCCACCCTGGACAAGGCCAAGCGCCGCGACCAGGAGCTGGCCACGTACCTGGCCGAGCGCCGGGTGGAGATTGCCGAGACCGCCGTGCGCACCGCGCTGGCCGCGCGCGAGGTCGACCGCCTGGAACGTACCCGCAGCGACCTGCTGATCGAGGCCAGCCGCCGCGATGCCGCCCGTGCCCGCCAGGAAGCCGAGCAGCTGCGCATGCAGGCGCAGATGCAGGCCGAGGAGGCCGAACGCCTGCGCCAGGCGGCCGAGGCCGAGACCCTGGCCCGCCAGGACGCCGAGAATGCCCTGACCAGCGTGGCCGGCAAGCAGCAGCAGCGGCTGAGCGCTGCCCAGCAGAACGCTGCCAGGCTGGCCCGCGAGGAAGCCGAGCTGGTGTCCGGGCAGAAGCTGCCCGGTTCGAAGTTCGACGCTCGCGGTGAGGTCTTCACCTTCGGGGGTGACGCGTTCGCCGCAGGCGCCTCCAGCCTGTCCGGCGGCGCGCGCAACCAGGCCAAGGCCCTGGCCGAGTACCTGAACATCGGCAAGAAGGGGCGCCTGCGCATCGAGGCCTACGACAGTGCCAACGGCGTGGGCCAGAAGCGTGCCGAAGCGCTGCGCGACGCCCTGGTCGCAGGTGGTGTCGCCAGCAACCGGATCCAGGTCAGCGGCAAGAAGGCTGCGTCCACCCGGGCGCGCTCTGCCGAGGTCATCATCGCCCCGTAATTGCTTGATATTGTTTGTTTTTCGTTGTGATGAGCATTCAGCCTGAACCCCGCCCCGGCGGGGTTCGGTCTTTTTGTCGCAGGGGTCTTGTACCCCGCCCTGAGCAGGCGTAGGGTCAATCGTCCGGGACGCAATGCCGCGGACCGGACGATGGGAGGGCCGGGCCGATGCAAGCAGGGCGCGAACCGCAGCAGATCGACGTGCGCAGGCCAGTGCCGCAGGTCGTTGCAGGCGTCCAGGTGGCCATCGGCCGGCACTCCTCCATGAACAACGCCCCGTGCCTTGCGGCCGGGGCGTTCGTGTATCTGTCGAAGGAGGTCCATCATGTTTGAAGATCAGCCCCAGAGCGAGATCGACGCCCGTCGCGCGCGTGATCCGGAGTTCAGGGCACTCCATGACCAGCACCGCAAGTTGAACAAGAAGTGCATGGACGCGGAGTTGGGTGTACTCCCGATCGATGATGTCACCCTGGGTCGCATGAAGCGTGAGAAGCTGCTGGCCAAGCAACGTCTTCTGCGAATGTACGAAACACCGCTCCCAACGACGTCCCCCACGCTTTGACGCACTCCGTCGCGCCCGGAACGGCGTGACCCGGCCATCGATGGCCCCGCCGGGCGCTTCTGCCCCGGCATCGCGGCACCGCCGATGAGGCGGCCGCGCCAAGGCACCACAAGCGGTGGTGCCTTGGCCTGCAGGCACCACTCACCGATGCGGGCGGTACCGGTCTCCTCGTCGATCCGGGGCCGCCCGCATCCCTTTACGGGGCCGGCGGGCGGCATCTCCGCGCCGACCTGACATTCAGCGCCATCCGTCGGATAATCATCGGTCCGGCCCTGCGTGGCGCGAATCGAAAGTCCTCCGAATGCCCATCCATTCTTCCGTCCTCGAACTCATCGGCCAGACCCCGATCGTCAAGGCCCAGCGCCTGGACACTGGTGTCTGCGAGCTTTACCTGAAGCTCGAGAGCGCCAACCCGGGCGGTTCGATCAAGGATCGCATCGGCCTGTCGATGATCGAGGCAGCGGAGCAGCGGGGTGACCTGAAGCCGGGGGCGACCCTGGTCGAGGGTACCGCTGGCAATACCGGCCTGGGCCTGGCACTGGTGGCCCAGCAGAAGGGCTACAAGCTGATCCTCGTCGTTCCCGACAAGATGAGCCGCGAAAAGATCTTCAACCTGAAGGCGATGGGCGCCGAGGTTCGCCTGACCCGTTCGGACGTCGCCAAGGGCCACCCGGAGTACTACCAGGACCTGGCCAAGACCATCGCCGAGCAGACCCCGGGCGCCTACTTCATCAACCAGTTCGGCAACCCGGACAACCCGGCCGCGCATGAATTCGGCACCGGCCCGGAGATCCTCGAGCAGATGGGCGGTGACCTCGACGCCATCGTGTTCGGCTGCGGCAGCTCCGGCACCATGACCGGCCTGTCGCGTGCGTTCGCCAGGCTCTCGCCGAAGACCGAGCTGGTGCTGGCCGATCCGGTCGGCTCGATCCTGGCCGAGTACATCAACGACGGCGTGCTCAACGACAAGTCGGGCAGCTGGCTGGTGGAAGGCATCGGCGAGGACTTCCTGCCCTCGATCTCCGACTTCAGCCGTGTCAAGAAGGCTTATGCCATCAGCGATGCCGAGAGTTTCCACACCGCGCGCGAGCTGCTGGGCAAGGAAGGCATCCTCGGCGGTTCGTCCACTGGCACCCTGCTGGCCGCGGCGCTGAAGTACTGCAAGGAGCAGACCACGCCGAAGAAGGTGCTGGTGCTGGTCTGCGACACCGGCAACAAGTACCTGTCGAAGATGTACAACGACTACTGGATGCTGGACAACGGCTTCCTGCAGCGCCCGCAGCACGGTGACCTGCGCGACTTGATCCTGCGTCCGTACGGCCAGCGCGACACGGTCGTGATCGGCCCGAACGACCTGTTGACCACCGCCTACCAGCGCATGAAGCTGTATGACGTGTCGCAGCTGCCGGTGATGGACGGTGACCAGCTGGTCGGCATCGTCGATGAAAGCGACGTGCTGCTGCATGTCTACGGCGACGAAGCGCGCTTCCGCGACACCGTGGCCACCGCGATGGTCAGCAAGCTGGACCGGCTGGACGTGAAGTCGCCGATCGAGGCCCTGCTGCCGGTGTTCGACCGCGGGCAAGTGGCGATCGTGATGGACGGTGACGCCTTCCTCGGCCTGATCACCCGCATCGACCTGCTGAACTATCTGCGCCGTCGCGTGCAGTAAGCCGCTGATCGCTGCCGTTCACCGCTGAATTCCGGTTTATTCGCGTCAAAGCTCGTTAAGGCTGCGCTGATAGACTCCCGATCCTTTGACGGCGCCGCACGTCGGCGCCATTCAGGAAACGATATGTCCAACTCCTCTTCGCCTGACCGCGCGCTGGCCCTGGCCACGCTGGCCATCCACGGCGGCCAGTCGCCCGATCCCAGCACCGGCGCGGTGATGCCGCCGATCTACGCCACCTCGACCTATGCGCAGTCCAGCCCGGGCGAGCATCAGGGCTTCGAGTACTCGCGTACCCACAACCCGACGCGCTTTGCCTATGAGCGCTGCGTGGCCTCGCTGGAAGGCGGCACCCGCGGTTTCGCCTTCGCCTCGGGCATGGCGGCCAGCTCGACCGTGATCGAGCTGCTGGACGCCGGCAGCCACGTGGTGGCGATGGACGATATCTACGGCGGTAGCTTCCGCCTGTTCGAGCGCGTGCGCCGCCGCACCGCCGGGCTGGATTTCAGCTTCGTCGACCTGACCGATCTGGCGGCATTCGAAGCCTCCATCACGTCGAAGACGAAGATGGTCTGGATCGAGACCCCGACCAACCCGATGCTGAAGATCGTCGACATCGCCGCGGTCGCCGCCATCGCCAAGCGCCATGGCCTGATCGTAGTGGTCGACAACACCTTCGCCTCGCCGATGTTGCAGCGTCCGCTGGAACTGGGCGCGGACCTGGTCCTGCATTCGGCCACCAAGTACCTCAACGGTCACTCGGACATGGTTGGTGGCATGGTCGTGGTCGGCGACAACGCGCCGCTGGCCGAGCAGATGGCGTTCCTGCAGAACTCGGTGGGTGGAGTGCAGGGCCCGTTCGACAGCTTCCTGGCCCTGCGCGGCCTGAAGACATTGCCGCTGCGCATGAAGGCGCATTGTGCCAATGCGATGGCGCTGGCGCAGTGGCTGGAAAAGCACCCGGCGGTGGAAAAGGTGATCTACCCGGGCCTGCCGTCGCACCCGCAGCATGAGCTGGCCAGCAAGCAGATGGCCGGCTACGGCGGCATCGTCTCGATCGTGCTCAAGGGCGGTTTCGAGGCGGCCAAGCGTTTCTGCGAGAAGACCGAACTGTTCACCCTGGCCGAGTCGCTGGGCGGCGTGGAGAGCCTGGTGAACCATCCGGCGGTGATGACGCATGCCTCGATCCCGGTGGCGCGCCGGGAGCAGCTGGGGATCAGTGATGCGCTGGTAAGGCTCAGCGTGGGTGTGGAAGAGTTGGGGGATCTGCAGGTGGATCTGGAAAGGGCGCTGGGTGGGAACCGCTGAGCATGAGCATTCTCTCGGTCTTCGGGAAGCATCGTTCGCTTACCTTCGAACTGACCCAGCGTGAAGTCCTTGGGCGTTATCGCGGTGCCAGCTTCGGACTGCTGTGGTCGCTGATCAGCCCGTTCCTGATGCTGCTGGTCTACACCATGGCCTTTGGCTTCATCATGAAGGGACGCTGGCCCGGATCGACCGGGTCCACCACCGATTTCGCGTTGATCCTGTTCGCGGGCCTTACCGTGCATGGCTTCTTCGCTGAGTGCTTTACCCGTGCGCCGCAGTTGATCGTCAGCAACACCAGCTACGTCAAGCGTGTGGTGTTCCCGCTGGATATCCTGGTGTGGAGCATGACGCTGTCGGCGTTGTTCCATCTGCTGATGAACATGGTCGTGCTGCTGCTGCTGTACCTGTGCGTCAAGGGCAGCATCCATCCCACCGCGGTGCTGTTGCCGGTGGTGGTGTTGCCGCTGGTGATCCTGACGGTCGGCATTGGTTGGATTACCTCGGCACTGGGTGTGTACCTGCGCGATATCGGGCAGATCGCCGGCGTCATCGCAGCTGCCATGCTGTTCCTGTCCTCGGCGATCATTCCGGTTGAGTCGGTGCCGGCCAGCTACCGCATCGTGTTCGAACTCAATCCGCTGACCTTCATCATCAACCAGGTGCGCGAAGTGGTGATCTGGGGCCGCCTGCCAGATTGGGCTGGGCTGGGTCTGTACACCCTCATCGCCTGTGTGGTGGCCGTCATTGGCCATCGCCTGTTCAACAAGCTGCGCGTGGGGTTTGCCGATGTCCTCTGAAGTCGCCGTGGCCGAGACCGTCATCGAGGTCAAAGGGGTTGGCAAGTCGTACCACATGTACGAACGTCCTTCGCACCGCTTGTGGCAAACGCTGGCAGGCAAGCGCAAGTCCTTCTACAAGGATTTCTGGGCGCTGCGCGACGTGAGCTTCTCGATCCGCCGTGGCCAGACAGTGGGAATTGTCGGTCGCAACGGCTCGGGCAAATCGACCCTGCTGCAGATGATCGCCGGCACCCTCAATCCCACCGAGGGCAACATTACTGTGAAGGGGCGCGTGGCCGCGCTGCTCGAACTGGGCAGTGGCTTCAACCCCGAGTTCACCGGCCGCGAGAACGTCTATCTCAACGCCACCATCCTTGGCCTCACCCGTGCGCAGATCGACCATCGCCTGGAGAGCATCCTGGCCTTCGCCGATATCGGCGAGTTCATCGACCAGCCGGTACGCAGCTACTCCAGCGGCATGTCGGTGCGTCTGGCCTTTGCGGTGATCGCCCATGTTGACGCTGACATTTTGATCATTGACGAAGCACTGGCAGTCGGTGATGCCTTTTTCTCCCAGAAGTGCATGCGCTTCCTGCGGGAATTCCAGAAGACCGGCACGCTGTTGTTCGTCAGCCATGATGCGGCCGCCGTCACCAACCTGTGCGAGAACGCCGTGTGGTTGCAGAACGGCCGCATGCGCCTGTCCGGCACCTCGCAGGAGGTGGTCGAGGCGTACATGACCGAGCAGCATGTGGTCGGGCGGCGTGAGGCGGGTGATGCTGAGATCGTCGTGGAAAAGAAGCAGCGCAAGCTTGTTTCCGATGCGCCGGACTTCCGCCACGATGCCCTGCTGGAAGCCGGTGTTGTCAATCGGATCGCGCTCTTCGAGTTCGACCCGAACAACGTGGGCCAGGAGTTCGGTGCACGTGGTGCACGCATCATCGATGTGAGCATGACCGACGAGCAGGGGCGGCGGGTCGGCGTTCTGGAGGGCGGTGAACTGGTAAGGCTGGAGATCCGCGTGGAGTTGCTGCAGCCGCTGGAGAACCTCATCGTCGGGTTCTATGTGAAGGATCGGCTGGGCCAGCGTCTGTTCGGTGACAACAGCTACTTCGCTTGCCGGGAGACACCCGTTTCCGGGCAGGCCGGAAGCATCGTCCGGGGCACCTTCGTGTTCCGCATGCCGATCATGCCATCAGGCTCCTACATGATTGATGCTGCAGTCGCTTCCGGTGATCAGCATGACCATACGCAGCAGCACTGGATCCACGACGCGCTGGAGTTCCGCGCGATGGACGAAACGATGCGCTTCGGCCTCGTCGGCCTGCCGATGCTGGCCATCGAAGTTTCCAAGGAGTCTCAATGATCGAGTTCACCGGTGAGCGCTTCGTGCCGACCGAACAGGGTGTAATCAGGCAGGAACATCTTCACCGTTATGCCTGGTGCCTGCCGTTGGTGGAAGGCAAGGATGTGCTGGATGTCGCCAGCGGCGAAGGATACGGCAGCGCGATGCTGGCCTCCCGGGCGCGCTCGGTATGTGGCGTGGATATCTCGCATGAGGCCGTGGATCACGCTGCCGGGCGTTATTCGGCGCAGACCAACCTGAAGTACCTGCAGGGCTCCGCTGCTGCCATTCCATTGGCCGACGACAGTGTGGATGTGGTTGTTTCCTTCGAGACCATCGAGCACCTGATGGAGCAGGAGGAGATGATGGCCGAGATCCGTCGTGTGCTGCGGCCCGATGGTGTTCTGGTCATGTCCTCGCCCAACAAGGAGGTTTACTCCGATCGGGCCGGCTATCACAACGATTTCCACGTAAAGGAGCTCTACCAGGCAGAGTTCCAGGCGTTGGTCGGGCGTTACTTCCCGGCTTCGCGGCTGTGTGGGCACCGCATGGCGGTGTGCTCGACTATCACTCCAATGTCAGAGGCGGAACGCACGGACAGCTACCAGGCGCTGACCGATACCGGCTCGGGTGTCGAAGCCCGCGTGGCCAGCGTTCCAGATGCGGTCTACTTTGTTGTCGTCGCTGCGGCTGACGCGTCATTGTTGCCGGATACACCTGCTTCTGTGCTCTATGCCGAAAGCGAGGATCTGTATGCCCAGCAGCATGACATCGCACGCTGGGCCCAGGGACTGGACAACGAACGGGAAGACACTATTCGTTGGGCACGTTCGCTGGAAGCGGAGCTTGAGAAATCCCGTGCCGATTACCACCGCCTGGAAGTCGAGTTGGAGGATCGTACGCGCTGGGCGCTGGAGCTGGACCAGATTGTCCAGGCCGGTGGCGGCCTTACCGGCGCCGCTGAGCTGCGTGCGAGGAATGATGCGCTGCAGGCGCAGCTGGAACAGGTGCGGGGCGAGAAGGCGGACGTCGAAGCTGATCTGCAACGGCATCAGGCAGCATCGCAGCACGAAGCGGCCGAGCTGCGCCGACTGCTGCAGACGGCCCACGAAACCGTTGCCAGCCGTTCGGAAGTCAGCCGCGAACTGCAGCGGCGCTCTGGTCTCGCGTTCCGGCCCGGTGCGGAAGGCACCTCCGAGCTGGAAGTGAAGCGCGTCATCCACGAATACGACGAGCAGTTGGAGAGCCTGAACGATGCCTTCGCGAAGGTGCTCGCCTCCAAGTCCTGGCGCATCACGCGCCCGATGCGCTTCGCTTCGCGCCTGCTGCGTGGCGATGTGCCGGCCATTATTGCGTCGCTGCGTGCCAGCGGCCTGGCCCGCCATCCATTGCTGGCGCCGCTGGCACGCCCGGTGCGTAACTGGCTCCTGCGCCGTGACAATGCCCGTGTTGAGCCGCTTTCGGGCCTGGCGTTGCAGTCGGTGGTGGAAGATTCAGGCGAAGTACTGAAGACCCTGTCCTTCCCGATGCATGAATCGCCGGAAGTCAGCATCGTCATACCCACCTACGGCAACCTGCCGCACACCCTGGCCTGCCTGCGCTCGATCGCCGCCCACCCGCCGGCGGTGAGCTATGAGGTGCTGGTGCTGGAAGATGCCTCCGGCGATGCGGAAATCGAGAAGCTGGTCCCGGTTCCGGGCCTGCGCTTCCACCACAACCCGCAGAACCTCGGCTTCCTGCTG
Organism: Stenotrophomonas sepilia; assembly: GCF_003244875.1. Classification (GTDB taxonomy): domain Bacteria; phylum Pseudomonadota; class Gammaproteobacteria; order Xanthomonadales; family Xanthomonadaceae; genus Stenotrophomonas; species Stenotrophomonas sepilia. The sequence continues at coordinate 14,911 of NZ_LXXZ01000082.1, forward strand.
TCCTGCAACCAGGCGCTGGAACTGGCCCGTGGCCGTTACACCTATTTCCTCAACAACGACACCGAAGTACGTCCGGGCTGGATGGACGAGATGCTGGACGTCTTCCAGCGCATGCCCGATTGCGGCATGGTCGGTTCCAAGTTGGTCTATCCCGATGGCCGTCTGCAGGAAGCCGGTGGCATCATCTGGCGTGACGGCTCGGCCTGGAACTACGGCCGCCTGGATAACCCGGCCGACAGTCAGTACAACTACCTGCGCCCGGTGGACTACTGCAGCGGCGCGAGCCTGCTCATTCCCAGCGCGCTGCTGCGTGAGCTGGGCGGCTTCGATCCCGAGTTCGTACCAGCCTACTGCGAGGATTCGGACTTGGCGTTCCGCGTGCGCAAGGCGGGCTACCAGCTCTACTACTGCCCGACTTCGGAGGTCGTGCATTACGAAGGCATCTCCCACGGCACCGATACCGGCAGCGGTATCAAGGCCTATCAGGTCGCGAACCAGAAGAAACTGCGCGAACGTTGGCAGGATGAGCTGGCCCTGCATGAGCCCAACGGCGAGCACGTGGTGCTGGCCCGCGACCGTGCCTGGCAGAAGGAAACGGTCCTGATCGTCGACCACTACGTACCGCAGCCCGACCGTGATGCCGGTTCGCGGACCATGATCGCCTTCATCAACGCGCTGCTGGAACGTGGCTGCGTGGTCAAGTTCTGGGCCGACAACCTGTACTTCGATCCGATCTACACTCCGCCACTGCAGGCCCGTGGTGTGGAAGTGATGTATGGCGGCCAGTGGGTGGGCGGCTTCGCGCGCTACCTGGACGAAAATCCGCACGTGCGCACGGTGATGCTGTCGCGGCCTCATATCGCTGAGCATTACCTCGATGCCCTGTGCAAGCACCCGGGTGTCCGCAGCGTCTACTACGGCCACGACCTGCACTTCCGTCGCATGGAAATGGAAGCCACCCGCAATGGCGGCAGCGATGGCGAGGCGCGTTCGATGGAACTGCTGGAGCGGCGCATCTGGAAGGCCGTCGACCGCGTCCTCTACCCGTCGGCCGAAGAGGCGCAGGACGTGCGCGCGCTGGAGCCGGACGTCGATGCACGCGCGATCCTGCCGTACGCTTTCGACCACTTCAACGATGAAGCCGTGCCCGCGCAGCGTGCCGGCATCCTGTTCGTCGCTGGCTTCGCCCACGGCCCCAATGTCGATGCCGCGCGATGGCTGGTCGAGTCGGTGATGCCGCAGGTGTGGGCGCGGCACCCCGGCGTGAAGCTGTCACTGGTTGGCTCCAACCCGACCGATGCTGTACGCGCCCTGGCGGGCGAACATGTCGAGGTGACCGGTTTCGTCAGCGACGAGGAGCTGGCCCGGCGCTACGGTGTCGCGCGCGTGGCCATTGTGCCGCTGCGCTTTGGTGCCGGCGTCAAGGGCAAGGTTGTCGAAGCCATGCAGCAGGGTCTGCCGCTGGTCACTACCGGTATTGGTGCCCAGGGCCTGGTCGGTCTGGAGGCGGTGGTCACCGTGGCAGACGAGGCCGATGGCCTTGCCGCAGGGCTGTTGTCGTTACTGGAAGATGATGCGCTGTGGCTGCAGCGGTCGCGTGCAGCGGCGAGCTACTGTCGCAGCCAGTTCTCGCGCGATGCACTGGGTCGTGCACTGGAATCGGCATTCGCATTGGAGAAGAAAGCATGATCGTTCGTTCACGCGCACCCCTGCGGCTGGGCCTGGCCGGTGGTGGCACGGATGTGTCGCCGTTCTGCGACCAGTTCGGTGGCTTCGTCATGAACGTGACCATCGACAAGTTCGCCTATGCGACCCTTGATGACTCGCCCGATGGCCTGGTCGGATTCCATGCTCAGGATGCGGGCGCCTGCGAGCGCGTCGATCCGCAGGCCGTGGAGGCCGGCCCCGGCCCACTGCAGTTGATGAAGGGTGTCTACCTGAGGGTCTGCAACGACTTCCTGCAGGGCGAGCGACCAGCCATCCGTATCCGCGCGCATTCCGATGCGCCGCCGGGCTCGGGCCTGGGCTCGTCCTCGACGATGGTCGTCGCGCTGGTTACCGCCTTCGCCGAGTACTTCGCGTTGCCGCTGGGCGAGTACGAGATTGCGCAGCTGGCCTACCGCATCGAGCGCGTCGACCTGCAGCTGTCCGGTGGCAAGCAGGACCAGTACGCAGCGGCCTTCGGTGGTTTCAATTTCATGGAGTTCTACGACGCCGATCGGGTGATCGTGAATCCGCTGCGCATCAAGGACTGGATCTGGTCCGAACTCGAAGCGGGCCTGGTGTTGTACTTCACCGGCGTGTCGCGTGCTTCGGCCAAGATCATTGATGAGCAGTCGCGCAACATCAAGGAAGGCAAGGCCAGTTCACTCGATGCAATGCATCGGCTGAAGGTCGAAGCTAGCCAGATGAAGGAAGCGCTGCTGCGCGGTGATTTCGAGCGGCTGGCGCAGGTGATGCAGTCCGGCTGGGAAGCGAAGAAGCTCAGTGCCAGCAGTATTTCCAATCCGATGATCGATGAGATCGAAGCGTTGGCAATGCGCCACGGCGCGCGCGCGACCAAGGTATCGGGCGCGGGTGGCGGCGGTTTCATGATGTTCCTCTGCGACCCGGCACACCGGGTCGACCTGGTGCGCGCGCTTGCTGGCGCCGGCGGCACTGTTTTTGATACTCACTTCACCCACCAAGGTGCAACGGCATGGAAAATCGGATGAACGACTTCATCAAGGCCGAGTTCGGCAAGACTCTCGAGAACTTCCAGCGCATGTCGGCCGATGCCGCCTTGGCGGTGCAGATCGAGCAGGCAGTGGCGCTGTGTGTGGACGCGCTGAAGGCAGGCCGCAAGATCCTGTTCGCCGGCAACGGCGGCAGTGCTGCCGACGCCCAGCACTGGGCGGGCGAGCTGGTCAGCCGCTTCTATTACGACCGTCCGGGCCTGCCGGCGATCGCGCTGACCACCGATACCTCGATCCTGACCGCCATCGGCAACGACTACGGTTACGACTACACCTTCGCCCGCCAGATCGAAGCGCTCGGCCAGGAGGGGGATGTGTTCGTGGCGATCTCCACCTCGGGCCGTTCGAAGAACATTATGCGCGCACTGGAGGCTTGCGAAGCCAAGGGTGTACGCGTCATCGGATTCACTGGCGAACACGGCGGCGACATGAAGGACCGCTGCGACATCTGTTTCCGCGTGCCTTCCAACGAGACGCCGCGCATCCAGGAGGGGCATGAGTTCATCGGTCATCTGCTGTGTGCGCTGATCGAAAGCGAAATGTTCCCGCGCTGACATGGCTGCCGACGAGATCCTGATCCTGGCCGGCGGCTTCGGCACCCGGCTGCGAAGCGAAGTGCCCCACCTGCCCAAGCCCCTGGCCCCGGTGGCCGGACGCCCGTTCCTGGCCTATCTGTTGAATCGCTATGCGGCCGCCGGCATGCGTCGTGTGATCCTGGCGACCGGTTACCTAGGTGATGTTGTCGAGCAGACCATCGGCAGGAAGTGGGCGGGCATGGAAGTGGTCTACTCGCGTGAGGAGACGCCGCTCGGCACCGGTGGCGCGATCGCTGCCGCGGCACGGCTGGCGCAGGGTGACGGGCTGCACGTCTGCAATGGCGACACCTACCTCGAGTACTCGCCGGCAGCACTGGAAGCGGCTGCAAAGGGTCTGCCGATGTCGATCGCGCTGGCGCGTGTGGATGATGTCTCACGCTACGGCACGGTGGATGTCGAGCAGGGCAGGGTGCTGCGCTTCCATGAGAAGCGCCCGGGTGGTGCCGGCCTGATCAATGCCGGCAGCTATTTCCTCAGCGCGCAGGCGCTGGCCAGCCTGCCGGACGAAGTCTCCTTCTCGTTCGAAAAGCAGGTGCTGGAACCGGCCGTAGCCGCTGGGCGGGTCGGCGCGCTGGTGGAGACCGCTGCGTTCATCGACATCGGCGTGCCGGAGGATTTCTATCGCGCGCAGACGTTGCTTGGAGCAGCCTGATGACAGTGCTGCCAAACGTGCCGGGCTTCGTCGCCGGGCCGGTCACAAGGCGGCCCGGTGCGCCAGTACTTTTCCTTGATCGGGACGGAGTGATCAACGTCAATCACGGCTACGTGCATACACCGGATCGGACTGAGTGGGTTCCCGGTATCCTGCCGCTGCTGGCCGATGCTGCGCGTTTGGGCTACCAGGTTGTGGTGGTGACCAACCAGGCCGGCATCGCACGTGGCTTCTACAGCGTCAATGACTTCACCGACTACACGCACTGGCAGCACGAGCAGTTGCTGCAGGCCGGCGCGCCGCTGCTGGGCACGTGGTTCTGCCCGCATCATCCGCAGGCCGGCCAGGGTGAATTCAAGATTGAATGCCTGTGCCGAAAGCCCGAACCGGGCATGTTGCTGAAGGCGATCGAGGAGTTTTCGATTGACCCGGCGCAGGCGGTATTCGTTGGCGACAAGATCTCGGATATGCAGGCGGGGGCGGCTGCAGGCATAGGGAAGCTGCTCCTGATCGCAGGCGACATCGGCAAGGGTGCTGCGCCGCAGCAGGCCATCATGGTGCCTGACCTCGCTGCGGTGCAGCGTCAGCTGTAGCCGGTTATCCACAAAGTCCGCTGGATGCCGTAGCAATCCTGTGCTGCTAGGATGCCTTCTCCATCCTTCCGGGAGAGGGCTGTGGCGCGCTTCAGATCTGTGTCGTCGACGGGTAACTGTCTGCTGTGCAATGAGCCGGCCACTGCCTTCAGGGTGGTTGATGGCGTGCAGTATCTTGAATGTGGCATCTGCGATTTCATATTCGCCGACCCGGCGCTGATAGCATCGATCGATGCTGGCCAATCTCCCCGGGAATACGACGAGGACTACTGGCGCTCCGAATTGCAGTCGGCACGTGACCGGTCTTTCGGGTCGTCGTTGGCAAGGTTGGGGGAGGCGTTGCTCTACTGCTCCATTCCCGTCCAGCGCTTCATCGATATCGGCACGGGACCGGGTTTTCTGCTCGATGCGGTGCAGCGCTACCTGCCGAAGAGTTCGCATTGCTTCTACGGCGTAGAGAAGTTTCCACCCGAGCCGGCGTACCGCTCCAGCCACGCGAATTACAGGTGCGGCGATCTGGCCGACATTGGGATGACGTTCGAATGTGGTATCTGCGTGGAAGTAGTTGAACATCTGACCCCGTCGATGGCGAGGTCGTTGGCGAGCTCCCTACGCAAGGTCGCGGCTCCGGGGGGGCTGTTTCTGTTCAATACCGGACTGACTGAGTATGTACGGACCGAGGATCCAGGCTACCTTGATCCGTTCCACCGGGGGCATATCACCTGCTGGTCGGAAAGCGCTGCGCGCCGGCTGTTCGAGCCTCTGGGCTTCCGCGTGCTCCCGCTGCAGGGCAAGAGCTGGGCTTTCGTGGTCGAAGTCCTTTCCGGCGACCCACGCCAGCAGGTTCCGCTGGCTGATCGCATCTGGTCGGCGCCGCAGGCCAACGTCGATCTTTTGACTGATGAGGACATGGGGACGGTCATGCACATCCTGGCCCGGGAGAGCGCTCGGGCTTACATCTAGTCCGTCTGGCCCCTTCTGCGGCGCTACCTCGAGGTCAGCCCCGGAGCGCGCGACCCACAGTGTGTCGCACTGTTACTATCTCGGTCCGGCTGCTGATGGCATCGCGGCGGAATGGCCATGTACGTGCCTGCTGTTACCCACGGATCCTGCCGGATCGTGGGCCGCGCGGTCGCGGCGTACAGGAAGCGAGGCCTTGCGGCGGTTTGAATCAATGGAGCAGTGTGTCGATGTTTAACAAGATCCTGGCTGTAAAGACGGTGGTGCGCCTGGTGGACCTGGCGGCCATCGCAGCGATGACGTTCGCGCTGTCCATCTACTTCTATCATCCCTATTACTTCGGCGACGAGATGTTCTCCTTCAACTTCGGAGAGCACAGCGGCAACACCCTGATGGGGGTTTTCACCGGGCTGAACAGCTACAAGCCACGCATCGTCATGAACTTCATCTGGGCGGTCATCGTCTCCCAGGATCTTCCGCGCTGGATGACCATGCTGGTCAATTGTGCGGCGTTGGCAGGATGTGCCGCGCTGGTCTACGGGATCGCGCGGGTGCATTTCAATGCTCGCCGAAGCGCTGCCCTGTTGGCTGCGGCGATGATGGTGGCGTGTCGTTTCAACATCATGCTGTACTTCGACTACGTTTCGGGAACGGTCGAGGCGCTCAGTCTCCTGTTCCTCCTGGCCGGTGTTGCCGTGTCCATGTCCGGTCTGGTGTTCCTGCAGCACCAGCGCGCTTCCTGCCTGGGATTGGCGCTGCTGCTCTTCATCCTGGCGGTGTTCACTCATGAGCGCTACGCATTGGCGCTGCTGGGCCTGTCCGGCGTGGCGATGCTGCGCTGGTGGCCTATGCGCAGGTCAGTCGGCGCCCGGCCCCTGGTATTCGCCCTGGTCACTGCTGTTGTTCCGCTCGGCCTGTACATCGTTGCCGTGAAAGTGCTGTCCAACCAGCCGGTGGCGATGGGTACCTCCGGACAGACTGTCAGCGTATCGCTGGACACAATGAAAGTGTCGGCCACCTACCTGGTCAACCTTTTCCTGGGTGGTAATCACGGCCCACAGTACTTCGTTGGCATGTTCAACCATGCGGCGCCCCGCTACATGTATCTCTTTGTGCCGCTGGCCGCAGTCTCCCTGTTGGCCTGGTGCCTGCCGTGGCTGCGCCCGCAGTGGCGTTCGACGACCTACTTCATGCCGATGCTGGCCTTCCTGGCCGCGATTGTCGGCCTGGTTGCGATTGCGAGCCTGCCCGGTTCAGCGCGGCAGGAGGCCCGCTGGATGTACCCGGCCATGGCGTTCCTGCTGCTGTTTGTCTTTGCCGGCTATCGGCACCGGGCGCAGATCATCATCCTGTCGGTACTGGCCGTCACCCAGTTGTTCTACCTGTTCTTCGGCAGTATGTGGTCGATTGCCAGCATCACTGGCGCGCGTCTGGCCGTATCCATCAGCGATTCGCTGAGTACCCTGCGCCAGGCTGGAGACGGTGTGGTCGTAGCTGGGCCCGAGCCGGACATCAGCTGGGTGCTCGGTGAAGATGGCAAGGTCTATTGCCGCCTTAACCTGCCGAAGGGGCATTGCCTCTATCCGCGTGCCGAATTCAGCAAGGGTAATGTCAAGGAATTCAGCTATGGCCTTGTGGTGGGTGAGCCCAATCTGCGCGGCCGTCCGGGATTCAGCGTGATATCCGCTGAACAGGCCAAGCGTCTGATGGATCCTGCGGCGTTACCAGCTCCTACCCATCAGCTGGGTGGGGGCAAGGAGTGGCCGGAATGGATGGGTATTCCGGATGAACGGGTAAGCAGCGAGGGATTGGAGCTCCGCGGACTGTCGGAACTGACCCGTCGGCAGGCTGCTGAGGAACTTGATCGCCACATTGTCCTGTACACCGCCCAGTCTGCCAATGGGCAGCCCGGCAGGATGCGCCTGCAGATCAATTGGCATGGCGCGGACGGCGGGTTCATTTCGACTCAGATCGAAGTGGTGGATGTGGGTCTGGTGCCCCGTTCCTATCCCCTGCTGGCAGTTGCCCCCAGCGGCGCGACCCATGCCTATGTCTATGCGACGCTGCCTGACGACCACTCGGGTAGGGTGCTGCTGCGCAACATCGGAGTGGCCAATCCTTGATCGGCTCCCGAAGGGGGCTATGTTAAGATTACAAAGCCAATGCCCTGCGCCTTGGGGGCGCGACAACCGATCCGAGGCTTGGGAGCATAGGTGGTGTGGAAAGTGGAGCAGGAGAAGATTGTTCGCCTCCTCAAATCCGAGAAGTTGCGATTCCTGATTGTGGGCGCGGGCAATACCGTGATCGGCTATGCCTGCTTCCTGCTGACGTTCGCACTCATGGATCCCTGGGCAGGCCCGGTAGCCATTCTTGTCGCCGCCTATCTGGTCGCACTTCCCATAGCCTTCGTCAATCAGCGGGTGTTCGTGTTCCGTTCACGGGCGCCTTGGGTACGCGAGTTCGGCCGGTTCCTGCTGGCCAACTCCACGATATTCGCAATCAATGTGGTAGCACTGCCGATCTGCATAAGGCTCTCTGAAGGTGACCCGCGCGTCGTCCAGGGAGTGTTCGTGATGGTTTCGACTGTCGCGAGCTATTTTGCTCACAAGTATTTCTCTTTTTCCCGGTGACCCGATGCGTCGTATTCCGTTGTTGATTCCGAGGATGCCGTCTGCGGACAAGGTGTATCCGTATCTCCGAAAGATTGACCAGAATCGGATTTACACCAATTACGGCCCTTTGAACGCCGAGTTCGAGCAGCGCCTGGCGACCGAACTCGGCCAGGGGCTTGAGCCGGCCCATCTGACGACTGTCTCCAACTGCACCGTCGGTCTCGAGCTGGCTATCCAGGCGCTTGCCTTGCGTGCAGGCGCGCGGGTCCTGTTGCCCTCGCTCACCTTCGTCGCCACGGCCACGGCGATTGTCAGGGTGGGGGCGACCCCGCTGTTCAGCGACATCGACCCTTCCGGCTGGTGCCTGACTCCGGCCATTGCCGAGGAGGCGCTGGCGCGGGGTGAGATCTTTGACCTGGTGATGCCGGTCAGTACATTCGGCAAGCAGCACGATGTCACCGCCTGGGATGACTTCAGCGCAAAGACCGGTATCCCGGTGCTGATCGACGCGGCAGGTGCCTTCGGGAACCAGCCGATCGGCCGCACGACGGACGTTGTGTTCAGCTTCCACGCGACGAAATCCATCGGCAGCGGTGAGGGCGGATTGATCGTGTCGTTCAATGCCGAGCGCATCCGGCGCATCCGTCAGTTGGCCAACTTCGGCATCGACGCCGCCCGTGGCGAGCTGATCGGACTGGGGACCAACGGCAAGCTCAGTGAGTATCACGCTGCAGTCGGGTTGGCGGCACTGGACGAGTGGCCCGACATTGTCGAGCAGCGGCGCGAGCTGCATGCCCGCTACCTGCGTAAGCTGCAGCAGGCCTGCCCGAGCGTGGGGCTGCAAGAAAAGGATCCCGATGGTATCTATCCGCTGCTTCCGGTGCTCCTGCCTGACGGTGTCGACGCGCTGGCCATCGGTGACGCATTGCGCGAGCAGGGTATCGATACCCGGCGGTGGTACTGCCCGCCGTTGCACGCGCATGGCGTGCTGGCCCATTTCGACCGCTCGGACTCGCTGGGTGTTACCGCTGCCATCGGCGACCGCATCCTCGGTCTGCCGTTCTTCGCCGGTATCACTGACGAGGAGATCGGTACCGTGGTCGATTCGCTCGCACGGGCGATTTCCACCGAGACCGCCGGAGTCGTCCAGTGAGCACGATCAGCTACGTCATTCCGGTCTATCACAATGAAGGTTCAATCGAGCTGACCTGGGCTGGGATCCGCGACCTGTTCGCCACCAGCCTGCCCGAACACGACTACGAGATCGTGTTCGTGAATGATGGCTCCAAGGATGGCTCCCATGCAGAGATGCTGCGTGTCAGTGCGCAGGATCCGCGCGTGCGATCGATCTCCTTCACCCGCAACTTCGGCCAGCTGTCGGCTACGTTGGCCGGCTTCGACGCCGCCAGCGGCGACGCGGTCATCAACATGTCCGCAGACATGCAGGATCCGATCGAGTTGACCGCCGAGATGATCCGCAAGTGGGAACAGGGCAATGAAGTGGTCATCGCGCATCGTGCGGACCGTGAGGACAACTTCACTTCCTCGATGTTTTCCCGCATTGTCTACGGCATCCTGCGCATGTCCAACCCGAACATGCCGGCGGGCGGGTTCGATTTCACCCTGATGAGCCGCCGTGCGCTGACGCTCTTCATGAGCATGAAGGGGCGCCATCGTTTCTTCCAGGGTGACGTGCTCTGGGCCGGCTTCCCGACCGCCTACATTCCGTACGTGCGGCGCAAGCGCGAGATCGGCAAGTCGCAGTACAACTTCAGCAAGAAGCTGAAACTGGCCTTCGATTTCATCATCGACGGTTCCTATCTTCCGATCCGTCTCATGTCCTTGTCCGGCACCGTGCTGGCCATGCTGGGGCTTTGCTATGCCGTCGTGATCGCGGTTTCGCGCCTGTTCGACCTGACGCCGTTCTCGGGCTGGGCGCCGATCATGGTGGCGATCCTGGTGGTGGGCGGCATGATCATGTTGATGCTGGGTGTCATCGGCGAATACCTGTGGCGGATTCTCGACGAGATCCGTGCCAAGCCGATGTACATCGTCCGAGAAGATACAGCTGAAAAGGCTGCCATTTCCAAGAATGAGCTGGAGTAACACTGATGAGTAACAACGACGAGCGACTGGTATCGGTCTATTCGGCCGCCCTGAACATCGACGCTTCCCGCGTGGTCGATGGTCTGCTTTACAACAGCATTCCGGAATGGGATTCGATTGCCCACATGCTGCTGGTTTCGCAGCTTGAGAATGAGTTCGATGTCATGTTCGACACTGATGACATCATCGATATGAGCTCGGTCGCCAAGGCCAAGGAAATCCTGGCGAAGCACGGCGTCGAGTTCTGATATGGCCGGTTTGCTGGAGGGAAAGGTTGCCCTTATCACGGGGGCGTCCCGCGGCATCGGAGAGGCAACGGTTCGTGCCTACCTGCAGCAGGGCGCACACGTTGTGGCGACTGCCAGGGACACCGCCGCTCTGCAGCCGCTGCTCGACAGCGTGCGCACGAGCATGCCTGAGGCACGGCTGGAGGCGGTTCCGCTTGACGTGACCGATCCGGTTTCCGTGCGTGATGCTTTCCAGTCCGTGTTCAAGCAGCACCGCCGGCTGGACGTGCTCGTTTCGAACGCGGGCGTCCTGCAGGATGCCCTTATCGGCATGGTCACGCCTGAGCAGATCCAGGCGGTATTCTCGGTCAACACCTATGGCGTCCTGTATTGTGCCCAGTATGCGAGCCGACTGATGGCACGCAACGGTGGTGGCTCGATCATCAATCTTGCATCCATCATCGGCGTGACCGGCAACGTTGGCCAGGCGGTCTACGGTGGCAGCAAAGCGGCCGTGGTCGGCATCACCCTCTCGCTCTCCAAGGAGCTCGCGCCGAACAACATCCGCGTCAATGCGATCGCGCCAGGATTCATCGACACGGACATGGCGCGCTCCATTGGTTCGGAGAAATATGCCGAACGCGTTGCGTCCATCGCCATGGACCGGGTGGGTGCGCCGGCAGAGGTGGCCAACGTGGCAGTCTTCCTCGGATCGGATCTGGCGTCCTATGTGACCGGTCAGGTGATCGGGGTCGACGGCGGGATGCTGATCTGATGTTCGCCCGCGTACTGGAACAGCACGGCGACCAGATTGCCGTGATCCTTCCCGGCGGAGAGTCACTGGCATACCGCGAACTGGCCGCGCGCGCGGACGCTGCGTGGGCTGCTGTCGATCCGGCCTGGGGCGTCATCGCCCTCGAATGCGCCAATACGCTGGACAACCTGCTGGCCTATCTGGGCGCGCTGCGTGCAGGGCAGCCCGTACTGCTGCTGGATGCCTCGTTGAATGACACACTGCGCGAGCAGGTCATTGATCATTACAGCATCAGCCACGTGCGCCGTCCTGATGGCCAGTGGCATGCAACTGGCAGGCGCGCGGCCGCAGTTTCTGCTGAACTGGCAGTCCTGCTGCCGACATCGGGTAGCACGGGATCGTCAAAGCTGGTGCGTCTTTCTGCAGGAAACCTGCAGGCCAACGCCCAGTCGATCCAGGATTACCTGGGGATCGACAGCGCGCAGCGGGCAATCACCTCGTTGCCCATGCATTACTCCTACGGTCTGTCGGTGATCAACAGTCACCTGCTGGCCGGTGCGACGTTGCTGCTGACTGCCGAGTCCGTGGTTTCCAGGTCATTCTGGGACTTTTTCCGGCAGCACGAAGCGACGAGTCTCTCCGGTGTTCCGACCCACTACGAGATGCTGAAGCAGTTCCGCTTCGAGCGCATGTCGCTGCCTTCACTGCAGACCCTGACGCAGGCGGGAGGCCGCTTGGCCGAGTCGACCATCGAGTGGTTCCACAACTTGGCCGAGCAGCGCGGCCAGCGCTTCTTCGTGATGTACGGCCAGACCGAGGCCACAGCCCGGATTGCCTATGTCCCCCATGACGTGTTGGCCAGCAAGATCGGGTCGGTTGGTGTTGCCATTCCAGGCGGAATGCTATCGTTGGTGGACGAGCAGGGGCGGGCCATCGAGCGGGCCGGTGAGGTGGGTGAGCTGTGCTATCGCGGCGCGAATGTGATGCTGGGGTACGCCGAGGGTCCTGGCGATCTGGCGTTGGGCGACATCCAGCAGGGTGTGCTCAGTACGGGTGACCTGGCGCGTTTTGACGACGACGGGTACTACTACGTGGTTGGCCGCTTGAAGCGGATGATCAAGGTATTCGGCAACCGCTTCGGCCTGGACGAGATGGAGTCCAAGCTGCGAGCCGATGGCTGGGATGTGGTCATGACCGGACGCGACGACCTTGTTGTCGCGATCCTTGTCCGGCCTGAGGATGATGTCTGCGAGCGTCTGAGGCGGGAGATCGCGGCGCGCTACAAGCTGAATCCAATCGCGGTGAGGGTGCTGCCGGTCGACGCCATTCCGCTGTCCTCGTCGGGCAAGATTCTGTATGCAGATCTCCTTCAACAGGCTGAGGCAGGCCAAGGGGCGGCCCGTGCAACGTGATTACTTTGACCTGCCTGTCTATGGCGTCGGGGCTGCCGAGAAGGAAGTCCTGCTCAAGCAGCTGCTGAGCAGCTTGACCGTGCATCATGCCGAGCACTGCACGCCCTATGCGCGCGTGCTGCAGGCCCACGGGCATACGCCCGGCTCGGAACAAAGCGTCGACCAGATTCCTTTCCTGCCCGTACGCCTGTTCAAGGAGTTCGAGCTCAGCTCGACCCCGGCCGATCAGCGCTTCAAGGTCCTCACCTCGTCGGGCACGACGTCGCAGACGGTCTCCAGGATCATCCTTGATCGCGATACGGCGGCTGCGCAAACGCGCGCGCTGGTGCTGATCATGCAGCAGTTCCTCGGCAAGGCGCGCCTGCCGATGCTCATCATCGATCATCCCGGTGTGGTGAAGGATCGCGCCAATTTTTCCGCGCGTGGCGCTGGCATTCTTGGCCTGTCCAATTTTGGGCGTGACCATACCTACGCATTGAACGACGATATGTCGATCAATCTCGAGGCAGTGAATGTGTTCCTGGAGCGGCATGCTGGCCAGCGCGTGTTCCTGTTCGGCTTCACCTTCATGGTCTGGAAGTACTTTGTCCAGGCGTTGAAGGGGCGCAGTGATGTGCCGCGGTTCAGTGATGCCGTACTCATCCACAGTGGTGGCTGGAAGAAGCTGCAGGATGAGGCGGTAAGCAATGAAGAGTTCAAGCGGTCGCTGGCCGAGAGTTTCAGTATCGGCGCTGTGCACAATTTCTACGGTATGGTCGAACAGGTTGGTTCGATCTTCGTCGAGTGCGAGCACGGTCGCCTGCACTGTCCTGCCTTTGCTGATGTGAAGATCCGTGCGCCGAGCACGTGGGAGCCTCTGCCGGCAAACGTGCCAGGCCTTATCCAGGTGCTGTCGGTGTTGCCTACGAGTTACCCGGGCCATAGCCTGCTGACCGAGGACATCGGCGAGTGGACCGGCGTGGACGATTGTCCGTGTGGCCGCCTGGGCCGCACGTTCCGCGTGCATGGCCGGGTGGCGCGCGCAGAACTGCGTGGTTGCAGCGATACCCATGCTGCCGATGCAGCAACCGCCCCCTTTGATGCACGCCCATGAGTAATTACGAGTCCCTTATCGCGACGGCCCCTGACCTGGAGGTCTTGGCCGAGGCCCCTCCGCTTCCCGCGTTCGCCGAGCCCTCGGTGGCATTCGTCGATGCTCTGTCTGCAGAGCTGTTCCGCATGCCGGAGGCACGGAGTTATCCCGAGCTGAGCGCGCTGGCATTCTGGATGCGGCGCTCGAACATCGTGCGGCTGAAGGAAGCCCATGGTCGCCGTCACGACGGTCATCTGTCAGTGGCACGCGGAACGGTTCTGCATTTCGCGCCTTCCAACGTGGACACGATCTTTGTCTACTCCTGGTTCATTTCGCTCCTGTGTGGTAACCGCAACATCGTCAGGTTGTCGACGAAGGCATCGGTGCAGACCGACCTGTTGGTTGCTGCCATCGGCCGGGTAAGCACGCGTCCTGAGCATGCCGAGATTGCCAGGCGCAGCCTGGTGGTGCGCTATGCGGCTGATGCTCGCACCACTGCATTGTTGTCCGCTCACTGCGATACGCGTGTTATCTGGGGCGGCGATGCGACAGTTGCAGCCATCCGTCAGGTGCCCTTGCCACCGACTGCGACCGAGATTGCATTTGCAAACAAGTTCTCGCTCGGTCTCTTCGATGCGGCCGGCTGGATATTCGCTTCGCCCGAGCAGAAGGCGCGCTGGATCGATGGGTTCTTCAACGATGCCTATTGGTTCGATCAGATGGCCTGTTCGTCGCCGCGGCTGATTCTCTGGATCGGAAGCCCGGCGCAGGTGGATCAGGCACGGGACGGCTTCTGGCCCGCATTGGAACAGAAGGTACGGGAAAAGGGTGTTTCCTTCGGCGACGTCGACTATGTGAACAAGCGAATCGCGCAGGATGTGCTTTCCATCGAGGCCGATGTCAGCATTCCGGCGGCGAGCGGCAACAATGTTGCGCGCCTCTGGCTTGAGGTTCCGGCATTGCATGCCGATGCACATTGCGGTGCGGGACTCTTCTTCGAGTCTCGTATTGCGCATCTGGATGCGCTTCGCCCACTGCTTTCCCGCAAGGTTCAAACGGTTTCCTACCTCGGTATGCCATCGGATCAGCTGCGGTCCTTCGTGCAGCAGGCGCCGTTGGCCGGTGTTGACCGCTTCGTACCGGTGGGAAGTGCGCTTGATTTCAGCAGTGTCTGGGACGGTTTTGATCTGATGACCGTGTTCACGCGCGAAATCACGGTCGCCTGATCGAAGTTACGTTCAGAACGGAGAAGACGGATGCCATTGCTTAATGATCGTGCCATCGATTCGGTGGTGATTGCCGGGGCCGGTGGCTTCGGCATGGAAGTCTTCGATTACCTCAGTGCAGACGCCCGCGGTGGCGGGCCGATGATCTCCGGATTCATTGATGACGGTGCAGATAATCCGATTCCTGCCCAGCTTGGTTCGACCCACCTTGGGGCAATCGGCGACTATCGGCCCGTAGAACGCGAAGCTGTGGTCGTTGCGGTTGGCTCGGTGAAGGGACGTCGACTCATCCTGTCACGTCTCTGGGAGATGGGGGTGTACGCTCCCCCGTTCGTGTCGGCCAACACGGTGATCTCTCCGAATGCGCAGTTCGGGGATGGTGTACTGGTGTGTCCCTTCAGCGTGATCAACCGCAATGCGACGCTGGGCCGGGGAGCGGCGGTGAACGTGCATTGCAGTGTGGGCCACGGTGCCCGTGTCGGGGAGTTCAGCATCCTTTCTCCCTACGCTGCGCTCAATGGCGATGCGTCGATCGGCGACGATTGCTTCCTGGGTACCCGCGCGACGATCTATCCCAGGACCCGTTTGGGAGCCGGGTGCATTGTCGACAGCCATACCGGTGTGCGCGCAAGTGCAGGTGATCGCCAGATGGTCTCCGCGCGCGGAACCTATCAGGTGATCGCGCTCCGGACCTAACGATCCGGAGCACGATCGGAGCGGATCAAGCCAGCGCCGCTTCCAGCTCCGGCAGGATCGCAAACAGATCCCCCACCAGACCAATATCGGCAATCTCAAAGATCGGCGAATCCGGATCCTTGTTGATCGCGACGATCGTGCCGGCATCCTTGATGCCGGTCAGGTGCTGGATGGCGCCACTGATGCCGACGGCCACGTAAAGTTCCGGGGCGATGATCTTGCCGGTCTGGCCGACCTGCAGGTCGCTGGGCACGTAGCCGGCATCAACCGCAGCGCGCGAGGCACCGACGGCGGCACCGAGCTTGTCGGCCAGCTGGAAGATCACCTTGAAGTTCTCTTCCGAACCGACGCCGCGGCCACCGGAGACCACGCGCTTGGCGCTCTGCAGGTCCGGGCGGTCGCTGGCACCGGCGGCGAGGCCGACGAAGCGGGTGTGGGTCGGCAGGGCAGCATCGACGCTGGCCGCTTCGATGGTGGCGCTACCGCCCTGGGCGGCTTCCGGCCACGAGGCGGCACGCACGGTGGCGACCACGATCTGGTCGGCCGGGGCTTCCACGGTGATGATCGCGTTGCCGGCGTAGATCGGACGCTTGAAGGTGTGGCTGCCTTCGACGGTCATCAGGTCGGAGACTTGGTTGACGCCCAGCAGGGCAGCCACGCACGGCATCAGGTCCTTGCCGAAAGTGGTCGACGGGCCGAACACGTGGGTGTAGCCCTTGGCCAGCTGCGCGATCTGCGGCGCCAGCACCTGCGCGATGGCCTGCGCGTTAGCAGCGTTGGCCACGGTCAGGACCTTGGCGACGCCGGTGATCTTCGCGGCCTCCGCAGCCACGGCAGCCGGATCGGCGGCCAGCACCAGCACGTCGATGCTGGCACCGCCGATGGCGGCAGCGGCGCTGACGGTCTTGGCGGTGGCGGCGTTGAGCTTGCCGTCATGGTGCTCGGCGATGACGAGAATCCTGCTCATTACAGCAACCCCTTCTGCTTGAGTGCGGCCACCAGTTCGGCCGCGTCCTTGACCATCACACCCTTGCTGCGCTTGGACGGCGCGGCGTACTGGGTGGTCTTGAAGGTATCGGCGGCTTCAACGCCGAGGTCGGCCAGCTGCACGGTCTCCAGCGGCTTGGCCTTGGCCTTCATGATGTCCGGTAGCTTGATGAAGCGCGGCTCGTTCAGGCGCAGGTCGGTGGTGACCACCGCCGGCAGATCGACTTCCAGCGTTTCCAGGCCGGCGTCGACTTCGCGGATCACCGTGGCCTTGCCGTCGGCAAGGTCCAGCTTGCTGGCGAAGGTCGCCTGCGGACGGCCCCACAGCGTAGCCAGCATCTGGCCGGTCTGGTTGGCGTCGTCGTCGATGGCCTGCTTGCCCAGGATCACCAGGTCCGGCTGTTCCTTCTCGATCAGCTTGAGCAGGGTGCGTGCGGCGGTCAGCGGCTGGATGGCCTGGTCGGTGACCACATGGACCGCGCGGTTGGCGCCCATGGCCAGGCCGTTGCGCAGGTGCGCCTGGGCGTCGGCCGGGGCGATGGTGGCGACCACGACCTCGCTGGCGATGCCCTTGTCGCGCAGGCGCAGGGCTTCTTCCAGCGCGATTTCATCGAAGGGGTTGGGGGACAGCTTGACGCCGTCGGTGACCACGCCGGAACCGTCCGGCTTGACCTGAATGCGGACGTTGTAGTCCACCACGCGCTTGTACGCGACGAGGATTTTCATCTGGTACGGGGTCCTTCAATAACGGGGAGAACGTCCGGTCCTCGTAAAGCAACCGGTTCGGGGGTGGGATCCCGATTCTAGCTGGCTTGAGGGAACCATGCGAATGCGTATGGTTATGCTGCGGTGCGGCATGAGTGTGCCGCGTACTGCTGCTCGTTCACGGTGCGAAGGCAGTCGTGAAGGTGCCCCCGATGTATCCTGTTGCGCTGAATCAGGTTGCGGCATGCGACCCATTTGAATCATCAACAGGAGAACAGGTAGTGCCCACATGGCTTGTCACCGGCGGTGCCGGATTCATTGGCGGTAACTTTGTTCTCGAAGCGGTCGCCCGTGGCATCAAGGTCGTCAATCTCGACGCCCTGACCTACGCCGGCAACCTGAAGACCCTGTCCAGCCTGGACGGCAACCCGAACCATGTGTTCGTGCAGGGTGACATCGGCGACAGCGCCCTGGTCACCCGCCTGCTGGCCGAACACCAGCCGGACGCGGTGCTCAATTTCGCCGCCGAGAGCCACGTCGACCGTTCCATCGATGGCCCGGGTGCCTTCATCCAGACCAATGTGGTGGGCACTCTGGGCCTGCTGGAAGCCGTGCGTGATTACTGGAAGGCGCTGCCGGCCGAGCAGGGCGCGGCGTTCCGCTTCCTGCACGTGTCGACCGACGAGGTGTACGGCACCCTGGGCGAGACCGGCAAGTTCAGCGAAACCACGCCGTACGCCCCGAATTCCCCCTATTCGGCGTCAAAGGCCGCTTCGGACCACCTGGTGCGTGCGTTCCACCACACCTACGGGTTGCCGGTGCTGACCACCAACTGCTCCAACAACTACGGCCCGTACCACTTCCCGGAGAAGCTCATTCCGCTGGTGATCGCCAAGGCGCTGGCCGGCGAGCCGCTGCCGGTGTACGGCGATGGCAAGCAGGTGCGCGACTGGCTGTTCGTGTCCGATCACTGCGAAGCGATCCGCACCGTGCTGGCCAAGGGCCAGGTCGGTGAGACCTATAACGTCGGCGGCAATTCGGAAAAGCAGAACATCGAAGTGGTGCAGGCGATCTGCGCGCTGCTGGACCAGCGCCGCCCGCGCGCGGACGGCCAGCCGCGCAGCAGCCAGATCACCTATGTCACTGACCGCCCCGGCCATGACCGCCGCTATGCGATCGACGCGTCCAAGCTGAAGAACGATCTGGGCTGGGAACCGGCCTACACCTTCGAGCAGGGCATCGCCTTCACCGTCGACTGGTACCTGGACAACCAGGACTGGGTCAACGGCGTGCTGGACGGCAGCTACCGTCTGCAGCGCATCGGCACTGCGGCCTGAACCCTGGAGACGACATGACGCAGCGTAAAGGCATCATCCTCGCCGGCGGCTCCGGCACCCGGCTGTATCCGATCACCAAGGGCGTCAGCAAGCAGCTGCTGCCGGTGTACGACAAACCGATGATCTATTACCCGCTCAGCGTGCTGATGCTGGCGGGCATCCGCGAGGTGCTGATCATCAACACCCCGCACGAGCAGGCACTTTTCCAGCAGCTGCTGGGCGACGGCTCGCAGTGGGGCATGGACATCCAGTACGCGGTGCAGCCGAGCCCCGATGGCCTGGCCCAGGCCTACCTGATCGGCCGTGATTTCGTCGCCGGCAAGCCGAGCTGCCTGGTGCTGGGCGACAACATCTTCCACGGCCACGGCCTGCGCGACGTGCTCAAGCGCGCCGATGAGCGCGTGGAAGGCTCCACGGTGTTCGGTTACTGGGTCAATGACCCGGAGCGCTATGGCGTGGCCGAGTTCGACAAGAGTGGCAAGGTCATCGACCTGGTCGAGAAGCCCGAGAAACCGCGCTCGAACTACGCAGTGACCGGCCTGTACTTCTACGATGGCAATGCCAGCGCGCATGCGGCTGAACTCAGGCCGTCGCCGCGTGGTGAGCTGGAAATCACCGATCTCAACAAGCGCTACCTGGCCGAAGGCAACCTGCATCTGGAAGCCCTGGGCCGTGGCTATGCCTGGCTCGACACCGGTACCCATCAATCGCTGCTGGAGGCGTCCAACTTCATCGAGACCATCCAGACCCGCCAGGGCCTGCAGGTCTGCTGCCCGGAGGAAATTGCGTTCGGCCAGGGCTGGATCAACGCCGAGCAGCTGGAAGCACTGGCGGCACCACTGATCAAGAATGGCTACGGCCAGTACCTGCACACGCTGGCCCAGCGCGGAGTGGTTCCGTGAAAGTAATCGAGACGTCACTGCCGGGATGCCGGGTCATCGAGCCGGCGGTGTTCGGCGACGAACGTGGCTTCTTCTACGAAACCTGGAACGCCGAGCGCTTCGCTGCATTGGGCCTGCCGGAGCGCTTCGTGCAGAGCAATGTCTCCACCTCTGCCAAGGGCGTGCTGCGAGGCCTGCATTACCAGTGGCCGCGCCCGCAGGGCAAGCTGGTGACCGTGCTGGAGGGCGAGGTCTACGACGTCGCCGTGGATATCCGCCGCGGCTCGCCGACCTTCGGGCGTTGGGAAGCGGTGGTACTGAGCGCTGAGAACAGGCGGCAGTTCTGGATTCCGGAAGGCTTCGCCCACGGATTCGCCGTGCTGTCCGAGCGCGCTCTGTTCAGCTATCTGTGCACGGATGTCTACGTCAAGGAAGCCGATGCGGGTATCCGCTGGAACGACGCTGACATCGCCGTGGACTGGCCGGTCAGTGCACCGACCTTGTCGGCCAAGGACGAGAACGCGCCGTTCCTGAAGGACGTTGCTGAAGACCGCCTGCCGGTCTACGTGCCATGACCGTGCTGGTGTTCGGTGGCAATGGCCAGGTCGGCCAGGAGCTGCTGCGCGCGCTGGCCCCGCTGGGAGCAGTGGTAGCCACCACCCGTAGCGGCCAGCTGCCCGACGGCAGCGCCTGCGAAACCGCCGATTTCGGCCAGCCCGACAGCCTGCCTGCCTTGCTGGACCGCGTGCAGCCGTCGCTGGTGGTCAATGCGGCCGCTTACACCGCCGTTGACCGCGCAGAGCAGGACGCTGATGCGGCCTTCGCTGCCAACGCGCAGGCGCCGGGCGTAATCGCGCGCTGGTGCGCGGCCCACGGCGTGCCGTTCGTACATTACTCCACCGACTACGTATTCGATGGTCAGGGCAGCGCGCCCTACCGCGAAGACGAGCCGACCGCCCCGCTGGGCGTGTATGGCACCAGTAAGCGCGATGGCGAAGACGCGGTGCGTGCGGCCGGTGGCCGCCATCTGATTTTCCGCACGGCGTGGGTGTATGCCTCGCACGGCGCGAACTTCCTGCGCACCATGCTGCGCGTCGGGGCCGAGCGCGATGCGTTGCGGGTGGTGGCCGACCAGGTCGGCACGCCGACGCCGGCCGCGCTGATCGCTGATGTCACCTTGCAGGCGCTGCAGCATCCGGGGCAGTTGTCGGGTACCTGGCACCTGACCGCCAGCGGCCAGACCAGCTGGCATGGGTTCGCCGAAGCGATCTTCGCCGAGGCGTTGGTCACCGGCGTGTTGGCCAAGGTGCCGACGGTCGAGGCGATTCCCAGCTCCGAGTATCCGACCCCGGCCAAGCGTCCGGCCTGGTCGGTGCTGGACAACCGCAAGCTGCAGCAGGATTTCGGCATCGTGCTGCCAACTTGGCAGGACGGCCTGAAGCGGGTGATGGCGGAGATTGCCTGACCCTGTAGGCGGCGTGCCGACCAACGGTCGGCACCCACCCCGACCAGCGGTCGGCGGGCGCTGGGTCAGCTGCGCCCGTAGGTATCCTCGAAGCGCACGATGTCATCCTCGCCGAGGTAGCTGCCGGACTGCACTTCGATCAGTTCCAGCGGCAGCTTGCCCGGGTTGCGCAGGCGGTGGGTCACGCCCAACGGAATGTAGGTGCTCTGGTTCTCGCTGAGCAGGATCACTTCATCGCCACGCGTCACCTCGGCGGTGCCGCTGACCACGATCCAGTGCTCGGCGCGATGGTGGTGCATCTGCAGGCTGAGCGTGCCACCGGGCTTGACCGTGATCCGCTTGACCTGGAAGCGCTCGCCGTTGTCGATCGAATCGTAGGCGCCCCATGGGCGATAGACCTTGCGATGCCAGGTGGCCTCGCTGCGGCCTTCGGCCTTGAGCTGTGCCACCACGGTCTTGACCTCCTGCATGCGGTCGGCCTTGCCCACCAGCACCGCATCGTCTGTCTCGACCACGATCACGTCATCGAGGCCGACCATGGCCACCAGGCGCTGGCCGTAGGCATAGGTATTGCGGCAGTCGATGGCGATCACGTCGCCCTGGTGGGCATTGCCATCGCCGTCCTGCTGCGAGACATCGCGCAGCGCAGTCCACGAACCGACATCGTTCCAGCCCGCATCCAGTGGAATCACCACCGCATCGGCGGTCTTCTCCATCACCGCGTAGTCGATCGAATCGGACGGAACGGCGGTGAAGGCGTCCTTGTCCAGGCGGGTGAAGTCGGCATCGCGGCGCGCCTGCTGCCAGGCCTGGCGGCTGCCAGCCAGCATCGCGGGCTGGAAGCGTTCCAGTTCCTGCAGGTAGCGCGAGGCCTTGAACAGGAACATGCCACTGTTCCAGTAATACTGGCCGCTGCTCACATAGCCGGTCGCGGTATCCAGGTCGGGCTTCTCGACGAAGCGCTCGACCGCACGCAGGCCCTGGCCATCGGCGGCCTTGATGTAGCCGTAGCCGGTTTCCGGTCCGGTCGGCACGATGCCGAAGGTGACCAGCTTGCCGGCCTCGGCAGCGCCGGCCGCCGCCTGCACGGCGCTGCGGAACGCAGTCTCGTTGGTGATCACGTGGTCGGACGGCAGCACCAGCAGCAGGGCGTCGGCACCGTCGCGGGTGGCTTCCAGCGCGGCCACTGCGATCGCAGGAGCCGTGTTGCGGCCGACCGGCTCGAGGATGATCGCGGCCGGCTCGGCGCCAACCTGCTGCAGCTGCTCGGCGGCGACGAAGCGATGCTCTTCGTTGGCGATCACCAGCGGCCCGCGCGCGGCGATCGGCGCCACGCGCTTCCAGGTGGCCTGCAGCATCGTCAGTTCACCTGCCAACGGCAGGAACTGCTTCGGATACGCCTCGCGCGACAGCGGCCACAGGCGCGTACCGGATCCACCGGACAGGATGACGGGCTGGATGCTGCTCATGCGTTCCTCGGTTACTGCTGGATCAGGCGGGAGATGTCGTCGGTGCGTGCCTGCATCAGCGCGGCATCGCCCCGGGCTTCAACATTCAGGCGCAGCAGCGGCTCGGTGTTGGAGCTGCGCAGGTTGAAGCGCCAGTCGCCAAAGTCGGCACTGATGCCATCGGTGTGGTCCAGGGTGGGCGACTGCGCCGCGAAATGCTCCATCACGCGCGCGACGGCGGCCTTGGCATCGGCCACCTTGAAGTTGATCTCGCCACTGCACGGATAGGCGGCCATGCGGTCTTCGACCCACTCGGCCAGCGAGCGCCCGCTTTCGGAGACCAGTTGGGCGATCAACAGCCACGGGATCATGCCGGAGTCGGCATAGGCGAACTCGCGGAAGTAGTGGTGGGCGCTCATCTCGCCGCCGTACACCGCGTCTTCGGCGCGCATCTTTTCCTTGATGAAAGCGTGGCCGCTCTTGCACTGTACCGGTACACCGCCGGCCTGCTCGACCATGTCCACGGTGTTCCAGACCAGGCGCGGGTCATGCACGACCTTGCCGCCCGGGTTGCGCGCCAGGATCGCCTTGGCCAGCAGGCCCACCAGGTAGTAGCCCTCGATGAAGCGGCCGGTGTGATCGAAGAAGAAGCAGCGGTCGAAGTCACCATCCCAGGCAATGCCGAAATCGGCGCCGTGTTCGCGCACCGCGTCGGCAGTGGCGGCGCGGTTCTCCGGCAGCAGCGGGTTGGGAATGCCGTTGGGGAAGCTGCCGTCCGGTTCGTGGCAGATGCGGATGAACTCGAACGGCAGGTGCGGTGCCAGCAGGTCGACGATGGCACCGGCGCCGCCGTTACCGGCGTTGACCACCAGCTTCAGCGGCCGCAGCTTGCCGGCGTCGACATAGCTCAGCAGGTGCTGGATGTACGCGCTCTTGTCGTGCCGGGCGCTCTGCGCGGCACGCGGCGGTTGCGCCGCGGACGTATCGGCGGCAACCGCATCGGAAATCGCGAACAGGCCAGTATCGGAGCTGATCGGCCGTGCGTTCTCCTTGACCAGCTTCATGCCGTTGTAGTCCATCGGGTTGTGGCTGGCGGTGACCATCACGCCGCCGGCCGCGCCCAGATGGTCGGTCTGGAAATAGACTTCTTCCGTGCCGCACAGGCCGATGTCGATCACCTCGCGCCCGGTACCGCGCAGGCCTGCGGCCAATGCATCCTGCAGCGCGGGGCTGGTCAGGCGCACGTCGTGGCCGAGGACCACTGGACCGGGAGCGAGCTGCGCGGCCAGGGCGACGCCGATGCGGCGGGCCAGGTCTTCGTTCAGTTCTTCCGGCACACGGCCGCGGATGTCATAGGCCTTGAAGGCGGGCAGGGGCATTGATCGGGATCCTTGGGGAGCTCAGCCCACGATTGTAGTCCCAGTCCTGTATGGGAATCGTTTCCATGGCGCAACGCCACGTGACTGGTATCCAAGGATCAGGTTAGCGTCGACCGCTTGCCCGCTTTACGCAAACGCTTGCCGGGCAGCCCCGGCAACGGCGCCAGCAGCGCCTGCACGTCTTCTTCGCTGAAGCGCGGCCCCGTAGCGCCGCCGCCTTCGAGAATGGAGTCGGCCAGCGTGGCCTTGCGCTCCTGCAGCTCGGCAATCCGTTCTTCGATGCTGCCTGCGGCGATCAGCCGGTAAACGAATACCGGCTGCTGCTGGCCGATGCGATGGGCGCGATCGCTGGCCTGGTTTTCGGCCGCCGGGTTCCACCACGGATCGAAGTGGATGACGGTATCGGCGGCGGTCAGATTCAACCCGACGCCACCTGCCTTCAGGCTGATCAGGAACACCGGCACCTCGCCTTGCATGAAGCGCTGCACCGGCGTGGCTCTGTCCTGGGTGTCGCCGGTCAGGGTCACATAGGCCAGGCCCAGATCATCCAACGCCTGCGCGATCAGCGTGAGCATGCCGGTGAACTGCGAGAACAGCAGGATGCGCCGGCCTTCCTCGACCATCGACGGCAACATGTCGCGCAGCAGCTCCAGCTTGGCCGAACCGGCATTGCGGGCCGGGGCGTCGCCCGGCAGCAGGCGCGGATCGCAGCAGACCTGGCGCAGCTTCAGCAACGCATCCAGCACCACGATATGGCTGCGCGCCAGCCCGCTGCCGCTGATGGCCTCGCGCACCTGCTTTTCCATCGCTGCGCGCACGGTTTCATAGAGATCACGCTGGCCGCCTTCCATTTCCACTGCACGCGTAATGAGGGTCTTGGGCGGAAGCTCTGACGCCACCTGGTCCTTGCGCCGGCGCAGGATGAACGGACGCAGCCGTTGCGCCAGCAAGGTGGCGCGGCGGTGGTCGCTGCCACGTTCGATCGGATGGCGCCAATGCTGGTTGAACTGTTTCTCGCTGCCTAGCAGGCCGGGCAGCAGGAAGTCGAACTGCGTCCACAGTTCGCCCAGGTGGTTTTCCAGCGGCGTGCCGGTCAGGCACAGCCGGTGGCGCGCCTGCAGCATGCGCAGGGTGATGGCCGCGCGTGACTTCGGATTCTTCACCTGCTGGGCTTCATCCAGAATCAGCAGATGGTAGGCATGTGCCTGCAGCGCCTGCTCGTCGCGCCACAGCAGAGGGTAGGTGGTGAGTACAAGGTCGTGCCCGGGAATCGCCTCGAACAGCGTTTCACGTGCCGGTCCATGCAGGGTCAGCACGCGCAGGCCCGGGGTGAAGCGTGCCGCTTCGCTCTGCCAGTTGTGCAGCAGCGAAGTGGGCACCACCAGCAGCGCTGGACGGTCCAGGCGGCCGGCTTCCTTCTCGACCAGCACATGCGCCAGCGTCTGTACGGTCTTGCCCAGCCCCATGTCATCGGCCAGCACGCCCCCCAGGCCCTGCTGGCGCAGGTACTGCAGCCACGACAGGCCTTCGCGCTGATAGGGACGCAGCGTTGCCACCAGCCCTGCCGGCGGCGGCACTTCACCCAATGCGGGTGCCTGCATCAGCCGCTGCACCATCGCCTGGGTGTCGCGCCCCCGGAACTGCAGGTGCGCCGTGTCCTGCAGCGCCTGCAGGCGGCCACGGTCAAGCGCAGACAGGCGCAGCGGCGCGCCGCGCTGGGCGAACAGGTCCGCCAACAGGGCCATGATCGGCTTCAGTCGTGCGGCCCGCAGTGCCAGACACGTGTTGTCGCCCGTCGTCAACAGGATGTTCTCATCGTCGCCGATGGCGTCCAGCTGGCCACGCATCCAGCGGGGATCGGACTGCAGCACCTGCTGCAGCAGCGGAACCATCGACACGTTGCGGCCTTCCACCTGAATATCCAGGCCCAGGTTGAACCAGCCCGCATCCGCCGGGTCCGCTTGGATGTCCAGGTCGATCACATCCACCCGGGTGATGCGATGGCGGAAATCGTCGTCCGTCTCCACCTTCCAGCCCAAGGCTTCCAGGCGCGGCACGTCGTCCAGCAGAAACCGTGTCCAGTCATGGGTGCGCAGCTGGAACTGAGGTCCTGCGCCCTCCAATGGCGCCCGCGGAGCCGTGTCGCGATGCAGTCCCACCGTGCGCAGCTCGGCCTCACGCCGTGATTCCTCAGCCAGGTCGCGGGGCAGCAGGGCAAGCTGGCCCTCCGGATCGTGTGCGAACAGGCTCGGATCGTCCAGGAACCGGATGTGCTCGTCGTATTCGAAGGCCACGGTCGCGATATCGGCCCATTGCGAAGCGTCGCCACGGCCAAGCCATGCCGGCCGGAACTCGATCGTATGCAGGCGCAGCACAGGAATCATCGAAGTGATCTGCAGGGTGGGCAGCGTGTCGCTTGCACCGGGGCGCGGCAGCGCAGGGTCGATTTGCTGCAGCATCTGTGCGACCACCGACGCTTCATTGGGTAACAAACTGGGCAGGCTCAGGAACGCGTCGGCGTCTTCGGGCCTGACATCCAGCTGCAGTGGACCGACCTCGCCGGTGACCGGGTCCAGATAGCACGCACTCCGGCCCAGGACCACGCCTCTGGCGCCGCCCTCCACGCTCAACGTGGGTTCCAGCAGCGTCGCGCCCTGCGCCATGTCAACGACCCAGCCCAGTTCGCCGCGGCGTGGAGCGCCCGACCGGGCCAGCACGTCCTGCGTACCACATGAGACCCAGCCATGGCCGCTGGAGACGATCAGCTGCAGGGTGGCCGCGAAGTCGATCCATTCGTCTTTCGTCGCGGGCTGCCGCTGGGTGCGTAGCTGGATCATCACCGCCAGATCAGTCGGGGTGAGGTATGCGGGAGGCTCCAGCAGCAGGTCTGCGGTGATATCCATCCACTTGCCCGGGCTGATCGCACCATCGGCACCGTACTTGACGCGCCGGACCAGCACGGCGGGGCGATGGTTGTAGGTGGACAGTTCGAAGATGACACCGTTCCGGCGTGGCTGGGCCGGCCGGATCCGGGTGCTCTGCCAACGCGAGAGATCCGCCAGCAGTTCAGCACGCGGCGGTTGCGCCAGGTCCTGTTCGGTCAGGGGGCTCTCATCCATGGCCAGCGGTTCCAGCATGTGGGAGACCAGCACCGCCGCCACATGCTTGCAGGCGCGGCCGACGGGGCAGGAGCAGGCACTCTGCAGGCGGCTGCGCGCGGTGCGCATACTGGCGGCCAGATCGATCTCCACGTGGTAGGGATGCCTGGCCGAACCCTGCACCTCGGCCGTCAGCAGGCCCTCGCGAAGTTGCCGGTTGCGCACGCCACCCAGGCACTGCTCGCTTTTCTGCAGTGTCCATTCGTCGATCCAGCGGAACAGGTCTTCGTCAGTGAAGGTCAGCGTCATCGTAGATGGAGGGGCGCAGGCGCTGAGGCACCCTTCTGGGTGGAATCAGCCATTCTACCCAATGCCCGCCCGGTGCTCCGTCAATGCTGCGGCGCATCCAGGCCCTTCGCCGCCCTCCAGCTAGAATGCCGTCATCCTCAACGTGCAGGGTAGTACAGCAATGCAGCAATCGACTTCCGGCGGAAAGCGCGGCAAGCGCTACGCCAGTGCGGCGGAGGCCCTGCAGGGGGTGGTCGCCGATGGCCAGACCCTGGCCGTGGGTGGCTTTGGCTTGTGTGGCATTCCCGAGGCGCTGATCGCTGCGCTGCGCGACAGCGGCGTCAAGGGCCTGACCGTGATCTCCAACAATGCCGGGGTCGATGGCTTCGGCCTGGGCCAGCTGCTGGAAACGCGGCAGATCAAGAAGATGATTTCGTCCTACGTGGGCGAGAACAAGGAGTTCGAACGGCAGTTCCTGGCTGGCGAGCTGGAACTGGAGTTCAACCCGCAGGGCACCCTGGCCGAGCGGCTGCGTGCGGGTGGCGCAGGTATTCCGGCGTTCTTCACTGCCACCGGCTACGGCACGGTGGTGGCCGAGGGCAAGGAAACCCGCGCGTTCGATGGCAAGCACTACGTGATGGAGACCGCGTTGCGCGCCGACGTGGCGCTGGTCAAGGCCTGGAAGGCCGACGAGGCTGGCAACCTGGTGTTCCGCAAAACCGCGCGCAACTTCAACCCGGCCTGCGCGATGGCCGGCAAGGTCTGCATCGTGGAAGTGGAAGAGGTGGTGCCGGTCGGCGCCATCGACCCGGACCAGGTGCACCTGCCAGGCATCTACGTGCACCGCATCGTGCACAACCCGCATCCTGAGAAGCGAATCGAACAGCGCACCATCCGCGCGGAGGGCAACTGACATGGCGTGGACCCGCGATGAAATGGCGGCCCGTGCCGCCCAGGAACTGACCGATGGCGCCTACGTGAACCTGGGCATCGGCCTGCCGACCCTGGTCGCCAACCACATTCCCGAAGGCGTGGATGTATGGTTGCAGTCGGAAAACGGCCTGCTCGGCATCGGCCCGTTCCCGACCGACGCTGAAGTCGACGCTGACCTGATCAATGCCGGCAAGCAGACCGTCACCGCACGTGCGGGCGCCAGCTACTTCGGCAGCCACGACAGCTTCGCGATGATCCGCGGTGGCCACGTCAACCTGGCCATCCTCGGTGCGATGCAGGTGACCGACAAGGGCGATCTGGCCAACTGGATGGTGCCCGGCAAGATGGTCAAGGGCATGGGCGGTGCGATGGACCTGGTCGCTGGCGTGCAGCGCGTGGTGGTGCTGATGGAGCACACCGCCAAGAACGGCGAGCACAAGATCCTGGGCGAATGCACGCTGCCGTTGACGGGTGTTGGCGTGGTCGACCGCATCATCACCGATCTGGCCGTGTTCGACGTGACTGACAAGGGCCTGCGGCTGGTGGAGGCCGCGCCGGGTGTCAGCGATGACGAGTTGAAGGAAAAGACCGGCGTCGCGTTCCTGCGCGGCTGAAGGTGCAAGGGCGGCCTAAGGCCGCCCTGTTTCTCAAAGGGGTGCCATGCTGTTTCCCCACGACCTGCCCGACGCCGACGTCCAGCACCTGCCGGGCTGGCTGGCCGCTGCCAACGCCGACCGGCTCATGGGAGCGCTGCAGGCCGACGTGCGGTGGGAGGTCCACCGCATCCGCATGTTCGGCAACTGGGTGGACTCGCCGCGGCTGAGCTGCTGGATCGGCGACCCGCAGGCGCGCTACCGCTACTCCGGTGTCGAGTTCGTGCCGCATCCGTGGCCGCCTGTGTTGCAGGCCGTGCGCGAGCGCCTGCAGGCCGAAGGCTACGGCCGCTTCAACAGCGTGCTGCTGAACCGCTATCGCGGTGGCGGTGACTACATGGGCTGGCACAGCGATGACGAGCCGGAGCTGGGACCGGCCCCGGTGATCGCGTCGCTGAGCCTGGGTGCGGCGCGCCGTTTCCTGCTGCGCCGACGCGACGATCCGGCGCGCAAGGCTGAATTCCTGCTCGGCCATGGCGATCTGCTGGTAATGGCGGGGCAGACGCAGAGGTTCTACCAGCACGCGCTTCCGAAGATGGCACGGGTGCAGGGTGAACGGATCAACCTGACGTTCCGCTGGATTGCGCCGCGCTGATCGATCAGCGCGCGACGTTAGGTTGATCGGCCTGCCCGCTCGCCAGCGTCCAGCCCACCACGTCCTGCGCCAGCTGCTGCAGGCCACGCTCGAAGGCCGCGGTCACCGCCGGTACGTCGGTGCTGCCGACCGGCTGCGCCTGGCGGAAGGTGCGGTCGGCCACCACGCGCTGGTCGGCGACATGGATCAGCTTGGCGTTGACCTCGATCACTACCGTCGGCGTGGCTTGTCCCAGGTAATCCGATTCGAAGCGGCGCACGTCGGTGGACAGCTTGTAGTCGGCGCGGATGCCGGCAGTGCTGCGGGCCACGCCGCGGATGCGGCCGGAATCCTCGAAGCCACGCAGCAGGGTGTCCTCGATCATGTCGGTGGCCGGCTGCGCCCAGCTGGCCCCCTTGTAGATCTCAAGCTGCGACGGCGTCGGCCGCACGTTGATGCGCGGGCTGTCGACCATGCGCGCGGCGCTGGGCTTGGCCAGCACCAGCTGCCAGCTGGCCTGCGGCCACGCGGGGTCCGCCTTGACCTGCACGGACGGTGAGTACAGCGTCACTGCGGTTTTCTCGCTGCTGCCGAGGATGGAGCAGCCGCCCAGCAGGCCGACCATCGAAGCGGCCAGCAGCAGGCGCGGAAGGGGGGGCGTGCTCATTGGGGTTCGAACTCCTTGGGTGCGTCGCGGCCCAGCAGGTAGCGCGCGGGGTTGTTCTCGAGACGGTCGCTGACCCGGCGCAGGTCGCGGATCAGGCCGCGCAGTTCGGTCAGCGTCGGGCCCAGCTGGCCGAGGCCATCGTTGGCGAAGCTGTTGATCGCGGCGCGGTTCTCGCCAAGGATCGAATCGGCATTGCCGGCGGCCGAGTCGAGCTTGGCCAGGGTCGCGTCGAGCTTGTCGATGATGCCGGGCAGCTGCTGCACCAGGTTCCTGTCCAGGCGCTCGATGGTGCCGTTGGTGGTCTTCAGCGTGGTGTCCAGGCTGCGGGCGGCATCGCGCGCGCTGAGCAGCAGCGCCTGCGTGCCCTGGTCGCGGTCGGCCAGGCCGCCGCTGATCGTCTCCAGGTTGGCCAGCGTGGCGTTGATCGAGGCCACGTTGCGGTCGCTGAGGATCTGGTCCATGCGCTCGACGATGCGGTTGGCCACATCGGTGATGTTCTGCAGCGCCGAGGGCGTGGTCGGGATGATCGGTGCCGGATCCTTGTTGACCGTGGTCAGCGCCGGCGACTGCGGCGTGCCGCCGCTGAGCTGGATGATCGACGGGCCGGTCAGGCTGGTGATCGCCAGCTTGGCGCGGGTATCGGTCTTGACCGGCGTGTTGGAGTTCAGGCGGATGCGCGCGACCACCTGGCGCGGGTCGTCGGGCACCAGGTTCAGTTCGGTGATCGAGCCCACCGCGATGCCGTTGTACTGCACCGGGCTGCCCACCGACAGGCCGGTCACCGCTTCGCGGAAGACCACGCGGTACTCCTGCCAGGTGCGGTCGGAGGAGTACTTGGCCGCCCACAGGCCGAAGGCCAGCAGGGCCAGGCCGGTGATCAGGGTGAACGCGCCGATCAGCACGTAGTTGGCTTTGGTTTCCATGGCTCAGGCACTCTCGATCTGTTCGCCACGCGCGGCGCGCGCGCGGGGTCCGTGGAAGTATTCCTGGATCCACGGATGATCCAGTTTCTCGATGTCCGGCAGCGGCGCATTGGCCACCACTTTGCGGTCGGCGATCACCGCTACCCGGTCGCAGATCGCGTACAGCGTGTCCAGGTCGTGGGTGATCAGGAACACGGTCAGCCCCAGCGCTTCCTGCAGCGTCTTGATCAGGCGGTCGAACGCGGCCGCGCCGATCGGGTCGAGGCCGGCGGTGGGTTCGTCCAGGAACAGCAACGGCGGATCCAGCGCCAGCGCCCGGGCCAGGCCGGCGCGCTTGCGCATGCCGCCGGACAGCTGCGAGGGCAGCTTGTTGATCGCGTCGGCGGGCAGGCCGGCCAGTTTCACTTTCAGCAGCGCCAGTTCGTAGTGCCAGCGCTCGGGCAGCTCGCGGTGGTGTTCCTTCAACGGCACCTGGACGTTCTCACCCACGGTCAGCGACGAGAACAGGGCACCGTCCTGGAACAGCACGCCGGTATTGCGTTCGATGTGCAGGCGGCTCTCGGCGTCGTCGGCACGCGCATCGCGGCCGAGGACTTCGATCTGCCCAGCATCCGGCACACGCAGGCCGAGGATCGAGCGCATCAGCACCGACTTGCCGGTGCCGGAGCCGCCGACCACGCCCAGGATCTCGCCGCGGCGTACGTCCAGATCCAGGTCTTCGTGCACGGTCTGGCTGCCGAACCGGTTGACCAGACCACGCACGCGGATGGCCAGTTCGTGGCCCTGGTCGTCGCGCATGTCGATGGATTCGGGGAGGGCGGATGTGCTCATGTCACCAGTCCATGTGCATGAACCACAACGCCGCGAAGGCGTCGATGATGATCACCAGCGAGATCGTCTGCACCACGCTGGAGGTGGTGCGTTCGCCCACCGACTGCGCGGTGCCTTCCACCTTCAGCCCTTCCAGGCAGCCGATCAGGCCGATCACCAGGGCGAACACCGGCGCCTTCGACAGGCCCACCAGCAGATGCCGCACTTCCATCGTCTCGTGCATGCGCGCGATGTACATCTGCGGCGGGATGTCGAGGTCGAACGCACCGACGGTGATGCCGCCGGCCAGGCCGGCGATCATCGCGATGAAGGTCAGCAAGGGCAGGGTGACCAGCAGCGCCAGCAAGCGTGGCAGCAC
Source organism: Stenotrophomonas sepilia (assembly GCF_003244875.1). Lineage (GTDB taxonomy): Bacteria > Pseudomonadota > Gammaproteobacteria > Xanthomonadales > Xanthomonadaceae > Stenotrophomonas > Stenotrophomonas sepilia. Next base: position 47,079 of record NZ_LXXZ01000082.1, read on the forward strand.
CAGCAGGTCGACCGGGTCCAGGCCCAGCGTACGCATCGCATCGATCTCCTCGCGTGCCTTCATCGCACCGATCTGCGCGGTGAACGCGCTGGCGGTACGGCCGGCCAGCACGATCGCGGTCAGCAGCACGGCGAACTCGCGCAGGAAGGCGATGTTGACCAGCTCGACCACGTAGATCTCGGCGCCGAAGTCGCGCAGGATGGTCGAGCCGAGGAAGGCGATCACCGCACCCACCAGGTAGGACAACAGCGCCACCAGCGGCACCGCATCCAGCCCGACCTGCTCCATCTGATGCACGGTGGCGGTCAGCCGGAAGCGGCGGGGTTCCTTGACCAGCCGCGCCGCCTTGACCAGGTTCTCGCCGAGGAAACTGCACAGGGCCTTGATGTTGTGGCCGGTGGCGTGGACGCTGACGCCCAGCCGCTCCAGCGCGGCCAGCACGCCGAAATCGCGCTTGGCCTTGGGCCGGTCATCGGCCACTTCCTCGATGGTGCACACCAGCGCCTGGTGGTCCGGGCGGAACTGCAGCGCGTCTTCGTGGAGATCGGCGCGATGGGCCACGCGCAGCACCTGCAGCACGCCGGCCGAATCGAGCTGCTCGATGCCGGTGGCATCGATGCCGGTCAGCGCGTCGGGAACGCCGCGCAGGACTTCGGCCGCGGCCAGCGCGGTCTTCAAGGTCCAGGTGCCGGACAGGCGGATCAGGCCCGGGTCGTGGGCATCCTGTTCGAGCTGGGGAGCGAGGTTCGGGGTGACGTGGGCCATTCGGGTCGCAGCATAACCGTTCTGTATCGGGCTTCGCGTCGAACTTGGATGAATTTCTCCGGCGGGCCCCAGCGTAGGTAATACTACGGCGCATGTCCGCAGATGCTCACACGATCCCCACACCCCAGGCCACCTACGCACAGCGCGTGGCCTTCGTTTCCGAGATCGCCGGACGCCTGCACAGCTATGGCACCACGGCCCAGCGCCTGGAAACGGCGGTGGTTGCCCTGGCCCGCCAGCTCGATCTGGATTGTGAACCGTGGTCGAATCCCACCGGTATCATCCTCAGCTTCAGCGATCCGGCCCAGGCGATCGGCTCCAGCGACATCACCCGCGTGATCCGCCTGGCACCGGGTGAGAACGACCTGCACAAGCTCAGCGTTGCCGACCACATCGCCGAAGAAGTGTCCAACGGGCGGATGAGCATCGCCCAGGGCCACACTGCGCTGCGCCAGCTGGACAAGGATCCGGGCCGACGCGGCAAGCTGCGCACCATCCTGTCGTTCACCCTCGGCGCGGCTGGCGTGGCCGGCATGTGGAAGCTGCCGTGGCTGGACATCGCCACCGCCGGTGTCATCGGCCTGATGATCGGCCTGCTCGGCATGGTCACCGATCGCCGCCCGGCCACCCGCGAAGCCGCCGAGGCACTGGCCGCGCTGCTGGCCGGCATGGTCGCCACCCTGGTCGCGTCGTTCATTGGTGCGCTCAACCTCAATACGGTGATCATCGCCTCGCTCGTGGTGCTGCTGCCCGGCATGTCGCTGACCAATGCGGTCAATGAGCTGGCCAGCCAGCACTGGGTATCGGGTACCGCGCGCTTTGCCGGCGCGCTGACCACCATCATGAAGCTCAGCGTCGGCGCGATGATCGCGGTGACCCTGGCCGATGTGCTCGGCCTGGATCCGGTGATCCGGGCCGCGCGGCCGCAGGGGCCGTGGGTGGAATGGGGCTCGCTGCTGACCGCCGCGTTCGCCTTCGCGATGCTGTTCAAGGCCAACCGCCGCGATTACCCGTGGGTGATCGCCGCCTCGGTGGCCGGTTACGCGATCTCCAAGTTCGGCGGCCACGCCTGGGGCGCGCCGGCCGGCATCTTCCTGTCGGCAATGCTGCTGACCGCCGGTGGCAACCTGTTCGGTCGCCTGGTCGGGCGTCCGGGCGCGATCATCCGCCTGCCGGGCATCATCATGATGGTGCCCGGCAGCACCAGCCTGCGTGGCGTGCTGACCCTGGTCCAGCAGCAGGACGTGGGCGCCGGCCAGAGCGTGTTCCTCACCGTTCTGAACGTGGTGATGGCGCTGGTGGCGGGCCTGCTGTTCGGCAACCTGCTGATGCCGGCGCGCAAGACCCTGTAGAGCCGAGCCCACGCTCGGCTTTGCATATGGATAGCCGAGCGTGGGCGCGGCTCTACAAACAGGAAACGCCGGCTTTCGCCGGCGTTTTTTATTGCTCCCCGATCCGGCCTCAGGCCTTCTTGATCAGGAAATCTTCCGGCTTCTTGTTGCCCTTGGCGGTCAGTTCAGCCATCCAGCGCGGCTGCTTGCCACGGCCGGTCCAGGTTTCCTTGGGGTTGGCCGGGTTGCGGTACTTCGGGGCAACCTTGCCCAGCTTGCGGCCGGCGGTCTTCGACGGTGCCTTGGCGACCTTGGCCACCTTGCGCGCGCGCGGTGCCGGGGCGTCGCCGAACAGTTCCTCGATGGTGTAGCCCTCGGTCTTGGCCAGCTTGGTCAGCTGGGCGCGCACCTTGGTGATCGGCCGGCGCTTGGCGACGATGGTCTGCTGCTTCTTGGCGGTACGGATCAGGGCGCCCAGCTCGCGTGCTGACAGGCCGGTCAGGTCAATGCTCATTTACGGTTACTCCGGAAACTAATGTGTGGACGGGACAAGCCAGTCCATGGCGTCGGCGGACAGAATAGAGATGAATTAATCACAGCACAAATGCAGGCGGGTCATGGCGTGGCGGCATGCAGACGCTATCGCGGTGATTTTGACCGGATTATGTCCGCTGCAATATAGGGAAAGGCCGCGCGCCAAAAAAAAAAGACCGGGGCAGGCCCCGGTCTTTCCACGTCAGCCCTGCAGTCGCTGCAGCAGGGTGGCCTTGTCCAGGCTCTCCGCCTCGCTGGCGCGGCGCGCGCGGTACTCGTAGGTGCCGGCGGCCAGGCCGCGTTCGCTGACCACCACGCGGTGCGGGATGCCGATCAGTTCCATGTCGGCGAACATCGCGCCCGGGCGCAGGCCGCGATCGTCGAGCGCGGCGTCCAGGCCGGCGTCGCGCAGCTCCTGCAGCAGATTGGCTGCAGCGTCGGCCACAACGGCATCGCCCTTCGGGTTGATCACGCACACCACGACCTGCCACGGCGCCATCGCGTCCGGCCAGATGATGCCGGCATCGTCATGGTTCTGTTCGATCGCGGCAGCCACCACGCGCGAGATGCCGATACCGTAGCAACCCATCGCCATCACCGCCGCCTTGCCGTTTTCATCCAGCACGGTGGCATCCAGCGCTTCGGCGTACTTGCGGCCGAGCTGGAACACGTGGCCGACTTCGATGCCACGGGCGATCTTCAGTTCACCGCCGTCCACGGCACGATCACCGGCACGCACGTTGCGGATGTCGGCCACTTCCGGTTCCGGCAGGTCGCGGCCCCAGTTGACGCCGGCCAGGTGGAAACCGGCCTCGTTGGCGCCGACGACGAAGTCGGCCATTGCCGCCACTTCGCGATCGGCGACCACGCGGATGGCCTTGGCCGGTGCGACCGGGCCGAGGAAGCCTGGCACGCTGCCCAGGTACTCGGCGATTTCCGCCTCGCTGGCGAAGCGCTGCTCGTCCAGCCCGGCCACCTTGGCCAGCTTGATCTCGTTGACCTCATGGTCGCCACGCACCAGCACCAGCACGAACTGCTGTGCCTCGCCTTCGCCGGCGATCAGTGCCACCGACTTCACCGTGCGCTGCAGGTCGATGCCGAGCAGGGCCGCGACGTCCTCGCAGGTCTTCTGGGTGGGGGTATCCACCTTGCGCATTGTTTCGGAGGCGGCCGCACGCGGTGCCGGATCGGCGGCGATCGCCGCCTCCATGTTGGCCGCGTAGTCCGAACCGGTGGAGAACACCAGGGCGTCTTCGCCGGAATCGGCGATCACGTGGAACTCCTGCGAAGCATCGCCACCGATCGCGCCGGAGTCCGCCTGCACCATGCGGAAGTCCAGGCCGAGGCGGGTGAAGATGCGGCTGTAGGCCGACTTCATGTTCTCGTACTCGCGCACCAGGCACTCATCGTGCAGGTGGAACGAATAGGCGTCCTTCATCAGGAACTCGCGCGCGCGCATCACGCCGAAGCGCGGGCGGATCTCGTCGCGGAACTTGGTCTGAATCTGGTAGAAGTTCACCGGCAGCTGCTTGTAGCTGGACAGCTCGCTGCGCGCGAAGTCGCAGGCGGCTTCTTCGGCGGTCGGGCTGTAGCAGAACACCTGGTCCTTGCGGTCCTTGATCTTCAGTAGCTGCGGGCCGAACTTCTGCCAGCGGCCGGTCTGCTCCCACAGTTCCTTCGGCTGGATGGTCGGGATCTGGAATTCCACCGCGCCGGCCCGGTCCATTTCCTCGCGAACAATGCGCTCGACCTTGCGCAGCACGCGCAGGCCCAGCGGCGACCAGGTGTACAGGCCCGATGCCAGCTTGCGGATCATGCCCGCGCGCAGCATCAGCCGGTGGCTGGTCAGCTCGGCGTCGCTGGGGGTTTCCTTGGTGGTGTGCAGGTGGAACTGGGAGAGGCGCATCGTCGGCTTTGGATAACGGCAGAGACGTCTATTCTGCCAGCCCGGCCGGGGGGAGGGGTATCGGCCTTGCCATCACCATCGGTGTCCTGCATCACCTGGCCACCGCCGTCCAGCAGGGCCAGGTTGGCCCGGGCCGTGCTGCACTGCTCGGGAACCGGCGCGGCCGGGGTCTCGGTGCTGGTCGCGGCCTGCGGGGTGCGGGCCTGCTCGCGGGTCTCGTACTTCTTGCCCGCTGGTGGGGTCTCCGAGTACTGCGTCACGCCATGGGCGTCCTTCCATTTGTACACGGGACCGGCCACGGCGTTGGCACTGGCCAACAGCAGCAGGCATCCAAGGCAGGACAGGGCACGCATGGCAAACTCCACGGAATGGGCGTAGAACGCCGATTGCAGCATTGGCGCCGAGCACTGGCAAGTCGATTAAACTGGATTCCATGGACCCGATCACACCGCCGCCGCGCTCGCGCACGATTTACCTGTTGCCCAACCTGTTCACCACCGCCGGCCTGTTCTCCGGTTTCTACGCGATCATCGCCGCGGCCAACGGGGATTTCGTCAACGCCAGCATCGCCGTGTTCGTGGCGGCGGTGATGGATGGCCTGGACGGGCGCGTGGCGCGCCTGACCGGTACCAGCAGCGAATTCGGCGTGCAGTACGACTCGCTGGCCGACCTGGTCAGCTTCGGCATGGCCCCGGCGCTGGTGATGTACCACTGGTCGCTGTCGTGGCTGAAGTTCGACGATCCGCTCCTCGGCCGCGTCGGCTGGGCCGTGGCCTTCCTGTATGCGGCCTGCGCGGCGCTGCGCCTGGCCCGCTTCAACACGCAGGTGGCGGTGGTCGACAAGCGCTGGTTCGTCGGCCTGGCCAGCCCGGCCGCAGCGGGCCTGATGATGTCCTTCGTCTGGGCGTTTGCCGACGGCAACCTGGGCTGGGATGGCAACCAGCTGCGTTACGTGGCGCTGGCGGTGACGATCATCGCTGCGCTGCTGATGGTCAGCCGTATCCGTTTCTGGAGCTTCAAGGGCGGCGATGCCAAGGGCACCCGTTCGGATCGCGTGCCGTTCCTGGTGCTGGCACTGGTGCCGGTGGCGATCGCGATTGCGGTCATCGACCTGCCGCGCGTGCTGTTCGCGGTCGGCATCCTGTACGCCTTGTCCGGCCCGGTGATGTGGGCCGGGCAGCGCATGCGCAAGAAGCCCGAGGCCGCGTGAGCCAGGACCTGCCCGTGCTGTGGTCACCGGCCCAGCAGGCCTGGCTGCAGGCCATGGGCTATACCGTCTATCACGACGGCCAGCTGGCCGCCGAGCTGGATGCCGCATTGCAGTTGAGCGTGGCCGAAGCCAGTGTTGCTCCGCCGGAGCCGGAGCCGGTGCGGGCTGCTGTGCCGCCGCGCGACGCCCATACCGCGCCCGCGACCGCAGTACGCGCGGAACGCCCGGCACCGCCGCGCCGCGAAACGCCGGTCAGTGCCCCGGATACCGTGCCGGCGGCTGAGCGCCCGCTGCCCAGCGGCAACGCACGCCAGCCGGTGGTACGCCTGCCCGATCGCCTGCAGATCGCATTGCTGCGCGCCTCCGGCTGCAACCCGAACGACCCGGCCACCCAGATGCTGATGGACAGCTGGCCGCTGGACCAGCTGCGCCGCGACCCGGCCGCCAAGCGTGCGCTGTGGCCGCAGCTGCGTGCCCTGCGCAAGCGGGGCACGCCGTGAGCGCGGTAACCCGGCCCGGCCCGGTCAGCCTGCGTGCGCTGCGCGAGAGCGACCTCAATGCCGTGATGGCGATCGAGCTGCGGGGCTATCCGTTTCCCTGGACCCGCGGCATCTTCATCGACTGCCTGCGCGCCGGTTATCCCGGCCTGGCGATGGAGCGTGATGGCCTGCTGGTCGGCTATGGCGTGCTCAGCATCGCCGCGGATGAAGCGCACGTGCTCAACATCTGCATCGATCCACTGGCACAGTCGCGCGGGCTGGGCCGCCAGCTGCTGCGCGCACTGGTGCAGCTGGCAGCCGACCGTGGCGCACAGCGCGTCTTCCTGGAAGTGCGTCCGTCCAATACGCCGGCGCTGGCGCTGTACCACAGCGAAGGCTTCAACGAGATCGGCCGCCGCCCGCGCTACTACCCGGCTGCACAGGGCCGCGAGGATGCAGTGGTGATGGCCATCGAGCTGGTCGACGGCGACCTGCAGGCGATGCCGCCGCTGTGACGCAGACGGGTTGCCGGCCAGCGGCCGGCACTACCAACGCGCCCATCACGCCAGCCGCAACGCCAGCACGCCACCGATGATGAGCGACGCCGCCAGCCAGCGCGCGCGGGGTATCCGTTCGCGCAGCAGGAACACCGAGATCAGCAGCGCGAACAGGATCGAGGATTCGCGCAGCGCCGAAATCATTGCCACCGGCGCCTGGGTCATGGCCCACAATGCCATCGCATAGGAGGCGGTGGTGCCGACGCCACCGGCCAGTCCCAGCGGCCAATGCCGCCGGGCATAGTCCAGCACCGCGCCGCCGCGCGTGTACAACGCCCACAGCGGCAGCGGGATGCCCGACAGCAGGAACAACCACAACGTGTAGCTGAGCGCGCTGCCGGACTGGCGCGCACCCTGCGCGTCGACCAGCGTGTAGGTGGCGATCATCGCTGCGGTCAGCAGCGGCAGGCGCAGTTGGCCGCCACGCGCACCCACTGCCATGCACAGGATGCCGGTGCTCACCAGTACCACGCCCAGCCACGCTGCAGCCGGCAATGGTTCACCGAGCAGGGTGCCCGCCAGTGCGACCAGGATCGGCGCGCTGCCACGCATCAGCGGGTAGGCCAGGCTCATGTCGACCTGCTGGTAACAGCGTGCGACCAGCCCGTAATAGGTCACCTGCAACAGCACCGATGCGCCCAGCCAGGGCCAGCTGTGCGCGGCGGGAAAAGGCAGGAAGGGCAGGGCGGCGGCCGACAGCAGCGCGGCGCTGCCGGTGACCAGCACGGTGCCGAGGAACTTGTCCGGCCCGCGCTTGACGATCGCATTCCAGCTGGCATGCAGTGCCGCAGCGGCGAGAACCAGCAGGAAGATCGAAAGAGGCATCCGGCGATGATGCCATGCGGGGGAAATGGAAACGCCGGGCATCGCCCGGCGTTTCCCATTTCGCTTGGGTGGGTGCCAACCTCTCCCGGCGTGGTAGGTGCCAACCTTGGTTGGCACGCACCAGAGCGCGGCGTTACAGCTTCGCGCGCTGTTCGCGCAGGCCGGCCAGCTGGGTGTTCCAGTCGGCCAGGCGCACGCGTTCCTGCTCGACCACGGCCGGCGGCACCTTGTCGGTGAACCTGGCCAGCTTGGTCTCGCTCTTTTCCTTTTCGGCTTCGACGCGAGCGATTTCCTTGTCCAGGCGCACGCGCTCGGCATCGAGATCGACCAGGCCTTCCAGCGGCACCAGCAGCTTCAGCTCGCCCACGATCGCGGCGGCCGCCGGCGGTGCGCTTTCGCCTTCGGCCAGCCACTGGATGCTGTCCAGCTTCAGCAGGAACGACAGCGAGGTGCTGAAGCGTTCGATGCGCACGCGGTCCTGCGCCAGGCCGGCCTGCAGGCGCAGCGGCACCTGCTTGGACGGTGCGACGTTCAGTTCGCTGCGCACGCGACGCACCGCGCTGATCACCGCCTTCAGCCATTCCACGTCGGCCTCGGCCTGGGCGAAATCACCGGCGAATTCGGCGGCGGTCGGGTAGGGGCGCAGCGACAGCGTGGTTTCGGCCAGGCCCAGGCGCGGGGCCAGCTGCTGCCACAGCTGTTCGGTGATGAACGGCGTCAGCGGGTGCAGCAGGCGCAGCAGTGCTTCCAGCACGTACAGCAGGGTGTGGCGGGTGCTTTCGGCATCGGCGGCGTCGGCACCGTTCAGGGCCGGCTTGCTCAGTTCCAGGAACCAGTCGCAGAACGCGTTCCACGCAAACTCGTACAGGCACTGCGCCAGCAGGTCGAAGCGGTAGGCGGCGAAATGCCCCTGTGCCTCGGCGGTGGTGGCGGCCAGGCGGGCGAGGATCCAGCGCTCGGCATCGGTGCGCGGCTTGGGCGCGCCGATGAACGCAGCGCCCTCGGTGTTCATCAGGGCGAAGCGGCTGGCATTCCACAGCTTGTTGCAGAAGTTCTTGTAGCCCTCGGCGCGGTTCATGTCGAACTTGATGTCGCGGCCGTGGGTGGCCAGCGCGGCGATGGTGAAGCGCAACGCATCGGCACCGTGGGCGGCGATGCCGTCCGGGAATTCCTTGCGGGTGGCCTTCTCGATCTTCTCGACCATCTTCGGCTGCATCAGGCCGCCGGTGCGCTTGGCAACCAGATCGTCGATGGTGATGCCGTCGATGATGTCCAGCGGGTCGAGCACGTTGCCCTTGCTCTTGGACATCTTCTGGCCCTGGCCGTCGCGGATCAGGCCGGTGAAGTAGACATCCTTGAACGGGATCTTCCCGACCAGGTTGTCGGTGGCCATGATCATGCGCGCCACCCAGAAGAAGATGATGTCGAAGCCGGTGATCAGCACCGACGACGGCAGGTAGCGGTCGAAGCCACGCTCGGCCATGGCCTGCTCGTTCGGCCAGCCCAGGGTGGAGAACGGCCACAGCTGCGAGGAGAACCAGGTCTCCAGCACGTCGCTTTCCTGGTTCAGCACCACGTCGCTGCCCAGGTTGTGCTTGGCGCGCACTTCCTCTTCGCTGCGACCGACGTAGCAGTTGCCGGTGGCGGCATCGAACCACGCCGGGATGCGGTGGCCCCACCACAGCTGGCGGCTGATGCACCAGTCCTGGATGTTGTTCATCCAGTGGCGGTAGGTGTTGATCCAGTTCGGCGGCACGAAGGAAATGCTTCCGTCCTCGACCAGTTCCAGGCCACGCTTGGCCAGGTCGTCCATCTTCACGAACCACTGGTCGGTCAGGTACGGCTCGATCACCTGGCCGGTACGGTCGCCGCGCGGCACCTGCAGCTTGTGCGCCTTGGTCTCGACCAGGATGCCCAGGTCTTCCAGTTCGGCCAGCACCGCCTTGCGCGCTTCATAGCGGTCCAGGCCCTGGAAGCGTTCCGGCGCATTCTCGTTCAGCGCCGCCACCGGGGTGAACAGGTTGATCATCGGCAGGCTGTGGCGCACGCCCACTTCATAGTCATTGAAATCATGCGCCGGAGTGACCTTGACCACGCCGGTGCCGAACGCGCGGTCCACGTAGTCGTCGGCGATCACCGGCACGCGGCGGCCGGTCAGCGGCAGCACCACGCTCTTGCCGATCAGGTGCGCGTAACGCTCGTCTTCCGGGTGCACCATCACCGCGGTATCGCCCAGCAGGGTTTCCGGGCGGGTGGTGGCGACGACCAGGTAGTCGCGGGTTTCGCGCAGGGTTTCCACGCCGTCGGCATCGCGCTCGACGTGCTCGTAGCTCAGGCCTTCGTCCAGCGTGTAGGCGATCGACCACAGGAAGCCGTCTTCCTCGGCGCTCTCCACTTCCAGGTCGGAAATGGCGGTTTTCAGCACCGGGTCCCAGTTCACCAGGCGCTGGCCGCGGTAGATCAGGCCCTGCTCGTACCAGCGCACGAAGGCTTCATTGACTGCCGCCGACGGCTGCGGGTCCATGGTGAAGGTGCTGCGCGACCAGTCGGCGGAGGTGCCAAGGCGACGCATCTGGCGTTCGATGGTGTCGCCGGACTGCTGCTTCCACTCCCAGACCTTGCCGATGAAGCCTTCGCGGCCCAGCGAATCGCGGGTCTCGCCCTTGCCTTCCAGCGCCAGGTTGCGGCTGACCACCATTTCGGTGGCGATGCCGGCGTGGTCGGTACCGACCTGCCACAGCGTGTCGTAGCCGCGCATGCGGTGGTAGCGCACCAGCGCGTCCATCAGGGTCTGCTGGAAGGCGTGGCCCATGTGCAGGGTGCCGGTCACGTTCGGCGGCGGCAGCAGGATGGTGTACGGCTCGCCCGTGCCGGACGGCTTGAAGTGGCCGGCCTTCTCCCAGGCCTCGTAGAGGTCGGTCTCGAAGGACGTCGGGTCGTAGCTGGAGGCGAGTTGGGTCATGCGGGGGAACCAGGAGGTAATCGTTGAAGGATCAGGGCGCGGCGGCGGCCCATCAAGGGGGCCGGGGCGCGCTCACATGTCATGCTTGTTCAGGTCGTAACCGGCGGCCTTGTACTGGCGCCAGCGCTCGCGCAGCGGTTCGCGCGCTTCCGGATCGGCCGGCACCACTTCCAGCACGCGCTCGCACTGGCCCAGCCAGGGCTCGTCGCGCAGGTTGATCACCAGCGGACGCGCTGGTGCCTCGGTGCCGGGTACCGCGATCAGTACCAGGGCCTCTTCCTCGTCCATGTCTTCGCCGGCGATCTGGTGCGGGATGTAGGCGTCGTTGTCGAACGCCCACAACAGCTCGTCCAGCTCCTCGGCCTGGGCCTGGTCACGGGCCAGCACCAGGGTGAACAACCCGGCGTCGTTGGCCTTGCGCGCCAGCTCACAGACCAGGCGCAGCGGCTCGGTCAGGAAGCGGGGCTTGGCGATCAGGTAGAAGTCGGCGCGGGGCATGGCAGGGTCCGGGTCAGGCAGGGGCCCGGCAGTGCCGGGCGAGGCCCCGGCCGGCGTCTGCCGGCCAGGGTCGGGTACGGCATCAGGCGCGGGCGGCCTGGTCCAGCAGCCACTGGCTCAGCAGGCCGACCGGGCGGCCGGTGGCCATGCCACGCTTGCCTTCATCGCTGGCCACGCCGGCGATGTCCAGATGGGCCCAGCGCTGGCCTTCGGCGAAGCGCGACAGGAAGCAGCCGGCGGTGATCGCGCCAGCCCAGCGGCCACCGATGTTGTAGACGTCGGCGAAGCTCGAATCCAGCATCGGCTGGTACTCGTCCCACAGCGGCAGGCGCCAGGCGCGGTCGAACACGTGCTCGCCGGCGGCCAGCAGCTCGTTGGCCAGGTCATCGTGCTTGCTCATCAGGCCGGCGGTCTGGTGGCCGAGGGCGACCATGCAGGCACCGGTCAGGGTGGCCACGTCGACCAGCGCGGCCGGCTCGAAGCGCTGCGCGTAGGTCAGCGCGTCACACAGGATCAGGCGGCCTTCGGCGTCGGTGTTGCCGACTTCGATGGTCTTGCCCGACATCGAGGTGATCACGTCCGACGGACGATAGGCGTTGCCATCGATGGCGTTTTCCACCGCCGGGACCACCACGACGAGGTTCAGCGGCAGCTTGGCCTTGACCGCAGCGACGAAGGTGCCGATGACGTTGGCGCCACCGCACATGTCGTACTTCATTTCCTCGATGCCGCCCTGGGTCTTCAGGTTGACGCCACCGGTATCGAAGGTGATGCCCTTGCCGACCAGCACGTACGGCTTGGCGTCACCGCCATTGTTCCACTTCAGCACGACCAGGCGCGGGCGGTTGGCCGAGCCACGGGCCACGGCCAGCAGCGAGCCCATGCCCAGCGCTTCCATCTGGTGCTCGTCGAGGATCTCGGCTTCGGCACCCTCGTGCTCGCCGGCGAACTTCACGCCCACGTCGGCCAGATAGGCCGGGGTGCAGTAGTTGGGCGGCAGGTTGCCCAGCTCGCGGGCGAACTCGACACCGGCGGCGATGGCCTGGCCCTGGGCCAGCGCCTGCGCGTCGTCACCGGCGATGGCCAGCTGGGTCAGACCGGCGTCGTCGGCCTTCTTCTTGCCCAGGGTGGCGGTATAGCGGTAGGCGGCGTGATCGGCGGCGATCACCGCCTGACGGATCGCCCAGGCCGCGTCGCGGTCCTTCACCGCCACTTCGGACAGGGTGAACAGCGCGCTGCGGGTGGCGCCGGCCTTCAGCGCGCGCACGGCGTCGCCCACGGCCTTCAGGTACTGCGGCACGCCGAAACGGGCGGCTTCACCGAGGCCGACCACCAGCACGCGCGGGGCGGTCACGCCCGGCAGGTCGTGCAGCAGGGTGGTTGCGCCGGTCTTGCCGGACAGATCGCCACGCTGGGCCAGGGCGGCCAGGCGGCCACCGCTGGCGGCATCCAGGGCCTGCGCCGCCGGGGTCAGGGTATGGTCGGCATACGCGCCGACCACCAGGCAATCAACGGTGGCGGCGGCCGGAGCAACGTGGTTCAGGGTGAATTCGAGGGCCATTGAGCAGATTCCATTGGCGAGTCCGTACAATCGCAGGCCGTTTACGCCCAGACAGTAGACTGGGCGGCACCGCGAACGAACCCCAGAGTTTAAACCACCGCCCCATGCTGAAGCTCGACCGATACCTGCTGGGCGATTTCGTCCAGAGTTTCCTGGCTACCCTGATCGTCCTGCTGGTGGTCAGCGTGGGCGGCGTGCTGGTGGACATCCTCGGCAACATCGCCGACGGACGCCTGCCGGCCAAGCTGCTGTTCTCCCAGCTGGGCCTGCAGTTCATCGCCTACCTGCCGCTGATCCTGCCGCTGGCACTGATGCTGGGCCTGCTGCTGGCCGTGGCGCGGCTGTACCGAGACTCGGAAATGGCGGTCATCACCGCCATTGGTGTTGGCCCCAAGCGACTGCTGCGACCGCTGCTGATGCTGGTGGTGCCGGTGGTGCTGCTGGTCGGCGCCTGCTCGCTGTGGCTGGGCCCGTGGGCAGGCCGGGTGGCCGAGCAGATGATCATCGAGGCCAACCGCAGCGTGCTGATGGCCGGCCTGGAGCCGGGCCGGTTCACGCCGCTGCCCAATGGCGGCGTGGTCTACCTGTCCTCGATCTCGCCTGATGGCACCGAGCTGGGCAAGGTGTTCCTGCAGCGGCAGAAGGACGATCGCCTGGAGGTGGTGTCGGCCAACAGTGGCCGCATGTACTTCGAGGGCAGCCGCCAGCGTTTCCTGGAGCTGGATGATGGCCACCAGGTGGAAGGCCCGGTGGCCGCTGGGCTGGATTACCGGCTGGCGACCTTCGCCCGCAACGACGTGGCCCTGCCCGATGGCGCACAGACCCGCACCGAGGATGACCCGGAACTGATGCCAACCCTGCAGCTGATCGGTGATGCACGGCCGCAGGCGCAGGCGCAGTTGCATCGCCGGCTGGCACCGCCGCTGATCGCGCTGGCATTCGCCCTGCTGACCGTGCCGTTGGGCCGCAGCTCGCCGCGCCAGCAGCGCTACGGCCGCATGATGCTGGCCCTGCTGGCCTACATGGTGGGCACCAACCTGATGTTCATCGGCAGCGGCTGGATTGCCAACGGCAAGATTCCGCCCGCGCTCGGCCTGTGGTGGTTGACCCTGCCGCTGCTGGCGCTGGCGATCTGGATGTATGTACGTGATGGCCGCCTGGGCCGTCCGAAGGGAGCCCGCGCATGAGGCTGCGCCCGATGCGTTTCGACCTGTACCTGGGCCGGTCGGTGTTCACCACCGTGCTGCTGACCTGGGCGGTGCTGGTGGGCCTGGACGTGGTGATGGCCTTCTCCGGCGAGTTCAAGGACATCGGCAAGAACGGCTACACCCTGGGCCATGCCGCCGCGTGGGTGCTGTACACCGTGCCGCGCCGCGCCTACACGATGTTCCCGACGGCCGCGGTGATCGGCGCACTGATGGGCCTGGGCCAGCTGGCCGCGACCTCGGAGCTGACCGCACTGCGTGCACTGGGCCTGTCGCGCAAGCGCCTGAGCGTGTCGGTGGCGATTGCGCTGTCGCTGCTGACCGCGGTGATGGTGCTCAGCGCCGAGACGCTGGGCCCGTGGGGCCAGGACCGTGCCGATGCGCTGAAATCCAGCGCCAAATGGGGGCGGGATATTGCCACTACCCGTTACTCGGGGCTGTGGGCACGCGAAGGCGACAGCTTCCTCAATGCGCAGAGCGGCGAGGAGCAGCTGGTGGGCGACAAGGGCACGCGGCTGATCCTGCGTGATGTGCGCCTGTACCGGGTCGCCGAAGACGGCAAGATCGCCTCGTTGACCCATGCCGCCACCGCCGAGCACGACAAGGACGGCTGGGTGTTGACCGGCGTGCGCCGCGACACCTTTGGCGAGCGCTCGGCAACCCGTCAGGAAGTGGCACGTGAGCCCTGGAACTCGAAGTTGGACCCGGCCGCGCTGGCGACCGGTATCGCCAAGCCGCGCAACCTCAGCGTGTCCGAGCTGAGCACCAGCATTGCCTACCGCGAACGCAACGGGCTGGACGCGCGCGATTTCGAGGATGTGTACTGGAGCCGCTGGTTCTATCCGGTGAACGTGCTGGCCCTGTGCCTGGCGGCGGTGCCGTTCGCGTTCGGATCGCTGCGCAGCGGCGGCATGGGCAAGCGCTTGTTCCTGGGCATCCTGTTCGCATTGGGCTTCTGGCTGCTGCAGCTGTTCTTCGGCCGCATGGCCGGCGCGCTGAAGTTCGATTACCGCATTGCCTACGCGTTGCCGCCGATCGTGATGCTGGCGGTATCCGGACTGCTGTTCCGGCGCAAGTCGGGCTGATTCTGATTGTTGTAGAGCCGAGCCTGTGCTCGGCTGTCACGTACAGTGCGGAAAGCAGCCGAGCACGGGCTCGGCGCTACAGACAGCGCCTTACCGTTTCGGCATCCGCACCAGGCGGGTACCGCTGGCGCGGTCGTGCCAGGTCAGGCGTTGGCGGTCGACCCACGCCCACCAGAATCCCAGACCGCCCAGCAGCAGGGAAAGCGTGCCTACCGCAAAGCGCAGCCACAACTGCCCGCGCCGCAACGGCGTGCCATCGATTGATTGCACTTTCAGCCGCCACGGGCGCATCCCCAGGGTCTGTCCGCCGCGGCGCCAGCTGGCCGTGGCGTACCAGCCCGTGATCGCCCAGCACACCGCCCACAGCAGCCATTGCCAGGCACTGAATGGCGCGATGTTCTCGCGCTGCGCGTGGCCGCTGAAGGTGTAGGCGAGGGTGAACAGCGTGCCGGCCAGCATCCAGAGCGCCAGCACCGGCAGTGCGTCGTAGACCATCGCCAGCGCGCGCCACAGCAGCAATGCGCGCGGATGGAGCATTTCGGTAGCGGCCGCAGGGGCCGTGTCGGTAGCAGGGCGGGACATGCGCCGAGCATACGCAAAGCTGGCCGTGCCCGCAGTGGCCCTCGTATCCTGCACGCATGGCCCTTGTCTCCACCCCCGCCGAACGCCGCCAGCTGGTCCAGCAACTACCCGAGCTTCGCGCCGACGACAGCGTGCGCATCCAGCGCTTCCTCGATGCGATCTGGGCCGAGAACGGCCTGGCCCGTGCCACCCTCGACAGCTACCGGCGTGACCTCGAAGGGTTGGCGCGCTGGATGGATGGACGCGACGGTGGCCTGGCCGGCATCGAGCGTCCCGGATTGTTCGAGTATCTGGCCTGGCGCACCCGGCATGGCTGGTCGCCGCGCAGCAATGCGCGCCTGCTGTCGGCGTTGCGGGCGTTCTTCGCCGATGGCGTGCGGCGCGGCGAACGCAGCGAGGACCCGAGTGCGCTGCTGGATCCGCCGAAGCTGCCACGATTGCTGCCCAAGGCGCTGGCCGAGAGCCAGATCGACGCGCTGTTGGCAGCACCGGATGTCGACAGCCCACTGGGCCTGCGCGATCGCGCCATGCTGGAACTGATGTATGCCGCCGGCCTGCGCGTGAGCGAGCTGGTGTTGCTGCCGGCCACGGCGGTCAACCTTCGCCAGGGCGTGCTGCGGGTCACCGGCAAGGGCAGCAAGGAACGGCTGGTGCCGCTGGGCGAGGAATCCCAGCACTGGCTGGAGCGTTACCTGCAGCAGTCGCGCCCGCAGCTGGTCGGCAAGGGCAAGGTGCATGCCCTGGCGGATGGGCAGACCCCGTTGTTCGTCGAACCGACGCTGCATGCGCTGACCCGGCAGGCGTTCTGGCATCTGGTCAAGCGCCACGCACAGGTGGCCGGCATCGACCCGGCGCGGATCAGCCCGCATGGCCTGCGGCACAGCTTCGCCACCCATCTGCTCAACCGCGGTGCCGACCTGCGCGCGCTGCAGATGCTGCTCGGCCACAGTTCATTGTCGACTACCCAGATCTATACCCTGGTCGCGCGCGAGCACCTGCAGAAGCTGCACGCCCGCCACCATCCGCGTGGCTGAGCGCCGGGCTGAATCGCTGCCCGGGGCGCTGCCGGCCGTCGCCGCCCGGTCGCGGTGGCTGTGTCAGAATCCGGGGTCTTCTTCTGTCGCGGACCGCTCCATGCTCCGATTTGCCATCGCCGCCGTGTTCGGTGCGCTCAGCCTGACCGCCTGCGCCCAGCCGGCTCCACCGGCCGCCAAGGCACCCGCCGCCGCTGCGGCCAAGGCCAGTCCGGCCGCGAATGCGCCCGCCGACCAGGCGGTACGCGCCGCACTGACCGCGTTGAACCCCGGTTTCCAGGTGGACTACATTGGCGCCGCGCCTTTCCCCGGCTTCCGCGAGGTCGTCGTTTCAGGCCAGCTTCTGTATGTGTCCGATGACGGCCGCTATCTGTTCCAGTCTCAGCCCTACGACACCCGCGCCAAGGGCCCGGCCAACAGCGAAGGCCTGCTCGGCTATCGCCGCGGCCTGCTGGCCAAGGCCAACCACGGCGATCGCATCGTGTTCGCCGCGCCGAACGCCAAGTACACCATCAGCGTGTTCACCGACATCGAGTGCGGTTACTGCCGCAAGCTGCACCAGGACATCGCCGAGCTCAACCGCAACGGCATCACCGTCGAGTACCTGGCGTTCCCGCGCATGGGCCTGGGCAGCAAGGACTACACCGACATGATTTCGGTCTGGTGTGCAGCGGATCGTCGCCAGGCGCTGACCAACGCCAAGCGCGGCGGCAACGTTCCCGCCAAGAACTGCACCAATCCGGTGGCGATGCAGTACGCGCTGGGCCAGCAGCTGGGCGTGAATGGTACGCCGGCGATCTTCGCGCCGGACGGCACCCAGCTGGGGGGGTACCTGCCGCCGGCACAGCTGCGTGCGGCGTTGGAAAAGCTGTCGGCCAAGCGCTGATCGCCGTTGACCTTTTCCTGTAGCGCCGAGCCCATGCTCGGCTGCGCAACCATCAGCCGAGCATGGGCTCGGCGCCACAGATCAGAGGCCGGGGGCGCAAAATGCGCCCCCGGCTTTTGCCTTATTTCAGGCCATCACTGACTGCCTTGGTCAGCGTGCCCTGCGCATCGTCACCGCTGAACTCCCAGACGAACGCGCCGCCCAGGCCCTGGGTCTTCACGTAACCCATCTTGCGGGTGATGTTGGCCGGGGTGTCGAAGCTCCACAGCGTGCTGCCGTTGTAGATCCAGGTGGCACCGGCGGTGTTGTCGGTGTAGCCCGGCCACGCCAGGTTCTTCAGCACCTTCCAGTCCTCGATGCCGGCTTCATACGTGCCCGGGGCAGCACCGCTGGCGGTCTGGTACAGGCCGTTGTTGGCATTGGCCACGCCGGTCCAGCCACGCCCGTAGTAGCCGATGCCCAGGTTGAGCTTGGCGGCGGGCACGCCACGGCTGATGAAGGCCTCGATGGCGTCGTTGCTGTTGTACAGCTTCTGGTCGCCGGTGGACGGATCATTCGGCGAATCGAACAGCGCCGACTGGTGATTGGTCCTCGCATCCCACGCGCCGTGGAAGTCGTAGGTCATCACGTTGATGTAGTCCAGGTACGGGTGGTACGCCGCCGGATCGGTGACGCGGATCTTGTCGATGCCGGCACCCACCGCCACCGTCAGCAACAGGCCCGGACGCACCGCATCGAGCTGACGGCGGAACTCGGCCATCAGCGCGGTGAAGTTGGCGTTGTCTTCCGGCTTGCCGCATTCGATGCCGCAGGCCACCGGGTATTCCCAGTCGATGTCGATGCCGTCGAACACGCCCAGCGCCGCACCGGCGCCGCCGGCACCGTCGGTCACCGGCAGGTTGCCCTTGATGTACGCGTCGATGCACGAGGCAACGAAGGCCTGCCGGTTTTCCGGGCGCGCCGCGCTGGAGAAGCCGCGCGACCAGGTCCAGCCACCCAGCGAGATCAGTACCTTCAGGTTCGGGTACTTGGCCTTGAGCTGCTTGAGCTGGTTCCAGTTGCCGCGCAGCGGCTGGTCCCAGGTATCGGCGCTGCCGCTGACACTCTCGGCGGCACTGAAGGCCTTGGTGTAGTCGGCGAAGGCATCGCCACCGGCACCGCTGTTCGGATCCGACGGCTGGGTGATGCCGACTTCGCAGCGGTTGTTGCGCACGTTGCCGAACGCGTAGTTGATGTGGGTCAGGCGCGCCGCCGAACCGCTGCTGTCGATGTTCTTGACCCGGTAGTTGCGGCCGTAGATGCCCCACTGGGTGAAGTAACCGATGACCCGCTTGCCGGTGGTGCCGCCGTCGCCGGCCAGCGTGGTGGCGCTGATCTCGGTGCCCTGCGCCGATGCGTTGCCGGCGTTGTCGCGCGCCCGCACGCGGTAACGGTAGGTGGTCGACGCGGTCAGCCCGCCGTCGACATAGCTGGCACTGGACGGCGAACCGACCAGGCTGCCGTTGCGGTACACGTCATAGCCGGCCAGGCCACTGCCACCGGTGTTGTCGGTGGAAGGACTCCAGCTGAGCGCGATGCTGTTGGCGGTACGGGCACCGACCGCCAGCCCGCCCGGCACGCTCGGTGCGGTGGTGTCGCCGCTGGCGGCGTTGACGGTGATGGTGATCGTCGCCGTGCTGGCGGTGGCATTGTTGTTGTCAGTGGCCACCGCGCGCAGGGTATGGCTGCCGGCGCTGGCGTTGGTCCAGCTGGCTGCATATGGCGCACTGGTGGCCACGCCGAGCGTACTGCCGTCGCGGAAGAATTCGACCTTGGCGACGCTGCCGTCCGGATCGCTGGCGGTGGCGGTCACGTTGACCGTGCTGCCGGCGCTGAAGGTGGCGCCGTTGGCCGGCGAGGTCAGGCTGACCACCGGCGGCTGGTTGGTGCCGGTGCCATCGCAGGCACCGAGGTTGGTGTAGTAGGGCGCACCGGCCGGATGGTCCGGCGGCGCGTTCCAGATGTCCTGGTTCGCCCGATAGAGGACGCCTCCTTTCTGCAGGGTATCGCCGGCCCGGTAGATCTTGGCCTGGTCCCACTGGGCCACGCCGGCACAGCTGGCAGCCTGCGCCAGGCCGGGCAGGGCGGCGCTGCCGGCGGCCAGGGCAAGCAGCCAGGCCAGGTGGCGGGGACGACAGCTTCGGGTCGAACGTTCGGCACTGCGCACAATCGGGTCGTACATGGGTGAGTCTCCGATCAAAGGGCGCGCGGGCCCCGATGGCGCCGCGCGTGACGCAGGTCCGGGCATCGCCCGGGAAGGCGACGGAGGGGCCGGACGGAGGCACCTGGGAGGCCGGGGAGAGAGTCCGGCACCAGGTGGGGACAACGTTGTCATCAATTGCGTGGTCAATCCGTGAGCAAGCGCATGGTTCGGCGATTTGGGCGGAAAGCGGCGCTGGCGCGCAGTCGGCGGCCATCGGCGGAGCCCCCTCGTGGCTGGGGCTTGCTGCTAATAGCGGATTTCTGGGGGTTGGCCGGGCGGGTGGGCTCAG
>NZ_LXXZ01000083.1 GCF_003244875.1 Stenotrophomonas sepilia
CCAGCACGTGGCTGCAGCGTAAAATTTTTATAAGAACCAGCTCCCGCAACAGGACCCACACCGCCTTCGACAGTTTTCCGCGATCTGTTGGAAATTCTCTTGGGGTCAGATCGATTTTGATGTCTGACAGATGTGTCGACCAAGGTCGACACCTACCAACAGCCGCGACGATCTGTCAGAGGTGGGGCGGTGTCGGAGTGCGGGGTGTCAGCCGCATGGATGCGGCTGCCAAGCCTACAGGGACGTACTTGCGGCGTCCCCGCACTCCGACACCGTCCCGCCACCTCACGGAATGCACGCTGTTGCTGTTGCTTCGGCTGTTGCCGTCGCGTCTGCAGGTGCAGGGCTGCAAGCCCTGCCGAACCCCCTCAAATGTCTGTGGGAGCCAGCCCGTACTGCTCGGCGAAGCGCTTGCTGAAACTGGCCGCAGACCGGTAGCCCGCGCGTGCGGCCACGGTCTTCAGCGGCAGGTCGGTGGTGTAGAGCAACTGCATGCCATGCGCCAGCCGGGCCTCGGTGAGCAGCTGGCGCAGGCTGGTGTCCTCGGCGGCGAGCCGACGGCGCAGGGTCGCGCCGCTCAGCGCGAACAGCGCTTCCACATCACGCGATTGCCAGTCGCGAGCCGGTTCGGCGGCGATGCGGTCGCGGATCTGTTCGCCCAGGCTCGGCGCCTGCGGCAGCAGCAGGTTGCCGTGGCCCTGCCGGCACAGGGTCAGTACCAACGAGGCCAGGGCCAGCCGCGCTTCGCTGTAACGGCCGTCCTGCAGTGATTGCCGCCACTGGCGCAGCACCACGCCATGATCGATCAACGGCAGTCGCGCCATCGCATGACCGGCGGCGGGAAGCTCCCCGCTCCACAGCGTACGTGCGGCCGCCAGCACTTCGGCACACAGCGGCACGATGGCGCTGAGGTAGCGGCCACTGCGTGGGTCGGGGGTGTTGACCACATCGATGCGGCAGCGCTGGGTCAGCAGCAGGATGTCGCCGGGGATGAACTCCAGCGACTGGTGCGCGGTACGCACCTGCTTGCGGCCTTCCAGCAGGATCGCGAACTGCGGTTGTGGAATCTCCACCGAGCTGGCGCCATGTTCGCGCCGAGCGGTGATGCACGCATAACCTTCGGCGCGTGCGCAGCCGGCCAGGCTGGCCATCTCGGCCAGCAGTGCGGTGGCCGGTGGCAGCATGGCGGTCATGACACGTGGGCACCGAACAGGCGACCGACGCCGGCCGCCGCGGCCATCGCCAATGCGCCCCAGAACATCACCCGGATCGCGCCGCGAACCGGCGGTGCGCCGCCGGCCCTGGCCGCCACTGCGCCGGTCAGGCACAGGCCGAGCAGGGTACTGGCCGTGGTCATCAGTGCGACCCTGTCGACCGGTGCGAGCAGGGCGGTCAGCACAGGCAGCACCGCGCCGCAGGTGAACGCACCGGCCGAGGCCAGCGCTGCCTGCAGCGGGCGGGCGCGCAGGGTATCGGTGATGCCCAGTTCGTCGCGGGCGTGGGCACCCAGCGCATCATGGGCGGTGAGCTGTTCGGCCACCTGCCGTGCCAGCGCAGGCTCCAGGCCGCGGTGGCGGTAGATCGAAGCCAGCTCCTCCAGCTCGCTGTGCGGATTTTCGCGCAGCTCGCGCCTTTCCATTGCCAGGTCTGCGTCCTCGGTGTCGGCCTGGGTCTGTACCGAGACGTACTCGCCGGCGGCCATCGACATCGCGCCGGCCACGGTGCCGGCCACGCCGGTGGCGAGGATGGTGGTAGCGGAGGCGCCGCCGGCGGCCACGCCGACCACCAGGCCGGCCACCGAGACGATGCCATCATTGGCGCCCAGCACGGCGGCACGCAGCCAGCCGACGCGCTCGGAGCGGTGCAGTTCGGGGTGTCGTGAATGGCGGCTCATGACGTTGAGTGTACGAGGGTCAAGAGGGCGTCGGTAGGATGCTGAAACCCGTCACCGTCGCATGACGCAACGAGGTGCCACGCTATAGTGCGCCCTTGCGATGGAAGGCCGCGAGCCCCACATCCCCCGCCACCGTCCAGCGAGCCTTCCCCTTGTCGAGCCCCAGCCACGTCGCCGATACCCCCATTACCGACCGCTCGCAGCTGGTGGAGGTGATCGCCTCCGGCGAGAAGCCCCGCGCGCAGTGGCGCATCGGCACCGAGCACGAGAAGTTCGGGTTCCGCCTGGATGACCTGCGACCGCCGACCTTCGAGGGGGAGCGCGGCATCGAAGCACTGCTCAACGGCCTGGTCCGCTTCGGCTGGGAGCCGGTACAGGAGAATGGCTGCACCATCGCCCTGCTGCGCGATGGGGCCTCGGTGACGCTGGAACCGGCCGGCCAGCTGGAGCTGTCAGGTGCGGCGCTGGAGACCATCCACCAGACCTGCGTGGAGACCGGCACCCACCTCAACGAAGTGGCGCAGGTGGCCGGCGAATTGCAGCTGGGCTTCCTCGGCATGGGCTTCCAGCCGAAGTGGAAGCGCGATGAAATGCCGTGGATGCCGAAGGGCCGCTACAAGATCATGCGCGCGTACATGCCCAAGGTCGGTTCGCTGGGCCTGGACATGATGACCCGTACCTGCACGGTGCAGGTGAACCTGGACTACGCCACCGAAGCGGACATGGTGAAGAAGTTCCGCGTGTCCCTGGCGCTGCAGCCGATCGCCACCGCGCTGTTCGCCGATTCGCCGTTCACCGAAGGCAAGCCGAACGGCTACCTGAGCTATCGCTCGCACATCTGGACCGATACCGACGCCGACCGCACCGGCATGCTCGACTTCGTGTTCGAGGATGGATTCGGCTACGAGCGCTATGTCGATTACCTGCTCGACGTGCCGATGTACTTCTCCTATCGCGACGGCACCTACCACGACGCCAGCGGGCAGAGTTTCCGCCACTTCATGCAGGGCAAGCTGCCGGTGCTGCCGGGCGCGTTGCCGACACTGCGCGACTGGTCGGACCACATGACCACCGCGTTTCCGGAAGTGCGCCTGAAGAAGTACCTGGAAATGCGCGGCGCCGATGGTGGCCCGTGGAGCCGCCTGTGTGCGCTGCCGGCGTTCTGGGTGGGCCTGCTGTACGACGACACTGCGCTGGACGCTGCCTGGGACCTGGTGCGTGACTTCACCCTGGCCGAGCGCCATGCGCTGCGTGACGGCGTGCCGAAGCATGCAATGAACCTGCCGTTCCGCAACGGCACGGTGCGCGACCTGGCCCGGGAAGCGGTCAGGATTTCCGTGGAAGGCCTCAAGCGCCGTGCTGCGCGCAATGCCGATGGCCAGGACGAGAGCAAGTTCCTGGACGTACTGCAGGAGATCGTCGAATCCGGCCTGACCCCGGCCGAGCGCAAGCTGGCGCTGTTCCATGGCCGCTGGCATGGTGACGTCGATCCGGTGTTCCGCGAGTTCGCGTACTGACCGTCATGCGGGGTTGCCGGCCAGCGGCCGGCACTACCAGAAGAAAAACCCCGGCATTGCCGGGGTTTTTCATTTCCACATCTGCCTTGGCTCAGGCCGCGTTCTTCAACGTCGCCATGTCGATCACGAAGCGGTAGCGCACATCGTTCTTCGCCATGCGCTCCCAGGCTTCGTTGACGTTCCTGATGTCGATCATCTCCACATCGCTGACGATGCCGTGCTCGGCACAGAAGTCCATCATTTCCTGGGTTTCGGCCATGCCGCCGATCGCCGAGCCGGTCAGGTGCTTGCGGCCGAAGATCACGCTGCCGCCGGTCAACGGCGGGTCCAGTTCGGTCAGCACGCCCACCAGGCACATGGTGGCTTCGCGCTTGAGCAGGCCCATGTACGGATTGGTGTCATGGCTGACCGGGATGGTATTGAGCAGGAAGTCGAAGCTGCCGGCGTGCGCCTTCATCTGCGCCGCATCGCGCGAGACCAGCACCTCATCGGCGCCCAGGCGCTTGGCATCGGCGCCCTTTTCCGGGGTGGTGGTGATCATCACCACGTGCGCACCGAGCGCCTTGGCGAACTTCACGCCCATGTGGCCGAGGCCGCCGAGGCCGATCACGCCGACCTTCTGGCCCGGGCCGACCTTCCAATGGCGCAGCGGCGACCACGTGGTAATGCCGGCGCACAGCAGCGGTGCGGCCGCCTTCAGGTCGAGGGTGTCGGAGACCTTCACCACGAAGCGCTGCTCTACCACCACGTGGTCGGAATAGCCGCCGTAGGTCGGTGCGCCGCTTTCGCGTTCACGGCCGTTGTAGGTCCAGGTCGCGCCCTCGGCGCAGTACTGCTCCAGGTCGTGCTGGCAGGCGTCGCAGTGGCGGCAGGAGTCGACCATGCAACCCACGCCGGCGTGGTCGCCGACCTTGAAGCGGGTGACGTTGCTGCCGACCTCGGTGACGCGGCCGATGATCTCGTGGCCCGGCACCATCGGGTAGATCGAGCCACCCCAGTCATCGCGGGCCTGGTGCAGGTCGGAGTGGCAGATGCCGCTGTAGAGGATCTCGATGCGCACATCGTCGGGACCGACCGCACGGCGTTCGAACTCATAGGGGACCAGCGGAGCAGTATGGGAATGGGCGGCGTAACCACGGGCGAGGGACATGGGGAATCCTTGGCAGGGTTTATCGAAAGGCGCTTTACAATACGCCGCGTTCCCAATGGCAAGAAGCGTGGATATCGGCATGATTCATCAAGTGAAACTGCACAATCATGGCCACTGACAACCTTTCCCACCTGGCCGCGTTCGCGGCGGTTGCCCGCCACCGCAGCTTCCGCCGCGCTGGCGCCGAGCTGGCGCTGTCGACCTCGGCGGTGAGCTATGCGATCCGCGCGCTGGAAGAACGACTGGGCGTGGGCCTGTTCCACCGCACCACGCGCAGCGTGGCCCTGACCGAGGCCGGGCAGCGCCTGCTGGAGCGCTTGCAGCCGGCGCTGGGGCAGGTGCATGACGCGTTGGAAGAAATGAACCACTTCCGCGCCGCCCCGGCCGGCCTGCTGCGCATCAACGCCACCCGCGCGGCGGTGGCGACCCAGCTGCGGCCTCGGCTGGCGCGCTTCCTGCACGCTCATCCCGACGTGCGGGTGGAGCTGACCGAAAATGATGGGCTGGTCGATATCGTCGCCGAGGGCTACGACGCGGGCGTGCGCCTGCACGAGTTCGTGCCCGAGGACATGGTGGCGGTGCCGATGGGGCCACCGCTGCGCGGGCTGATCGTCGGCTCGCCGGATTACCTGCGGCGGCATCCGGCGCCGCTGCATCCGCGCGACCTGGCCGCGCATGAATGCATCCGCTTCCGCTTTGCCAGCGGGCATCTGTACAAGTGGCAGTTCGAGCGCGGTGGGCAGGCGCTGGAAATCGACGTGCCCGGACGGCTGACGCTGAGCGAGCAGGGCACCGTGGTCGGCGCGGTGCTTGATGGCATCGGCCTGGCCTACGTGCTGGAAGACACCGCGCGGCCGTACATCGAATCGGGGCAGATGGTGGCGGTGCTGGAAGACTGGAGCGAACCGTTCGCCGGGTTTGCGCTGTACTACCCGAAGCAACGGCAGATGCCCGGTGCGTTGCGTGCGTTCGTGGATATGTTGCGGGAGTGAGGTGCTGCAGGAGTGCCGACCAACGGTCGGCATCTACCGGATGGCGTCCACCAGGACCAGACCAGTAGATCCGCGCCATGCGTGGATTGGCGCCCGCAATGCAGACGGCAATTCATTCGACCAGCGCGTCGTAGCCTTCGCCACTGAACTGGATCAGGCAGAAGCCGTGCCCGAACGGATCGGCCAGCACGGCGATACGGCCCCAGCGGCGCTCGCGCACCGGTTGCTCGAGCATCGCCCCGGCCGCGACCGCACGCATCAACGCGGCGTCGATGTCCTCCACCACCCAGTCCAGGTGCAGCGGGGTCCAGTGGCGCTCGTAGTCACGCACGTCGCCGTCTTCGGTGGCGGCGCTGCCGGCGTCGTTCTGCAGTAGGTACAGTGGCGTGGGTCCACCGAGCAGTTCCACCGCGCCGGGGCCGAGCCGACGACCGATGCGCAATCCAAACGCGGCCAGGTAGAACGTTTCGGCGGCGGCCAGGTCGGGCACGTCGATGTTGATGATGAAGTTGCGGGCAGTGGCGTTCATGGCAGTGATTTCCTGCATCCGGTGGTTGCAGTCTAGTCCCGCCACCTGTTGCTGCCGGTTCATCTCCTGCGAGGATTCGGGCAAGCTGGGCGACCTCTATCGACAAGGACTTCCATGAGCGCACTCTCTGACATCGAACAGGCCACCGGGCAGGCCTTCCCCCCTTTGTTCAAGCAGTTGCAGACAGCAGGCCGATTGAGCTGGGGCAGTCCGCATCCGGATTGGTCCGAGGTGGTGTTCCCGACGCTGCAGGCGGATCCACCGGTGTTGCTATACGCCCAGGATTACGAGCCGTTGGAACACGACGAGCTGCTGGAGGCGTGGCAGGAGCTGACCGCCGAGGACCACTACAATCCCCTGCGCACAGACCTGCAGCTGCTGCCGTTCGCGCGGACCGGCGGCGGCGACAGCTACTGCTTCTGGAGCAACGCGCCCGATTCTGCCGAGCCGCCCGTCGTGCTCGTGTGGCATGACGATGATCGTGCCGATGTGCTGGCCGCCAACTACCAGGATTTCCTGTTCCGCAAGATGGTCGAAGCCGTTGCCGACTACCAAGCGCCGTATACGCTGCTGTCGCACGGCGAGCTGGCCGGCAATCTGCAGCGCTGGCTGCAGAGCCACCAGTCGTTCCTGCGCGGCGACCAGTTCGCGGCGTTGCAGCGGTTGTTCGCCCGCGTTGACGATATTGAAGAAGGAAACATCAGCGAAGACGACGCACAGGCCATCGTCGCTGATGTGATCGGCTTCGAGCGGTTGGACGAGTCGTTCGCTTACGTGCGCGAGGAGGCCTGAACCCGGTAGGCCGGAGCGCCGCCATCGGTCGTGCTCCAGCTACCTATCATCGAACGACCAGATGGCATGGGCCGGCGGCAGCTGGGCCAGCTCGCGGCGGATGACGTGCATCTAGGACAGTGCGGTGGCTGCATCTGGTTTCTGCAGGCACCCGGCGTAGAGCTGCCAAGCAGCCTATTGCGTCAACCCCTCTGCTTTTTGCATATATACTATCCCCCAGTATAGTTCAGAGGTGGCCTCGCCATGCCGCACTCCCCCGAAGAGAAGAAGAAGGTCCTGGCCCGCGTGCGCCGCATCCGCGGCCAGTGCGATGCGCTGGACCGCGCGCTGGAAGCCGGCGCCGACTGCGGGCCGGTGCTGCAGCAGATCGCCGCCATCCGTGGCGCGGTCAACGGCCTGATGTCCGAGGTGATGGAGGCCCATCTGCGCGAGGAATTCGGCCAGCCCGCCGCCTCCGACGAACAACGCGCCGAACGCGTGCGCGACATGAGCGCGTTGATCCGCTCGTACCTGAAATAACGACGGCGCGACGTCGCGCCGCTCACGCTGTATCCCATTTCCGCCTGATCCTGGAGAAGCCATCATGAAGTCACGTGCCGCCGTCGCCTTTGGTCCCGGCCAGCCGCTGCAGATCGTCGAGATCGACGTCGCCCCGCCGAAGAAGGGCGAAGTGCTGGTGAAGATTACCCACACCGGTGTCTGCCACACCGATGCGTTCACCCTGTCCGGGGATGACCCGGAAGGCCTGTTCCCGGTGGTGCTGGGCCATGAAGGTGCGGGCATCGTGGTGGAAGTGGGCGAGGGCGTGACCAGCGTCAAGCCGGGCGACCACGTGATTCCGCTGTATACCGCCGAGTGTGGCGAATGCCTGTTCTGCAAGAGCGGCAAGACCAACCTGTGCGTGTCGGTGCGCGCCACCCAGGGCAAGGGCGTGATGCCCGATGGTACCAGCCGCTTCAGCTACAACGGCGAGCCGCTGTACCACTACATGGGCTGCTCGACCTTCAGCGAGTACACCGTTGTGGCCGAAGTCTCGCTGGCGAAGATCAATCCGGACGCCAACCCGGAACACGTCTGCCTGCTCGGCTGCGGTGTCACCACCGGCATCGGCGCGGTGCACAACACCGCCAAGGTGCAGGAAGGCGACAGCGTGGCGGTGTTCGGCCTGGGTGGCATCGGCCTGGCGGTGATCCAGGGTGCGCGCCAGGCCAAGGCCGGCCGCATCATCGCGGTGGACACCAATCCGTCCAAGTTCGAACTGGCGCGCGAATTCGGCGCCACCGACTGCATCAACCCGAAGGACTTCGACAAGCCGATCCAGCAGGTCATCGTGGAAATGACCACCTGGGGTGTGGACCACAGCTTCGAGTGCATCGGCAACGTCAACGTGATGCGCGCGGCGCTGGAATGCGCGCACCGTGGCTGGGGCCAGAGCGTGGTGATCGGCGTGGCCGGTGCCGGGCAGGAGATCTCCACCCGCCCGTTCCAGCTGGTAACCGGCCGCAAGTGGATGGGCACTGCCTTCGGTGGCGTGAAGGGCCGCAGCCAGCTGCCGGGCATGGTCGAGGACGCGATGAAGGGCGACATCGAACTGGCCCCGTTCGTTACCCATACCATGGACCTGGACAGGATCAACGACGCCTTCGACCTGATGCATGAAGGCAAGTCGATCCGTTCGGTGGTCCACTACTGAGGCGCGTCATGGGCTGGCTGGATGCCCTTCGCAGGCCGCGTGCGGAAGATCCGCGCGCGGCCCTGGTCGACCCGATCGAGCAGGCGTTGCGTGCGCTAGGCTGGGTCGACGGCGAGGTGGGGCCACCGCGTGCGGTGACTTCGGCCTTCGGCATCGACGATGGCATGCCGTTCGAGCACTGGCTTGCGCAGGTATTCCTGCCGCGCCTGCACGAAGCCCGCGCTGACGGCCAATGGCCACCGCGCAGCGACGTGGCGGTGGCGGCGTACCGCAATCTGGATGGCCAGCCTGGCGTCGAATCGCTTCTGCGCCTGCTGTCGCAGCTGGATGAGTTGATCAACACACGTGACGGCTGACGCCGCCGCGCAGGAGAGCACCATGGAATGCATTGAACACCGCGCCTGTTTCGGCGGCTGGCAGGACGTCTACCGGCACCATTCCACCACGCTGGGCTGCGACATGCAGTTCGCCGTGTACCTGCCGCCGCAGGCGGAAACGCAGAAGCTGCCGGTGCTGTATTGGCTGAGCGGCCTGACCTGCACCGAGCAGAATTTCATCACCAAGGCCGGCGCGCAGCGCTATGCGGCCGAGCACGGTGTGATCATCGTCGCGCCGGATACCAGCCCGCGCGGTGATGACGTGGCCGATGCCGAAGGCTACGACCTGGGCAAGGGGGCAGGCTTCTACCTCAATGCCACCCGTGCTCCGTGGGCGAAGCACTACCGCATGCACGACTACGTGGCGCAGGAACTGCCGGCGCTGATCGAGGCGAACTTCGCGGTGACCGATGCACGCGCGATCAGCGGCCATTCGATGGGCGGCCATGGTGCGCTGGTGATCGCGCTGCGCAACCCGGGGCGCTACCGCAGTGTGTCGGCGTTCTCGCCGATCGTCGCGCCCAGCCACGTACCGTGGGGGCAGAAGGCGTTCACGGCTTATCTGGGCGACAACCCAGCCGACTGGGCGCAGTGGGACGCGTGTGCGTTGCTGGCGACGGCCAGCGAGCGCCTGCCGTTGCTGGTCGACCAGGGCGAGGCGGACGAGTTCCTGCAGACCCAGCTGCAGCCGCAGCGCCTGCAGCAGGCCTGCGGCGCAGCCGGCCATCCGCTGACCCTGCGCCTGCAGCCGGGCTACGACCACAGCTACTATTTCATCGCCAGCTTCATCGGCGAGCACGTCGCCCACCACGCCCGCGCCCTGCACGCCTGAGGGCTTTCCGGTAGTGCCGGCCGCTGGCCGGCAACCTGCCGCCGCGTGATTCCCACGGATGCCGGCCAGCGGCCGGCACGACCCTGGCGATGCACGCGGAGCGTCGTTTCGCCGCAGTGGATCACGCCGCTGTGGCGTGCCGGTCCATCACCCCCACGCGCTCCACGCCTGAGGCCTTTCCGGTAGTGCCGGCCGCTGGCCGGCAACCTGCCGCCGCGTGATTCCCACGGATGCCGGCCAGCGGCCGGCACGACCCTGGCGATGCACGCGGAGCGTCGTTTCGCCGCAGTGGATCACGCCGCTGTGGCGTGCCGGTCCATCACCCCCACGCGCTCCACGCCTGAGGGCTTTCCGGTAGTGCCGGCCGCTGGCCGGCAACCCGCAGCCCTGCAATTCCCTGGGATTGCCGGCCAGCGGCCGGCACTACCATGGTGATGCACGCGGAGTGTCGTTTTGCCGCAGTGGATCACGCCGCTGTGGCGTGCCGGCGCGCTATCGTGCGCTCAGACGGCCTTGCGGATCGGGGGGATGCATGCCGGTAGTGCTGGCGCTGCTGTACGTGCTCTGCCATGGGCTGGCCGTGGCGTTCTGGCCGAGCCCGGCGGGCGTGGGTTCTTTCCTGTTCCTGACCGGCGCACCGCTGCTGGCCGCCGCCGCGTGCCTGCTGCGGGCGCAACGTGACCGCGCCGCTCTGGGCTGGCGTTCTACCGCGATGGCACTGCTGCTGTGGGCCGGTGGCATGACGTTCAACATGGTGGATGCGCTGGGTGCCGGCCGGGCTGACTTCACCCCACGCGTCAGCCTGTTGTTGTACGTGCTGTATGGCGTGCCGCTGGTGTTCATCCTGGCCCGGGCACGCCGCGAGCGCCCGAGCATCAGCCTGATCGACGCGGCGATGGCGGCGCTGCTGGGTGTGCTGTTCTTCGTGCACACCGCATCGTTCGCCGCCCGTGTCGAGGTCGACGCCCATGCCATGTCCAACATGCAGCGCATGTTCGACATCCAGAACCTGTGTATCGCCGCGTTCGCCGTGGTGCGATGGCTGGCCGGCGACGTGCCCGAACGGCGCAGGTTCTTCCGTGCACTGGCGCTGTACGCACTGGCCTATCTGCTGGTGGCCTACTACATCAACCACTACACCTCCGATGATGCATTCGGTGCGTTCAACGACCTGCTGATCGACGTACCTTTTCTGCTGATCGCCTGCATGGCGCTGGACACGGCGCCGGACACAGGCACCACGGCACACCCGCGGCTGGCGAGGACGGTGCAGGCCGCCGGTCCGATCATCCTGCCGTTGCTGCTGCTGGTGGTCGGCACGCTGGTGGTCGATCATGCGCGGCCGTTGGCCGTCGCGGGCTTCGTCGTAGCCACCCTTGGTTTCGGCCTGCGCAGCGTCCTGCTGCAGACCGATCTGCTGGAGCGTCAGGCGGCGCTGGATCAACTGGCGCGGCAGGATGGCCTCACCGGCGTGGCCAATCGCCGCGAGTTCGACGCGCGGCTGACCTCCGAGTGGAATCGCGCGCGGCGCAGCGGCACCGAGCTGGGCCTGCTGCTGGTGGATATCGACCACTTCAAGGCCTTCAACGACCGGCACGGCCATCCGGCCGGTGATCGTTGCCTGCAGGCGGTGGCCGGGGTGCTGAAGGGCGTCGCAGGTCGCGGCAGTGACAGCGTTGCGCGTTATGGCGGTGAAGAATTCGCTGTCATTGTGCCTGGAAGCCCACTGTCGGGCGTGCTGGCGCTGGCCGAGCGCCTGCGCGAAGCGGTCGAAGCGCTGCCATTGCCGGAAGGCCCGGTCAGCATCAGCGTCGGCGTGGGCTACCTGCACCCACCGGCGCTGGCCAGTGCCGACCAGCTGCTGGCCGATGCCGATGCCGGCCTGTATGCCGCAAAGCGTGCCGGCCGCAACCGGGTGGTCCTGCATGCGCGCGTGCTGGATGACGAGGGCAACGCGCACGGCACCATGGACTGTTGAGCGGACCAGCCCATGGCGTGTCGCCCGTCCAGGGACATCGCACTGGGTAGTGCCGGCCGCTGGCCGGCATCACCTCGGTTGCCGGCCAGCGGCCGGCACTACCACGGCGTGGCCTCAACGCACGTCGCGCAGTTCCCAGTGGTGGCCGGCCAGCAGGCGCAGGCGCTGCTTGAACACGTCACTGTCGATACGGGTGGTGGCGACCAGGTTGATGCGCAGGTCCTTCTGCTCGCCGGTCACGGTGGCGTCCGGATCGGTCACGCCCCACTGCGGTTCCACCGCATCCGGGTCGGGTTGCTTGGCTTTCCAGCGCTCGAACAGCGTGCCGCTGCGCAGGGCGTCCTGCAGCTCTTCGGCGAAACCGGCGGCGCCCTGCGAATGGAAGGACAGGTCAGGGTCGTTGCCGCGGGCCTTGGACGGGTCGGGCAGGCTGATGTGGTACTGCGCAGGCATGAAGTTCTCCTTGAAGTGCGGCAAGGCTGGCACAACCGTGGTGGAATCGATGTGCAGATTCCAGCCACGGTCGGCCTTCATTCAAACCGATGTGGCCCATCGGCGAAACCCACCGTGACCGCGCCCTTGCCGACATTGACCATGCCGGTCAGGCTCATCACCGATTCGTACACGGTCACGCCATGGCCGGCGCAGACCTCCTTCATCTGTGCGTAGCCGGGCAGGCTGCGCAGCTCATCCAGCTCACCGCCGTAGCTGACGCATACCGTCGGCGTCATCAGCCCGGCACGCACGCGCTGGCTGACCACCGCGAACAGCTTCTGCACGGCACTGTCGAAGCCCTTGATCTTGGCCACCGGCCCGGTCTGGCCACGGTAGCCGTGCAGCACCGGCTTGATGTCCAGCGCGCTGCCCAGTGCGGCGCTGAGCAGGCCGACGCTGCGGTCACCCTTGTGTCGTGCACGCGCGCGCATGTAGTACAGGTCGCGGGTGATCATGTAGCCGTGCACATTGCCGGCCAGTTCTTCCAGCCGTTCGCGGATCTGCTGCACGCTGGCACCACTGTCACGCAGGCGAACCGCCTCCACTGCGGTCACGGCCTGCGCAGCGAACAGGTTCTGGGTATCGAGCACGCGCAGCGCGAACGGCGAGTTGTAGCCCGCTGCCTGCCGCACCGGCTTGTAATCGTTGAGGATGGCGAAGCTGGCCTGCAGCGCATTGTCGTGGATCGGGCTGCGGGTCTTGGTGATGGTCATGCAGAACACGTGGTCGTAATCGATCACCAGCTGCTGCAGGAACAGGTCGCGGATCTGGTTGACACTGAAGGGGATGGTCTCCGCCTCGGCACCGTGCTCGGCCACGTGTGCATGCAGGAAACTCAGCGTGGCCTGCTCATCGCGATGATCGGCCAGAACCGCTTCACCGATTCGTACGGTGATCGGCAGCAGCACGATGTTGTGCTCGGCAATGAAGTCCTGCGGCAGGTCGCAGGCCGAGTCGACGACGATTCCGATGCGCATCCGCGGCTCCCCCTCCAGGGCGGTTGTAGGTTCGGAAACGTGAAATCTATCTCAAATTCTGGCGTGGCGCGCGAGGGAAACGCGCCAGGCCCTGTTCAGCGACTGCGCTGCACGGCCACCGGAAGTTCGGCCAGGCGCTGCCATTCGGGCTGCTGCAGCAGGGCGGGATCGGCCAGCACGGCGGCCATCAACGGATGGGCGTCGTTGCCCCAGAACAGTTCGTCATCGATGACCAGGGTCGGTACGCCGAACACGCCGGCAGCAATGGCGGCCTCGGTGTTCCTCCGCAGCTGCTCCTTGACCGCGGGGGCCGCGATGGCGCTGGCGACATCCTCGATCCCCAGCCGCGCAGCCGGTTCGCGCAGGGCCTCGGCGCTATCGGCGGCATTGCCGTCGCGCCAGATCCAGTCGAACAGCACGTCCACCGCCTGCACGCTGCCACCGGCGGCCAGGCACAGCCGCAGGGCAGACAACGGGTTGAACGGGTGGCCCGGCGGGAACCGCAGCGGTGTTCCTTCGGCCTGCGCAGTCCACAGCAGCTGGCGGTACATGAAGCGGCGCTTGGCCGGAATCTCGGCCGGCCCGAGGTTGCCCAGGTGATGCAGCACGGCACCGAAGGCGATCGGCACGGTCTGGATCTGTGCGAACTGGGGTAGCTGCTTCAGCTTCTGCCAATGCAGGTAGGAATAGGGCGAGACGAAGTCGAAGTACCAGCGCAGGGTGGCCATGCAGGTTTCCTTGGATAACGAGGTCAGGGCTGCGCGTTGCGCTGCAGGTAGCGGTCGCGCAGTTCGGTCTGGCGCGAGCGCATCGGCATCGCCCGGCCGCCCAGCCAGACCTGTTCGGCATAGTGCGCCACGTCCAGCGGGTCGCCCTCCCACAGCACCAGGTCGGCACGCTTGCCCGGCTCGATGCTGCCGATCTGGTCGGCCACGCCGAACGCCTGCGCCGGCACCCGGGTCAGGCCGGCCAGGCCGTCGGCCCAGGGCAAACCGTTGGCCACGGCATTGCCGGCCAGCTGGCGCATCTTGCGGGCGTTGTGCGAGGCGTCGCCACGCTGCACGAACGAGACCGCCACGCCGGAACGTTGCAGGCGTGCCGCATTTTCCAGCGTGGCGCCGATCTGGTCGAAGCTGGCCGGCAGGTTGGACAACACATCGACGAACACCGGTACCTGTGCGGCGGCCAGCTCCGGCGCCAGCT
Organism: Stenotrophomonas sepilia; assembly: GCF_003244875.1. Taxonomy (GTDB): domain Bacteria; phylum Pseudomonadota; class Gammaproteobacteria; order Xanthomonadales; family Xanthomonadaceae; genus Stenotrophomonas; species Stenotrophomonas sepilia. The sequence goes on from NZ_LXXZ01000083.1 coordinate 14,430, forward strand.
GCCAGGCTTCGCTGCCACCGGCGATGGCGATCTTCACCTTTTCGCGGGCGGCCCAGCGCAGCAGCTGGCGAATGTCCGCAGCGCGGTCCACCTCCACCACGATGCGGCCGTGCCCGGCCAGGTAGCGGCTGAGCGTGCGGCGCCCGGCCGGCGTCAGCAGCGCGTGCGGTGAGTCCGCGGCAACCTGGCCACGCGCCTCGTCCACCATCTGCTGCAACAGCATCCATTGCGCGGCACGCGACTGCCCGGTCAGCTCCACTGCGGCCGACCCCAGGCGCAGGAACAGCGCGCGCGGCCCGAGGGGATCGGCGCTGCCGTCCAGCCGCATCACGCCACCCTGGCCTGCAACGAAGCCGCCACCGGTGGCCGCCCCCAGGGCGGTGAAGCCGATGCCGTCCAGGCGTGCCACCGGGATCAGCACCGAGGCCGGGTTGTACGCCAGGGTGACATCGAACTCGGGGCGCAACGGTTGTTCGCCGATCTTCAACGTGCTGTCGACCGTGCTCGCTTCACCGGAGACCTCTTCGATGCCGATCTCGGTGATGCCCCCGAACAGCGCCGGTGTCAGCGGACGGCCATCGGCCTCGACCACGCTGGCCCCGGCCGGGGCGGACAGCCCGCTGCCGACGGCGCGGATGATCCCGCCCTGCACCAGCACATCGGCGTGCTGCAGGCTGCCGCGCGCGCTGGCCGTATGTACGGTCGCGTTGCGCACCAGCAGGTCCTGCGCCTGCACGGATGCGGAGAGGCAGGCCAGCACCATGACCGTAGCGCCGAGCAATGCCCGGCGACGCTTGTTCAACGCGCCCATCAGTGCACCTCCTGGCCAAGCTGGAAGTCGGAACGTGGCGTGGCCGCAGGTGCGCTGCGGTCGTACAGGCGGCGGCCGTCGATGAAGACCTGCTCGGCCAGCGCGTACGAGCTGAAGGGGTTGCCGTTCCACACCACCACGTCGGCCATCTTGCCGGCCTCCAGGGTGCCGGTCTGGCCTTCAATCCCCAGCGCCCTGGCGGCGTTGGCGGTCATCCAGGTGATGGCGTGTTCGGGGGGGATCTCCGGCATGCGTGCGCGGCGCGCGGCGGCAATCACCTTGGCCGCTTCCTGGTTCAGGCGCTGGATGCCTTCGGGGGAGTCGGAATGGACGATGGCGCAGCTGTTCTTCGGCCGATCGACCAATGCGATGTTCTCCGGAATGCCGTCGAAGGCTTCCATCTTGAAGCCCCACCAGTCGGCCCACAGCGCGCCGCAGACGCCGTCGGCGGCCAGCCGGTCGGCCAGCTTGTAGGCCTCCACGCCGTGGTGGAAGGCGGCCACCTTGAAGCCGAATTCCTTGGCCAGGTCGAGCATGGTGGCCATCTCGTCGGCGCGGTAGCAATGGATATGCACGCGGATGTCGCCCTCGATCGCACCGGCCAGCGTGTCCAGCTTGAGATCGCGCTTGCCACCAGCATCACCGGCGCTGTCGCCCTTGTCGCTGCCGAACCAGCTCCTGCGCTTGGCCGGCTTCGGTTTGTTCTTGGCGATGTAGTCGGCGGCATCGATGAAGGCGGCGCGGTAGCCGGCAACGTTGCCCATCCGCGTGGCCGGAGCGACGCCCTTGCCTCCGCCGTACACCCGCTTCGGGTTCTCGCCGCAGGCCATCTTCAGCCCCCACGGTGCGCCGGGAAACTTCATCGCCTGGTAGGTGATGGCGGGGACGTTCTTCAGGGTCACACCACGGCCACCGACCAGGTTGGCCGAGCCCGGCAGCACCTGCATGCTGGTCACGCCGCCGGCCAGTGCGGTGGCGAAACCCGGGTCCTGCGGCCACACCGAGTGCTCGGCCCAGACGTTGGCGGTGACCGGTGCGGTCATCTCGTTGCCGTCGCTGTGCGCACCGACACCCGGGCTGGGATACACGCCCAGGTGCGAATGCACGTCGATCAGGCCCGGAGTGACCCACTTGCCCTGTGCATCAATGCGGGTGACAGCGGCATCGGCCTGCAGCTGGCGGCCGACGGCAACGATGCGGCCCTCGCGCAGCAGCACGTCGGCGTTGTCCAGGCGCTGGCCGGTGCCGGTCAGCACGGTGGCGTTCTGGATCAGCACCGGTGCATCGGGGTGTGCCTGGTAGGTGCTGGGGTAGGGATCGGCGACGAAGCGCGAGGCGCCCACCGCCGGTGTCGTGCTCAATGAAAGCAGCGCCAGTGCCACCCCGGTGCGCAACAACGTCGATGCCATGCAGTTCCCCTCGCAGCGTGATCCAGCCGCCGACGCTAGCCGGGCGATGGCGGGCTTGCCAAGTGACCTTCTTCACAGGCCTGCCGACGGTCGCTCGACGGCACCGGCCGGGTGGCTGAAAATATCCGGCCCCCACGCCGTACCGGACCGCCCATGAAGAGCAAGCAGGAAATCGTCGACAACTGGCTGCCGCGCTACACCGGCGTGCCGCTGGACCAGTTCGGCCAGCACATCCTGCTGACCAACTTCGGCGGCTACCTGCACACCTTTTCCGAGCTGACCGGTGCGCCCATCATCGGCCTGGACCGGCCGATGGCCAGTGCCACCATCGACGGCATCACCATGATCAACTTCGGCATGGGCAGCCCCAATGCCGCGATCATCATGGACCTGCTGTCGGCAGTGATGCCCAAGGCGGTACTGTTCCTGGGCAAGTGCGGTGGCCTCAAGCGCAAGAACCAGCTGGGTGACCTGGTGCTGCCGATCGCGGCGATCCGCGGCGAAGGTACGTCGGGCGACTACCTGCCGCCGGAAGTGCCAGCCTTGCCGGCGTTTGCGCTGCAGCGTGCAGTCTCGACCATGATCCGCGACCTCGGCCACGACTACTGGACCGGCACCGTCTACACCACCAACCGCCGGGTCTGGGAGCACGACGAGGCCTTCAAGGAGCGGCTGCGGGCGATGCGCTGCATGGCCATCGACATGGAAACCGCCACCGTGTTCGCGGCCGGTTTCGCCAACCACATTCCCAGTGGCGCGCTGCTGCTGGTCTCGGACCAGCCGATGATCCCCGACGGGGTCAAGACCGAGGCTTCCGATGCCAAGGTCAGCTCCCAGTTCGTGGAAAACCATATCCAGATCGGTATCGAGGCGCTTAAGCTTATCCGGCGCAACGGCAAGTCGGTCCGCCACCTGCGCTTCGATGAATGATGATGACGGCCTGGCGCGGCGCGCCGGCCCTGGGGAGTAGGTGATGGACGTTGCCGCGCAAGTGGTGGATTTCTGGAAAGAAGCGGGCCCTGCGAAGTGGTTCGCCCGCGACGATGCGTTCGACGCGCAGTTCCGCCAGTTGTTCCTGGATGAGCATTTCGCCGCCGCTTCGCGTGGGCGTGAACACTGGCTGGGCAGTGCCGAGGGCGCACTGGCGCTGATGCTGCTGCTGGACCAGTTCCCGCGCAACTGCTTCCGCGGTACTGCCCATTCCTATGCCACCGATGGCCTGGCCCGGCACTACGCCATGCGCGCCATCGAGGAAGGCCTGGACCTGCAGCTGGTGCCGAAGCTGCGCGCCTTCATCTACCTGCCGTTCGAGCACTCCGAGGACCCGTTGGACCAGGACCGTTCGGTGGCGATGTTCGATGTGCTGGGCGACAAGGAATACCTGCAGTACGCCGAGCTGCACCGCGACATCATCCGCCGCTTCGGCCGTTTCCCGCACCGCAACGCAGTGCTGGGGCGCATTCCCTCGCCGGAGGAACTGGACTACCTGGCCGAAGGCGGTTTCGCCGGCTGAAAAAAGGGGACGGAGGGGATTAAGTCGTTTGTGGTATAAACGACTTAATCCCCTCCGTCCTCTTTTTTCGGGGGCCAGATCCGCTTTCCGCAGGAAAGGGCGCTGACCCCGCGCCGTCAATCAGTACTTCGGCACGCCGTTGTCGACGTCTTCCGACCAGGCGTTGATGCCGCCGGTCACGTTGAACACCTTGGTGAAACCCAGGGCGCGGAACTGCTCGGCGGCCTGCGCGCTGCGGCCACCGTGGTGGCACATGAAGGCCAGTGCAGTGTCCTTCGGCAGGGCTTCCAGCGCGGCACGGCCGTTGCCGTCGAAGGTCTTGAACGGCACGCCGACGGCGGCGATCTCACGTTCGTCGGCGGGGCGCACGTCGACCAGGGTGATGTTGCCGGCACGCACCAGGTCGTCGGCATCGCGCACGCTGATTTCCTGCACCGGCTTGGGCGCATTCGGGTTGTCGATGGCCAGGCCCTTGCCGCGGATGTCGTCCACCCAGTCGATGGTGATGCCGTTGGCGCGACGGGCACTGGCCAGGTCGAACTGCACGCGCAGGCCATTGGACTCGGCAGCGATGGCGCCTTCGTCGTGCGGGGCCAGCTGGAAGTTCGGCTGGAAACCGGCGTCGATGGACAGCTGCAGGGCCGCGCCCGGGGCATCGGCCAGCGCGCCCTTGAGCATTTCCACGGCGGCCGGGGTGACGGTGATGCTCGGCGGGGTACGGTCCGGCGCAGCCAGGCCCAGCACGCTGCTCAGCTCGCCGCTGGCGGCCATCTGCAGCACGATGTCGCTGCCGCCGACCAGTTCGCCGTCGATGTACAGCTGCGGGATGGTCGGCCAGTCGCCATAGGCCTTGATGCCTTCACGGATTTCCTGGTCGGCCAGCACGTTGACGTGGGCGAACTCGACACCCAGGTCCTGCAGGGCGCCCACGGCCTTGGCCGAGAAACCGCACTGCGGCATCGACGGCTGGCCCTTCATGAACAGCACGACGCGGTTGGCGTTGAGGATGGATTCGATGCGCGAACGCAGGGCGGGATCGAGGGACATGGACGTCGGGGTTCCGGGAATTCGAACCATCGATTCTACCCCTCATGGCATCATGGGGGATGAGCAACGCAGGAACATTGCATCGCATTCCGACCCGGCCCTGGCGCTGGCTGCCCTGGCTGGTGGCGTCGCAGCTGCTGGTGATCCTGGTCTGGGCCCTGGCGGGCTGGCACTGGGGGGTGCCGCTGATGGTGGCCAGCCACGCACTGTTCTTGGTGCCGGTGTTCCTGCCCAACAGTCGCTTCTATGCGCCGGTGCTGAGCCGGTTGCCGGATGCCGGCAACAGCGTCTGGCTGACCATTGATGACGGTCCTGGCCCGGAAACCCGTGCCGTGCTCGACCTGCTGGACCGCCACCAGGCCCATGCCACCTTTTTCCTGGTGGGCGAGCGCGCGCTGGCGCAGCCGGAACTGGTGCAGGAGATCCTGCGCCGCGGCCACGACCTGGGCAACCACAGCCACAGCCATCCGCAGGCGCGCTTCTGGCGGCTGGGCCCGGCGGCGATGCGCGCCGAGATCGAGGGCTGCCAGCACGCGCTGCAGGCGGTAAGCGGTCGCCCGGTGCGCTGGTACCGCTCGGTGGTGGGCATGACCAATCCGTTCGTGGCGCCGGTGCTGCAGCGGCTGGGCCTGGTCCGGGTCGGCTGGAGCGCGCGCGGCTTCGACGGCATCGGTTGCACGGCGCAGGGGGTGCTCGACCGCCTGCTGCCGGATCTGCGACCGGGGGCCATCGTGCTGCTGCATGAGGGGGCCGCCCACGGCCACAACCTGGCGATCATTGAGGGCGTGCTGAAGGCACTGGACGAGCGCGGGCTGAAAGCGCGGCTGCCGGTCCCGTAACGCCGGCCCTGGTAATGTAGAGCAGCCGGGCATGGGCTCGGCTCTACAAGGGGGGCGCTACTGTAGCGCCCGAGCCGATGCTCGGGCGGCGGTGCGCAGCACCGGAAAAACGTCGCAGCGCAGCTCTACAGCGCGGGGCGTTGGGCCACCAGCAACCAGCTGTTGAATGGCGTGCGCCCATGCAGGGGACGCGGCGCCGTCACCTGCAATCCGGCCTCGGCCAGTGTCGCTTGCAGCACGTGCGGGTCGGGGTAGTGGCGCGGCCGCGTGCCCATCCAGCCGACCAGCCAGGCCAACCGGTCCGCCACCCGCGTGGTGCGGTCGCGACCATCGCCGGTGGCCAGTGGCGTGCGCAGCAGCAGGCGGCCACCGGCGGCCACCCGCGCGCTGGCCGCACGCAGCAGTGCCAGTTGTGGGCCCGCGTCCAGGTACTGCAACACATCCAGCAACAGGACGTGTCCGGGCTGCGCCGGCAGTGGCGCCTGCACGTCCAGGCAGTCGAAGCGCACAGCGTGCAGGCCGGTGGCGGCACGCTGGGCACGGGTGATCTTGCTGGCATCCACGTCCACGCCGAGGTAGGGGTGGGTGCCGCCGCGCTGGCGCAGCACATGGGCGAACAGCCCCAACCCGCAGCCCAGGTCCAGCACCGGCTGCCCGTCGTCGCGCAGATGCTGCAGCACGCCGTCATACAGAGGGTCGCTGCCGAGCTTGCCGCGGGTGTAGTAGTAGTCGCGACGGCTGCCCCAGGCCCGTGCCGGGCGGAACGCTTCGGCGATCGCGCGGGCCTGCGGGGCGGTCAGCGGTGTGCAGGGCAGCGGCGGGCCGTTCCGTGGCTTACCATCCATCGTATCAGTCCGTTCCACCGAGCAGGCGTGCGGCGACCGGCAGCGCGCGCGCGCTCCACAATGCGTACATCCGCGCCGACGGGTGCAGGCCGTCTTCGGCGATCATTGCCGGGTTGCCGCCCTGGTCACGGCTGATGTCGGTGATGTCGACGAAGGCCACGCCCTGCTGGGTGCTGATCACCTCGGCAGCTGCGTTGAACTCGTCGGTCTCGATCTCGATGGTGGCCAGGTCGCGGCCGCTGCCGGCACCGAACGGCGTCGCGCCCCAGTCGGGGAAGGACAGCACCAGCACGCGCCCGGGGCGGCCCCCGGCAAAGCCGATCGCCCGCTGCAGCAGGGCCTGGAACTGTACGCGGTACTCGTCCAGCGGCCGGCCGCGGTACTGGTTGTTGACGCCGATCAGCAGGCTGACGAAATCGAACGGGCCCTGGGGTGCAGCCGCATCGATGCCGGCGTCCAGCTCGTCGGTGGTCCAGCCGGTGGTGGCGATGGTCTGCGGGTCGGCCAGCGCCACATCCTGCGCACGCAGGGCGGCGGCCAGCTGGTGCGGCCAGCGGCCTTCGACAGCAACGGCTTCTCCGACGGTGTACGAGTCGCCCAGCGCCAGGTAGGACAGCGCCACCGCTCAGGCCACCGAACGGCGCGGCTTCAGCGGCACGACCTTGGTCGCGTCCTCGGCACGCCGGGCCAGCACGCGGTCGATGCGGGCGAACACATCGCGCATCACCGAGGCTTCCGGCAACAGGGTCACGCGGAAATGGTGGCGGTAGGGCACGTTGAAGCTGGAACCCGGTACCACCAGCACGCCTTCGTTGTTCATCAGGTCCAGCGCGAAGGTGTGGTCGTCAAAGCTCTTGGCAGCGGCACCGACCACGGCCGGGAACGCATACAGCGCACCGGCTGGCGCGACCAGCGACAGGTGCTCGCTGGCTTCGCAGGCGTCGATCACCGCGCGGCGGGTTTCATACAGGCGGCCGCCCGGGGTGCACAGTTCGGAGATGGTGTCCGGGCCGTTCACTGCGGCCTCGATGGCGTACTGGCCCGGCACGTTGGCGCACAGGCGCAGCGCGCCCAGCAGGTCCAGCGCGGCGCGGAAGTCGCCCAGGCGCGCGTCGTCGCCGCTGAGGTGGGCCCAGCCCACGCGCCAGCCGCAGGCACGGTGCACCTTGCTCAGGCCGCTGAAGGTCAGGCACGGATGGTCGCCGGCCAGCGGCGCGACCGGCTGGAACACCGCATCGTCGTACAGGATCTGGTCGTAGATCTCATCGACCAGCAACAGCAGGTTGTGGCGTCGTGCGATCTCGACCACGCGCTCAAGCAGTTCGCGCGGGTAGCTGGCGCCGCTGGGATTGTTCGGGTTGATCAGCACGATGGCGCGGGTGCGTGACGACACCAGTGTCTCGATCTCGCTCGGGTCCGGCTGGAAGCCGTTTTCGGCGGCGCAGCGGTAGTACACCGGTCGGCCATCGTTGAGGATGGTGGAGGCCGACCACAGTGGGTAGTCCGGCGACGGCACCAGCACCTCATCGCCCGGATTGAGCAGTGCGCGCAGCGACAGGTCGATCAGCTCGCTGACACCGTTGCCGACGAACACGCGGTCCGGGTGTGCATCCGGTGCGCCGCGGCGGGCGTAGTAATCGGCGATGGCTTCACGCGCCACCGGCAGGCCCTGCTGGTGGGTGTACGGGTCGGTGCGGCCCATGTCGTCGGCGATTGCGCGCTGCAGATGCTCGGGTGCGCGGAAACCGAAGTTGCCCGGGTTGCCGATGTTGAGCTTGATCAGCTTGCGGCCCTGCGCCTCCAGCTCCCGCGCTCGCCGGGCCAGTTCTCCGCGGATTTCGTAGCGCACTTCGGAAAGGCGCTCGCGGATGGCCAGGGGCTTGGGCGAGATGGTGGACATGAGGCTGGGCCGTCAAAAGGCATGGGGATTCCATCCTACCGGAATTGCTGCAGTGCATGGCAATGGCTCCGGGCCTGCTATTGCTGGGCTGGCCGGGGGCCGTCACAGGTAGAATGGCGGCGATGACCCAGACCCCCGATTTCATCGCCCTGCAGACCATCGGCTGGCCCTGGCCGGGCCCGGCGCAGCAGGCCGACTGGCAGGCCGTGATGGCCGCACACCCGCAGGCCCGCCCGGCGCGGGTGATCGAGCAGCACCGGACCCATTACGTGGTGGCCGATGGCCCGGATGCGGCGATCAAGGCCGAGTCACTGCCGGAATGGCAGCGCCCGCGCTTTCCCAGCCACGAGCGGCCGGCCGTGGGCGACTGGGTGCTGCTGGACGGCATCCGCATCGTTGCGCTGCTGCCGCGTCGCACCGCGATCAAGCGTGGCGCGGCGGGCGAGCACTACCACCAGCAGGTGATCGCAGCGAACATCGATACGGTGTTCATCGTTTGTGGCCTGGATGCCGACTTCAATCCGCGCCGCATCGAGCGCTACCTGCTGCTGGTCGGCGGTGGCGGCGCCGAACCGGTGGTGGTGCTGACCAAGGCCGACCAGACCGAGTACAGCGAGGATGCGCTGGCGGTGCTGGAAGAACTGGAGATGCAGGGCATCGCGTTGCATGCGATCAACGGCCTGGATGCCGACAGTGTGGCGGTGCTGCAACCGTGGCTGGGCCCGGGCCGCACGGTGGTGCTGGTGGGCTCCTCCGGTGCCGGCAAATCCACGCTGACCAACACCCTGCTCGGCGAGCAGCGGATGAAGACCAACGCGGTGCGTGCCAACGATTCGCGCGGCCGCCACACCACCACCCATCGCGCGTTGATGCCGCTTCCGACCGGCGCCTGCCTGATCGACACCCCCGGCATGCGCGAGCTGAAACCGACCGGCGAAGAAACGCTGTCCGAAGGTGGCTTCGCCGACATCGAAGCGCTGGCCACGCAGTGCCGTTTCAACGACTGCAAGCACCAGCAGGAACCGGGCTGTGCTGTCCGCGCAGCGATCGACGCTGGCGAGATCGAAGAGAGCCGGCTGCTGAACTATTTCAAGCTGAAGGAAGAAGTGGCCGCCGCTGCCGCCAAGCTGGCGGTGCGCCAGGCCGAGACCGCGCAGGAACGTGGCGGCAAGAAGGGCAAAGGCCAGCAGTTCCGCCCGGCCGGAAAGCCGCGTAGGCGCTGACAGTGCAGCCGAGCGTGGGCTCGGCTCTACAAGAGATGCATCCCGGGACACCCTGTAGCGCCCGAGCCAACGCTCGGGCGGCGGCGCGCAGCGCCGGACATGGCAGGGCGCTATAGTCCGCGCATGGAACCGACCGCGACGCTGGACCGTGAGGTGGCCCACCATGCAGCGCTCGATGCGCGCCTGGTCGAGGCCGTGGGAGGCATCCGCCTGCTGGGGCTGACCAGCTGGCCGGCCACGCTGCAGGCACCGTTCCTGGACAGCGTGGCACGTGGCCAGCCGGTGCTGCCGAAGGTGGATTACCCACGGCTGGACTTCAGCGAAGAACGTCGCGCGCTGGCTGTGATCGCCGCTGACTGCGATGACAGCCATCCGCTGGGCCACTACGTGCGGCAGTCGGCACAGAGCTGGGACCTGGCCGCGCAGCTGCTTGAGGGGCTGGGCACTGCCGCCGTCGATACCTGTTCGGTGCAGCTGTTCGGCGCGCCCGAGCAGCCGTTGCCAGGCAATGGCCCGAGCACGCGCGACGCGGCGCGTCACTTCATCCAGATTGCTGCCGAACTCGATCACGAACTGCTGGCGCCGGAAGAGCAGGTGCCGGTCTCGGCCATTGCCCTGCAGCTGCAGCTGCAGAATGACCTGGATGCGTTCTTCGAATCGCGCATCATCCAGGTGCAGCTGGATCCGGAGCTGGTGTCCAAGGCGGCTGCCGGCCCGACCCGTATTCGACTGCGCACCAGTGCCCGCTTCAGCGCCTACGACCGCGCGCAGCTGTTCCACCACGAAGCGCTGGTGCATTCGCTGACCGCATTGAACGGCCGCGAACAACCGGTGTTGCCCAGCCTGGCGTTGTCGTCGCCGCGGGTGACGGCCACCCAGGAAGGGCTGGCGACGTTTGCCGAGCAGATCACCGGCAGCATCGACATCGAGCGCCTCAAGCGCATCAGCCTGCGTACCGAAGCGATTGCGATGGCACGCGAAGGCGCCGATTTCATCGAAGTGTTCCGCTATTTCTGCGATGCGGGGCAGAACGCAGAGGAGAGTTTCGCCTCGGCACAGCGCGTGTTCCGCGGCGTGCCGCCGAATGGCGGCCTGGCCTTCACCAAGGACACGGTGTACCTGCGCGGCCTGGTGTCGGTGCACACCTTCTTCCGGCACATGCTGGCCGAGGACCGCCTGCAGGTCTGCCGCTGGTTGTTCGCCGGCAAGATGAGCTTGACCGATGCGATCACGTTCGCGCCGCTGTTCGAGGCGGGCGTGTTGAAGCCGCCGCGCTGGCTGCCGCACTGGGTGAGCCGGGCGAACGGCCTGGCCGGCATGCTGGCGTTTTCGCTGTTTGCCAACCGGATACGGATGGACCAGCTGGCGCCGGAATGAAATGCGTTGGCGGTTTGTGGCGTCTTGATTGATATCGGATAGAGCGGGGGGCTTGCGCTGGCCAGGACACGCCGCAAGTACGTCCCTGTAGGCTCGGCCACGGCATCCATGCCGTGGACGGTCCTGGCCAGCACAAGCCCCCCGCTCTGAACAATTTCCGCGAGACGGCCAGCAATCCACCAGAGGGATTGCGTTTGAAAAGCTTGAAAAGCAAAGCGCCGGGCACTGCCCGGCGCTTTGCTTCTGCTCTTGCTTTCCATTGCCTCCGCGCCGGCGCAGGGGATTGTCGAGCGAGGTGGGACGGGCCGAGGCAGGACCGTGAGGCGCATGGATGCGCCGACCGAGCCTACATGGACGTACTTGCGGCGTGTCCTGCCTCGGCCCGTCCCACCTCGCCCCGCTGCGGTACTGATGCGCCGCAGCGCCCGCTTTTGACTTAGAACTCCGCCGCCACCGTCATGAACAGCTGCCGCGGTGCGCTCGCATGGATCGCATAGCGCGTGCCCTTCGGATCGGTCGGTGCGAACGAGCTCAGCTGGCCGGCGTAGCGCTTGTTGGTCAGGTTGGTCGCATTCAACGACACCCGAATGTTGCGCAGGCCCAGGCCCGGGCCGAAGTCGTAGCCTGCACCGGCGTCGAAGGTGGTCACGCCCGGCACCGACTGGTCGTTGGTGTAGGTGTAGTAGCGTTTGCCGGTGTACTTGGCACGCAGGCTGGCGAAGAAGCCATCGCGATTCCAGCTGATCTCGCTGGAGGCCATGCGCTGCGGCGTATCCACCGTGATCTTGCCGGCCACCGGCACGATCGCGCCGCCCGAGGTGTAGTCATCCTCGTAGGTGGTCTTGTTCCAGGACAGCGCGTTGTACCACTGCAGGCCGTCGATCGGCTCGAGGATGAAGGTCAGTTCCGCGCCGTGGCTCTTTACCGAACCGACGTTGATGAAGCGCGTCACGCACTCCGGACGCGTGCCGACTTCGATGCTCGAGCACGGGTTCAGCGACAGCAGGCGGTTGTCGAATTTCACGTTGTAGGCGGCGATCGAGGCCTGGTACTTCTCGCCGAAGGTACGGAAGCCGGCTTCCAGGCTCTTGGACTTCTCCGGTTCCAGCCCGGCGCTGGCCGCGAACGATTCCGGCGACACCTGCAACGGGCCACCGCTGCCGCCACCGACAAAGGCGGCGATGTTCTCGGCGTACGAGGCGAACAGTTCATTGTTGGCGTTGAGCTTGAAACCCAGGCCTACCTGCGGCAGCACCGACTTCTTGGCGGTCAGCGTGCCCGAGGCGATGCTGGTTTCCACGCCCGGCTGGGCGGTGGCGCGCATGCGGGTGTTCGGGCTCTTGATGCCCACGTCCACGGTCAGGCGCTGGTCCAGGAAGCGCATGCGGTCCTGCACGTAGAACTGGCGCGTGCGGATGTCGAAATCCTGGTTGAACAGCAGGCGGTCCGGGTTCTTCAGGTACAGGTCGTCCAGGAACGGGCCGCTGATGTAGTAGAAGTTGCGCGACACGTTGTGGTCGTTCTGCTCGTACCACAGGCCCGCCTCCAGTTCGTGGATGCTCACCGTCCACGACAGCGCGGCGGTCACACCATCGCGGTTGATCGTGTAGTTGGTGCTGCGGATCGAAATCGGCAGCATCCTGTCGGTGCCCGGGTAGGACGGCTGGCCCGGTGCCCACCAGTGGCCCTGGCCACGGTTGTCGTGGTGGTAGGCCAGCAGCTTCAGGCGGCCCTGCTCGCCCAGGCGCAGGTCGGCATCGACCGAATAAAGGTTGTCGTCGCGCAGTGCACGGCTCTGGTAGTACGCATCGTCGATGCTGTTGACGCCGCCGCTGAACCTGCAGCGCGCCTTGTTGTAGGTGCCCGGCGCGCAGTACGCGGCGGCGACGGCGCGATCCCAGTCCGGCGCGTAGATGTTCCAGTCATAACCCAGGCCGCGGGCCAGCATGTCCTTGGACAGGTAGGCGTAGTTGGCCTGGCTGGCGCGCGAGGTCGCCACGAACGCACCGAAACGGTGGTCGCCGACATTCCACACGGCCTTGGCGTTGAACTGGCGGGTGGTCTGGTTCTGGTACGGCGCGGCCCACATGTCCTGGTCCTGGTGCACGCCGGACACATAGGCCGAGAAGCCGTTGAGGTCGCCGGTATCCACGCGCAGGTAGCCACGGCGCTGGTTGTTGTCGCCGACGGTGACGCTGGCACGGCCACCGAATTCAGTGGACGGGTCCATCGAGAAATACTGGATGGTGCCGCCCAGGTTGCTGGTCGAAGCCACGCCCAGCGAACCGATGCCCTGCGACAGCTCGGCACCGGCCAGGTTCTCGGCAATGATCGCGCGGGCAATGCTCAGGCCGTTGTAGTTGCCGTAGCTGTTGTCACCCAACGGGATGCCGTCCAGCGTATAGCCGAGGCGGCTCTTGTCGAAGCCGCGCAGGCTGATGGTCTGCGATTCTTCGTTGGCGCCGAAGGCATCGTTGGACTGCACCGACACGCCCGGGAGGCGGTCGAGGATTTTCTGGCCACTGGTGCCCGGCGGCAGCACCTGCTTGTCGACGGTGGCGATGCGCTGCACCTGGCGGGTCTCGCCCTGGCCGATCACGGAGACGGTATCCAGCGTCTGCGCGCTCAGCGCGGCATCGGTGCTGGCGCCGGTATCGGCGGCGGTGGCGGCATGGGCGCTGGTGGCGGCGGAGAGCGCGATCGCCACGGCGATCGTCAGGTGTCGGGTCTGCATGGTGGTCCGTTGCATGGGGGATGGTCACCGGCACACGTGCGCGGTGCATGGCCACTATGCGAACGGAACATGAAACCTTCTTTACGAGAAACCAACGAACGACGCAGGCCCCCGTGCGTGTCCTGCAACCCGATAGAAAAAGGGGCCGGATCCCCCTCGCGAACGAAGATTCACCGGCCCCGCGCACTCCGTGGGGGAGGGCTCAACCCATGTACAGGCCACCGTTGACCGGATAGTCGGCACCGGTCACGTACGAGGCTTCATCCGAGGCCAGCCACGCGCACAGGCCGGCCACTTCCTCGGGCCGACCCAGCCGGCGCACCGGCACCGAGGCGGCCAGCCGATCCAGTACATCCGGCGGGAAGCTGCTGATCGCCTGGCTGGCGATGTAGCCTGGCGACAGCGTGTTGACAGTGACCCCGCGCGAGGCCACTTCGGCGGCCAGTGCACGGCTGAAACCGTGCATCGCGGCCTTGGCGGTGGCGTAGTTCACCTGGCCGATCTGGCCCTTGTGGGCGCTGACCGAACCGATGTTGATGATGCGGCCCCAGCCGCGCGTGGCCATGCCATCGACCACCTGCTTGGTCAGGTTGAACAGCGCATTGAGGTTGGAGGCGATCACCGCGTTCCAGTCTTCCACCGTCATCTGCCGGAAAAGAAGGTCGCGGCTGCCGCCGGAGTTGTTGACCAGCACGTCCACTTCACCGACTTCTGCACGGACCTTGGCGAACGCGGCGCTGGTCGAGGCCCAGTCGGTGGCGTTGCCTTCGGAGGCGATGAAGTCGAAGCCCTGTTCGCGCTGCTCGCGCAGCCAGTTGGCCTTGCGCGGCGAGTTGGGCGCGCAGCCGGCGACCACGGTGTGGCCGCTGCGGGCCAGGCTCTGGCAGATGGCAGTACCGACACTGCCCATTCCACTGGTGACGTAAGCGATTCGAAGCGTCATTGCAGAAGGCTCCTTGGCAAAGGGTCAGGCGGCGAGGGGATACAGGCCGAACAGCAGGCTGCCGATCATCAGCAGCATCGAAATGGCGATGGCCCACTTCAGGGTGAACTTCTGGTGGTCGGCGAATTCGACCTTGGCCAGGCCCACCAGCAGGTAGGTGGAGGGCACCAGCGGGCTGAGCAGGTGCACCGGCTGGCCGGCCAGCGAGGCGCGCGCCATTTCCACCGGGGTGATGCCGTAGTTGCCGGCGGCCTCGGACAGGATCGGCAGCACGCCGAAGTAGAACGCGTCGTTGGACATGAAGAAGGTGAACGGCATCGACGCCACGGCGGTGATCACCGCCAGGTACGGGCCCCACGACTCCGGAATCACCGCCAGGAAGCTGTGTGACATCGCCTCGACCATGCCGGTGTTGTTGAGGATGCCGGTGAAGATGCCCGCGGCGAAGATCAGCGACACCACCGACAGCACGTTGCCGGCGTGGTTGACCACGCGGCGGCGTTGCTCGGCCAGGTTCGGGTAGTTGATCACCAGGGCGATGGCGAAGCCGACCATGAACAGCACCGGCATCGGCAGCACGCCGATGATCAGCGCGGTCATCAGCGCCACGGTCAGGGCCAGGTTGACCCACAGCAGCTTCGGACGCTTGATGTCCTCGGCGTCTTCCACGGTCGGCAGCGGGTTGCTGTCGTCGGACACGCTGTTGTCCACCCAGCTGCCGCCCTTGGGCAGGGTCACCACGCCAAGGCGACGGCGTTCCTTCAGGCCCAGGTACCAGGCCAGCAGCAGCACGCCGGCACAGGCGATCACCATCGACGGGATCAGCGGCACGAACACATCGGCCGGGTCCACGTGCAGCGCGGTGGCCGCGCGTGCGGTCGGGCCGCCCCACGGGGTCAGGTTCATCACGCCGCCGGCCAGGATGGTCACGCAGGTCATGTTCAGCGCGTTCATGCCGAGGCGCTGGTACAGCGGCAGCATCGCCGAGACGGTGATCATGTAGGTGGTCGAACCGTCGCCATCGAGCGAGATCAGCATCGCCAGCACCGCGGTGCCGAGCACGATCTTCATCGGGTCGCCCTTGACGAAGCGCAGGATCACCCGTACCAGCGGATCGAACAGGCCGGCGTCGATCATCACCCCGAAGTAGAGGATGGCGAACATCAGCATCACGCCGGTCGGCGCGATCTTCTTGATGCCCTCCAGCATCATCTCGTCGATGCCGGCACCGAAGCCGCCGATCAGCGCGAACAGGATGGGGATGGTGATCAGGGCCACCAGCGGCGACAACCGCTTGCTCATGATCAAGTACATGAACGTAATGACCATGCCAAAGCCGAGGATGCTCAGCATCATCTGCGGACTCCTTGCGAAAACAGGATGTGGGGGAGTGGAAGGGGGCCGGGTGGTTTGCCCGGCACAGCTGGCTTAGAAGTCGTACTGCAGGCGGCCGGTGACCGCGCGCGTGCGGTCCACCGTGACCCCGGCCAGGCGGTCGCGATTGCGGCTTTCGATCACGTTGAGCATGAAGCGCAGGTTGTCGCGCAGGTACCAGTTGCCACCCAGCGTCCACGCTTCAGTGCTGCCACGGCGCAGGTCCGGCGCGCCATCGAGGTGCTGCGCGCCCCACATCTGGTCGTAACGCAGCGCCACTTCGAAGGCCCCAGCCTTGTGGCGGATGTCCTTGACCCGTGCGAAGCGGCCGGTCTTGCGGTCGTAGGCACGGCTTTCGCCGGTGACGAACCAGCTGAGCATGCCGTAGGCCGCCATCACGTCGCCGCGCTGGGCGCCATCATCGAAGGTGGCGCCACTGAACTCGCCCTGCCACGACAACGGGCCGCGCACCTGCGCGTATTCCAGCGACCACTTGTTGACGTCGGTATCGCGGCCGGCGGAGAAGTCGACCAGGGTCAGGCGGCTGTTGTCGGACAGGTGGCCGGCCGGGCGCGGGCGGATACGCAGGCCGGGCACGCCGTTGGCCCCCGGGTTGTCGTAGGCCTCGCGGGCCAGCGACAGGCCCAGGTGCAGCACGTCACCGTCGCTGGGCGAGGGCGCCCAGGTGACGCGACCACCCGCCGCGCGGCCCTTCACCTGCCAGGCGTCGATGCTCTCCAGGCTGTAGATGCTGGCCGCCCAGGTGAAGTCACCCGGGTTGGCCTGCCAGGACGCACCCAGGCGGTACAGCGGCGCCAGCGTGGTGCCGGCGTTGCCGCGCTCCAGGAAGCTGCCGTAGTTGGAGCTGGTACGGTCATCCAGCGAGAAGTACTGCTTGAACTGGCCCACGGTCAGCTTGCCGGCCTTGCCGAAGCTGCGTGCCAGATAGACATCCTTGGCCTCGACGCGGTCGCCGGAGAAATCGGCTTCCAGCTTGTAGTCGACCACGAAGAACCTGCCGGACACGTCCAGCCAGGCGCGGCGGACCTCGGTGTCGTCCTTGTTCGGGGTGCCGCGGTTGTCGTTGTCGAAGGTGGCGAAGTCCAGGTGCAGGCGGCCACCGAGGATGGCGGTGACCGGGCGGTCGTCTTCGGCAGCGAAGGCCGGCGCCGACAGGGCAGCCAGCGCCATCATGGCGGCAGGACGCCGCCAGGCAAACGTGAATTCCACAAACCCTCCCAGGTGCGCGCCAGGCGCGCGGCAATCGTGGGCACCGGACGGTGCGCGGCCGCAGTCTGGGTCGGGCAAGCTGTCATCGTCCTGTCAGCGGTTTGTGCGGTGCAGCGAAAAGCGTGTCGTCGATCTCGCCGTGCCGTGCCCGGCAAGCGCGGCGGCGGCATGCGGTAGCATTCGGTTCCCCTCCCACCCGTGTGCCCATGCGCCTGCTGCTGGTCGAAGACAACCCGGATCTGGCCGATGCGATCATCCGCCGGATGCGCCGTAGCGGGCACGCTGTGGACTGGCAGGCTGATGGCCTGGCCGCCGCCAGCGTGCTGCGCTACCAGAGCTTCGACCTGGTGGTGCTGGACATCGGCCTGCCCAAGCTCGATGGCCTGCGCGTGCTGGCCGGCATGCGCGAGCGCGGTGACAGCACGCCGGTGCTGATGCTGACCGCGCGCGATGGCATCGAGGATCGCGTGCAGGCGCTGGATGTCGGTGCCGACGATTACCTGGGCAAGCCATTCGATTTTCGCGAGTTCGAAGCGCGCTGCCGTGTGCTGCTGCGGCGTGCGCGTGGCCAGGCCAGCGAAGTGGTGCAGATCGGCGGCTTCCAGTTCGACAACGCTGCGCACCGGGTCAGCCTCGACGGCGAACCGATCGAACTGCCCAACCGCGAGTACCGCCTGCTGGAGATCCTGGTCGGGCGCCTCGGCCAAGTGGTCGGCAAGGATGAGATCGGCAACGGCCTGTTCGGTTTCGATGACGAAGCGGGCCCGAATGCCATCGAGTTGTATGTTGGCCGCCTGAGAAAGAAGCTGGCGGGCGCACCGCTGCGCATCACCACGGTGCGCGGTGTCGGCTATCTGCTGGAGGCCAGCGATACCCATGCCGACGCCGATGGCTGACGCGCGCGCTGCGACTGCGGCGCCGGGTTCGCTGCGGCGAACGCTGCTGCTCTATCTCGGCGTGCTGCTGGCGGTGTTCGCAGTGGCCCTGCTGTTCGCCGCGCGCGATTACGGCCAGCGCGCCGCCAATCGATCCTACGATCACCTGCTGGTGTCCTCGGCGCTGTCCATTGCCGATTCGGTGGCCCTGGTCGATGGCCAGTGGCAGGTCGATCTGCCGTATGCGGCGCTGGACCTGCTGGCGATGGCGCCCGAGGACCGCGTGTTCTATCGCGTGGCCGACAGCCGCGGCACCCTGATCACCGGCTACGGCGACCTGCCGGCACCGCCGCGCCGGCCCGGTACCCAGCCGCAGCTGTTCGATGCCACCTACAGCGGCGAGACCGTGCGCTTCGTGGTGGTCAGCCGCAGCTTCGCCGCCGCCTCGGCGCAGGGCGAGGTGCAGGTCCAGGTCGGCCAGACCCGGCGTGCGCGTGAAGCGGTCGCGCAGGACATGGTCAATCGCGCGTTGCTGGCGATCGGCGTGCTGTCCGGGCTGCTGCTGGCACTGGTGGCGTTCGGCGTGCATCGCGCATTCCGGCCGCTGGTGCGGGTGGAGCGCGAGCTGTCGCGACGGGAGCCGTCCGACCTGAAGCCGCTGGATGCCCGCGTTCCGCGCGAGATGGACCAGATGGTGGCGGCGCTGAACCGCTTCATGGAACGCCTGTCCAGCAGCAACGAGACACTGCGCGCGTTCATGGCCGAGGCTGCGCACCAGATGCGCACGCCACTGGCTGCGTTGCGCGCACAGGCACAGCTGGCGCTGGATGATGACGATCCGGAGGACATGCGGCGCAGCCTGCAGGCGATCGAGCGCAACGCCACCCATATGAGCCGGCTGCTGAACCAGCTGCTCAGCGATGCCAGCGTGATCCATCGTTCGCATCTGCAGCGCTTTGCAGCGGTGGACCTGGCCGAGACCGTGCACCAGGCCTTGCATGAAGCGCTGCCGCAGGCCGGTCCGGCGCCGCGCGTGCAGTTGGCGATGACCGCCGAACCGGCACTGGTGCACGGCGATGCGCTGCTGCTGCGCGAGGCGATCAAGAACCTGGTCGACAACGCACTGAAGTACGGCGGTGACGGCGACTTGCAGATTGCCCTTACCGTGGAAGGCGAGCAGGCCGTGCTGACCATCGCCGACCACGGCGCAGGCATCGCCCCGGCCGATGCCGAGCGCGTATTCGAGCGTTTCGCCCGTGGCGAAGGCGCGCCCTCAGGTGGTGCGGGGCTGGGCCTGGCCATCGTCAAGCGCGTGGTCGACAGCCATGGCGGCCGCATTGACCTCAGCAACCGCCCGCAGGGCGGGCTGGTCGCCACCATCCGCCTGCCCCGGAGCAGTCCATGATCCGCTTGTTCGCGACGGCCGTTGCCCTGCTGCTGGCCCTGCCGGTGTTGGCCGCGCCCGGCGATGTGCGCCGTTTTCCCGCACAGGGAGCGGCCACCGCTCAGCTGCGCATCCACGGCACCACCGACATCGAAGTGTTCGCGGTGGTCATCGCCGACTACCAGCGCCTTCACCCCGGCACCGAAGTGGTGTACGAGGACATCATCACCCAGGACCTGTACGCGCGTTACCTGCACGACCGTGGCGGGCCGGCATCACCGGACCTGCTGATCTCCAGCGGCATGGACCTGCAGACCAAGCTGGTCAACGATGGCCATGCGCTGCCGCACCGCTCGGCGCAGACTGCGGCGCTGCCGGCGTGGGCGCAATGGCGCAACGAGGCATTCGGCATCAGCTACGAGCCGGTGGTGATGGTCTACAACACCCGCGCACTGCCGGCAGCGAAGGTGCCGCACACGCGCCGCCAGCTGCTCGACCGGCTGCGTGCTGAAGGTGCACCGCTGCGCGGCAAGGTCGGCACCTATGACATCGAGCGCAGCAGTGTCGGCTACCTGCTGGCCACCCAGGACGCGCAGCGCGGCAGCATTGCCGGTGCGCTGCTGGGCGCGCTCGGCGACAACGACGTGGTGCGCGAGGAGCGTACTGGCGTGCTGCTGGACCAGGTGGCCAGTGGCCAGCTGTCGCTGGTCTACAACGTGCTCGGCTCCTACGCGCAGGCACGTGTCGATGCCGGCGCGCCACTGGCCATCATCGAGCCCGAGGACTACACGCTGGTGGTGCTGCGCACCGCAGTCATCCCGCGCACCGGCCCACACCCGGAAGAAGCGCGGCGCTTCCTCGATTACCTGCTGTCGCCGCGTGGCCAGCAGGTGCTGTCGCGCGAAGCGCGGCTGATGCCGATTGTGACCGGCAACGCACGCGGTGACGATGCGCCCGGCCGCAGCCGCCGTCCGATCCAGCTCGGCCCGGGCCTGCTGGTGTACCTGGACGCGCTCAAGCGTCGCCAGTTCCTCGATGCCTGGCGCAGCAGCGTCGAGCCGGCCGGGCGCTGAGGCGGCGACCTGCCCGTACAATGGCGGTATGAGCGAATACACCATCCTGATCGCCGATGACCACCCGCTGCTGCGTTCGGCGGTGGTGCAGTCCTTGCGGCAGAGCCTGCCATTGGCACAGGTGCGCGAGGTTGCGAGCGCCGAGGCATTGGCCGAGACGCTCGACGCGCAGCCGGACGTGGACCTGGTGCTGCTCGACCTGACCATGCCTGGCGCGCACGGCTTTTCCGCGCTGCTGCACGTGCGTGGCTCGCATCCGGACATTCCGGTGGTGATCCTCTCGTCCAACGACCACCCGCGGGTGATCCGCCGTGCCCAGCAGTTCGGCGCGGCCGGTTTCATCCCGAAGTCGGCCCCGGCCGAGACCATCGGCGAGGCCGTGCAGGCGGTGCTCGACGGCGGCCTGTGGTTCCCGGCAATGGCCGCCGAGCGCTCGGAGGCCGATGCGCTGCTGGCCAGCCGCCTGGCCCAGCTGACCCCGCAGCAGTTCCGCGTGCTGCTCTGCCTGGCCGATGGCCTGCTCAACAAGCAGATCGCCTACACGCTGGGGCTGGCTGAGAACACGGTGAAGGTGCATGTCACCGCCATCCTGAAAAAACTCGAGTGCCATAGCCGCACCCAGGCCGCGGTGCTGGTGAAGGCGCTGGAGCCTGAAGGCGACGCCGGCATCGGGCTGTAATTTCCAGCCAACGGCACAGCCCCTCGTGGGTGGACACGTAGAGCAGTTCATGGGAGAGGCTGGGCAGGTTCCGGGCGCGTCCACCCACGGAAGAGAAAAGAGGATCAAAAGCAAAGGCAGCCTGGCAGGCCGCTTTTTGTAGAGCCGAGCCCACGCTCGGCTGCTTTGCGGCCGGTCCGCGAAGCCGAGCATGGGCTCGGCTCTACACAAGCAAGCGCAGCGCGCGACCCGCTTTTGATCTTCTTTTTCTTCTCCGTGGGTGGACGCGCACGGCACGTGTCCGTGGCCGGGTAGATGGGCTGCACAGGGGCGTGAGCCGCATGGATGCGGCGACTGAGCTTACAGGGACGTACTTGCAGCGCCCCCTGTGCAGCCCATCTACCCGGCCCCACCGATGAACTGCTTTGCGCGACCACCCACGAGGGGCTGCGCCGTTGGCTGGAAACTACCCGCGATGCCGGATCAACAACTGACTCATCAGCGCCCGCAGCGCCGGCGGCTTTACCGGCTTGGCCATCATTCCCCAGCCGCGCTCGGCGGCCATCTCACGCAATCCCGCATCGCGCTCTGCAGTGACCAGCACCACCGGTGGGCGTGCCTGCCACAACTCCGCCAGCGTCTCGTACAGCACCGGCCCGTGGTGATCGCCCATGCGCACATCCAGCAGCACCAGCTCCGGAACCGTCTCGGCACTGGCCAACTGCAGCGCCGCCTGTGGCCCATCGGCCAGCGCCACCTCGCAGCCCCAGCGCTCCAGCAGCGCACGGCTGGCCGCACACACGTGCGGATCGTCGTCGATCACCCACACCCGACGCCCACGCAGCGGGTTGTCCGCGCCCGGTTCCTGCGCCAGTACCGGCGCAGGCGCGGTGGCCGGAATCGCGCTGGCTTCGCCGAACGGTACGCCTACCGCGAACACGCTGCCCCGGCCCAGCTGCGAGCGCAGCCGGATCGGATGGCCGAGGAGGCGGCCGATGCGGTCGACAATGGCCAGGCCAAGGCCGGCGCCGCGCTGCTGGCCGTCGTGCAGGCGACGGAACTCCTCGAAGATCTCGCCCTGCAACGCATCGGGAATACCCGGGCCCTGGTCGTGCACTTCGATCCACAGCAGTCCTTCACGGCGGCGGCAGCCAAGCAGCACGCGACCGCGTTCGCTGTAGCGCAGCGCGTTGGACAGGAAGTTCTGCAGGATGCGGCGCAGCAGCGCTTCATCGCTGACCACCACGGCATGGCTATCGACCCAGTCCACCACCAGCCCGCGTGACTGCGCGGCGATGCCGAACTCGCGCGCCAGTGTCTGCAGCAGGGGGCCCAGCCGGAACGCCTGTACGCGGGTGGGCAGGCTGCCTGATTCCAGCCGCGCGATATCCAGCAGGCTGTTGAGGATCGCGTCCTGCGCCGCCAGCGCGGCATCGATATGATCGGCAGTCTGCTGCTGCACCGGGTCGCCCAGCTTGCCGCGCAGCACTGAGACGAACATGCGCGCAGCGTTGAGCGGCTGCAGCAGGTCGTGCACTGCCGAGGCGACGAAGCGGGTCTTGTAGCGGTTGGCCTGCTCGGCCTCGCGCCGCGCCTCGTCCAGGTCACGGGTGCGCTCGGCGATGCGGTGTTCCAGCGCATCGGCCAGCGAGCGCAGTTCGCGCGCCGCATTCTTGTAGCTGGTGATGTCCGCATAGCTGGTGACGAAGCCGCCATCAGGCAGGGGATTGCCGCGGATCTCCAGCACCGTGCCGTCGTCCTTTTCGCTCTCGCGCATGTGCGGGCGGCCACTGCGCAGGTGGTTCAGGCGGCGCTCGATGGCCTCGTCCACCGGGCCGGGACCGAGCAGGCCACGACGGGCATTGAAACGGAACAGTTCCTCGATCGGCCGGCCGACGCGCACCAGGTCTGCCGGGAACCGGAACAGTTCCAGATAGCGCGAATTCCACGCGACCAGGCGCAGGTCGCGGTCGATCACCACAACACCCTGCGGCAGGTGTTCGAGGCTGCGGCTGAGACCACTGTCGGCGTCGGTGGCGGCCTGCAGCAGGCCATCCTGTGCGGTGCGCAGCTCCTGTGCGTGCTGCTTGAGCAGGGTTTCCAGTTCGCGGCGGCTGCGCAGGCGATGCTTGGCCAGGCGCCTGCGTTGCTGCACGAACAGCACCAGGAAGCCCAAGGCCAGCCACGCGGCACCGCCGGTCAGGGCGGCCGCGCGACCTGCTGCAGTAGCGGCGCCGGCGTCGTGCAGCAGGTGCAGGTTCCAGCCCTCGGCGGGCAGCGCCAGGCTTTGCCACAGCCTCGGCTGCGGCAGCGCAGGATCCAGCAGCCGCACCATGCGGCCGCCATCGGACAGCACGTCTTCGGTACGTGCACGCAAGGGCTGCAGGGCACGGTCGGCGTACTGACGTGCATCGAGCATTTCGCGGCGCTCACCGGCACGCAGCGGACGCAGCAGCCGGTAGCGCCAGCTGTCCCGGTTGGACAGGAATACGACGTCATGGTCGTCGCTGGCCAGCACCACGTCCGGGCTGCTCAACCATTCCTGTTCCAGCGCGGACAGCTCGACCTTGATCACCACCACGCCGAGCCGCTTGCCGTCAGCCTCGATGGCCTGCGAAAGGTAATAGCCGGGCACGCCGGTGGTCATGCCGATGCCGTAGAAGCGGCCACGGCCCTGCGCCAGCGCCTGGCGGTAGTAGGGGCGGTAGCTGTAGTTCTCGCCGACGTTGCTGGTCGGTTGGTCCCAGTTGCTGGCCGCCACCGCCACACCATCGTGGCCGACCAGGGTCAGGGTCGAGGCCCGGGTGACTTCATTGGCACGTTGCAGCTTGAGGTTCAGTCGCTGACGTTCGCCGGGCGAGGGCGGCACACGCAGTGCGTGCAGCAGATCCGGATCCAGCGCCATGACCTGCGGCAAGGTGCCGAAGCGGTCGATGCGCTGTTGCAGGCCCTGGCCATACAGCTGCAGCTGGCGTTGCACCTGGCTGCTTTCGTCGCCGAGCGCGCGCCGCCAGGCGTAATGGCCAGCGGCGACCGCGCACAGCACGGTGCCACCGACCATCACCAGGATGGTCAGCAACAGCATCCGGTGGCGGCTGAGCCAATACATGGCGGCAGTCTACGCAGGGCCGGCGGGCGCGGCGTGCACGCCCGCCGGGGTCTGACGTGGAAGGGGTCAGAAGTGCATCTGCGCGCGCAATTCGAAGATCTCCGGCGTGCTGTGCACGCCACGACGGCTGGCGTCGACCTTCACGTAGTTGGCCTGGAACTTGAAGTGGCTGGTCAGGTACCAGTTCGCACCCAACGTCAGGTCGTGCTGGCGGCCACCCAGGATGTCACCATCGTCGAGGTCCAGGCGGCTGTAACGCGCCACCAGTTCGACCGCACCGTAGTTGTGCGCCGGCTTGATGTTGGCCACCGCGCCGGCGTTGTACGGCCGCGATTCGCCGGTCAGCACCCAGCTGGCCATCGCGTACTGGCCGCTGCCGGTGAAGTCGGGCTTGCCGTCATGGCGGGTGACCGTGGCGCGCAGCGCTTCGGCCTGCAGCGAGAACGGGCCGCGGATCCAGATGCCTTCCAGGCCGGTGCGGCGGATCTGGTCGGCGGTGACCAGCGCGCCGGAATCGACGTAGCGGATGTCGGTCAGGCCGGCTTCCGGGCGCGCGCGCAGGCGGGCGCTGGCCTCGTGGTGCACGTCGCGGCCGTCGCTGTAGCCGCGTGGGTTCTCCTGCGAGTAGGCCAGGCCCAGGTGGATAACGTCACCCGGTGCCTTCACCGGCGTCCACACCGCCCGCACCGCCTGGGTGGTTCCGGGGTTGTCGCCCTGCAGGTCCTTGCCGCCATAGGCGCCTGCCTGCAGCAGGTACTGCGGGCGCTCCAGCACCCATTCCACACCGGTACGGCGGCCTTCGTAGAAGGCCTGCACCGGCAGCGAGGTTTCCAGGAAGCTGCCGGCACGCGAAGAGGTGTTCGCATCTAGGCCGACCGGGGTCTTCATGTAGCCGAAGCGGAAGCGGCCGACGTCACGGCCGAAGAAGGCCTTGCTCTCGAAGCGCACGAACACGTCCAGCCAGGTATCGGCCTGGAAGTCGTAGTAGACCATCGCGTCGTACACGCCCTTCTTCTTCAGCGTCGCACCGAATTCCTTGCGCCGCACGGCGTCGTCGTCCTCGAGGCCGCTGGCCGAGGAGAAGTCGTTGTAGTCGTAGGCGATGTTGGCGGTGGCCGCCAGCTCGGTGCCATCGCCGAAGGTGTACTTGGTCGGCCAGTTGTCGAAATCGGCGGCCGAGGCGAAGGCGGGAAGGGCGGCCAGCGACAGGGCCAGCAAGGTGGGATTCGGGCGCATGTTGGGTGCGGCTCTCTCAGATTGCGTGTGGACAGGACATCAACGGCCGCAGGGGCCGAAACTTTCGCAGGGACATGCCCAGCCGTTCAGCCCGGGCCACCGGCCTTCCCGTTTCCGGGCGGTGCGGCGCCAGTGTAGGCACCTGTGCCACCTGAACCGGGGGGCTAGTACCAATAGGTTATCTGCGCCGGCGTGCCTGGCGCGTACAAAGGCGTCCATTGGTCGCACCCCCTGTGCGTGCAGTACAGGGCCTGCGATCAGTTTCCACGGTAACGGCTCCCGTGCAGTCCCGGGGCCGTACGTGCCTGAAAACGCCCCTTCCGGAGTCCGCCATGCACATCCCGACCGCAGCACCGGTGCCTGCAAAGCCGTTGCCGATCTATCGCCAGCTGTACTTCCAGGTGATCGTGGCGATCGTCCTGGGTGCCATCCTCGGCCACTACGAACCGCTGGTCGGCGAGAAGATGAAGCCGCTCGGCGATGCCTTCATCAACCTGGTGAAGATGATCATCGCGCCGGTGATCTTCCTCACCATCGTCACCGGCATCGCCAGCATGACCCACCTGCGCACGGTGGGCCGGGTGTTCGCCAAGGCGATGGCGTACTTCCTGTTCTTCTCCACGCTGGCGCTGATTGTCGGCATGATTGTGGCGCACGTGGTGCAGCCCGGCGCGGGCATGAACATCAACCCGGCCGAGCTGGACCAGACCGCAGTGCACAGCTACGTCGAGAAGTCGCATGACCTGACCCTGGTCGGCTTCCTGATGGACATCATCCCGAAGACGCTGCTCAGCGCTTTTGTCGATGGCAACATCCTGCAGGTGCTGTTCGTGGCCGTGCTGTTCGGCATCGCGCTGGCGATGGTGGGCGAGAAGGGCAAGCCGGTGCTGAACTTCCTGGAGGCGCTGGTCGCCCCGGTGTTCAAGCTGGTGCACATCCTGATGAAGGCCGCCCCGATCGGTGCCTTCGGTGCGATCGCCTTCACCATCGGCAAGTACGGCGTCGGCTCGCTGATCAACCTGGCCTGGCTGGTGGGCTCGTTCTACCTCACCGCGTTCCTGTTCGTGGCGGTGATCCTCGGTGTGGTCTGCCGCCTGTGCGGGTTCTCGGTGTTCAAGCTGGCGCGCTACCTGAAGGCCGAACTGCTGCTGGTGCTCGGCACCTCCTCGTCGGAGTCGGCGCTGCCGTCGCTGATGGAGAAGATGGAACGCGCCGGCTGCAGCAAGTCGGTGGTGGGCCTGGTGGTCCCGACCGGCTACTCGTTCAACCTGGACGGCACCAACATCTACATGACCCTGGCGGCACTGTTCATCGCCCAGGCCACCAACACCGAACTGACCCTGGGCCACCAGATCGCCCTGCTGCTGGTCGCCATGCTCAGCTCCAAGGGCGCGGCCGGAGTCACCGGCGCCGGTTTCATCACCCTGGCCGCCACCCTGGCCGTGGTGCCGGAGGTGCCGGTGGCTGGTATGGCGCTGATCCTGGGCGTGGACCGGTTCATGAGCGAATGCCGCTCGCTGACCAATTTCATCGGCAATGCGGTGGCCACCGTGGTGGTCTCGCGCTGGGAAGGCGCGCTGGACCGCAACCGCCTGCAGCTGGCGCTGGATGGCCGCGAGAGCGAACTGCCGCCGCCGGTCGATGCGCTGCCCGAGGCGCTGCCGGCCAAGGGCTGATCCAGGTGTGTGGTACCGCGGGGCCGATCACGTCAGTGGTACGGCCCCGCGGCGTTTCAGGGCGTCCCATGGCTGTCATGGGCAGCGCCGAAGCTGGTATCGCGGTACCGTCGCATACGGCACGGAATTGTGCGGTCGCAGCATGCTTGCGACAGGATTGCGACAGGTCCGGACGCTCCAACGGGGGTATCATCCCCTGTCCCTTCTGCCCATTCATGTAACCCACATCGATGTCCAACGAAGATTTCAAACAGGCCGCCCTCGATTACCACCGGATGTCCCCGCCGGGAAAGATCAAGGTTTCCGCTACCAAGCCCATGCTGACCCAGCGCGACCTGTCGCTGGCGTATTCGCCGGGCGTGGCGTACGCCTGTGAAGCGATCAAGGCCGACCCGCAGCAGGCCAGCGAGCTGACCGCCCGCGGCAACCTGGTGGCGGTGATCTCCAACGGCACCGCGGTGCTGGGCCTGGGCAACATCGGCGCGCTGGCCGGCAAGCCGGTGATGGAAGGCAAGGGCGTGCTGTTCCAGAAGTTCGCCGGCATCGATGTGTTCGACATCGAAGTGGATGAGACCGACCCGGACAAGCTGGTCGACATCATCGCCTCGCTGGAACCGACCTTCGGCGGCATCAACCTGGAGGACATCAAGGCGCCGGAATGCTTCGTGGTCGAGCGCAAGCTGCGCGAGCGCATGAAGATCCCGGTATTCCATGACGACCAGCACGGCACGGCGATCATCGTCGGCGCGGCCGTGCTCAACGCGATGGCGATCACCGGCAAGAAGATCGAGGAAGTGAAGCTGGCGACCACGGGCATGGGCGCGGCCGGCATTTCCTGCGTGAACATGCTGGTGCAGCTGGGCCTGAAGCCGGAGAACATCCTGGCCTTCGATCGCGAGGGCGTGATCCACACCGGTCGTACCGACCTGGACCCGGAAAAGCAGCGCTATGCGCGCGACACCGACAAGCGCACCCTGGCCGAGATCGTCGACGGCGCGGACATTTTCCTGGGCCTGTCGGCACCGGGCATCCTGACCGCCGACATGGTCAAGACCATGGCGCCGGATCCGGTGATCTTCGCGCTGGCCAACCCGACCCCGGAAATTATGCCGGAGGTGGCGCGCGCTGCGCGTCCGGACGCGATCATCGGCACCGGCCGTTCGGACTACCCGAACCAGGTCAACAACGTGCTGTGCTTCCCCTACCTGTTCCGTGGTGCGCTGGACGTGGGCGCCACCGCGATCAACGAGGAAATGAAGATCGCCTGCGTGCGCGCCATCGCTGCACTGGCACGCCGTGCAGCCACCGACATGGGCTCGGCCTACGGCGGCGAGACCCCGAGCTTCGGCCGTGAATACCTGATCCCGCGCCCGTTCGACCGCCGCCTGCTGGTGGAACTGTCGGCCGCCGTGGCCCAGGCCGCGATGGATTCGGGCGTGGCCTCGCGCCCGATCGAGGACATGGGCGCCTACCGCGACAAGCTGGCCCAGTTCGTCTACCGCACCAGCCTGATGATGAAGCCGGTGTACGACCGCGCGCGCAGCGACAAGCAGCGCGTGGTGTACGCCGAGGGCGAAGAGGAAGTGGTGCTGCAGGCAGTGCAGAACGTGGTCGATGACGGCCTGGCGCATCCGATCCTGATCGGTCGCCCGGAAGTGATCGAGTCGCGCATCGAGCGCCTCGGCCTGCGCCTGAAGATCGGCGAGAACGTTGAAGTCACCAACATCAACGACGACCCGCGCTTCAACGAATACTGGCAGTACTACCACGGCCTGACCGGCCGTCGCGGCGTGACCGTGGCCGCGGCGAAGAACCTGATGCGTTCGCGCCCGACCCTGATCGCAGCGGTGATGGTCGCCCGTGGCGAAGCCGATGCGATGCTGACCGGCATCGTCGGCCGCTTCCACAAGAAGCTGGGCTACGTGCGCAGCGTGCTGCCGCTGGAGCCGAAGGTCACCTCGACCTCGGCGATGACCGGCGTGATCAACCAGCAGGGCGTGTTCTTCTTCGTCGATACCCACGTGCAGGAAGACCCGACCGCCGAGCAGCTGTGCGAGGCGACCCTGCAGGCGGCCTATCGCATGAAGCTGTTCGGCATCGAGCCGAAGGTGGCGCTGCTGTCACACTCCAACTTCGGCAGCCATGATTCGAAGGATGCGCTGAAGATGCGCCAGGTGCGCGAGCTGCTGCTCAAGCGCAACCCGCGCCTGAACGTGGATGGCGAAATGCAGGGCGACACCGCATGGGATGAAGCGCTGCGCCAGAAGCTGCTGCCGGGCTCGACCCTGCAGGGCCGCGCCAACCTGTTCGTGCTGCCGAACCTGGAAGCGGCCAACATCGCCTACAACCTGGTGCGCGTGTTCACCGACGGCGTGGCGATCGGTCCGATCCTGATGGGCGTGAACAAGCCGGTGCACATCCTGACCACCAGCGCGACCTCGCGCCGGATCCTGAACATGACCGCCATTGCGGCGGTCGATGCGCAGATCAGGAAGCAGCTGGAAGCGGAAAAGAAGGCATAAGCCTTCTTTCCAGCGACAGCTGCGGAAACGGGTAGTGCCGGCCGCTGGCCGGCAACCTCAATCATGTCCAGATACACGACGACAGCCGGCCAGCGGCCGGTTCTACCCCGGGCTGTGCCACACGCGCTACGCAACCCGGTCATTTCCCTGCAACGCCGCTGCGGCCCAATACGCCCACGCGGCCCGGCCGTGGGAAGGGACCGGACCGGCCTTCCCACCCTGGGCCCGACCAACTTCCCATCGGCGAGGGTGTCATGCGCAATCGAGTGACGCGGCGGTACTTCCAGCAGCTGTTCGCGCTGTACGCCGGTTTCGTGCAGTCGCGCTGAGGCGCCGGCGACAGCGTGGGCGTCAGCGCCGCTTGCCGCGGCGTGCAGGGGCCGGCGGCGGAGCGTCGGAACGCGGCTTGGCGTACTGCGCCCACAGCGCCGGCAGTGCCTTGCCGGTGTGCTTCTGCCACAGCGCCGGTGCATAGCGGCCGTCGCGCAGGGCCTTGTCCAGTGCCAGCACCAGGCCTGGATGTTCGGCGTCGGCCCATTTCAGGAACGCACCGGTGACACGGTAGCCGCTGTCGAAGTTCTGCCCCTTCTCGACCTTGCCCGGAAGTGCCCAGCCCGCGGCGGCATTGTCCATGCCGTAGCGGTCGCGTGCGTAGTCGGCGATGCCCTCCACCAGCCAACCCGGCACCCGTGCGTCGCCATAGCCCGGATAGCCCTGCACGATGTGCATGGCCTCATGGGTGACCACGTCGATGTCGTTGGGGTGCTGCGCCAGCCAACCCGGGTTGATGGTGATCGTTGCGGCCTGGTCCTTGTCACCGACGAAGGCGATCCCGGTGTAGGCCGGGTCGATCACGATGCGCACCATCGACGGCGCGGCCGGGTGGAAGTCCGCACGTTCGCGCAGGTAGGCGAAGTAGAACGTATCGATCACCCGCTTGCGCTGCGGCGCGGCCAGGGCGCCACGGGCGTCCTGGTAGTTCAGCGTCACGCCGTCGCGGATCAGCTGCGCATCAAAGGCCTGGGTCTGGCCGAAGCTGGAGAAGGAAAGGGCAACAAGGGCCAGAGGCAGCAGACGGTAGCGCATGGGGCTCATTGTACGGCGCTGGGCGCCAACAGTTCGATCTCCGCCAGCGGCAGCCGGCCCGGTGCGGCCAGGCGCAGCCGATACTCGCTGTAACGACCGGGTTTGGCGATGTGGAACGGTCGGGTCTGGCGGGCAGACTCGAAGGCTTCGCCGCTGCGCTGGTCGAGCACGATCCAGCGGCCGTTGCCGCTGCGCGCTTCCAGCGTCCATTCGCCGCCCTGGATGCGGCCGTCACCGCTGGTGAGCGTGTACATGGTCGGCACGCCGTCGCCCAGGCCGGTCAGTGCGATGGTTGCGCCGCCGCCCAGGCCGACGGTCGTGGCGGCATCGTCGTCGACCAGCGCTGGCAGGGCGCGACCATCGGCCAGCGTCGCCTTGGCGCCACTGCCGAGCAGGTCGTGCAGCAGCTGCGGGCGCTGGCCCCGCGCGGTCAGCGAGCGCGGCACATCGTCCACGCCGCTGCCCCAGCGCGACGGCTGCGGCCCCATCACGAAGTCCAGCGTCGCGCCCTTGGCGATCAGCTCGTGCGGCACCCAGGTCTTCGTCCACGGCTTGCCATTGATCTTCAGCGACTGCACGTAGACGTTCTCGCGTGAGTTGTTGGCCGCGTTCACGGTCAGCACCGCACCGCCCTGCAGTTCCACCCTCGCATGTTCGAACGCCGGTGAACCGATCACGTACTCCGGGGCGCCCATGCGCAGCGGATACAGGCCCAGCGAAGCCAGCACGTACCACGCGGAGGTCTCGCCGTTGTCCTCGTCGCCCGGATAGCCCTGGCCGATCTCGCTGCCCACATACAGCCGCGACAGGATCTCGCGCACGTGCTGCTGGGTCTTCCACGGCTGCCCGGCGTACAGGTACATCCATGGGATGTGGTGCGCCGGCTGGTTGCTGTGCGCGTACATGCCCATGCGCACATCGCGCGCTTCGGTCATCTCGTGGATGGTGCCGCCGTAGGATCCGGCAAACGCGGGGTCGGCGGTTTCCGGGGTGGAGAAGAAGGCATCCAGCTTCGCTGCCAGCTTGTCACGGCCACCATAGAGCGCGGCGAGTCCTTCGCCATCGTGGGCGGCGGTGAAGGCGAAGGTCCAGCCATTGGATTCGGTGTAGTCGTGGCCCCACACGCGCGGGTCGTAGGCCCTGGCGTCCACGCGCCACTGGCCATCGGCCTTGCGGCCCTGGAAGAAGCCGGCGGCCGGATCGAACATCGTCGCGTAGCTGGCGGCGCGATGGCGGAAGTAGTCGGCCTCGGTGCTGTAACGCTCGCGTGCCGCCGCCGTGGTCGCGCGCTTGGCCAGGGCCTCGGCCATGTTGGCGATGCCGAAGTCATTCAGTGCGCCTTCCATCGTCCACGACATGCCTTCGTGCACGTCCGCGCTGGCGTAGCCACGGAAGGTCGAACGGTCCATGCCCTTGCGGCCGACATGGCGGTCGGGGGGTACCACGGTCGCGTTCTTCAGCGCGGCGGCGTAGGCCTCGGCCGGATCGAAGCCGCCGATGCCCTTCAGCCACGCATCGGCGAAGGCCACGTCCGAACTGGTGCCGACCATCAGGTCGGCGTAGCCCGGCGACGACCAGCGTGCGATCCAGCCACCGGCACGGTACTGCTCGATGAAGCCCTGCACCATCTGCCCGGCATCGTCGGGCGTGAACAGCGCATAGGCTGGCCAGGTAGTGCGGAAGGTGTCCCAGAAGCCGTTGTTGACGAATACCTTGCCATCGCGCACGCCGGTGAAGCTGCGGTTCGCGCTGCCCTCGGTGTTGTCGTCGCTGGCGCTGGCCTGGTTGGCGTAGCGCCAGTCAGGCGCGGCCGCGCTGCCGGCATTCTCGTGGCCGGAGTTGGGATACAGGTACAGCCGGTACAGGCTGGAATACAAGGTGGTCTTCTGGTCGTCAGTGGCATCGCCGATGTCGAAGCGGGCCAGGCGCGCGTCCCATGCATCCTGCGCACGGCCGGCCACGCTTTCCAGCGTGTCGGCGGCGGCGATTTCCAGCGCCAGGTTGTGACGCGCCTGTTCCACCGAGATCAGCGAGGTGGCGATACGCATCGTCACCTGCCGGTCGCTGCCGGCATCGAACTTGATGTAACCGGTCGGGCGGCCGGTGTCGAGGCGGCCGCTGCTGCGCCACGGCTTGTCGAAGCTGGCCACCACGTACATGCGGCTGGCGCCGTTGGACAGGCCACTGCGCGTATCGGTGTAGCCGCTGAGGGTCTGCGTGGCCGTGTCCAGGGTCAGGCCGCCACGCGCATCGACATTGTCGAACAGCAGGTTGGCGTCGCCGCCCTCGGGGAACTGGAAGCGGAACAGCGCGGCATGGTCGGTCGGTGCGATGGCAGCAGCGATGCCATTGTCGAAGCGCACGTCGTAGCGGTAGGGGCGCGCGCTTTCATGACCGCGGTCGAACGACAGCGCGCGCTTGCGGCGGTCGGCGTCCGGCACGCCACGGCTGGCCGAGGGCATCACCTGGAAGGTCTGGCGGTCGCCCATCCACGGGCTGGGCTGGTGGCTCAGTGCCAGTGCCTGCAGCTGCGGGCGGTTCTGCGCATCGTTCTGTTCGTTCCAGCGGTACAGCCAGTTCAGTGCGCCGGCGTCGGTCACCGGGGTCCAGAAGTTGAACCCGTGCGGCACCGCCGTGGCCGGGAAATTGTTGCCGCGCGAGAAGGTGCCGTTGGCCTGGGTGCCGCGGGTGGTCAGCACCCAGTCGGAGACGCGCTGCGGCCGCTGCCGCGGTTGGGCATCCAGGCGCACGTCATCAATCCAGCCAGAGACCGGCGCACCCTCGGCGCTGGCCACCTCCAGCTCGATCGCCACCACGCGGCGGCCCTTCAGCGTGGGCACGTCGCCCAGCCGCACCGCCTTGCGGGCCCACTGTTGCGGGTACAGCGTCTTCGATTCGCCCTGCGCGCGCGCGCCGATCGCCACGCCATGCTGGTCGCGTGCCGCACCGGCCGAAACGCGGCTGCCATCGTCCAGCAGCAGGTCCAGCGATACATAGGTCGAGGCGACGGTGTCCTTGCCGACGATTTCCGGCAGCACCAGCCACGACAGCGTGGTATCGGCCTCGATGGGCAGGTCGGCCTTGAACAGTTCGCGCCGCGCGCTGCCGCCTTCGCTGCTGTAGCGCAGCGCATGCAGGCCGCTGTAGCCGGCATTGCGCTTGGCGGCGTAGGGCGCGGCCGGTCCATTGCCGATCGTGACCTGAAGCGCACCGGTGGCCTGCGCCGGGACAGGTTCGCCCGGTT
Organism: Stenotrophomonas sepilia; assembly: GCF_003244875.1. Taxonomy (GTDB): domain Bacteria; phylum Pseudomonadota; class Gammaproteobacteria; order Xanthomonadales; family Xanthomonadaceae; genus Stenotrophomonas; species Stenotrophomonas sepilia. The sequence goes on from NZ_LXXZ01000083.1 coordinate 48,538, forward strand.
CGAACGAGGTCTGCAGCCCCTGCGCCCGCGCCGGCATCGCAGTGGTCGCACAGGCCAGGGCCAGGGCGAGCGGAAGCAGGGCGCGGCGCGGATCGGACAGGGTCATGCAAGGGTCTCCCGGAAGGGCTGGCGGCGGGCGAACCCGCATCGGCGGACACCACGGACAGCATCGCTCCGCCCGCCAGGCTGGCAGTGGAAGAGGCGATGCCGGTCCGGTGGGGGCGGGCCATGCGATCGGGTTGGATTGGGTGGGTCGAGGTGCGACCTGGCCCGATCCTGCAACAGCCGCCGCGCGCTGGCAAGTGCCATTTAGTTCGATCCAAATGCGGGAAATATCGCTGGAGCCGATTCTGGCGAGCGAACCTGCCGGAACGACCGCGAAATCCCCGGAATCACCGCCGCCCGGCGTGCGGCGGGGAGATGCGAGGCATCGTCGGCGGCGTGCAAAGGCCCGTTGCGGGGCAATGTCGTTGCGGCCCAGATGCTAGAATCACAGGCCTCGCAACCCGTTCACCGAATCCGCCATGAGCCATACCGCCACCGCGCCCGCCAACGCCGAGAAGCGCTACACCGTGCACCGCAGCGATCTGCCGTTGAGCTGCCCGACCCCGGAAATGGCGCTGTGGAACTCGCATCCGCGCGTGTACCTGCCGATCGAGGACGAGCCCAACGGCGAAGCGCAGTGCCCGTACTGCGGGTCCGTGTTCGTGCTGGCCGACTAAACGGCGGCCCCTTCGATGCGCCGATTGACCGTGGTGCAGTTGCTGCCGGCGCTGCACTCCGGTGGTGTCGAGCGCTCGACCCTGGAAATCGCTGCGGCCCTGGTTGCCGCCGGCCATCGCGCGCTGGTGGTGTCTGCCGGCGGCCGCCTGGTGCAGCCGCTGCTGGACAGCGGTGCCGAGCACCTCACCCTGGATATCGGCCGCAAGTCGCTGCTGACCCTGCGCCATCTGCCGACCCTGCGCCGGCTGTTTGCCGAAGTTGGTGCGGACATCGTGCATGCCCGTTCGCGGCTGCCGGCCTGGTTGGGCCTGTACGCGATCCGCGCCATGCCCGCCGCACAGCGCCCGCATTGGGTGACCACCGTGCACGGGTTGAACTCGCCCAGCCGCTACAGCGCGGTGATGACCAGTGGCGAACGCGTGATCTGCGTGTCCAACACCGTGCGTGCCTACGTGCAACGCCATTACCCGACGGTGCCGGAAGAAAAACTGCGGGTCGTACCGAGAGGTGTCGACGTCAACCAGTTCCCGCGCGTGGCGCGCGCCGACCGCCGCCCGCGGCTGGCCCTGGCGGCCGACTACCCTTGGCTGGCGCAGGTTGAGGGCCCGCTGCTGCTGCTGCCGGGGCGCGGCACCCGGCTGAAGGGCCACGCCCACGCGCTGCAGCTGCTGGCCGACGTGCGTGCCGCCGGCGTGCCTGCCCAGCTGTGGATGCTGGGCACCGACGAACCCGGGCGCGAGGCCTACGTGGCTGGCCTGCGCCGCCAGGCCGCGGCGCTGGGCGTGGCCGAGGCCGTACAGATCAGCACGCCTACCGTCCGCATCGCCCAGGCCTACGCCGCCAGCGATCTGGTGCTGCAGCTGTCGGACAAGCCGGAAGCCTTTGGCCGCACCGTGCTCGAGGCGCTGTCGGTCGGCCGCCCGGTGCTGGGCTGGGACCACGGTGGCGTCGGCGAACTGCTGCAGCAGCTGCAGCCCAGCGGTGCGGTGCCGCTGGGCGACGCGCACGCGCTGGGTGAACGTGCGCTGGCCCTGCTGGCGCAGCCGCCGTCCCTGCCGACCCGCATCCCGTTTACCCTGCAGGCCATGCAGCGCGACACCCTCCGCCTCTATGCCGATCTCGCCGGCTGACCCCGCTGCCATCGTGCGCGACGACCGTGCCGGGCGCTGGGCGCCCTGGTGGGTGCTGGCGTACGTGGCGATGTGGCCGCTGCCGGGCATTGCCGAAACCGTGCTGGGCCTTGGCGCGGTCTATGCTGCCGCGCGCATGGTGATGCGCCGGCTGCAGCGCCGCCCGCACCTGTTGAGCACGGCGGCGTGGGCGCTGACCTCGATCCTGTTCCTCGGCTACTGGCTGCCGCAGGCGATTTCGGCCATCGATGCGATCGACCCTTCGGCCTCGTGGACCAAGGCGGCCGCCGGACTGCGCTACCTGCCCTTCATGTGGCTGGTGGCGATCGCGGTGGCCACGCCGGAACGGCGGCGCTTGACCTTCGGTGGCCTGGCGCTGATCACCGGCGTGTGGACGCTGGACGCGCTGGTGCAGGCGCTGGCTGGCACCAGCCCGTGGTTCTGGTCGCTGGAACACCTGAAGCTGGCCGTGAGTGGCCACGCGTTGTGCCCGGCCGACGAAGCCGCACTGGCCGACCGCCTCAGTGGCGCGCTTGGGCCCTGCAATCTGAAATTCGGCCAGGTGCTGGCCAGCCTGTCACCGTTCCTGCTGCTGCCGATGGCGCGGCGTTTCGGCAATGCAGGGTGGCTGCTGGCCGCTGCAACACTGGGGTGCGTGCTGCTGCTGGCAGGTTCGCGCGCCTCGTGGATCACCTTCGTGCTGGTGCTGGCCTACAGCGGCGTGCGCCAGTTCGGCTGGAAGCGGCTGCTGCTGCTGGCCCTGGTGGCAGCGCTGGGTACGGCCGCACTGACAGCGGGCGTGCCGCAGCTGCGCGAGCGTGTCGCGCGCACGGCGCAGGCATGGAACGAAGACGGGCAGGGCGTTGACGAGGCGCTTTCGGGGCGCGCGCGCATCTGGACCGCGGCGGTGTGCATGATCGAGGAGCATCCGGTCAACGGTGTCGGTGCGCGCGGCTTCCGCGATGCGTATCCGGCCTGCGTGTCAGATGAGGGCCCCGCCGTGTGGGGCAACCAACCGGCGTTGCACGCCCACCAGATCGTGCTGGAAATCCTTGCCGAGACCGGCGTTCTGGGCCTGCTGCTGTGGTTGGCGGCGGTGGCGCAGGCCTGGCGGGCCTGGCGCTATGCCCCGGCGGCTGCGCGTGATCGCGCCCGGCCGGCGATGCTGGCGCTGGCGGTCACGGTGTTCCCGCTCAATACGCACCTGGCGTTCTATTCCGCTTTCTGGGGTGGCCTGACGGTGCTGCTGGCAGCCCTGTTCGCCGGCAGCCTGCTGGCGCGGGACGCGGACGACACGCCGACGGTGCTCTGATCGTCCATCCACGCATGGCGCGGCTCTACTGCATGTACCGAACGGAGCGTGCTTTGGTAGATCCACGCCATGCGTGGATGGAGCATTCCCGACGCGAATACCGGTCAACCACCACTACCGGTGTTTCCATGCGTATCGCACGCTGGAGGCATGGCCAGCCCCAGACTTCGCTACGGTCGGTATTCCCGATCCGGCAACGTGTACTCATTGACCACAGCAACCCTCGGCCGCGAACCGTTGTTCGCCGATGCGGCAAACGTTGCGATCCTTATCGACACACTGCGCTTCGTAGAGCGCAAGGGCTTCAGCCATAGCCTCGCCTGGGTGGTCATGCCCGACCATCTGCACTGGCTGATGGAGCTGCGCGGAGGAACCCTGGCCGAGTGTATGGCCCTGCTCAAATCACGCAGCAGCCGTCTGTTGAACCGGCGATTGGAGCGACAAGGGCCGCTGTGGCAGCGCGGTTACCACGATCACGCCGTACGCAGCGATGAATCCCTTCATGAGAAGGCGATGTACATCATGGCCAATCCGGTCCGTGCGGGCCTGGCCAGCACGTTGGGTGAGTACCCGCACGCATGGTGCCGTTGGCCGTTGTAGGTGCCGCCATCCGGATGTAGAGCATCCACGCAAGGCGTGGATCTACTTCAGAATGCTCCGCGTCATCAAATCCACGCCATGCGTGGATGAAACCCTCCCGCCGCACCGCTATTTGTAGAAATCACTCCGGCCGCCGGGCTGGCGCTTGAAGCGGCGGTGGATCCACAGGTACTGGTCGGGAGCCTCTCGCACCATCGCTTCGATGGCCTGGTTGACCCGGGTGGTATCGGCTTCCACATCCTCGCTGGGGAAGTTCTCCAGCGGCGCGCCGATCTTCAGGAAGTACTTTCCGCCTTCGCGCCGGTGGAAGTACGGAATCACCGCACAGCCGGTCATGCGCGCCAGCTGATGGGTGGCGGTGATGGTCGAAGCGGTGTGGCCGAAGAACGGCACGAATACCGTGTCCTTGCCTCGCATGTCCTGGTCTGGCGCGTACCAGAGGAAACCGCCCTTCTTCAGGTGGCGCACGGTCGCGCGGATGTCCTCGTTGGCGAACATCGCCTTGGCATAGCGCAGGCGGCCGAACTTGACCGCCCACTCGTACACCGGGTTCTTGTGCTTGCGGTACATGCCGGAAAGATCGACGTAGTCGCACAGCAGGCGGCCGCACATCTCCAGGGTCATGAAGTGGCCGGAGACCAGCAGGACGCCGCGGCCTTCGGCCTGCATCTGCCGCAGGTGTTCCAGGCCTTCGACCCGTACCTGCGGGCGGATGCTGTCGATGCTGCCCCACCAGGCGCGGATGCACTCGAACACGCCGACGCCCAGCGCATCGAAACTGTCGCGCACCAGGCGCTGCCGCCACGCTTCGTCCTTCTCGGGGAAGCACAGCTGCAGGTTGACCTCGGCGGCGCGGCGGCGGCTGCCGAGCAGGCGCCAGGTGATCCAGCCGACGCCCCGGCCCAGCGCGCGCTGCAGCATCCACGGCAGGCGGGCGATGGCGAAGGCGCCGAACATGGCGGCGAACATCGGCCAGTTGCGCGGATCGCGCAGCGACGGGCGGACGGCGGTGGAGGCATCTGACATGGGGCCATTCTACCAAGGCGGCCGCGTGTCTTTCCCGGGGGGCTCCCGTATCCTTGCCGCATGCGTAAAGACCCTGTCGAATGGATCCTGCGCGGCCTGTACTCGGTCGTGCTCTATATCCTGCTGCCGATCACCGTGTACCACCTGGTCTGGCGCGGTTTCCGGGTCCGTGAGTACTTCCGGCGCTGGGACGAACGCTACGCCTCCTATCCGCAGCCGACCGGCCAGCCACGGGTGTGGCTGCACGCGGTCTCGGTGGGCGAGGTCAATGCCGCCGCGCCGCTGGTCAATGCCCTGCGCCAGCAGCGCCCGGACATCCGCTGGGTCATCACCACCATCACTCCGACCGGCTCCGAGCGCGTGCGTGCGCTCTGGGGCGACGCGCTGGACCATGTCTACCTGCCGTACGACGTGCCGGGCAGCGTCAACCGCTTCCTCGGCCATTTCCAGCCCAGCCTGGCGCTGATCCTGGAAACCGAGTTGTGGCCGAACATGCTGTTCGGCTGCCGTGACCGTGGTGTTCCGGTCTACATCCTCAATGCCCGCTTGTCGGCGCGTTCGCTGCGCGGCTACCGGCTGCTGGCCGCATTGATCCGCCGCGCCCTGCGCACCGTCACCTGCGTGGCCGCGCAGTCGCAGGACGATGCCGAGCGCTTCGTGCAGCTGGGGGCGGAGCCCGGCCAGGTGCAGGCACTGGGCAACCTGAAGTTCGACATCACCACGCCGGACGTGCAGGGCTTCGTCGAACAGTTCCATGCACGGGTGCCGGGCGCGCGCCCGGTATGGATCGCCGCCAGTACCCATGACGGCGAAGAGCAGGCGGTGATCGACCTGCACCGCCGCCTGCGCCAGCAGCATCCGGATCTGCTGCTGCTGTGGGCACCGCGCCATCCCGAACGTTTCCCCAAGGTGGAAGCGCTGGCGCGCGAACAGGGCTGGAGCGTGGCGACCCGCCGCGTGGACCAGTGGCCGCACGCCGCCACAGACGTGTTCGTCATCGATACCCTCGGCGAGCTGATGCCGTTCTACGCCTGCGCCCAGGTCGCCTTCGTCGGCGGCAGCCTGCAGGCCATCGGTGGCCACAACCTGCTGGAGCCCGCTGCGATGGGAACCGCGGCGGTGACCGGCCCGCACCTGCACAACTTCGCGGAAATCTCCCGGCGCATGCGCGAGGCCGGTGCGCTGCTGATCGGCGAAGATGCGCAGGCGGTGGGCGACCTGCTGCAGCATCTGCTTGAAGATGCGCAGGCCCGCGAAGACATGGCGCGTGCGGGCTGCACGTTGGTCAGCAATGGCCGTGGCGCGCTGCAGCGCACGCTTGCGCTGGTCGCACCGCACCTGCCACCGCCACGCGAGTGATCCCGGCGTTGCGGCGTCGGCGGCGCTGCGCTGCGTTGTCGTGATCAACTTCATCAATTCTGCTTAGCGACGATTTTTCTGTCGTTGCTGGACCGACCCTGCCGATGGCAGCGTGCCTGCCATCACATCGTGGCGCACGCAGCACCGATTCCGATTCCGCAGGACGACGCAGGCTGCCAGCCTGCTGTCGACCGCGCTTGGGCGGATATCAAGGGAACTTGCGATGGACGGCGACAGGGGCAGGGACGGCACCGGTGGGGCGCGCTTGGGGATGGACCACCTGGCTGTGGTGGCACTGACGCTGCTGGTGGGCGGCAGCGTGATCGCGCTGGTGGGCCAGCACACGGCGGCACAGGCGGGCCCCGCCATCGTACTGAGCCTGTTGCTGGCCGCACTGGGGGCTGGCCTGGTGCTGTGCTGCCTGCAGGATCTGGTGCTGCGACTGCCGGCGGCCGATGGCCTGTACGGGCTGCTGGCCGCCAGCTGGGGGCCACGGGTGGCCGTCGTTCTGGGCACGATCCTGTTGCTTGAGCTGACGGCGACCACAGCGGGCGCGGCACAGTCCATGGCCCGCCATGTACATGCGGTGCTGGCTACCGGAGGCCTCCATGCCAACGACTGGCTGCCCGTGCAGATAGCGGCGGCCGTGGGCCTGCTGACGTTGAGCGCGCTCGCGTTGCTGCCGCCGCGGGGTGTGGCCCTGGCGGCCTGTGCGCTGCTGACGGTGAAGATCGGTGTGGGGGTGTTGCTGCTGGCGCTGGCGGCACGTCACGTGCACTACGGGCATTGGATTCCCTGGCTGCCTCCGGCGACCGCGCCGTATCGCTTCGGGCTGGGGGGCGTGCTGGCGGCTGCGGTGCCGCTGCTGGGCATATTTGCCAGCGTGGGCCTGGCACTGGGCTTTCCTGCGCTGCGCCGCCAGGGCGCGATGTGGCAGCCGGCGGTGCTGGCGCTGGTCTCGTTGCTGGCGATGCTGCTGCTGATCGTGCTGGCAGCATTGCAGGCCGGGCTGGTCGAGTTTTCCGCGCTCGCCAGTACCCGGCCACTGGCGGTGGCGCTGCAGGTGCACCCCGAGCTGCAGTGGATGCTGCCATTGTTGCCCCTGGCCGGGGCAGCGGGCCTGGCCGCCCTGCAGTTGGTGCTGCTGATGCTGGCCGTCCGGTTGGCCACATCGTTGTGGCTCCGCGCAGCTGACGCGGCGGGACGATCCCGCACGCGCCTGAGCGCAATGGTGGTTGCGCTGCCGGCGGTGATGCTGGTGTTGTGGCTGCCGCAGGGCACCTTGCCGGCGCTGCCGGGTCCGGCAACGCTGGCGGTGATGGCGGCGCTGTGCCTGGCGGTGCTGCGGCGGCGTCGGGATGACACCCGGCAAGGCGCAGCCGGCTGCGGGCTGATGATGTCGATGCTGGCCCCTTTGGCAGCCGCGCTGTGCGTGCTTGCGGCGTTGGAACGCCTGCGCGCGTGGCCGGGCTGACGGTTC
>NZ_LXXZ01000084.1 GCF_003244875.1 Stenotrophomonas sepilia
TTACTCGATGATCTTCGAGACCACGCCGGCGCCGACGGTACGGCCACCTTCGCGGATGGCGAAGCGCAGACCTTCGTCCATGGCCACCGGGTTGATCAGGGTGACTTCCATCTTGACGTTGTCACCCGGCATCACCATTTCGACGCCTTCCGGCAGCTTGGCGGCGCCGGTGATGTCGGTGGTGCGGAAGTAGAACTGCGGACGGTAGCCGTTGAAGAACGGGGTGTGGCGGCCGCCCTCGTCCTTCGACAGGACGTACACTTCGCCTTCGAACTTGGTGTGCGGCTTGATCGTGCCCGGCTTGGCCAGCACCTGGCCACGCTCGACGTCGTCACGCTTGGTGCCGCGCAGCAGCAGGCCAGCGTTGTCGCCTGCCTGACCCTGGTCCAGCAGCTTGCGGAACATTTCAACGCCAGTCACGGTGGTCTTCTGCACCGGACGGATGCCGACGATTTCGATTTCGTCGCCAACCTTGATCACGCCGCGCTCGATACGACCGGTCACCACGGTGCCGCGGCCCGAGATCGAGAACACGTCTTCCACCGGCATCAGGAACGGCTTGTCGATCGCACGCTCCGGCTCCGGAATCCAGCTGTCCAGCGCGTCGACCAGCTTCAGGATGGCCGGCACGCCGATGTCGCTCTGGTCGCCTTCCAGCGCCAGACGGGCCGAACCGGCGATGATCGGGGTGTCGTCGCCCGGGAACTCGTACTTGCTCAGCAGCTCGCGCACTTCCATCTCGACCAGCTCGAGCAGCTCGGCGTCGTCCACCATGTCGGCCTTGTTCAGGAACACGACGATGTACGGCACGCCGACCTGGCGCGACAGCAGGATGTGCTCACGGGTCTGCGGCATCGGGCCGTCAGCGGCCGAGCACACCAGGATCGCGCCGTCCATCTGGGCGGCACCGGTGATCATGTTCTTGACGTAGTCAGCGTGGCCCGGGCAGTCAACGTGGGCGTAGTGACGGGTCGGGGATTCGTATTCGACGTGCGCGGTCGAGATCGTGATGCCACGCGCCTTTTCTTCCGGCGCGGCGTCGATCGAGGAGTAGTCCTTGAACTCGCCACCGAAGCGCTCGGCACCGATCTTGGTCAGTGCGGCGGTCAGCGTGGTCTTGCCGTGGTCGACGTGACCGATGGTGCCGACGTTGACGTGCGGCTTGGTGCG
>NZ_LXXZ01000085.1 GCF_003244875.1 Stenotrophomonas sepilia
TTGCGGGGGTGTCAGCCGCATGGGCCCGAGGCATGCCTCGGGCGGGTTGGGCAGGACGCCCAACCCCGGTCTTGCCGTTTGCGCAGGACAGCGCAAACACGCAAGCGCGGCCAAGCCTACACGGACGTACTTGCGGCGTCCCCCGCAATCCCCACTCGCCTGACCCACCCCATGACCGGCTCTCCGCGGCCAACCGCAACGCGTTCCCCTATGCTCCAACGCACACCCCTCGGACACCCCGCATGCCGCCCCTGCTGAAGATCCGCACCGAGCGCGGGCAGATGTCGGCCATCGAGCGCCGCATCGCCGACTTCATCCTCGACAACGCCCACCTGCTGCGCGACTACTCGTCGCAGCAGCTGGCCAGTGCGCTGGGCATCAGCCAATCCAGCGTGGTGAAGTTCAGCCAGAAGCTCGGCTTCAAGGGCTACCCGGACCTGAAGTACTCGATCGGCCAGGACGTGGCTCGCGTCGGTGCCGATCCACAACAGCCCCCCAGCGAACCCGACAGCGGCGATGACTACCTGCGCCTGGGCGAGGCCCTGCGCCGCAGCAAGGCGCAGGCCGAGGAGGAAACACGCCAGGCCAATCCGCGCGAGGAGATCGAGCGCATCGTGCAGCTGCTCGACGGCGCACCCAAGCTGTTCGTCCATGGCCTGGGTGACGACGGCCTGTATGCCCGCGAGTTCGCCATGCGGCTGTCGCTGCTCGGGCTGCTGGTGGTGCCGCACACCGACCCGATCCTGATGCTGGCCAACCTGTCGGCCGCACGCCCCGGCGATGCGCTGCTGGTGTTCTCCGAATTCGGCAACCTGCCACAGCTTTCGCAGCTGTCGCGGCAGTTCCAGGACATGGGTGGCAAGGTGATTTCCATTACCCGCCACACTGCCAACCCGCTGCGCGCGCATGCTGATGCGGCACTGGTGGTCTGCGCGCACGACCGCACGCCGCAGGTCGCGCAGCTGCTGTACCGTAGCGCCATGCACGCCCTGCTCGATTTCCTGTTCGTGCTGCTCTGCCACACCAATCCGGACCGCCAGCAGCAGCTGGCGGTGAACCTGGAGCGGATCGACCACCTGCTGGATTCCTGACCGGAGCACCTGTTGATGAAATCGCTGGTTCGCCTCGCTACCGCTGCGCTGCTGCTTGCTGCGACGGTGTCCGTTCACGCGGCGCCGCTGGATGGCGCGCGCCAGCTGATCGTGGTCACCAGCGAAGGCTGGGACAGCACCCAGGGGCAGCTGCAGGCCTATGTGCGCGATGGCAAGGGCTGGCACGCACATGGACAGGCGTTCCCTGTGGCGCTCGGCCGTACCGGCAGCGCCTGGGGCCTGGGCCTGCATCCGGCGCAGGCCGACGGCCCGCAGAAGCAGGAAGGCGATGGCCGCAGCCCGGCGGGCGTGTTCGCGCTCGGCAGCGCGTTCGGCTATGCCGTCACACGCCCCGGCACCGCGATGCCTTACCAGCCGATGCTGAACAGCAGCTACTGCATGGACGTGCCCAGCTCGCCGTTCTACAACCGCATCGTCGATGAGAAGAAAGTCGGCAGCGCAGCGGTCAAGGGCTCCACCGAGCCGATGCGGCTGGATCTGCACAACAAGGGCGACGTGCGTTACCAGGAAGGCTTCGTCATCGCCCACAACCCGGACAACCAGCCCGGCAAGGGCAGCTGCATCTTCGCCCATCTGTGGCGCCAACTCGGTGAGGCCACGGCCGGCTGCACCGCCATGCCGCAGGCCCGCATGCAGGCGCTGCTGGACTGGTTGCGGCCGCAGGATGCGCCGCGCTTCGTGCTGCTGCCGCGCGCCGAGTACACGCGCCTGCAGGCCCAGTGGCAACTGCCCGCACTGCGCGGAGACGCCCGTTGAGCGCGCAGGACGAACCGCAGCTGCAGCGCGCGGTCAGCCGCTGGCAGATCGTCGGCCTGTCGATCAACGATGTGATCGGCAGCGGCATCTACCTGCTGCCGGCCGCCACCGTCGCCCTGCTCGGCCCCTTCAGCCTGTGGGGCGTGGTCGCCGCCGGTATCGTCGTGGCGCTGCTGGTGCTGTGCTACGCGCAGGCCGCCAGCTATTTCGACGAGCCCGGTGGCAGCTACCTGTATGCACGCGAGGCGTTCGGGCGCTTCGCCGGGTTCGAGATCGGCTGGATGATCTGGCTGACCCGCATCAGCTCGGCGGCCGCACTCAGCAACGCGCTGGCCGATGCGGTCGCGCGCTTCTGGCCATGGGCCGGCGCCGGCATGGGCCGCATCGCGGTGATCGTGGTGTCGCTGGGCTTCCTGACCGGCGTCAACATCATCGGCGTGCGCTCGGCCGCGCGCACCGGCGTGGTACTGGTGATCGGCAAGATGCTGCCGCTGCTGCTGTTCGTGGCTGTCGGTGCGTTCTATATCGATCCACAGCTGGCCTTCTCCGGCCAGCGCCCGGACCCGCATGACCTGCAACGGATGGGCGAGGCCGCCTTGCTGCTGCTGTACGCCTACGCCGGCTTCGAGAACATCCCGGCCGCCGCCGGCGAGTACCGCAATCCACGCCGCGATATTCCGTTCGCGCTGATCACCATGATCATCACCGTCACCGTCATCTATGGCGCGGTGCAGGTGGTGGCGCAGGGTACGCTGGCCGGCCTGGCCAGCTCGGCCACGCCGCTGGCCGACGCCGCAGCCGGTTTCGGCGGCGAGGCCCTGGCACTGATCCTCACCATCGGCGCGACCATCTCCATCCTGGGTACCAACAGCAACACGATGATGATGGGCCCGCGTTTCCTGTTCGCACTTGCCCGCGATGGCTATGGGCCGAAGATCCTGGCGCAGGTGCATCCGCGCTTCCACACGCCGGCCGCGTCGATCCTGTGCCAAGGCCTGATCGCGCTGGGCCTGGCCCTGTCCGGTTCGTTCGTGCAGCTGGCCCTGCTGTCGATGACCACGCGCCTGTTCGCCTACATCGGAACGGCCGCTGCGGTACTGGTGCTGGCCAAGCGCTATGCGGACCGGCCGGGCGCACTGAAACTGCCGGGTGGCCCGCTGATTCCGGTGCTCGCGCTGCTGCTGTGCCTGGCCCTGTTCGCCAGTGCCAGCTGGCAGAACATCGCCGCGGCACTGGTGGCGTTTGCCATCGGCGCGGTGATCTACAAGCTGCCGCGCAAGGACGCCGACGCCGGATGACCGGTAGCGCCGGGCCATGCCCGGCGGATTGATCTGGCGATCACGCTGCCGGACCGGGCCGTTAACCGCCACACAGGCAGGATCAGGCTTCGTCCACAACGGAGCCTTCCATGACCGAGTACCAGATCCCCGGCCGCGTACCGGACGACAGCACGCCGCGCGATGCGGTCAGCAGCTACTGGCGCGAGCGCTACACCGCCGAGCCGTACTACGACGACCAGCTGTTCTTCGAGGACTACGAGCCGGCCTACCGGATCGGCCACGCCGCGCGCGCGCAGGACATGATCCGCGCGTACGAGCAGGTCGAAGCCGAACTGGAATCGCGCTGGGCCAACGAACGTGGCCGCAGTCGCCTGGACTGGGCGCAGGCACGTAACGCCGTGCGCCGCGGCTGGGACGAAGCGCAGCTGGCAGATCCGCGCTTGAAGCGATAGCGCCAGGCTGCTGTAGAGCCGAGCCTACGCTCGGCTCCCGCACCACGTCTGTAACGTCGAGCCATGCTCGACTGAGCCGAGCATGGCTCGGCTCTACACCGGCTCGATCATTCCTGTTCCGGCAGCGGCGGCACGATCGCGCTGCGCTTGCGCTCGCCACCACCGGCGGCGATCAGGTCGCGGGTGTTCTTCTGCACAGCCACTGCACCGAACAGCGACAGCGCATATGCCATGCCGTAGAAGCCCTTCTCGCTCGGTGCCAGCGTGGCATTCCACAGGCCAATCAGCAGCAGCATCAGCGCCGACAGCAACGCGAACCAGCACAGCGCGTAGTACAGGCCACTCACCGGAATGCCTTCGACGCGGTCGCGCACGCTCTTCTGCAGCGACACCGCCGCGAACAGGCCGAACAGCAGCAGGGTCAGGTAGTAGCCCTTCTCGTTGAGCGCCATCGTGGCATTGAACAGGCCGATCAGGTACGCCGCCGCACCCAGCAGCAGGGCCACCCACGAGGCAGCGATGAAGGCGGTGGAGGGCTTGTGGGGCATGGCAGTATTCATTGCAGGTCCTTGGCAGGCAGACGGGCATGCTTTGCCCGGGCGTGCCCACCCTAGACGATCCCGCCGCTGTCGCACAGGGGGGCGCAGGACCTTCGGGCCACGACGGTCACGGCTGCGGTGGTATACAAGGGGCAGCCCGGCCATCCGCATCCCCGCCCTGGAGATACCCATGACCCGTACGCCCCTGCTGCTCGCCCTCGGCCTCGTGCCGATCCTCGCCACCTCCGCCTGCAACGCCGCCGATCCTGGCGCCAACGGCGCCCAGACCGCAGCGCCCGCAGCCTCCTCCGCCGCCGACCAGCGTCCGTTCACCGCCACCGAAGTCAGCCGTTTTGACCAGCCTTGGGCGATGACCTTCCTGCCTGACGGCAGCCTGCTGGTCACCGAGAAGCGCGGCAAGCTGCAGCACCTGGATCTGGCCAGCGGCCAGAAGCATGAGATCACCGGCGTTCCGAAGGTCGCCTACGGTGGCCAGGGTGGCTTCGGCGACATCATCCTGCACCCCGACTTTGCCCGGAATCACGTCGTTTACCTCAGCTATGCCGAGGAAGGCACGCTGGATACCCGCGGTGCGGCCGTGGCCCGGGCCACGCTGGCGCTGGATGCGAACGGGGGTGGCCAGCTGAAGAACCTGAAAGTGATCTGGCGGCAGAGCCCCAAGGTCAGCGGCGAGGGCCACTACGGGCATCGCCTCGCGTTCGGCCCGGACGGCAAGCTGTGGATCAGTTCCAGCGAGCGCCAGAAGTTCGATCCGGCCCAGGACATGGGCGGCAACCTCGGCAAGATCATCCGCCTCAACGACGATGGCAGCCTGCCCGCCGACAACCCGTTCGCCTCACAGGGCGGGGTTGCCGCACAGGTGTGGTCGCTGGGCCATCGCAACATCCTGGGCATGGCCTTCGACGCCAACGGCAAGCTGTGGGCGCATGAGATGGGGCCCGCCGGTGGCGACGAGTTGAACCTGATCGTGCGTGGCGCCAACTACGGCTACCCGATCGTTTCCAACGGTGACCACTACGACGGTCGTCCGATTCCCGACCACGACACCCGCCCGGAATTCGCCGCCCCGAAGGTGACCTGGACGCCGGTGATCTCGCCGGCCGGCTTCATGATCTACAGCGGCAGCCTGTTCCCGCAGTGGAAGGGCAGCGGCTTCATCGGCGGCCTGTCGTCGACCTCGCTGGTGCGCGTGGCCTTTGATGGCGACAGCGCGCGCGAAGCCGAACGCTTCAACATGGGCGAGCGCATCCGCGAAGTGGAACAGGGCCCGGATGGCGCCCTGTGGCTGCTGGAAGACGGCAGCAAGGCGCGCCTGTTGAAGCTGACGCCGAAGGCATGAGGTGCCGCCGGCCGCTGGCCGGCACGTTTTTCCGCGACGGCCCCGCGTGCGGGGCCGTCTGCGTTCACTGGATGGTGATGACCTTCACCTCGGTCTGCGTGCAGGCCTTGTCCAGGCACTTTCCGTTCAACCACACCTGTCCATCGCCAATCATCACGCCCTGCTGGTTGACGAAGACCTTGCCGAAGTCCTGCCCGGACACCGCCTTGACCACCGCCGGGGTGATGATCTTCTCGTAGTTGCGCTGGAACTCACCGGGGCCGGAGATCTTCTTTCCGCCGCTGATGTTCAACGGGAAGCGCACTTGCTCGACCACCGCAGCACGATCACCGCCGACCACGGCGGTCTTGAACGCGTTGAAGACCTTCTCGAACTGCGCGGCATCGCCGAGCAGCGATTCGATGCGCGCACGCGCGTCCTCGGCGGGCGCCTCCGCGGCCGGTGCCGCCGGTGCGGCGGCGGCAGGTTCGGCGGCCGGCGCCGCCGGCTCAGCGGCAGGCGTCGCTGCCGCGTTCGCTTCCATCGGCGGCGGCGCATCCGCCGCAGGCTGCGCCGGGGGCTCAGGCTGCGAACAGGCCGCCAGCAGCAGAGCGGGAATCAGGTAGGCCATCCGGCGCATACGCGCACTCCATCGAAACAGGAAGCCCGATGGTAGCGCCGCCGCAGTGACGGCAACAAAAAGGGGACGGAGGGGATCAAGTCGTTAGTGGCACAAACGACTTGATCCCCTCCGTCCCCTTTTTCTGATCAGGCCTTCAGCAGTTCGAACTGCACGGCTTCGCCGGCGGCCGACGAGGCGCAGACCCACAGGTCGAACTGGCCCGGTTCGGCACGCAGCACGCCATCGCGGCCGGTGAACGCCAACTGCTCGCGGGTCAGGGTGAACACCACGTCGGTCGACTCGCCCGGCTGCAGTGCCACCTTGCGGAAGTCCTTCAGTTCGCGCACCGGACGCACGCGGCTGGCCACGCGGTCGTGGATGTACAGCTGCACCACTTCCTCCCCGGCCACATCACCGCTGTTGGTCAGCGTGGTGGTGATGGTCAGGGTGTCGTCCCAGCCGAGCTGCACAGCACTCAGCTGCGGCACGCCGTAGGCGAAGGTGGTGTAGCCGATGCCGTGGCCGAACGGGTACAGCGGCTCGTTCGGAATCTCGCGCCAGCGGGCCTTGAACTCCGACATGGTCGGCAGCTCCGGACGGCCGGTGCGCGGGTGGTTGTAGAAGTACGGCTGCTGGCCGGACACCTGCGGGAAGCTGACCGGCAGGCGGCCGGACGGGCTGTAGTCACCGAACAGCACATCGGCCACGGCATGGCCGGTCTGCGTACCCAGGTACCAGGTCACCGCCACGGCCTGCGCATTGCGCACCGCGCCCTGCAGCGCCAGCGCGCGGCCATTGCGCAGCAGCACCACCAGCGGCTTGCCGGTCATCGCCACGGCCTCGGCCAGTGCCTGCTGTGCCGGCGGCAGGGTGATCTCCACGCGCGATTGCGCTTCACCGCTGTAACGCTGCGGTTCGCCCAGCGCCAGCACCACCACATCGGCGCGCAGCGCGGCAGCCACCGCCGCTTCGGTACCGCCCGGAATGGCCGCTTCCAGTTCGCAGCCCGGCACGATTTCCAGCAGCGCTTCGTCGCCGATGGCGGCACGCACGCCGGTTTCCAGGTCGACGTAACGCTGCTTGTCGCCGAACAGCGTCCAGCAGCCTTCGATGTTCTCGCGGTCCTGCACGAACGGGCCGATCAGCGCGATCTTCTGCCCGGTCTTCTGCAGCGGCAGCACGTTGTCGCGGTTGTTCAGCAGCACGATCGAACGGCGCGCGGCATCGCGCGACAGTTCATCATGCGCAGCGATATGCGAGGTATCCGCTTCGCGCGCCGGGTCCAGCGAACGGTACGGGTCGTCGAACAGGCCGATGGTTTCCTTCAGCCACAGGATGCGGCGCACGCCTTCATCCAGCACCGCCATCGGCACTTCGCCGCTCTCGACCAGGCCCGGCAGGTGCTCGGCGTAGAAGCCGCTCTGCATGCTCAGGTCCAGGCCGGCGGTGAACGCCTTGGCGGTGGCATCGCGGTCGTCGGCGGCATAGCCGTGCGCGACCAGCTCCATGTCGGCGGTGTAGTCGGAGATCACCACGCCCGGGAACTTCCATTCGCCGCGCAGGATGTCGGTCAGCAGTTCGGCATTGGCGCTGGCCGGCACGCCGTTGATGTCGTTGAACGAGGACATCACGGTGATCGCGCCGGCCTCGAAGGCGGCCTTGAACGGCGGCAGGTGCACATCGCGCAGGGTCTGCGGCGAGATGTCCACCATGTTGTATTCCATGCCGGCCATCACCGCGCCGTAGGCGGCGAAGTGCTTCGGCGTGGCCAGCAGCGAATCGGCGGCGCGCAGGTCGCTGCCCTGGAAGCCACGCACGCGGGCGGCAGCGAACGCACAACCCAGCACCACGTCCTCACCGGCACCTTCGGCGCCACGGCCCCAGCGCTGGTCGCGGGCGATGTCCACGGCCGGGGCATAGGTCCAGTGCAGGCCGGCAGCGGTGGCTTCGATGGCGGTGGCGCGCGCGGTGCGCTCGGCCAGGTCCGGCTCGAAGCTGGCGGCCTCGCCCAGCGGGATCGGGAACACGGTACGCATGCCGTGGATGACGTCGGCGGCCAGGATCACCGGGATGCCCAGGCGGCTCTCCTCGGTGGCGACCTGCTGGATGCGACGGCCCAACTCGGCGCCCACGCCATTGAACAGCGAGCCGACCTTGCCCTCGCGCACCTGCTGCAGCACCTGGTCGGCATTGCGCACGTTGGCTTCCGGGTTCACGTCCGGGGCGAACGGGCGGACCATGTCCGCGAAGACACCCAGCTGGCCGACTTTTTCCTCGACGGTCATCTGGGCAATGAGGGATTCGATGCGATCGGAGGCCACCGGCAGTCCTTGATGAAAACGTTTACAAGCCCGGCATTCTAGCGATCCCGAGCCATTTGGCGAGAGGTTTCTTCGTTCAGTTTCAGCCAACAGCGGGGCCCGTATGGTCCCGCCGGGGGCACCGCAGCTTACTCCGAGCCGGCCAACTGGCGCTGCCCGGCCATCAACATGGCGTCGCTGGAGGCCTGGAACACCCGCAAGCCAAACGCCGGCAGAATCGCCAGCAGGTGGTCGAAGATGTCCGACTGCACGGCCTCGTACTCGCTCCAGGCGGTGCTGCGGGTGAAGCAGTACAGCTCCAGCGGCAGGCCTTCGGTGGTGGGCTGCAGCTGCCGCACCAGCAGGGTCATGTCGGTATGGATGCCCGGATGGCTGCGCAGGTAACGCTCCACATAGGCACGGAAGGTACCCAGGTTGGTCACCCGGCGGCTGTTGACCTCGGCCACGCCCTGCTCGCGCAGGCGCCCGTTCCACTGCCCCAGTTCCTGCTCCTTTTCACGCAGGTAGTCACGCAGCAGCGCGAATTCGCCGAGAAAGGCCAGGTCGCCGTCGTCGAGGAAACCGACGCTGTGCTGGTCCAGGTACAGCGCGCGCTTGATCCGGCGGCCACCGGCCTCCTGCATGCCGCGCCAGTTCTTGAACGACTCGGTCACCAGCTTCTTGGTCGGGATGGTGGTGATGGTCTTGTCGAAGTTCTGCACGGTGATGGTGTGCAGGGCGATGTCGATGACGTCACCGTCGGCGTTCTGGCTGGGCATCTCGATCCAGTCGCCGATGCGCACGCGGCCATCGCCACTGATCTGCACGCTGGCCACCAGTGACAGGATGGTGTCCTGGAAGATCAGCATCAGCACCGCCGTGGCCGCGCCCAGGCCAGTCACCAGCGGGCCCAGCTTCACCCCAAGCAGGGTGGCGACGATGGACAGGCCGGCGGCCACGAACACCACGATCTTGACCACCTGCAGGTAGCCCTTGATCGGCTTGTTGCGCGCATCGGGCTTGCGCTCGTACAGGCTGTTGGCCGCGTCCAGCGCATGCGAGAACGCCATCGACACCGTCAGTACGGCCCACACGATGCACAGCTTGATGATGACGTTGACCAGGCTGGGCGGCAGGTCGGGGATGAGGGTGATGCCCGAGGCGATCACCTGGCTGGGTACCACGTTGGACAGGCGCGAAATCACCCGCATCAAATGGCTGCCACGGCCGGACTCGGCACCTGGCAGGCGCTGCAACAGGCGCCGCAGGCCACGCAGCAGGATGCGCTTGGTCACCCAATTGGCCAGGCCGGCGGCGATCAGCAGCGCCGAGATCATCAACGCCAGGTAGGCGCCGGGATAGGGTTCCAGTGTGTTCTGCAGCCGTTCCAGCCACTGTACCGCCACCACCGCGTCCACCATCAGTTGTCTCCTGTCTGTTTCGTTGTTGCCAAGGTTGCCGGCCAGCGGCCGGCACTACCGGGGTTTCCGGCCGGCGGCCGGATTTACCGGGTCATTCCCGCGTGCGTTCGATGATCACACCCACCGCGCGCGCGCCGCGCACCGCGCCCGGCTTGCTCAGCTTCAGGCGCAGCCACTTCACGTCGAATTCGTCCAGCACGATCTGCGCGCAGCGCTCGGCCAGCGTCTCGACCAGGCCGAACTCCGACTCGCGCACGAACTGCTCCAGGCGCTTGCTCACCGCCTTGTAGTTCAGGGTGTGGGCGATGTCGTCGGTGGCCGCAGGGCGACGGTTGTCGAAGCCCATTTCCAGGTCGAACACCAGGTCCTGGCGGATCCGTCGCTCCCAATCGTAGATACCGATCAGGGCGTCGATCGTCAGCCCCTCGATGAAAACCTTGTCCATTCCGGTTACCAGCGCCAATACAGGCGGCCATGGTAACGGCACGGCGGTGACCCTGCCCGGAACGGGCGACGGGTGGCCGGCACGGGGCGGCCCGGAAAAAACAAAGGGCCCCGCTAGCAGGGCCCTTTGGTACTACCGTTTGTCCCCGGGGGGAGCTGTTGAACAGCCGCGGGTCCGGTGGCGCAGGCTTTGAAATTGAAGCAGGTCAGGCCTGCTGATCAAGAGGCGATTACGACTGTGCCGGTGTCTCAAAAGACAAAGGGCCCTGCTAGCGGGGCCCTTTGGTACCTCTCAACGTCCCCAGGGGAAGCTGGAATCCAGCCGCGAGTCCCGGAGCACACGCCGCAAGGTTAGGAGTGCCCCCCAGACCAGTCAATTGGCAAATGCGTCACGGCAGACGACCGGCCGAAAAACCGAGCCGATCCACGAAAAAACACTGACGATCATGATGCCGTTTTCTGATGTTCCTGCCTCGTTCCCAGGGTCAACGTGAAACCACGTTCCCTGGGAGTGAGTTGATGAAGGAAAGCAGGATCCTGCAGGCAGCACTATCCCGGCAGAGATGGTCGACCTACGAGCGCATCGCTTCTCGTTGCGTATCCGATCCCGCCACGCTCTATGCCTGGAACATGCAGATGTGTGCTGCTCTCCTGCCACCGTTGCACATCTGTGAAGTTGTGATCCGCAATGCAGCCGCTACGGCGCTGGTGCATCGTTATGGTCGATGCTGGCCCTGGCATCCAGCGCTGCTGCGCAGCCTTCCTGCCGAAGGCGCCCTTGCCTCGCTATGCAAAGTCCGCGGCAGCGCCGGAGCTCCGCGGGATGTACCGGAGGTCATCGCCAAACTGCGATTCGGCTTCTGGCAGCAATTGTTCGCTCGACGGTTCGAGCATTCGATCTGGGCCGGGACCATGGGCCTGGCGCTGCCACACGCACCCTCGGTGCCGCTGTCCGTCCTTCGTCGGTCCATCCATGCCGACCTCGACCGCATCCGCCACCTGCGCAACCGCATCGCCCATCACGAGCCCATCCTCGAGCGCGACATCGGCGCCGATCTGGCCGCGATCGGGCGGCTGATCCATGCGCGCTGCCCGCACACCCTGGGGTGGCTGCAGCGCCATGAGCGGGCGACAACCGTGCTGGCGACCTCGCCGTTGGCTGGTCGTCCGTAAAGCGTCCGCCGGGCGTGGCCCGGCGCCACCGGTTCACACCGCGGGCAGGGTCGCCATGTCCCAGCGCGGGGTCACATCCACCTTCGGCGGGCTGTGCTGGCCAGCCTGCAGCCGCAGCGCCCCAGCAAAGGCGATCATCGCGCCGTTGTCGGTGCACAGTGCAGGCCGCGGGAAGCAGGCGCGGCCGCCGAGGCGCTCGGCCATCTGCTGCAGGCGCGCGCGCAGGCGCTTGTTCGCGCCGACACCGCCGGCCACCACGATCACATTGGTCCCGGCCGCTTCCAGCGCGCGCTCGCACTTGATCGACAGGGTCTCGACCACCGCGTCCTCAAAGCCCCGGGCAATGTCGGCGCGGGTCTGCTCGCTCTGGTCGCTGTCGCGCCAGGCCATCAGGACCTGGGTCTTCAGGCCGGAGAAGCTGAAATCCAGCCCCGGGCGGTCGGTCATCGGCCGCGCGAAGCGGTACACGCCCGGCGTGCCCTGCTCGGCCAGCCTGGCCAGCTGCGGGCCGCCGGGGTACGGCAGGCCCATCAGCTTGGCAGTCTTGTCGAAGGCCTCGCCGGCCGCATCGTCCAGGGTTTCGCCCAGCAGGCGGTACTGGCCGATCGCATCCACCGCCACCAGCTGGGTATGGCCACCGGACACCAGCAGCGCCACGAACGGTGCTTCCGGCGGGTCGTCTTCCATCAGCGGAGCCAGCAGGTGGCCTTCCATATGGTGTACGCCGACGGCCGGTACCTCCAGCGCCCAGGCCAGCGATCGGGCCACGCCGGCGCCGACCAGCAGCGCGCCAACCAGGCCAGGACCGGCCGTGTAGGCCACCCCATCGATGTCGCCTACACCCAGACCGGCTTCGGCCAGGGTCTGGCGCACCAGCGGCAGCAGCTTGCGGACGTGGTCGCGGCTGGCCAGCTCGGGCACCACGCCACCGTATTCGGCGTGCAGGGCGATCTGGCTGTAGACCGCATGGGCGCGCAGGGCCGCGCTGCCGGCCAGGTCGGTGTCATACACCGCCACGCCGGTCTCATCACAGGAAGATTCGATGCCAAGGACTCGCATGCCTGCTATTATGACGCCCCTGCCGTCCCCTCGGGGGACGTGCAGGTCTCACTGCTTTCGAACCGCCGGCCCGTATTCAGGGTTGGCCGCTTGCAGTTTGTCGATTCGCCGCTATAATGTGCGGCTCGCCGGGCGTGACCCGGTTCTACTGTGTCCCGGAGATTCCATGCCCAGCGTCAAAGTCCGCGAGAACGAGCCCTTCGAGTTTGCTCTTCGCCGCTTCAAGCGCACTTGCGAAAAGGCCGGTGTGCTGGCCGAAACCCGCAAGCGCGAGTTCTACGAAAAGCCGACCCAGGAGCGCAAGCGCAAGGCCGCCGCTGCTGTGAAGCGTCAGCTGCGCCGCTCGTCGCGCGACGTCACCAAGCGTCAGCGCCTGTACTGATCGGACGCATCTTCATTGCGGCGGGCCTGCCCGTCGCGATGGAGCCGAAGCCGGCACGCGCGAGCGTCGCCGGCTTTTTGCGTTTCCGGGTTCGGGCATCCGCCCCGCCCCACCTACCACCACGAGGTTCCTCATGAGCATGAAGCAGCAGCTCACCGAAGACATGAAGGCCGCCATGAAGGCGGGCGAGAAGCACAAGCTGGGCGTGATCCGCCTGATCAATGCCGCCATCAAGCAGCGCGAAGTGGACGAGCGCATCGAGCTGGATGACACCGCCGTGATCGCCGTGCTCGACAAGATGGTCAAGCAGCGCAAGGACTCGGTCAGCCAGTACGAAGCGGCCAACCGCGAAGACCTGGCCGAGATCGAGCGCGCCGAGATCGTGGTCATCGAAGCCTATCTGCCGGCCAAGATGGGCGAAGCCGAGATCGTGGCCGCCATCCAGGCCACCATCGCCGAGACCGGCGCCTCCGGCCCGGCCGACATGGGCAAGCTGATGGGCGCACTGAAGCCCAAGCTCGCTGGCCAGGCCGACATGGGCCTGGTGTCCAAGCTGGTCAAGCAGCAGCTGGCGTAATCCGGCACACGGGGGCGGATCCCTTTCGCAACGCGAAAGGGCTCTGACCCCATTGATGCACCCGCTTCACCGCACCTTCGTTGGCCGCCTGCTACAACCACACCCATGGTTGAACCCGAGCCCAACGTTCCCGTGTCCCTGCACAAGTACCTCAAGCGCCTGCAGGACAGCTTTCCGATGGCGGTGGCCAAGCGCTTCATCGACGTCGACGTGCTGACCCAGGCCGCCTCCGTTTCCTTCTACGCCCTGCTGTCGATGGCCCCGCTGCTGGTGCTGCTGCTGTGGTTGACCGCTTCGCTGTACCCGCCGGCACAGCAGGCGCTGATCGACCAGATCAGCTCGGTGGCTGGCAGCAGCGCGGCTACGGTGGCCGAAACCGTCCTGAAGAACGCCGACAACCAGCCCGACGTCGGCTCGCTGGCGGGGCTGTGGAGCACGCTGCTGCTGTTCGTCGGCGCCACCGCCGTGTTCGCGCAGCTGCAGAACGCGCTCAACCTGATCTTCCGCACCAGTGGCGAGCGCCTGGAGGGCATCAAGGCCTGGCTGCGCAAGCGTGTGTTCTCGTTCGGCGTGGTGCTGGCCCTGGGCTTCCTGCTGATCCTGTCGATGACTGCCACCACGGTACTGCAGGTGGCCTTCGCGCAACTGCCCTCGATCCTCCCCGCGCTGGGGTACGTCACCAGCCTGCTGCTGTACGCGGTGGGGTTCGCCTTCATGTACCACTACCTGCCCGACCGCCGCGTGGCATGGCGCCAGGCCTTCATCGGCGGCGTCATCACCTCGGCACTGTTCGCACTGGGCCGCTACGGCATCGGCGTCTACATCGCCACCGTGGCCCCCGGCAGTGCCTACGGCTCGATGGGCGCGCTGGTGATCTCGCTGGTCTGGATCTATTACGCGACCGTGGTCTTCTTCGTTGGCGCGCTGATGACCGCGGTGATCGATGAGCGCCTGCGCGCGCGCCATCACCTGGCCGCCGCCGGCATCGATCCGGCCACCGCCAGCCAGGTGCCCGACAGGGGGTAAACTAGGGCAACCGCCCCCGGTTCCGTCGCGTGGTCCTGTACCGCGCCCTGCCCTGTTGCCCATGGCCCGTATCCCCGACGCTTTCATCGACGACCTGCTGGCCCGCACCGACATCGTCGAGGTGGTGGGCAGCCGCGTGCCGTTGAAGCGCCAGGGCAAGGAATACGCCGCACGCTGCCCGTTCCATGACGAGCGCTCGGCCTCGTTCACGGTCTCGCCCACCAAGCAGTTCTATCACTGCTTCGGCTGCGGCGCGCACGGCACCGCGATCAGCTTCCTGATGAACTACGACCGCCTCGAGTTCCTCGACGCGGTGGATGAACTGGCCAAGCGTGCCGGCATGGACGTGCCGCGCAACGAAAACCCGCGCAGCCCCCAGCAGCAGGACGACAGCCGCGAGCTGTACTCGGCGCTGGACGCCGCCACCAGGTTCTTCCAGAAGAATCTGGAAGGCAGCGAGAAGGCACGCGCGTATCTGGAAAGCCGTGGCGTGGACGAAGCGAACCGCGCGCGCTTCCAGATCGGCTACGCACCGGATGGCTACAGCGGCCTGCGCGATGCGCTGGGCAAGGACGAGCGCCGCATGAAGCTGCTCGACCGCGCCGGCCTGTTCTCCAAGAACGATCGCGGCCACGTCTACGACAAGTTCCGCGACCGGGTGATGTTCCCGATCTTCGACCGTCGTGGCCGGGTGATCGCCTTCGGCGGCCGCGTGTTCGAGAAGGACGACGGCCCCAAGTACCTCAACTCGCCCGAGACCGCGCTGTTCCACAAGGGCCGCGAGCTGTACGGCCTGTGGCAGGTGCGCCAGGCCAACCAGAAGATCGAGCGGTTGATCGTGGTCGAGGGCTACATGGACGTGGTCTCGCTGTTCCAGTTCGGGGTTACCCACGCGGTGGCGACGCTGGGCACGGCGACCACGCCGGACCATGCCGAGCTGCTGTTCCGCAACGCGCCGGACGTGTTCTTCTGCTTCGACGGCGATGCCGCCGGCCGCCGCGCCGGCTGGAAGGCCCTGGAGTCGGTGCTGCCGCGCATGAAGGATGGCCGCCAGGCGTTCTTCCTGTTCCTGCCCGATGGCGAGGACCCGGACAGCATCGTGCGCAAGGAAGGCGCCGAGGCCTTCAACGAGCGCCTGAAGCAGGCCACGCCGCTGTCGCAGTTCTTCTTCGATGAACTGACCCGCGAGATCAACCTGGGCACGCTGGACGGCAAGGCACGCCTGGCCGAACGCGCAAAGCCGATGCTGGCGCAGATTCCCGACGGTGCCTTCGGCGACCTGATGAAGCAGCAGCTGGCGCAGCTGACCGGCCTGGGCGGCACTGCCCAGGCCACGCGCGCGCCGATGCCGCAACGCCAGCCACAGCGGACGATCCAGCCGGTGGCCAAGCGCAGCCTGGTGCGCGGCGCGATCGCCGTGCTGCTGCAGCAGCCGTCGCTGGCGCTGACCCTGGGCGGAAAGCATCACTTCCAGGGCCTGCGACTGCCGGGCGTGGAGCTGCTGCTGGAACTGCTGGGGCTGGTCGAACAGCGCCCGGACATCAGCACCGGCGCCCTGCTGGAACACTTCGACGGCCGCGAGGAACAGGCGTCGCTGCATACGCTGGCCGCTCAGACGCTGCCCGGCACCGAGGCCAGCTGGACCCAGGAACTGCACGACGCGGTGGCACAGCTGGAGAAACAGCTGCTGGTGCAACGTCTGGAGGAGTTGTTGGCAAAGCAGCGCCAGCAGGGCCTGGACGATACTGACAAATACGAACTGCGCGAGCTGCTGAAGGCCCGCGCCGGGCTGCGCCTGTAGCGGCAGAACGTTTTCACGGAGAGGACCATGCTGCTGCGCCTGACCTGCCTGCTGTTGTTGTCGCTCTGCCTGCCACTGGCGGCCCTGGCCACAGATGGCCCGCTCAATGAAGTCCGCCCGGGCCTGTATGCCGGCGGCCAGCCCTCCGCCGCACAACTGCGCGAACTTGCCGCGCAGGGCGTGCGCACCGTGATCGACCTGCGCCAGCCCGGCGAGGACCGGGGTTTCGACGAAACGCGCGTTGCCGAATCATTGGGCCTGCGCTACGTGCGCATTCCGGTGGCCGGTGCCGAGGGGCTCGATGCCGCCAACGTGCGCGCCGTGCACCAGGCCCTGCGGCAGAGCCAGGGGCCGGTGCTGCTGCACTGTGCGTCCGGCAACCGCGCTGGCGCCGTGCTCGGCCTGGTCAACGCACGCTACGAACATGCCAGCCCCGAACAGGCCCTTCAGCTGGGCCAGCGTGCTGGCCTGACCTCGCTGGAAGCCGCCACCCGCCAACGCCTGGCCACGCCGGTCATCTCGCCCTGAACTCTCCGCACCAAGGACTCTGCCCACCATGACCCGCTGGTGGTCGCGCCTGCGACCGGACAACTTCACCCTCGCCCTGCTGTGCACGGTTGGCCTGGCCTCGCTGCTGCCGATGAAGGGCGCCGCCGCCATCGTCCTTGATGACGTCACCACCGTCGCCATCGCCGCGCTGTTCTTCCTGCACGGCGCGCGCCTGCCGCGCGAGTCGATCATTGGCGGCATGCTGCACTGGCGGCTGCACCTGACCATCCTGGCCTGCACCTTCCTCCTGTTCCCGCTGCTGGGGCTGATGTTCAAGCCGCTATCGGGCTGGCTGCTGACCCCGGAGCTGTACCTGGGCGTGCTGTTCCTGTGCACCCTGCCCTCCACCGTGCAGTCGTCCATCGCGTTCACCTCGATGGCGCATGGCAATGTGCCCGCAGCGGTGTGCAGTGCTTCGTTGTCGAGCATCCTCGGCGTATTCCTGACGCCGCTGCTGCTGACCGCGCTTGCGGGCACCTCCGGTGGCGTGCACGACCCGCTGCATGCGATCGGCGGCATCATGCTGCAGCTGCTGGTGCCGTTCGTGGCCGGCCACCTGCTGCGGCCGTGGATTGCCGGTTGGGTGGAAAAGCAGCGCGCGCTGCTGCGTTACACCGACCAGGGCACGATCCTGCTGGTGGTGTATTCGGCGTTCGGTGAAGCGGTGACTGAAGGCCTGTGGAGCAAGACGCCGCTGCTCTCGCTGCTGGCCGTGGCGGTCGTGGCCGCCGTGCTGCTGGGCATCGCCATGCCGCTGATCACCTTCATCGCCCGCCGCCTGCGTTTCAACCGCGAGGACGAGATCGCCATCGTGTTCTGCGGCTCGAAGAAGAGCCTGGCCACCGGCGTGCCGATTGCCAAGGTGCTGTTCGCCGGCGGCAGCCTCGGCGCCATCGTGCTGCCGGTGATGATCTACCACCAGATCCAGCTCATCGTCTGCGGCGTGATCGCGCAGCGGTACGCGAAGCGCGCGCCCTGACCCGACGGGAGGACATCCACGCATGGCGTGGATCTACTGTAGAGCCGAGCCCGCGCTCGGCTGACACCTGTGATCCGGAGTAGATCCACGCCATGCGTGGATGGTTTGCCTGACGCTACGGATCCACCAGCGTCCCGACGCTCAGTTCCGGCATCCATACCCATAGGTCGTACGGCCGTTCCGCACCGGCAGCGACCCGCGGCCCCGTGGCAACCTGCTCTCGAAGTGGCCGCGCCATGCAACCGCCCGCGCATCCCCACGTCTGACCACGTTGCGCGCCCAACCGTACGCTGTAGATATCCAAGTCCCGCAGCTGCGACGCCATCGGATGCATCTGCATTTCTGGCGGCATACCTTGCGGCCTTTGCAGCATCGCGTGCACGTTACCAGTCAGCACCAGCATGCGCGCATTGGCCGGTAGGCCTCGATAGAGCCGCCGCAACTCGGCTGCCATGAGGTCATCGCGTACCTGGTTTCCGCCCTTGCTGGCGTTGACGTCATAGCCAACGACGTCGATCACACGTCCCTGCGACTTCAGCACGCGCAGGCTTTCGATCATTGCCAGCATGTCGCGGCTGCGACGGCCGTCATGCTGGTCATCGCGCAGGGTCCAGAACGCACGCCCGCGCAGATGCTGGCGTGCCTTCTCCCCGCCATCGGAAGCCAGGTAATCGCGCAGCGTGGGGGTTTCCCCGCGTGGCAGTTCCAGCGCCAGCAGGACCGGCCCGGTGCGGCTGTAGCCGTCCACCAGCTGCCGCACCAGCAGCGGCGTCTCGCGGGTTCCATGGAATTCGCCCAGCACCAGCAGGCGATGGTCAGCGGCGTATTGGCGGATCTGCGCGGTAGTGTCGTCGGCATGCGCGGTCACGGCCATGCCCAGCGCCAGCATCAGCGCGGTGGTCCAACGGAAGAACGAGTGCATCCCTGCTGCTTCCTTTCCCTGGGGTCAGGAACAGCAATGGCGACGCCACTGGAAGAGATCAAGTGTAGAGCCGAGCCCACGCTCGGCTGCTCTTCCAATCCCCCCTCAGCCGAGCATGGGCTCGGCTCTGCAGGTGGCGCTTCACAACCAGGGCAGGATCCAGTGGTCGACCAGCAGGAAGGCGAACAGCGCCATCAGGTACACGATGGAGTAATAGAACATCTTCATCGAGAACAGCTCATCCGGCGGGTTGAGCATGCGCCAGGCATACCAGAGGAACACCGCGTTGAGCACGATCGCGCCGCCCAGGTAGAACGCACCGCTCATGCCCACCAGGTACGGCAGCAGGCAGACCAGCGCCAGCACCACCGAATACACCATGATCTGCTTGCGGGTATGCACCACGCCGTGGGTCACCGGCAGCATCGGGATCTCCGCCTTGGCGTAATCCTCGCGGCGGAAGATCGCCAGCGCCCAGAAGTGCGGCGGCGTCCAGATGAAGATGATCAGCACCAGCAGCGACGAGTACGCCCAGTCCGACGAGCCCTGCATGCCGGTCACCGCAGCCCAGCCCAGCATCGGCGGCATCGCGCCGGCCAGGCCACCGATGACGATGTTCTGCGAGGTCGCGCGCTTCAGGTACACGGTGTAGATC
Organism: Stenotrophomonas sepilia; assembly: GCF_003244875.1. GTDB lineage: Bacteria > Pseudomonadota > Gammaproteobacteria > Xanthomonadales > Xanthomonadaceae > Stenotrophomonas > Stenotrophomonas sepilia. The sequence goes on from NZ_LXXZ01000085.1 coordinate 19,389, forward strand.
ACCGCGTAGCCGATCAGCGAGGCGAAGGTCAGCACTGCAGTGATCAGGTTCACCCACAGCACCAGGATGGCCATCGACAGCACGATCAGCACGCCGGCGAACACCAGCACCTGCCATGGCTTGACCTTGCCGACCACCAGCGGGCGCCACGACGTGCGTGCCATCTGCGCATCGATGTGCGCATCCAGCAACTGGTTGATCGCGGCGGCCGCCGAAGCGGCCAGCCAGATGCCGAGGAAGCCGAGCAGGCCGGCGCGCACCTGCTCCCAGCTGGGCACGCCCGGAATAGCCAGGACCATGCCGACCAGGGCAGTGAAGACAATGAGGGCGACGACCTTGGGCTTGGTCAGGTCCCAGTACTGGCGGTAGTTGGAAAACATGGAATCAGTCCGGGGCGCGCAGGCGGGCCAGCAGGCTGACCAGCACGAACAACAGGGCAACGGCCACGCCGTTGTGGGCCACGGCCACTTCCAGTGGCAGCGCCAGCTTCACATTGAGGATGCCGAGGGTGACCTGCAGCACCAGCAGCGCGATCAGCGCGCTGGCCCAGCCGCGCATGCTCGGCAACCGGAACAGGCGCACGCCCAGCCACAGCAGGTAGATGGCCACCACCGCCGCGAACAGGCGGTGCGCCATCTGGATGGCGATACGCGAGGCGCCATCCAGCACGCCGCCTTCGTAGTCCACGCCGATGCCACGCCACAGGGTGAAGCCTTCAACGAAGTTGTGCTGCGGCCACCACTGGTTGGCACAGCGCGGGAAGTTGTCCAGCGATGCACTGCCGCCGCCGCAGGCCAGCGCCGCGTAGTTGGCACTGACCCAGCCGCCCAGTGCGATCTGGGTGACCAGCACCGCCAGGCCGATGCGCAGCAGCCACTTCAGCTTCGGTGCCTCGGCCAGGGTGATCGGCATGTGCGTCGCACGCCAGGCCATCCAGGCCAGCAGCGCGAACATCAGCATGCCGCCCAGCAGATGGCCCATCACCACGATGGGTTTGAGCAGCAGGGTCACCGTCCACATGCCCAGCAGGGCCTGGAAGATCACCACCGCCAGGGTCAGCAGTGCAGCGCGTGCCAGGTCGATGTTGCTCCAGCGCAGCGCGGCGATCAGCAGGATCGCCTCGCCGACCAGAGCCAATGCGCTGGCGGTGCCATGCCAGCCCATCATGTACAGCGGTATGCCAGCGGCCACCAGTACGCAGGCGGTCACCACTGCCGTGGTCCCAAAGCGGCGCTTGCGCGTGGCCAGCAGGGCCAGGGTCAGGATCTCGATGCCCAGCGCGCCGGCCAGGAAGCGGTGCACCTGCTCACGCCAGGCCTTGTGGGTCTCCAGCGGGCGGATCTCCGCCGCCGGGTGGCCGATGGTCTCTTCCACGTGCTGCGGCCAGGTGGCCTGGCCATAGCAGGTCGGCCAGTCCGGGCAGCTCAGGCCGGCATCGGACAGGCGTACGAACGCGCCGAACATGATCGTGCTCGCGGTCATGATCATGGCGAACCACGCCAGGCGGTGGAAATTGCGGTGCAGCGCCGGACGCGCGGAAAGGCTCATCAAACGGGACTCACTTCAGTTTCAGCAACGTGGCCATGTCCTTGCGCAGGCCACCCAGGTCACTGCCGGGGGCATGGCGCATGATCACGAAGCCGTTCGGATCGATCACGTAGACCGGCAGTCCCGCCGGATCATCGACGCCCGGCAACGCCGCGCGCAGGGCTGGCGACGGAGCCAGCGGCCGCAGCGCGGGCAGCGAGGCGATCGACGCCGGTGGCGTACCCAGCCACAGGATCTCGACATTATCGGCGTTATGGCCGAACAGCTGCCACACCTTGCCCAGCCCCTGCGACAAAGTGACGCACTGCGCGTCGCAGGCACCGGCCGGTGCCACCAGCAGGCGCCAGGTGCGGGCCTCGGGGTTCCAAGGATAGGGCTGGCCACTGGCCAGGGTCGGCGCCTGCTGGCGCAGATCGACCGGCGGCTTCAGCAGCTGTCCCGCATTGCGGTGGCCGGTGGGCTGCCAGCCGGAGAAGCGCAATACCGCGGCCAGCGCCATCGCCCCGAAGAACACGGCAAACAGCAGCACCAGGGTCCGGCGGCCGGAGCCGCGCGCCTGCGGGGACGTAGCAGTGTTCATGCGGGGCATTTTCTCATGGTTGGGTAAACGATGCCGGTAGTGCCGGCCGCTGCCCGGCATCCAGGAATCCGGGAATCCGGGGATTGCCGGCCAGCGGCCGGCACTACCGGGCGATGGGCCGTCTCCTGCGCCGCTCCAGCACCAGCGCCACCACCAGCACGGTCAGGGCCAGGCCGAACCACTGCACGGCGTAGCCCAGGTGTCGCTGAGGCGGCAGCGTGTTCGGCAGCAGGTCCAGATCGCGCTCGTCGCCGAAGGGCAGCGCCGGGTCCAGTCGCAGGACCCGCTCGGGCAGCGTTGGCAGGCCCAGCGCTGCGGCGAGGCCCTCGGCCGGCAAGCGGCTGGCCAGCCAGCGCCCGGCCTCACCGGTGGCGGAGAACGCCGGGCCCAGTACCAGCCCCGCCGAAGGCGGTGGCGCCAGCAACCCGCGCACCGCCACCGGCGAAGGCGGCGCCGGTATGTCCGGCAGCGTGCGATCCGGCGGCAGCGCGCGCCAGCCAAGATCGACCAGCAGCACGCTGCCTTCGTCACTGCGGAACGGGCGATAGATCTTTACGCCGGCACGGCCATGCCGGGTCTGGTTGTCCAGCAGCACCACGCCAGGCAGGAAGCGGCCGTGATCGGCCACACCGTGCAACGCGCCGGGGGCTGCCAGGGCCTGCGCCAGCGGCAGCGCCTGAGCCACCGCTGGCCCCTGCGCATCCAACATTGACTGTTTGGCATGCATGCGCTGCAGCTGCCACAGCCCCAATGCAGTGAAACCGGCCATCGCCAGCACGGCCAGCAACCATCCGATCACGCGTGTGTGCTGGCGCATCATGACAAGTCCGCGCAAACGCGGTCAGATAGGCGCACCCACCCTGCCCTCGAGCCGCGCATGAGTGATTCGCTGAAGACCCTGCTGGTAATCGCGTTTCTGATCGTCATCGTCTGGAACCTGGGCGCCGGCCTGTATTACCTGCTGGTCGACCGCGGCCAGACCAAGCGCACGGTCAACGCACTGACACGTCGCATCGCGGTGTCGGTGGCGTTGATCGTACTGGTGATCGTGAGCATCTACATGGGCTGGATCAAGCCGCACGGCGTCGGCGGCTGAGGCCACCGATGCGTGCGTGGTCAAAGCACGTAGACGAACAGGAACAGCATCAGCCACACCACGTCGACGAAGTGCCAGTACCACGCGGCCGCTTCGAAACCGAAATGGTTGTCGCGGGTGAAGTGTCCCTTGGCCGAACGCAGCCACATCACGATCAGCATGATCGTGCCCAGCAGCACGTGCGCGCCGTGGAAGCCGGTCAGCATGAAGAATGTCGAACCGTAGATACCCGAACCGAGCGTCAGGTTCAGTTCCTTGTAGGCGTGGATGTACTCCTCCGCCTGCAGGGTCAGGAAACCGAGGCCGAGCACCACAGTCAGGCCCAGCCAGATCAGCAGCTGGCGGCGGTTGCCGGCCTTCAACGCGTGGTGGGCGATGGTCAGGGTCACGCCGGAGGTGAGCAGGATCAGCGTATTGATCAGCGGCAGGCCCCAGGCCGGGATGGTCTGGAAGGCACCACCGATCGCCGCAGGGCCATTGGTCGGCCATCCGGCGGAGTAGCCCTGCCAGAGCAGCTCGTTGGTCATCACCCCGCGGCCTTCGCCGCTCAGCCACGACAGGCCCAGGTTGCGGGTGTAGAACAGCGCGCCGAAGAACGCGCCGAAGAACATCACCTCGGAGAAGATGAACCAGATCATCCCCATCCGGAACGAGCCATCGACCTGGTGGTTGTAGTTGCCGGCCTGCGATTCGCGCACCACGTCGCTGAACCACCAGAACAGGGTCAACACCAGCATCGCGATGCCGATGTAGAACGTCCAGCGCCCCCAGCTGGCGTCGTTGAGCCAGCTGGCCACGCCCACCATGGTCACCATCATCGCGATGGAGCCCACGAAGGGCCATTTGCTCTGGGCCGGGACGAAGTACACGTTGGCGTCGGTCGGTGTCTGGGCCATGTCGGTATCCGGGTCAGGGTGCGGCGTGCGCGCCGTCCGAGGTGGCGGCCGGGGCCAGCCGATCGGACAACGCGTCGTTGCGGTAGAAGGTGTAGGACAAGGTGATCGTCTTGATTTCCGGCGGCAGGTCCGGATCGACGATGAAGCGCACCGGCATGTCGCGCTTCTCGCCGGCCTGCAGCGTCTGCGCGGTGAAACAGAAGCACTCGGTCTTGCTGAAGAAGCCCGACGCGCGTGCCGGCGCCACCGAAGGCACCGCGCTGCCAACGACTGCCTGCTGGCTGTCGTTGCGGGCGAAGTAAAGCGCCTCGTTGAGTTCGCCGGGCACCACGTCCATGGTCAGCTGCTCGGGATGGAACGACCACGGCAGGCGCGAATTGACGCCGCCATCGAACTCCACCCGCACGGTGCGCTTGCCAGCTGCGGCACCCGTACTGGCTTCACCACCCGGGCCGCGTTCCAGGCGCACGCCGAATACCTTCTCGCAGGCAATGCGGTACAGCGGCACCAGCGAGAAGGTCAGCAGGAACACCGCCACTGCCACGCCGATCAGGCGCGGCAGCCCGGCACTGGGTGACCGCGTGCTGGCCGGTGCCTCGCTCATCGGCCGATCACCCCGCTGAGGATGAAGCCGACGTAGACCAGCACCGCGATGGCGCCGACCCACATCGCCGTGCGCCGGGCACGCTGGCGCTGCTGTTCGATGCTTCCGCCCTGGTAGAGCCGACCGCTGGTCGGCTGCTCTTCGTAGTTGTAGAGCCGAGCCATGCTCGGCTGCTTTTCGTCAGCCGGGCATGGCTCGGCTCTGCAGGTCTGTAGTGGGCTCTCGTTATGCATGCCCCACCTCAATGCGTGATGTCGTCATGCGCCAGATCCCCCGGACGGATGGTCGGCGGCGTGGTGAAGGTGTGCGCCGGTGCCGGCGATGGCAGCGTCCACTCCAGCCCGCGTGCACCTTCCCAGCTGCGTGCTTCGGCCTTCTCGCCGTTGCGCAGCGAGGACAGCAGGATCGCGGCCATCATGAACGGCGTGACGAACATGCCGAACGCACCGATCGAGCTGATCAGGTTCCAGTCGGCAAACGCTACGCTGTAGTCCGGAATGCGGCGCGGCATGCCGGCCAGGCCGAGGAAGTGCTGCGGGAAGAACAGCAGGTTGACGAACACGATCGACCACCAGAAGTGCACCTTGGCCCACTTCTCGCTGTACATGCGCCCGGTCCACTTCGGCCACCAGTAATACACCGCCGCGATCAGCGCGAACACCGCGCCGGTCACCAGCACGTAGTGGAAATGCGCAACCACGAAGTAGGTGTCGTGGTACTGGAAGTCGGCCGCCACGATCGCCAGCATCAGGCCGGAGAAGCCACCGATGGTGAACAGGATGACGAAGGCCACCGACCACAGCATCGGCGCCTCGAACGTCAGCGAGCCCCGCCACATGGTGCTGACCCAGTTGAACACCTTCACGCCGGTCGGGATCGAGATCAGCATGGTGGCGAACATGAAGTAGATCTCGCCGCCCAGCGGCATGCCCACGGTGAACATGTGGTGGGCCCAGACGATGAACGACAGGAACGCGATCGCGGCGGTGGCGTACACCATCGCCTGGTAGCCGAACAGCGGCTTGCGGCTGAAGGTCGGGATGATCTCGCTGACCACGCCGAAGGCGGGCAGGATCATGATGTAGACCTCGGGATGGCCGAAGAACCAGAAGATGTGCTGGTACATCACCGGGTCACCGCCACCGGCGGCGTTGAAGAAACTGGTGCCGAAGAACTTGTCGGTCAGCAGCATGGTCACCGCACCGGCCAGCACCGGCATCACCGCGATCAGCAGGAAGGCGGTGATCAGCCAGGCCCAGCAGAAGATCGGCATCTTCAGCAGGTCGATGCCCGGCGCGCGCATGTTCAGCACGGTGGCGATGATGTTGATCGCACCCATGATCGAGCTGATGCCGGCCACGTGGATTGCGAACACGCTGAAGGCCACGTTGTAGCCGCCCTGCAGCGACAGCGGCGGATACAGCGTCCAGCCACCGGCCGGTGCACCACCCGGCAGGAACAGCGTCAGCAGCAGCAGGCTGAAGGCCACCGGCAGCAGCCAGAACGACCAGTTGTTCATGCGCGGCAGCGCCATGTCCGGCGCACCGATCTGCAGCGGGATCATCCAGTTGGCCAGGCCGACGAACGCCGGCATCACGCCGCCGAAGATCATCACCAGCGCATGCACGGTGGTCATCTGGTTGAAGAACTCGGGCTTGACGAACTGCAGGCCCGGCTGCGCCAGCTCGGCGCGGATCACCACGCTCATCGCCGCACCGATGATGAACATGATGAAGCTGAAACCCAGGTACAGCGTGCCGATGTCCTTGTGGTTGGTCGAGAAGAACCAACGCTCGAAGAAGCTCTGGTGGTGATGGTGATCGTCGTGCCCAACTGCCGAGTGCGCCATTGCAAAACACCTCTCAGAATCGGTTGTCACCGCGGCCGCGAGCGGCCGCGGGCTTTACATCACGCGCCGCTGGCCGCAACCGCAGGTGCGCTGCCGGCTTCGGCAGCAGCAGGTGCCGCCGGTGCTTCGATCGCAGGGGCAGCCGGTTCTGCAGGTGCCGCAGGGGGGGCGGGTTCGGCAGCCGGCGCCGGCTTGCGCTGCGCCAGCCACTGTTTGAAGTCCTCCTTGGACACCGCCTCGACCACGATCGGCATGAAGCCGTGGTCCTTGCCGCACAGCTCGGCGCACTGCCCGCGGTACACCCCGGGCTGCTCGATGCTGGTCCAGGCTTCGTTGATGAAGCCGGGGATGGCGTCCTGCTTCCAGCCCAGCGCCGGTACCCACCAGGCGTGGATCACGTCGTCGGAGGTGATGACGAAACGCACCTTGGTATCGACCGGCAACACCAGCCGGTTGTCGACGTCCAGCAGGTAGTGCGGATGGCTTTCGCGGGTCGGCACGATGCCACTTTGCCGCACGCGGTCGGACTCGCGGTCCAGGCGGCTGGTGAAGGTGACGTTCTCGCCGAGGTATTCGTACTTCCACATCCACTGGTAGCCGGTGACCTTGACCGTCATCTCGGCATCGCGGGTGTCGTACATCTTGATCAGGTTGGCCGTGGCCGGCCACGCCATCACGATCAGGATGATCACCGGGATCACCGTCCAGATGATCTCGGCCTTGGTGTTGTGGCTGAAGGTGGCCGCGACCGCGCCCTTGGATTTGCGGAACTTGAAGATGGCGTAGGCCATCGCCCCGAACACGATGACGCCGATCACCGTGCAGATGATCAACGACAGGTTGTTCGATTCCCAGGCCAGGCGCGAGGTCTGGGTCACCCCCTTGCCCATGTTCAGCTGCCACGGCTTGGGATCGGCCGCCTGGGCCCAGGCCGACGCCGGAATCAGTCCCCCGGTCGCCAGCATCGCGGCGACCGCGTTCACGCACTTCGTGCCCCACCTGCTGCTTTGCTTCATTGCCTAGACCCTTAGCGTCGTCGGTTGCCGCCATCGCTGGCGGCGAGCAAGCTTTCAAGTGTCTCTGCGAGCGTCTGGCGTTCGGCCGGCGCGAGGAAACTCCCCACCTCCACCTGCCGGCCGCTGGATGCCAGCCGGACCCTCTCATCGTCGGTGAGCAGGCGCACCCAGTGCGGGTGGGCCCGGAACACCGGCGATCCACCGGGTACGGGGATGACCTCCACGTACGCCGGCACTACCCGGATCTCCTCCTGCCGTTCACCGCTGCGCCACAAGGCACGCAGCGCCGCTGCCAGCACCAGGCTGTACAGCAGCGCGAACAGGGGGGCGAATGCATTGCCGGCCCACCACCCGAGGGCGGACACCAGCCACATCGCACCCGACAACACGGTGAACAACAGGACGAACTGCCGGGCATCGAGCGCCCGTGGGGGACGCAGCCGCAGCTGCGTACCTGACCCATCCGGAGCTGGAAGCACCTCGATCATGTCGCAACCGCGTTCCTGCCGCGGGAAACGTCTCGATGGTAGCCCCGCCCTCTCGCAGGTAGCAAGGGTGCATTCACACATTTTCCGATGCTGCAACACAGCATGAGGTCGGCGGCACGAATGACGAATTCAGCACAAATTTTTCCGGGTTTGCTGAACACGCCGAATCCACCACGGTTAATAGCTATCAGCCCTTCATGAAGGTGTCTGCGGGGCACTTCCGGAACCCGCAAAATTGATTAAAATCGCCAAGTTTTCCACTGGCCGGACCGGCATGAACGCACCTTCCTCCTCCCCTGCCGCCCACGACGCCCCGCGTCCGGGCGCGCTGCTGTCGCCGGAACTGCCGGCGCCCCCCAACCCGTTCCGCCAGGCCATCACCGATGCCTGGTTGAAGGACGAGGCCAACCACGTCCGCGAGCTGCTGGCGCAGGCGCGCCTGCCCGCCGAGGAACAGGCCAGGGTGCAGGCGCTGGCCGCCGACCTGGTCGGCCGCGTGCGCGTGCGTGCCAAGGACCAGGGCGCGATCGAAGCCTTCATGCGCCAGTACGACCTGGGCAGCGAAGAAGGCGTGCTGCTGATGTGCGTGGCAGAGGCCCTGCTGCGCATTCCGGACCAGGACACTGCCGACAAGCTGATCCGCGACAAGCTGGCCGATGCCGACTGGGAAAAGCACCTGGGTGGCAGCGACTCGGTGCTGGTCAATGCCTCCACCTGGGGCCTGATGCTGACCGGCAAGCTGGTGCAGATGAACGACGCCACGCGCGCCGATGCGCCCAGCGCATTCAAGCGCCTGGTCGGCCGCGTCGGTGAGCCGGTGGTGCGCCTGGCCGTACGCCAGGCGATGAAGATCATGGGCCACCAGTTCGTGATGGGCCGCACCATCAGCGAAGCGCTGTCGCGCTCGCACAAGGGCGACAACGCCAGCTACCGCTACTCGTTCGACATGCTCGGCGAAGGCGCGCTGACCATGAAGGATGCACTGCGCTACCTGGAAGACTACCGTCGCGCGATCCACGCCATCGGCAGTGATCACAAGGCCCGCGGCGGCCGCCCGGACGGCGACGTCAACAACGCTCCGGGCATCTCGATCAAGCTGTCGGCGCTGTACCCCCGCTACGAGCACGCCAAGCGCGAGCGCGTGCTGAAGGACCTGGTGCCGGGCGTGCTGGAACTGGCACAGCTGGCCAAGAGCTACGGCATCGGCTGCACCGTCGACGCCGAAGAGTCCGACCGCCTGGAACTGTCGCTGGACATCATCGAGCAGGTGTTCTCCGACGCCTCTCTGGCTGGCTGGGATGGCTTCGGTGTGGTCGTACAGGCCTACCAGAAGCGCACGCCGTACACGATCGACCACCTGGCCGACATGGCACGCCGTGCCGGTCGCCGCCTCCAGGTGCGCCTGGTCAAGGGCGCCTACTGGGATGCCGAGATCAAGCGTGCGCAGATCGAAGGCTACCCGGGCTACCCGGTGTTCACCCGCAAGCAGAACACCGACGTGTCCTACCTGGCCTGCGCCAAGCGGCTGTTCACCCATGCGGACGCGATCTACCCGATGTTCGCCACGCACAACGCGCACACGATCGCGGCCGTGCGCAGCATCGCCAACGGCGGCGTGTACGAGCACCAGAAGCTGCACGGCATGGGCGACGACCTGTACGCCGAAGTGGTGCCGGCCGACCGCTTGAACCTGCCCTGCCGCGTGTACGCCCCGGTCGGTTCGCACGAAGACCTGCTGCCGTACCTGGTGCGCCGCCTGCTGGAAAACGGCGCCAACTCCAGCTTCGTCAACCGCATCACCGACGAGCGCGTGCCGATCGCCGACCTGATCCGCGATCCGGTCGAGATGGTCGCCTCGTTCGAATCGATTCCGCATCCCAAGATCCCGCTGCCGGTTGACCTGCTGCGCAGCCAGAACCGCGACAGGAAGAACTCCATGGGCGCCAACCTCGCCAACGACAACGAACTGCGCGCCCTGGCCGAGCAGCTCAACGCCGCCGTGAAGCCGTGGCAGGCCTCGCCGCTGGTACCGGGTGCCAACCCGGCCGGCGCCGCGCTGCCGGTGACCAACCCGGCCGACACCCGCGAGGTGGTCGGCCAGTGGCTGGCCGCCGATGCCGCCACCGTGCAGAAGGCCCTGGCCAACGCCGTGGCTGCGCAGCCGGCCTGGAACCGCACCCCGGCCGCCAGCCGCGCCGCCATCCTCGAGCACGCTGCCGACCAGCTGGAAGCGCGCATGCCGGAGTTCATGGCGCTGTGCGTGAAGGAAGCCGGCAAGAGCCTGCCCGACAGCATCGCCGAAGTGCGCGAAGCCGTGGATTTCCTGCGCTACTACGCCAAGCAGGCGCGCGAGCAGTTCAGCCACGCCGAGAAGCTGCCCAGCCCGACCGGTGAATCCAACGAGCTGCAGCTGCACGGCCGCGGCGTGTTCGTCTGCATCAGCCCGTGGAACTTCCCGCTGGCGATCTTCCTGGGCCAGGTCGCCGCTGCTCTGGCCGCCGGCAACAGCGTCATCGCCAAGCCGGCCGAGCAGACCAACCTGATCGGCTACTACGCGGTGAAGCTGCTGCACGATGCCGGCGTACCGGCCGAGGTGGTGCAGTTCCTGCCGGGCGACGGCGCCACCGTGGGTGCGGCGCTGACCGCCGACCCGCGCGTGGCCGGCGTGGCCTTCACCGGCTCCACCGAGACCGCCCGTGCGATCAACCGTGCGATGGCCGCGCGTGACGCCGCCATCGGCGTGCTGATCGCCGAGACCGGTGGCCAGAACGCCTTCATCGCCGACTCCTCGGCGCTGCCGGAACAGCTGGTCAAGGACGCGATCGGTTCGGCCTTCACCTCCGCCGGCCAGCGTTGCTCGGCCGCGCGCGTGCTGTTCGTGCAGGACGACATCGCCGACAAGGTGATGACCATGCTGGCCGGCGCGATGAAGGAGCTGAAGGTTGGCAACCCGGGCCTGCTGTCTACCGACGTCGGCCCGGTGATCGATGCCGACGCGCTGAAGATCCTGCAGGACCACGCCGAGCGCATGGACCGCGAAGCGCGCCTGATCGCCGCCGCCGAGCTGTCCGCCGAAGCCGCCAATGGCACCTTCTTCGCACCGCGCGCGTATGAACTGAAGGACCTGGGCCAGCTGCAGAAGGAAGTCTTCGGTCCGGTTCTGCACGTGATCCGCTGGAAGGGCGACCAGCTCGACGCGGTGATCGACCAGATCAACGCCACCGGCTACGGCCTGACCCTGGGCGTGCATTCGCGCATCGACGAGACCGTTGACCGCATCAGCAACGGCGTCCATGTCGGCAACGTGTACGTCAACCGCAACCAGATCGGCGCGGTGGTCGGCGTGCAGCCGTTCGGCGGCCAGGGCCTGTCCGGCACCGGTCCGAAGGCCGGCGGCCCGCACTACCTGCTGCGCTTTGCCACCGAAAAGACGGTGACGGTGAACACCACCGCCGCCGGCGGCAACGCCTCGCTGCTGACCCTGGGCGACTGATCGCCTGCTTGATGCGGCAAACAAGAAACCCCGCGAACGCGGGGTTTTTTGTGCTTTGCTTCCTGTAGAGCCGAGCCCACGCTCGGCTTTTCCGGCACAGCCGAGCGTGGGCTCGGCGCTACAGAGGCAGGGCCACACTGAACCGGTTGTCCGCCCGCTTCGCCAGCTCACGCTGTACGCGCGCGATGCGCGTCTCCAGATCGCCTTCCAGCAGCACGTATTCGACGCCCCGCGCCTGCAGCTCGCGCACGTACCACGCATGCTGCTGCGCCCGGAATGCTTCGCCCACCCGTGTGCCGTCCTGATCGAACGGAATATCCGGCGCGCACACGAACAGCAGGTCATATGGCCGCAATGCAGCCTGCCGCAGTGCCTCCGGCGCCGTACCAGACATCCAGCCGCTGTAGCCCAGCGTCACCAGCGGCGTGGTATCGCAGAACAGCCAGCGATGCGCCCGCCGCGCGCCCTCGTCTTCATGCTGCGGCTGGGTCATTGCGATGTGAAGCAGATCATCCGGCATCAGGTCGCCGCCCTGCTGCTCCCAGAGCGTGCGGCCATACTCCGGCACCCAGGCGGTCTGCAGGCGCTCGGCCATCACCCGCGCCAGCGTGGTCTTGCCACTGGACTCGCCACCAATGAAGGCCACGCGCTGCACGTATCCGGCGTACACCTCCGGTGCGAGACCATGGCGGTGCGCGTGCGGATCGGCGCGCAGCTGGGTGCCGCACGCCTGCCCGGCGTCCAATGCGCGTTCGAGCCGCTCATGGCGTACCGGCGCACCGAAGTGCGTGGCCAGCGCCTGCGCGAAGCCGTCACCGTAGTCCTCGCCAGTGAATACCGCCTGCACCGGGCCACCGAACAGGTGCTGGCACAGCCAGGCGGTGAACTCGCGCTGCACGTACTCGCTGTCGCTGTCGTGCGGCAACACGCGTGGCGGCACGCCATGTTCGGCACACAGCGCTGCCAACCGCGCATCATCCAGCACCGCCACCGTTGCCCGGGGGAAGCGCGCACGCAACCAGCGTTCGCGGCGAGCAGCGCTGTAACCGGCAAAACCCGGCTGCGACCAGCCGATCACCAGCAGCTGCGTGCAGCGCGTGGCGGCGAAGTCGATCAGGCGTTCGTGGCCGAGGTGCAGCGGGCAGAACTTGCCCACCACCAACCCCCGCGCGACGCGCTCAGGCGGCGGCATCGGCTGCCTTGGCCTCGGTCCGCATCAGATGGCGCCAATGGCGCAGGGCGACCAGCGCGTTTATCCAGAAACCGATGTAGAGGATCGAGGTCAGATGCAGGCCACGGCTGTAGTACAGCGGCACTGCCACGGTGTTCACCAGCAGCCACACCCACCACGATTCCAGCTTGCGCCGCATCATCAGGATCTGCGCGATCACGCTCAGCACCAGCACCGCCGAATCGATGTAAGGCGCATAGGCGTTGGTCAGTCGGGTCAGCATCCAGCCGTAGCCGAACGTGGCCACCATCGCCAGCGGCGCCAGCCAGGCCCACGCACGCGGCCGCAGCGCAGTGATCGGCAGCGGCGCGCCATGGTCGCCGCGCAGCCACTGCCACCAGCCCAGCACGCTGATGGCGATGAAGAAGAACTGCAGCACCATGTCTGCATACAGGTGCGAGCGCTCGAACACGGCCGCAAACAATGCGCAGCCGACGATGCCCAGCCACCAGGTGTGCACGTTGTTGCGACCAGCCAGCAGGATCGAGCCGGCGACGGCGATATTGGCGGCCAGCTCCAGCTGGAAGTTCGGGTCGGACAGGTTCATCGCACCATTGTCGCGTAGATCCACGTCCTGCGTCGTCGGACCCGTAGATCCATGCCATGCGTGGATACCCTCCGCAAAAAGAAAGCCCCGCTTGCGCGGGGCTCTCCTCGTACTGCTTCAGGCAATCGCCCGAATCAGAACTTGTACTGCATCGACGCCGCCAGCACGTCGCCGCTCACCTTGTACTTGCCGGTCACGGTGTTGGCAGTGGCCGAGGTCGAGGTGATGTTCGGATCCTTGGTGAACAGGTGGGTGTAACCCACGCTGTATTCCATCTTGTCCGAAGCGGCGTAGGTCAGGCCCAGCGACAGCCACTTGCGGGTGGTGTCCGGCACGCGCACGTCACGGTGGGCGTCGGTGGTCGGGGTCTGGTCGTACGCCAGGCCGCCACGCAGGGTCAGCTTGTCGTTCACGCGGAAATCGGTACCGATCGACGCGAAGGTGGTGTCGCGGTAGTGGAACGGCAGCACGCTGTCCGGCTGGTTGGAGTCATAGTCGACGGTGACCTGGTCGAACTTGCTCCACGCCGTGCGCGTGACCTCGGCCATGATCTGCCACTGGTCGTTCACGCGGTGGGTGAAGCCCATGGTGGCGCTGGCCGGCAGGGTGATGGTGGCGCGGCCGTTGCTGTCGATGAAGGTACCCGGGGCGGCAGTGGCCAGGAAGGCGGCAGCGTTCTGCGGGATGGTGAAGTCGGCCTTGCCGTCGGTGATCTTGTGCTCGACCTTCGAGCGGTAGCTGAAGGCGATGTTGGTGCCTTCCACCGGGGTGACCGTCATGCCCAGGGTGTAGCCGACCGACACTTCGTCGCCCTTGATGCGCAGGTAGCCATCGGCGGTGCCCGGCGAGAAGCCGAGCTGGGCGGCCTGGCGTGCAGCGGCCTGCGACGCCGCCGCAGCCTGGGCTGCGGTGCCGCCTGCAGCCAGCACACGCGCCGCAGCGGTGCGCTGGGCCGTGGCGTTGATCGCGGTGCCGGTATCGACAGCGTTGGTCAGGTCGACGTTCAGGCGCTCGGCGAACACCGAAGCACCGAACGACAGGTACGGGTTGACGTCATAGGAGAACGCCACGCCCAGGTCGATGGCCTGCAGCTCGGTCTTGACGCCGTTGTAGCGGCCGACCCAGTCGCGGTCGTATTCGGTCTTGAAACCGAACGGCACGGTCAGCGAAGCACCGAAGTGCATGTTGTCGTTCTCGCCGAACGGCACGTGGAAGTACGCGGCCGGAACCGGGGCGATCATGCCGGCGTCGCCGCCGTTGCCACCGGAAATCGGCGCGCCGTTGCCGTACTGGCCCTGGCCGCGGAACTTGGCGCCGAAGCTGATGGCGCTGACGTCGCCCTGGACCAGGGTGCCGTCGAGCAGGCGCATGGAGGCCGGGTTGGTGGCGATGACCGAGGCGTCACCTTCGGTCGAGGTGGAGCCGGCGAACGCGCGGCCCAGGCCCTTGGCGCTGTTTTCCTTCAGCTGGAAGGCGGCAGCATTGGCATCGGCGGCGGCCAGCGCACCGGCAACGCCGACGGCCAGCAGGGTCAGTCGGGCAATGGTGGAAGCGGTTTGCATCGTAGTTCTCTCTCTCCGGTAAGCGGTGATGGTGCTCTGAGTGCGCCTGCGCCCGCCGGGTCCTGGGACCCATCGGAGCGCGCCGGATTCCCCTCCCGACATACGACGCCGTATGCGAGTATTACCCAGACCTGTTAATGAAACAATAACAGCGCAGGCGGTTTTTTCGTCTCAAAAGCTGAACAGGACCATCCCCACCGAAAGTGGCCGCACGCTAGGCTATTGGCATGTTCGTCTCGCTCCCGTCCCGCAAGAAGGCGGCCCTGCGCTGGGCCACGCCCGTGCTGTTCGCGTCATTGTGGCTGGCATTCCTGTGGTCGATCTCGCGTCCGGACGATGCCCGCGGCAGCCTCTGGCTGGACTGGGGCGCCCTGTCCACCGGTCTGACCCACCCGCTGGACTGGTGGGCGACCCTGCAGGACGGCAGCGTGCTGCGCCTGTTCACCGCCCTGTTCCTGCACGCCGACTGGTCACATCTGCTGGGCAACCTGGTGTTCCTGCTGATCTTCGGCCTGCCCGCCGAGCGGGTGCTGGGGCCGTGGCGGCTGCTGCTGCTGTTCCTGGTCGGCGGCGCAGTGTCGAACCTGGTCGCGATCTACACCATGGGCAGCCCGGACCAGATCATCATCGGCGCCAGCGGCGCGGTGTCGGCCCTGATCGGCGCCTATCTGGCCCTGTTCCCGGGCGCGCGGCTGGGCGTGGTGATCCCGCTCGGCCTGTTCCTGGAGTTCGTGCGCGCCCCGGCGTACCTGCTGATCGGCGTCTGGGCGGCGCTGCAAGTGGTGTTCGCCCACATCGGCCCAAGCTTCGGCATGGTGGCCTGGTGGGCGCACATCGGCGGCTTCGTGTTCGGCGTCGTGTACGGGGTCTATGTACGCGCCGCGATCGCGCGCCGCCTGCGCAAGCGGCACGGCTTCTGATCCAGGTAGAGCCGGCCGCTGGCCGGCTCCACGCTCACCCGCTCGTTCGTAGACCAGGAATCAAGGGTTGGCCGGCACAGGAGCGGGCTTGGCTTCCGGCGTGCTGTCTGCCTTCGGTTCGACCTTCGCCTCCGGCTTGGCTTCGGGCTTCACCGCAGCGGCCTTCGCGGCCTCGGCCTTCAACCGTGCGGCCACCGAACCGGGGTTCTTCAGCTCGGCCAGCGCGTCGTTGATCGGGCCGTCGCCCGGCAGCACCGCACCGGCGTGGTAGCCCTCGGTGCCTTCGTCATCGCCGCGCAGATGGCCCGGCAGTGTCGCTTCGCTGTAATCGCTCAGACTGGCCGGCAGGGCATCCTCCGCCGGAGTGGCGGCGGGCTTCAACTCAACATCCGGCACGATGCCGGTGGCCTGGATCGACTTGCCGCTGGGCGTGTAGTAGCGCGCGGTGGTCAGCTTCACCGAATCGCCGTTGTCCAGCGGCAGCACGGTCTGCACCGAGCCCTTGCCGAAGGTGCGGCTGCCCACCACGCGGGCGCGCTTGTTGTCGCGCAGCGCGCCGGCCAGCACTTCCGAGGCGCTGGCCGAACCGGCATCGGCCAGTACCACCACCGGTGCGCCCTTCAGCAGGTCGCCCGGGGTCGCGTCGAACCGGGCATCGCTGATGCTGATGCGGCCACGGGTGCTGACGATGTTGCCCTTGTCGAGCAGATCGTCGGCGACCTGCACGGCGGCCGTCAGCAGGCCACCCGGGTTGCTGCGCAGATCCAGCACCAGGCCCTTGAGCTGGCCACCGGACTGCTTCTGCAGCTGCTGCACGTGCTTCTGGAAGTCCGAGCCGGTATCGGCCTGGAAGGTGCTCAGGCGGATGTAGCCATAGCCCGGCTCGAGCAGGCGGCTGCGCACGCTGGTCACGCGGATGGTCTGGCGGGTCAGGCTGACATCGAACGGCTTCGGCTTGCCGTCACGCACGATGGTCAGCACCACCTTGCTGCCGGCCGGGCCGCGCAGCGGTTCACTCGCATCGATCGCGCTGATCGGCTTGCCGTCGATGGCGATGATCAAATCGCCGGCAAGGATGCCGGCCTTGGCTGCCGGCGTGTCGTCGATCGGCGCGATCACCTTCATGCTGGCGTTGTCCGGCTGCTGCTGCAGCTCCACGCCGATGCCCTCGTAGGCACCGTTGGCCTGCTCGTCGAAGGCCTGCGCGTCTTCCTTGTTGAAGTAGGTGCTGTGCGGATCAAGGTCGAGCAGCAGGCCACGCACGGCTGACTGCATCAGCTTCTTGTCATCGACCGGGTCGACATAGGCGGCGCGCACCGCGTTGTACACGGCCACGAAACGGCGGATTTCCTCCAGCGGCACCTTCGAGGTCACCGCCTCCTCGCTGTTCGCTGCCTGCCCGCTGGTTTCCTGGCTTGGGGCGGGCGCGGTCTGCTGCGCCCAGGACAGCGCTGGCAACAGGGCCAGCAAGAGGGTGGCGGTACGGGCTGCGCGCATGGATCACTCCTGTCGACGGTGGCATGGTGCCCAAGGCACATGCACCGATTATGCGCGAAGCACAGCTAAATTCCCGTTGAATCCGGCCCGCATTCGGCGGGCCAGGATTCAGCGCCGCTGCAGCCAGCTGTCCGGGTTGACCGGCTGCCCGCCACGGCGCAGCTCGAAGTACAGCGCGGTGACGCCCTGGCCGCCGGAATTGCCGACCTTGGCCACGGCATCGCCGCGGCTGACCCGCGCGCCAGCATCCTTCAGCAGGGTGTCGTTATGCGCGTAAAGGCTCATGTAGCCGTTGCCGTGGTCGACGATCAGGATCATGCCGTAGCCGGTCATCCAGTCGGAGAACACCACGGTGCCATCGGCCACGGCCGTGACCGTGCTGCCGGCTGGCGCGCCGATCAGCACACCGTTGCTGGTGCGCCCATCGGGCAGCTTGCCGCCATAGCGGGCCAGCAGGTTGCCGGACAACGGCCAACCCAGGCCGCCGACCTTCGGCGCCGGTGCCGACGCCACCGCAGGTGGAACCTTGGAGGGCGGCGGTGGACGGCCCTGCGCGGCGGCCTGGCGTGCGGCGCGCTCGGCAGCGGCTTTCTCGGCGGCGGCCCGGCGTGCAGCGGCGCGCCGCTCGGCTTCGGCCCGCGCGGCAGCGGCACGCAGGTTGGCCAGCAGCGTTTCCAGTGCTTTGGCGTCCTGGCCCAATGCCTGTTCCTTCTCGCGCTGGTCCTTGAAGCGCTCTTCCAGCGAGGCAACGGTCTTTGCGCGATCGCGGCGGTCCGCTTCCAGGGCGGCTGCCTGCTGTTTCTGGTCCTGCTGCGTCCCCTGCAGCTTCTGCTTGCGCTCGGCGATCTGCGCCTGCAGCGCTTCCAGTTCCTTCAGGTCGGCGGTCAGCGTGGTGATCCGCTGCGCACGCTCGCGCTGCAGGTAGCGATGGTAGGCCAGGGCGCGGTTGGCATCGGCCACCGTGTCCTGCGACAGCAGCAGCTTCAGTGGTGCGTGGTTGCCCAGCTGATACGCCGCGCGCAACAGCCCGGCCAGTTCGCGGTGCTGCTGGGCCAGGTTGCCCTGCAGCGTGCTGCGGCGCTGCTCGGCTTCGGCCAGGGCGCGGCCCTGCTCACGCAGCGCGGCTTCCGTCTGCGCAAGTGCACGGCCAGTGCGGGCTACCTTCTCGTCGGCCTCGCGCAGCTGCCGCGATGCCTGCCCGCGCTGGCCCTCGATCTGCCGTCGCTCCTGCGCCACGCCCTTCAGTTCGGTACGCAGTTTCTGCAGCTTGCGCTCGGTCTCGCGGGTGGTCTGCGCACCGCTGGGCAGCGGCAGGGCCAGCGCCAACGCCAGCCCCAGCAGCAGGCAGCGACCGCCGCGGGCAGCGGCGATGTGATGTCGGCGTGATGGGAAGACGTTGTCGCGCAAGGGCTTTCCAGTGACTTCAGGCAGTTGCGGGGGTTACCGGGGAATGGTGACATCTCCGCACGCGGCCTGCCAGCCGCACATCCATCGAGGTCGCCATGAAAACTCTTTCCATTCCGCTGCTGTTGGGCGTACTGCTGGCCACCGGGCCGGTCTGTGCGCAGGAGAACATCAGCAAGGTCAACGGCAGCATCAGCGCCGAACCCGGGCAACGCTACGGCAAGCTGGACACCGTCAACGGCGGCATCCGCGTCGGCGAGGGCGTCGAGACCGGCAGCATCGACACCGTCAACGGCGGGGTGAAGGTCGCCGACCGCGCGCGCACCGGCAAGATCGAAACGGTCAACGGTGGTGTGCGCCTGGGTCGTGAAGTGATCGCCAGTGGCGGCGTCAGCACCGTCAACGGCAGCATCTTCACCGATCGCGGCAGCCAGATCGAAGGCGGCGTCGAGACCGTCAACGGCGGCATCGGCCTGGTCGAGAGCCGCGTCGGCAAGGACGTGGAGACCGTCAATGGTGACATCACCGTCGGTATCGGTTCGCAGGTCAACGGCGGTGTGCATGTGCGCAAGCCGAACTTCAGTGTCTCGCTGACCGCCAGCCGCAAGCCGCGCGTGATCATCGGCCCGAATGCGGTGGTCACCGGCCCCCTGCAGTTCGAACGCGAAGTGGTGCTGTACGTGCATCGCTCCGCTCGCATCGGCCCGGTGACCGGCGCCGAGCCAATCCCGTTCGACACCGATACCGCCCCGGCGGACTGAACCCGCCGGACCTGCCGGTTCGGTAATACTCACTGTTACCGGTCGCGCATCAGGTGCGGCCGCCCTTTGTTCTCCAGGAATCGACGATGCCCCGCAAACTCCTCCTGTGCCTGGCCGCCGCGGCCGCGCTCAGTGCCTGCAAAGGCGAAAACACGCCCGCCGCCGCGCCGGCCACCGACACCGCTGCGGCGAAGCCGGCCGCCCATTCGTTCTCCCCGGAGATCAATGCCGGCGACTTCGCCGAGATGGTCAAGACGCTGGCCTCGGATGAGTTCGAAGGCCGCGCGCCGGGCAGCAAGGGCGAAGAGCTGACGGTCAACTACATCCGCGACTAGATGCAGCGCATCGGCCTGCAGCCCGGCAACGGCGACAGCTGGTTCCAGGATGTGCCGATGACCGAGACCACGGCCGACGAATCGACCGTGCTGAAGATCACCCAGGGCGGCAAGACCACCGAGCTGAAGTTCGGCACCGACATGGTGGTGGGTACCCGCACCGGCCAGGCCGAGGTAAAGGTCGATGCCAGCGACCTGGTGTTCGTCGGCTATGGCGTCGATGCGCCGGAGCAGAAGTGGAACGATTACGCCGGCCAGGACTGGAAAGGCAAGACGGTCGTCATGTTCGTCAACGACCCGGGCTTCCACGTCGAGGACGAGAAGCTGTTCGACGGCAAGCGCATGACCTACTACGGCCGCTGGACCTACAAGTTCGAGGAAGCCGCGCGCAAGGGCGCCGCTGCTGCACTGATCGTGCACGACACCGCCGGCGCCTCCTACGGCTGGGACGTGGTGAAGAACTCCTGGGCGGGCCCGCAGTACGACCTGCCGGCCAAGGATGACCCGGAAGCGCGCATTCCGGTGCAGGGCTGGCTGAGCGCCGACGCGGCCAAGGCACTGTTCGCCGGTGCCGGCCTGGACCTGGCGCAGGCCTACAAGGACGCCAGCAAGCGCGGTTTCAAGCCGGTGCCGCTGAAGGCCACCGCTGCGGTCGACCTGAAGAGCCAGATCGCACAGAAGCAGTCGCGCAACGTGGTGGGTGTGCTGCCGGGTAGCAAGCGCGCTGACGAGGCGGTGCTGTACATGGCGCACTGGGATCACCTGGGCAAGCATGAGGGCGAGACCGGCGACAACATCTACAACGGCGCCGTCGATAATGCGACCGGCGTCGCCGGTATTCTCGAAGTGGCCGAAGCCATGGCCCACCAGGACCCGAAGCCGGAGCGTTCGGTGGTGTTCCTGGCCGTGACCCTGGAAGAATCCGGCCTGCTGGGTTCGAAGTACTACGTCGCCCACCCGACCTTCCCGCTGGACAAGATCGCCGGCGTGATCAACATCGATGCCATGTCGGTGGCTGGCCGTGCCAAGGACGTGACCGTCACCGGGTTCGGCAGCTCGGAGCTGGAGGACATCCTCAAGCCGTTGGCCGCCGCCCAGGACCGTACGCTGCACGGTGAGACCTCGGTGCAAAGCGGCTTCTACTTCCGCTCGGATCACTTCAACTTCGCCAAGGCCGGTGTGCCAGCCCTGTACGCCGATGGCGGCGAGGACCTGCGCGAGGGTGGCGTGGAAGCGGGCCGCAAGGCCGCGGCGGACTACGGCGCCAACCGCTACCATGGCCCGAAGGACGAGTTCGACGCCGCCACCTGGAAGCTGGATGGCACCGTCGAAGACCTGCAGCTGATGTACGGCGTGGGCAAGGAACTGGCCGGTGGTGATCGTTGGCCGAACTGGTATGCAGGCAACCCGTTCAAGGCGGCCCGCGACGCGATGATGAAGGACAAGGCTTCGGCCAAGTAAAGTCGGGCCATGCTCGACTGAGCACTCTTGAGAGCAGAGCGGCGCCCCACGGGGCGCCGCTTTTCTTTTGCGTACCGTCGGCGGCAGATCCACGGCTGGTGTGGATCTGCCGGTAGTGCCGGCCGCTGGCCGGCAATCGATTGGTAGCGGCCAACCTTGGTTGGCGCCATGCTTCCTCGTGGACGGCATCCACGCAGGGCGTGGATCTAGCGGGCGATGTAACGCCATCGGGTTGCCGGCCAGCGGCCGGCACTACCCACGTTTCCTGCGCCCAAAGAAAAACCCCGCTGCGTCAGCAGCGGGGTTTTGGGTGTAAACCCTGGCGATGACCTACTCTCGCATGGCTTGAGCCACACTACCATCGGCGCAGCTGCGTTTCACTTCCGAGTTCGGGATGGGATCGGGTGGTTCCACAGCGCTAATTTCACCAGGGAGACGGTTGCAGCAGCGCTTGCAGCGCCAGCTTCGCGATCTTGCCCATGGGCGGAAGGTATCCAGAAAAGCAATGCCTTCACTTAATAAGAAAAACCCCACTGCGCCAGCAGCGGGGTTTTGGGTATAAACCCTGGCGATGACCTACTCTCGCATGGCTTGAGCCACACTACCATCGGCGCA
>NZ_LXXZ01000086.1 GCF_003244875.1 Stenotrophomonas sepilia
TATGCCGCGAAGTTTCCTTCGAAGCGAGCCGCCCATTATAGCCGGCTTTTCCGCTTCGTCAACACCTTTTTTCAAGGTTGTCTCACCGGAGTGGACGTTGTTGCCGATGCTGCTTCGTCGTTGGGCCCGAGGACCTTTCGTCGTTGCGAGCCGCCTATTATGCCGGACTTTTCGAGTCCGTCAACACCTTCGTTCGATCAACGCGTTCGTCGGTGGTGGCGTCGCTGTTCGCGTGTCGTTTCCGGGGAAGCGATGCGCTGCAGCAAGGGGCGAATTCTAGAGATCCTGCAGATTTCGTCAAGGCTTTTTTTTGCACGGTGATGACAGAAGCATCGCGACATCACGCATGACGTACGCTCGAAGATCGCGGCGGCGTTGCCCGCGCGTTGCGCGGTCAACGCCGCAACCCCTATCAATGCAAGGATGCACAGTGGAGACAGAGCAATGAGCATGCAGGTGCGGCGCGCGTGGTGGCGCGATCTTTCGATGCCGGCCATCGTCGCTGGCTTCATTACGGTGCTGGTTGGCTTCGCCAGCTCAGCCGTGATCGTGTTCCAGGCCGCACAGGCTGTCGGTGCCGACCAGGCACAGATCGCCTCATGGATGTGGGCACTGGGACTGGGCATGGGTGTCACCTGCATCGGGCTGTCGCTGCGCTATCGCGTGCCGGTGGTGACCGCATGGTCGACACCGGGCGCGGCGATGCTGGTGGTCGGTGCCGGTGGCGCCTCGCTCGCCGAGGCCACCGGTGCATTCCTGCTCGCCGCAGTGCTTGGCATGCTGGCAGGCTTCTCCGGGGTGTTCGCACGATTGATGCAGCGGGTGCCGATGGCGCTGGCCGCCGGCATGCTGGCCGGCGT
This sequence comes from Stenotrophomonas sepilia, assembly GCF_003244875.1. Taxonomy (GTDB): domain Bacteria; phylum Pseudomonadota; class Gammaproteobacteria; order Xanthomonadales; family Xanthomonadaceae; genus Stenotrophomonas; species Stenotrophomonas sepilia. The sequence goes on from NZ_LXXZ01000086.1 coordinate 861, forward strand.
GCTGCTGCGCTTCGGTCTGGACGTGTTCGTGGCCATGAATTCCCAGCTGGTACTGGCACTGGCAATGTTCGCCACCTGGCTGGCGGGACGCCGCCTGTTCCCGCGCTATGCGGTGATCGCCACACTGCTGGTCGGCATCGCGGTCGCAGCCAGCCGTGGCCTGCTGCACGCACAGCAGGTGCAGCTGCAACTGGCGATGCCGCAATGGGTGACCCCATCCCTGTCCTGGACTGCGGTAGCCGGCATCGCCCTGCCCCTGTTCGTGGTCACCATGGCCTCGCAGAACATTCCCGGTGTGGCAGTGATGCGTGCCTCCGGCTATGACGCGCCGGTGTCGCCGCTGATCGGCTGGATCGGCGTGGTCAATACCTTGCTGGCGCCGTTCGGTGCCTACGCGCTGAACCTGGCGGCAATCACCGCCGCGATCTGCATGGGCCGTGATGCACATGAGGACCCGGCACGACGCTATACCGCCGCCATGGCGGCAGGTGCCTTCTACATCATCATCGGACTGTTCGGCGCCACCGTGGCCGCACTGTTCGCGGCCTTCCCCAGGGAGCTGGTGGCGTGCGTGGCCGGTATCGCGCTGTTCGGCACCATCGCCAACAGCCTGGCCAGTGCGCTGGCGGTAGAGCGGGACCGCGAGGCGGCACTGGTCACCTTCCTGGTCACCGCCTCGGGGGTCTCCCTGGCCGGGATCGGTTCGGCGTTCTGGGGCTTGGTGGCCGGTGCGCTGTCCCTGCTGGTGCTGCGGCCCCGTCAGGGCCGCTGACCTGCCCTACCCTGCCAGTGCGGCGCCGATGGTGCTCAACACCACCGAGATGACGATGGCGGCCAGTGTAGCGACCACGCTGGTGCCGCCGCGTGCGGTCAGCTCGCTGTGCAGCCGTGCGTCATCGCCGCCGCTGACGGCACGGGCCTGGGCGATCAGGCGCTGGCAGTGTGCCAGGTACCAGGTGTTGCCAAAGGTGCCGGTGGTGACGCTGAGCGCGATGGTGATGACCAGCGACACGCCTTCGGGCACATCCAGCATGGTCTCCACCACGCTGATCAGCAGCAGCAGGCCGACCCACATTGCCGCCAGGCGGTACATTTTGCGGTACATCATCCAGATCGGGCCGAGCAGGAAGGCCGGCCAGTGCCAGGTGCCACTGCCCGTGGCAATGCCCTGATCCAGCCGCCAGCGCTGGCGATAGATCGGGAAGTTGCCGCCGACCACGCTGGCGTACAAGGCCCTCTCGCCCTCCAGCCCCGCGGCGGCAGCCCTGTCCGGTGCAGCGGCGGGGGCTCGATACGGATCGGACGGATCGCCGACATTCGGCGCAATGCCCTCAACTGCAGGGGCTGCGTCGATATCCGGGGCCGGACCCACCTCGATGGGGGTGGAAGCCTGCTCCAGTTCGGCCAACGGCCGCCATGAGGGCATGCCTTCGCACCAGAGCAGGGTGCGCGCCGTAACCGTCCCTTCCCGCTGCCGCTGGCGAAGACCGGCCAGATCGACCGGCCCACTGCTCTGCCTGCCATTGGCGTACCACCATTGTGCTTCCTGCATGTTTTCCGTCCCTGCTACCTGCCTCGACAAACTGGAACCGCTGCCAGCGCCTACAGCGCGGTACTGCCCAGGGTCTGCACCAGTTGATGGCGCGCACCCGCCGCAAGCGTAATCTGCTCTGGCCCGGCGTTGGCCACTTCCAGGCACACGTAATCGTGCCAACCGTCGCCGACATCGGCCATCTTCGCCGCTGCCTCCATGCCGGGGTTCCAGGCCACCAGGGTCTGGCTGCCTTCGCTGCGGATCTCGATCCGCCGCTGCAGGACGGGATCGCGAAGCACGTAGTGGCCGCCGGCACCGGTATAGATGCGGTCGCTGCGCCCCGGATCGCGCGGGTCACGCAGTGACCAGGGCCCCTGCTGCTGGCGCAGCTGCGCGCCGTCCTCGTACTTGTCCAGGTACTGCAGGCCGTCGAGGCCATCGACCTCGACACAAGTGGCATCGCCGACCCGGAAGTAGCTGTGCAGGGCCTGGGTGAAGGTCACCGGCGAGGTTCCGGTGTTCTCGGTGACGAGCTGCTGGCGCAGCTGGCGGCCGATGCGCAGCTGCATCTGCAGGCGCAGGCCGGGATCGGCGCAGGGCGCAGGTGCCAACTGCAGCTCGACCTCGCCATCATCGCTCTGGGTGGCCTGAAGAAGCTCCCAGCGCGCGGTACGTACCAGGCCATGCGCCGGTACATCGGCACTCTGGCCCTGGCGGCCGAACCACGGCCAGCACACCGGGACGCCACCGCGGATGGGCGTGGGCAGCTCGGCGCGCGTGGGCGAAAGCCAGAACAGATCGGGCTGCCCATCGGGAATGAACGACAGCAGCTGGCCACCAAACACACTCACGACCGCTGTGGCATTGGCGGTTCGCACCTGCCAGGCCTCCAGGCCGTGATACAGGCCGGTGCTGATGTCCGGATTCGACTGCATGCGATGACGCTCCTTGAAGACCGCGGCGATGATGTCGCGGTCAACGTGCCGCCGGCAAGGCATTCTGCCCAGCGGGTGCGATGGCGGCCGCCTCTTCCTGCAGCGTGCGCAGGATGCGCTGGCCTGCGCGGCCGTCCACCTCGCTCCAGCCCAGGCGCTGCTGCTCGGCCTGGATCGCGCGACGCGTGGCGGTACCGATCATGCCGTCGGCGGCACCGATGTCGTGGCCGCGGGCCAGCAGCAGGGTCTGCAGCTGGCGACGCTCATCGCGGCCCAGGCCTGGATCGTCGGTCGGCCAGGCGGTAGCCAGCCCGTTGCCGCCGCGCAGCTGGTCGGCAAGCGTCGCGATCGCCAGCGCATAGCTTTCGGCAGCGTTGTAGCTGTAGATCGCGTCGTAGTTGCGGAACACCAGCAACGCAGGGCCCTTGTTGCCGGCCGGCAGCAGCAGGGCGGCGCGCGCATCCGCCGGCAGGTTGGCCGGAGCCAACGTGCTGCCATCCAGCGCGGTCACGCCCTGCGCGCGCCAATCGGCCAGGGCACGACGCTGGGTGCGGCCGGCCTGGCTGGCGTTGAAGCCGGCGGGCACATGCACCTCCATGCCCCATGGTTCGCCACTGCGCCAACCGGCACGCTTGAGGTAGTTGGCGGTGGAGGCCAGTGCATCGGGAATGCTGCCGACCAGATCGCGGCGGCCATCGCCATCACCGTCCACGGCGATGCGTGCATAGGTGCTGGGCATGAACTGGGTGTGCCCGAAGGCACCGGCCCAGGAGCCGGTGAGCCCCTGTGCCTGCAGGTCGCCGCGGTCGATCAGCTTGAGCAGCGCCAGCAGCTCACCGCGGAAGAAAGGTTGGCGGCGGCCGGCGCACGACAGCGTGGCCAATGACTGCAGCAGCGGGCGCTTGCCGAACACGCGGCCGTAGTCGCTCTCCACGCCCCAGACCGCGACGATGGTGGCCGGATCGACGCCATACTGGGCCGACACGCGATCGAGCAGGTCGCGGTGCTGCTGCAGCAGGGCGCGACCATCAGCCACGCGCTGGCGATCGACCAGCGCGGCCAGGTAGTCCCAGATCGGCGTGGTGAATTCGGGCTGTGCATCGAGCAGGCCGAGCACGCTGGGGTCCGGGGTGAGCCCGGCGGTGATCTCGTTGAAGCGGTCAGCGCCGATGCCCTGGGTCGCGGCGGTGGCCTGCAGGCCCGCCAAGCAGCGGCTGAACGCCGGATCGGTGCTGGCGGCGGAAGCCGCAGGCAGCGCCGGGGTCGACACAAGGGCGGCCGCCAGGCCGAGCGTGGTCAGAACAGGCATGGCGTCCTCCGTGTTGCCGTTGCACGGCCATCTTAGGGGCAGCGGTGCTGCCGAACCTGAAGGGGCACCGGCTGGCCACCACCTCAGGCGCGGCGCAGCAGGCGCAGGCCATAGGCGGGGCTTTCGGCATCCCATCGCTGCGCCACCTGCAGGCCCGCCTGCCGCAACAGCGCGTCGAAGCTGTCCTCGGTGTACTTGTGGCTGTACTCGACGCGAATGGGTTCACCGGCGGCGAAGTGGAAAATGCGGCCATCCAGGTGGACGTCCTGTGCCCGCTGGCTGACCAGATCGGTCTCGATGCGCAACCGCGCGGTGCTGTAGCGTGCACGATGACGGAAGCCATCGAGATCGAAGTCGCTGCCGATCTCGCGGTTCAGGCGGGCCAGCAGGTTGAGGGTGAATGCGGCGGTGACGCCCTGCGCATCGTTGTAGGCCGCCTCGATCAACGCCGGGTCCTTGTGCAGGTCGATGCCGACCAGGGCCAGGCCATCATGCCCCATGGTCTGGCGCATCGCGCGCAGCAGCGCGACCGCGTCCTCGCCTTCAAAGTTGCCCAGCGTGGAACCCGGGAAGAACAGCAGCCGTCGCGCGGGTTCGCGTTCGGGCATGGGTATGGCGACGGGACGGGTAAAGTCGGCACAGACCGGCAGCATCTCCACCTCGGGCAGCGCCGGGGCCAGATGGTCGATGCTGGACAGCAGCGCGGCACGTGAGATTTCAATCGGCGTGTAGGCCACCGGGTCGTGCAGGGCGGCCAGCAGCAACGCGGTCTTGCGGCCACTGCCGCTGCCCAGTTCCACAACGTGCAGGTGCGGCCCGACGCTTCGGGCGATGTCCGGCAGTACCCGTGAAAGCAGGGCCAGCTCGGTGCGCGTGGGGTAGTACTCTGGCGTATGCGTGATCTGCTCGAACAGGCGCGAGCCGCGTGCATCGTAGAAGTACTTGGACGGCAGCTGGCGGGGCGTGCGCAACAGCCCGGCCACCACGTCGGCAAGGATCTGCTGGCGGCCGGGAGTGAGATCGGTCAGCGCCTGCAGCGCGTCCTGCACCGTACTCATGCGAGATCCCTGGCCAGGCGCAGCCCGGAGAACTGCCAACGTGCCGGGGGCATGAAGAAGTTACGGTAGCTGGCACGCACGTGGCCACGCGGCGTGGCGCAGCTGCCACCGCGCAGCACCCATTGCCCGCACATGAACTTGCCGTTGTACTCACCGAGGTTGCCGGCGAAAGGGCGAAAGCCCGGATAGGCGCCATACGCGCTGTGGGTCCATTCCCATACGTCGCCGAACAGCTGCCGCAGCCCACTGCCCTGCCCCGCCCGAGGGTGCAGCTGATCGTCGTCGGCAAAATGGCCACGCAGGGGCTGCGTCGCAGCGGCGGCTTCCCACTCGAACTCGCTGGGCAGGCGCGCACCCGCCCAGCGGGCGCAGGCATCGGCCTCGTAATAGCTGAGGTGGCAGACCGGCGCATGCGGGTCCAGCTCTCGCCAACCGCCGAGGGTGTACTCGCGCTGCAGGGCATCGTCCCAGTACAGCGGGTGCTGCCAGCCCTCGGTTTCGCGCAACGCCCAGCCTTCGCTGAGCCACCAGCGCGGCTCGCGGTAGCCGCCAGCCTCGATGAAGGCGAGGTACTCGCCATTGCTGACGGGACGCTCTGCCAGTGCGTGTGCGGGGAGCAGCACGCGATGCGCCGGCGATTCGTTGTCGTAGGCGAAGGCGGCATGCTGCGGCCAGGCTGCGGCGCCAATGGTGACGATGCGTTCGGGTGATTCGGTCCAGCCCTGCGCACTGGCAGCGCTGGGGGCAGGCTGCAGGTCCTCGCGGTAGGCCGGCTGCAACGGATTGCACCAGAACGCATGCTTGATGTCGGTCAACAGCAGTTCCTGGTGCTGCTGTTCGTGCTGCAGGCCCAACTGCAGGTGGTGCAGCGCCTGCGCGTCGAGGTCACCCGCCGCCAGTCGCGATTGCACCTGTGCATCGACCTGCTGGCGATAGTCGCGCACCTGCTGCAGCGAGGGCCGCGACAACAGGCCGCGTTGCGGCCGCGCGTGCGCTGGACCGATGCTTTTGTAGTAGCTGTTGAAAAGATAGTCCCAGGCTGGGTCATGCGCCGGCGCGCTGGCGAATCCTGCCAGCACGAAGCGTTCGAAGAACCAGGTGGTATGGGCCAGGTGCCACTTGCTGGGACTGGCGTCGGCCATGCTCTGCAGCATGGCGTCCTCTGCACTGAGCGGTGCGGCCAACTGCAGGCTGCGGGCACGCACATGTGCGAAGTGGTGGGCGAGGTCGTGCTGCGGGGCAGCGACGGCGGTGGGTACGCTGTCCATGCCTACAGCATCGGCGCAGTGCGGTGAGTGCGACGTCATGGCGGCACACTGCCCCATTCACATGGTTGCGGGCATACCCTTTCAAAAAGCGCGTGTTCAAGAAGCGGGGGAGGACGCCGCTAACGGCAGTGTTGCGGCCGCATCGTCACCGCACTGGACTTCCTGCGTGCCCCTGCATCCACTCCGCCAGCCTGCGCATTACCTGTTCGTGCTGCCCGCCGTGCTGGTCGTGCTGGTGCTGTGGATGGCACTGGGCACCGAGGATGTGGCCAGCCCGGCCCAACGCATCCTGCCCTGGCTGCTGGCCTGCCTCGGCGCAGGCCTGGCCCTGCTCTACCACCAGGTACGCACGTTGTGCCTGCTGCTGGTGGTGGCGGTGGTGTTCGCCCTGCTGCACCGGGACGTCGGGGGCTACCTGCGCAGCGGCCATGTCGGCGCCTTGACTCCGTTGCGCTTCCACGCAATCTCGGCCTGGGTGCCGCTGCTGTTTGCCGGGCTGGCACTGTGGCCTGAACGCGGACGCCGACGCCAGGACCTGCTGCTGCGCAGCGTGGTCTGCGGCGCGGCCCTGGTGATCTTCCTGCTGCTTGCGGCACAACAGCCGCAGGGCATGCACGATCTGCTGTCGAGCCGTCACTGGGCCTGGATTCCCGCCGACTGGAATGCGCTGGCGCAGCTGCCGGCGCTGCTGTTCCTGCTGGCGACCGCAGCGCTGGGCTGGCAGGCGTGGCGGCATCCGCGGCCACTGCACACGGCGATGCTGCTGGCCCTGCTGTGCCTGTGGTGGATGCTGCCGCGGATCTTCCTGCAGCCGGTACTGCTGCCGGCGCTGAGCAGCGCCGCCCTGCTGTTGATGCTGGGCGCGATGCTGCAGGAATCCTTCCACATGGCCTTCTGCGATGAGCTGACCGGCCTGCCCGGGCGACGGGCGTTCAACGAGACCCTGCAGCGGGCGCGCGGCACCTACAGCATCGCGATGGTGGACGTGGACCACTTCAAGTCGTTCAACGACACCCACGGCCACGATACCGGCGATGACGTGCTGCGCCTGGTGGGGTCGCGGCTGGCGCGTGTCGGCGACGGTGGCCGAGCGTTCCGCTATGGCGGCGAGGAATTCGCGGTGGTGTTCCTGGACCGCCCGGCGGCGGCCTGCATCGAGGCCGTCGAAGCACTGCGGCAGAGCATCGAGGACACCCGCATGCAGCTGCGCGACCGCAGCACCCGCAGCCGTGACGACGAAGCCGGCCGTCAGCAGCGCGGACGCGGCGGCACCGGCCAGGTGGTGCAGGTGACGGTGAGTATCGGGCTGGCCGACAGCCGCGTGGATCCGCGACCGACGGCAGTGCTCAAGGCCGCCGACCAGGCGCTGTACATGGCCAAGGACGGAGGTCGCAACCAGGTCCGCGCGCACGGCGGCCAGCGCCTGCTGGCTGCATCCAGTGCGTAGGGCTCAGACCGCGTCGAGGTAATACCAGCGGCCGTCGATGCACCGGAATCGGCTGTGCTCGGTCATTCTCACCGCGCTGCCGCCGCCGATGCGGTAGCGCGCGGTGAAGCGCACTTCAGCACTGTCTGCGCCGGTGACCGTGTGGTCGTGCACGGTCAGGCCCAGCCAATGGGTGCGCTGGCCTGGTGCGTCGTCCAGCGACAGCTCGGCCGGACGCGTGTCCGGGTGCCAGGTGTGGCGCAGGTAGCCGGCCAGGCCCCTCACATAGGCGCTGTAACGCGAACGCATCAGGCGCTCGGCATCGGGCGCGGCCTCGCCGGCATGGAAACGGCCACAGCAGACCGGATAATCGGCGGGAAGGCCACAGGGGCAGGGATCGGCGGATTTTCGGCTCATGCCGGCATTGTCGCCGGGTTGCAGTAATTGATCCACGCGCGGCGGCAGTCGCCCGGATCAGGACAGGCGTATGCTGTCGCGCCCCCACATTGATTGATCGCCGTGCTGGAACTGGTTCCCCCTGAGTTGTGGTGGCTGGTGGTGATCGCCTTCATCGCCGGTCTGGTGGATGCTGCCGTGGGCGGCGGCGGCCTGGTACAGCTGCCCGGCCTGTTCACGGTGCTGCCACAGCAGACGCCGGCGATGCTGTTTGGTACCAACAAGTTCAGTTCGATGTTCGGTACCGGTGCGGCTGCCTGGCGCTATGCGCGCAATGTGCGCTTCCCGTGGAAGCCGGTGCTGTTCGCGGCCGGCACCGCTTTCATCTTTTCCTTTGCCGGGGCCACGGCCGTCAGCCTGTTGCCGAAGGATGCTGTACGGCCGCTGGTGCTGGTGCTGCTGGTCGCGATGCTGGCCTACACGCTGTGGAAGAAGGACTTCGGCGCGTTGCACCGGCCGCAGGAGATCGGCCGCCGCGAACTGGTGATCGCGCTGGCGATCGGTGCGGCGATCGGCTTCTACGACGGCTTCTTCGGGCCAGGCACCGGCAGTTTCCTGATCTTCCTGTTCGTGCGCTTCTTCGGGCTGGATTTCCTGCGCGCGTCAGCGGCGTCGAAGGTCGTGAACCTGGCGACCAACGTGGCAGCGATCTCGTTCTTCGTGCCGACCGGCAACATCCTGTGGCTGTTCGCGCTGCCAATGGCCGCAGCCAACATCATCGGTTCGGTGGTGGGCACGCGCCTGGCACTGAAGGGCGGCACGCCGTTCATCCGCAAGCTGTTCGTGGGGCTGGTGGTGGTGCTGATCGCGCGGATGGCGTGGGATACGTTCCGCGCTGCGTGAATGCGCGTCATGACCCGGTAGGTGCCAACCTTGGTTGGCACGCCGTTTCCGGTCGCGAAGAGCAGCCGAGCATGGCTCGGGTCTACGGAATGCCTGGGCGCGGAGTGTTGCCGGCCAGCGGCCGGCACTACCGGATCATGAACCCCGCCCCTGGGTAGTGCCGGCCGCTGGCCGGCATTCCCCTTCAATCGGCCGGGTCAGGCCTCGGCTTCTTCCGGTTCGTTGGCCTGCTGGCGGCTGCGCTCCGGCAGCTTCAGGCGCTTGCCCTCTTCGTCGTACTCGATCAGCAGTACGCCGGAGTCGTGGCGGCCGCTGATTTCGACGAAGCAGGCGCCACCGATGAACGGCTCCAGCGTCATCACCGACTTCAGCGGGGTGGCGACCACCATCTGGAAGCCGAAGTTGTCGAAGATGTTCATCGCCAGCGCGGTGAACTCGTTGTCGGCCTTGTCGAAGGCCTCGTCGAGCACGACCGCCGCGTAACTGGGCAGCTGGCTGTCGGCGCCGCCGAGCTGGTAGCGCAGCGCAGCCGCCAGGCAGGTAGTGGCCAGCTTCTGACGCTGGCCACCGGACTTGCCGGCGCCGCTGCGGTAGATCTCGACCTGCTGGCGCGTTTCCGCATCCAGCTCGACGCCGATGAACTCCACGTGCATGCGCACGTCCAGCACCAGCTCGCGCCAGCGCTTGTCCTCGCCTTCCTGCGAGCCGAGGCGGTTGACCAGCTGGCGCAGCACGGTGAACTGCGACTCGGCCAGCTCGCGCTGCTCGGTCTGCTGCTGCGACAGAACCTCGCGCAGCTGCAGGTGGAACTCAGCGACCTCCGGCAGGCGGCGGTCGCTCAGTTCGATGGTCAGCAGCGTGCCACGGTTGAACGGCACCTGCTCCAGGCTGGCGTTCACCTCGTCCAGGCGCTGGCCGATCGACTTGCGGGCCTCTGCGCTGTGGCGCTGCAGGGCCAGCAGGTTGTTCTTGCTCTGGTTCTGTAGCAGGTCGAAGAAGCGCTCTTCGTGCTGTGGCAGGCCGTCGCGTTCCAGCCGTTCGAGGCGTGCGAGGAAGTCCTCGGCCGAGGCCACCGACACGGTGAAGTCGCCCGACTCCTCTGGCCACTGCTGGATGAAGCGACGGAAGCAGCCGATCAGCTGGTTCTCGATGCGGTTGAGGTCCTGCTGCGAGGACGACAACTGCTCGTTCAGCGCGTTGCTGACCTGGCGCATGTGCGCTTCGAGCGTTTCCAGGCTGAGCGGCCCCTGTTCCTGCAGGCGCTCGGCGAGGCCGGCTTCCTGCTCCTGGGCCAGGCTCGGCAGCACCAGTGCGCGGCTCTGCTGGCGTGCGCGGTCAAGGCGATCACGTTCCTTGACCAGCTGGCCGCGCTCGACGCGGACGTCTTCATAGGTGCGGCGGGACTGCTCGATGTCGGCGCGCACGGCGTCGATCTGCTTGGCCAGCTTGGCGAGATCGGCGTTGCCTTCGCGCAGGTCGCGCAGGGTGGCTTCGATATCGCTCAGGCGCTGCTGCGGAGCGGCGATGTCGATCTCGTTCCAGCTGATGCTGACCAGCTCGTGGCAGGCCAGGCGGCGTTCGTTGTCGCGGTCACGCTGCCCGCGCAGGCGCGCGATGTCGGTCTCGCAGCTGGCGATGCGCTTGGCCAGCTCCTGTGCTTCGCGCTCGAAGGCGCCCACCTTGTCGTGGTTGTTGAAGCCGAGGATCCAGCGACGGCGGTCGCCCACCGCACTGCGGTCGTCCTTCTCGAAACGGTCGCCGGGATGCTTGACCTGGCCTTCGCGGGTGATGCCGCGGTCGACGTTGCGCAGCTGCTTGGCATCCACGCATTCGTAGTCGAAGCGCTTGCCCAGCTCGCGGCGCAGCCAGCTTTCGAACACATGCTCGCGCAGTTCAAGCTTGTGCAGCAGCGACTTCGCCGACGGCTCACGGGCGAATGCATCATCGTTGCGGCGCACGCGGTAGTAGGTGAAGCGCATGCCAAGGTGGGTACGGTTCACCCATTCGGCGACGTCGTTGTAGTGCTTGTCGTCGACCAGCAGCGACAGCGCGAAGCCACCCAGCACGCGCTCGATGGCACCCTGCCAGCCCTGCTCTTCCGAGCGGACCTGGATCAGTTCGCCGACGAAGGGCAGTGCCGCCTCGGCGATGCCGGTTTCCTCGGCCAGGCGCGCGCGCAGCTTCTGCATCGGCGCCGGGATGTTGGAGGGCGTGCGCTGCATCGCTTCGAGTTCGGCACGGACCTCGCCGAAGCGGCGCTCGTCATCGCGCTTACCGCCCAGGCGGTCACTGATCGCGTCGTCCAGTGCCGAGGAGGCACGCTGGCGGTCCTGCAGCTCGTTCTGTGCGCGCTCGACCAGTTCGGCGAAGCCATGGGCGTCGTCCGGCAGTTCGGCCCCCAGCTGCTGCGCCGCCTGGCGTGCCTGCTCGCGCTTGGCCTGACGGCGATCGCGCTCAGCTTCGGCACGACCCTGCTCGCGTTCCAGTTCCTCGATGCGCTCACCGCCCTGCTGGCGGCGCTGCAGCTCCAGTTCGGCCAGGCGCTCGGTGTGGTTGTCGAGCGCGGCACGGCGCTGGGCTTCTTCGCCAAGCAGGCCGCGGTCACGCACGTCCATCTCGCGCAGGCGCGCTTCGATCAGCGCCTGGCGCCGGCTTTCGCGGAAGCTGTCGACACCCAGCTTCAGCGCTTCGTCGTCGCCACGACGGCGGTGCATTTCCTTCAGGTCGTTGTAGTAGGCGCGGGCCGGCAACAGGGTTTCCACCTGGCGGCGGGCGGTGACCACCGCCTGGTGCGCGCCATCAAGCTCGGCGAAGTCGCTGACCAGGCGCTCGGCGGCGTCGAAGGTCTTCGGCGTGTCGAGCATGAAGTCGCGCAGGAAGACGTTGAGGTCGCCCAGGTTCTTCGCCGACTGCGTCTTGTGCAGCAGGCGCAGCGCCATCTCGTTGTCGATGCCGAGCAGGTCGCGGAAGCGCTCGGCGTAGCCGGAGAAGGTGTCGAAGTGGTGCAGGTCGGGCAGCTTCTGCTTCAGCTTGCGCAGGTCCAGGTCGAAACCGCCGAGGTCCTTGGCGATGTCGAACGGGCGCTCGGCGATCATGTAGTGCTTGCGCACATCGCCGGCCGAGGTGCCATTGCCGGAGATCCACAGCAGGCGCACCAGGCTGACCACGCGGCCATCGCCGGCGCGGTATTCCAGCACCAGTGCGGTCCAGGTCGCGCCCTTGCGCAGGTACTGGGTGGCGATTTCGCCGGTGCCGCTGTCCTGCTGGTCGGCCCACGCGCCGCGCACGTAGGACACCAGGTTGCGGTCGCGGCCACTGCGCTCGGCTTCACGTGCAGCGGCGTTGAAGTCGACGATGGCCGGTGGCGTCAGCAGCGCGGACATGGCATCGAGCAGGGTCGACTTGCCCGAGCCGGAGCGGCCGACGAACAGGAAGCCGCGTTCGGCGATCGGTACTTCGGTCAGGCCGTTGAAGGTGCCCCAGTTGTGCACCTGCAGGCGGCGCATGCGGAACTGCTGCAGGCGCGGGTCCGGCAGGCCTTCGTTGAACAGGGCGGGAGTGTGCTTGGAGATAGCCATGCGATGGTCGGGTCTCTCAGGCCTCGGCGGCCGGGGTTTCACGCAGCTGGCGGTAGACCGCCGAAAGCTGGGACACGTCTTCGGCGGAGAACAGCAGCTTCAGCGCCGGCGAGACTTCGTGGCGGTCTTCCTGGCCGCTGAGGCGGGTCAGGATGTGGTTGTCCTTCATCTTCTGCACCGCCGATGCGACGCGACGGTTGAAGCCGGCGCGGTCGGTGGACAGGTTCTTTTCGTAGATGGCCAGCGCTTCGGCCATCTCGGCGTCGGCGACCACCGCGCGGTTGCCGCGCGCATCGGCCTCGGCCAGCTGCTGGCGCAGGTACAGCAGCAGCACCGAGTCGATGAAGGTCAGCGGGGAGGTGCGCAGCAGCACCGGCGCATCGACGTCTTCGGTATCGGCCTGGCGGGTGAACGCCACGCCACTGTCGCGGTCGAGCACCAGTTCCAGGAACAGGTCGGCCAGCGATGAGCGGATGGCCGCCTCGCTGCGGATCAGCGCCGGCCACAGCTTGGCGTGGCGCAGCTGGTCGATGCTGGGGCCGATCAGCAGCTGGCACAGCGCACGACGCGCATCCAGCGGCAGGCGCCCGGTATCGCCGAGGTAGTACACGTCGTTGCCACGGCGGGGCTGCGCCACGGCCGCCACCGGCTCGGCCTCGTAGGCGTCTTCCGCCACGTCGGCCTGCGGTGCGTCGATGGGATCTTCATGCCAGCTCATGGCGTCTCTCCTGGGTGAACCAAACCAGCGGGATGCGGGCGCGACGGATCTGGCCGTCGCCACCACGCCATTGCGCAAGCTCCTGCTCGCCGGCGACCACGTTGCCGAAGCGCGTGCCCAGCGACAGGTAGCCGATGACGCTGCCAAGACCCTGCGGCGCTTCGCGCTGCGACAGGGCCTGGGCGATGCTGAGACGCGGCTGTGCATCGAGCAGGTCGTGCAGGTCGCGGCGCAGGGTGCGGAAATCGATTTCGGACGAGGCGACCAGATCGCCGACGCTTTCCAGGCTGATCGCGGCTGCGTCGTTGTATTCGACGTTGCCATCGACCTGGGCGCTGCGCGGATCGTGCAGTTTCCATTGCGACCACGAGCGCAGGCGGCTGGTGGTCAGCTGCAGGTCGCGGCCGATGCCGCGTTGTGCGGGGAACTCGTCGCGCAGAGCGAGCGCTTCGGACTGCGCCTGCTTGAGCAGCTGGTTGAGGCGACGCTGTTCCAGGTAGCCACGACTCTGCACGAAGCCGCGCAGGCTGCGCGCGAAGTTCTGCAGCACATCGTGCACCTGGCCACCGCGCTCGAGCATGGTGCTGGTGAAACCGCGCAGGAAGTTGCGTTCGTTGCGGTCCAGGCGGCGGGCGAAGCCGCGCGCCAGCACCGCTTCCAGTGCGGCATCGAGCTGGGCGCTCTGCTCGGCGTCGTTGAGCAGGCGCCAGAAGGCCTGGAAGCTGCGCCCGGCGTCACTTTCGCCGATCACGTCCACGCCTTCGAACAGCTGCGACAGCACATCGCCGCGCTCGCCCTCGTCGTCGATGATGCGTTCGCGGAACTCGCGGTTGAGCTGCTCGAAGTCGTCGCGCACGCGGCGGAAGTCCTCGGTCAGCTCGTCGGCCAGGCCGATGATCTGGCGCGCACGTTCCAGCGCGCGCTTGCCGTCCAGCGCGATCACACGGCCGGCGCCGACACGGGCAATCTCGGCGTCGATCCGGTCGCGCTCGTCGCGCAGCGCCGACAGGCGGGCGTCCGGATCGGATTCGGTCTGCGCGGCCAGCTGCGAGAGCTGTTCGATGACCAGCGCCAGGCGGCTTTCGGTGGCGGCCACACGGGCCTGCTCGAGGCCGTCGGCGAATCGGATCGCCTGCAGTGCCGCGGTCGACAGCTCGTACTGCTCCTGGTCGGCACCGTCGGGCAGGCGGCGTTCCAGCCAGCCCTGGGCCAGCCAGTGTGCGATATAGGCCTGCGCGGTACGCGGCAGCTCGCGCGACAGTTCGTCGCCGTTGAGCTGATCCAGCGCACGCTGCAGGCGCTCGTTGAGCACCGACGACGGCAGCGTGCGCTCGCCGTCCATCAGCAGCCCCTGCAGCAGGCCGATGATTTCCGGGGCGTGGTCGGCGGCAAGCAGCTTCCACTGGGGCTGTTCGCGCAGATGGCGGTAACGGGAGATGCGTTCGCGGTGCTTCATGCAGCGAAAGGAGTCATGAGGGCTGGCGGGGACGAGCAGCCGCCCGCGGCGGCCGCGCGGGCAGCCGTGGGCATGCCGGCCCGCAGAGGCCGGCGGAGTGCGGTCAAGCGGCTCAGCGCTTGCCGCCCACTTCGATGAAGCGCAGGAACTCGGCGCGGGTACGCGCGTCGTCGCGGAAGCTGCCCAGCATCTTGGAGGTGACCATGCTGACGCCGCGCTTGTGGATGCCGCGGGTGGTCATGCATTCGTGGGCGCCCTCGACGACCACGCCGACGCCGATCGGCTGCAGCACATCCTGGATGCACTGGGCGATCTGCGCGGTCATCTTCTCCTGCACCTGGAAACGGCGGGCGTAGGCTTCGACGACGCGGGCCAGCTTGCTGATGCCCACCACCTTGCCGGCCGGCAGGTAGCCGACATGCACGCGGCCGATGATCGGCGCCATGTGGTGTTCGCAGTGGCTTTCGTACTCGATGTCGCGCAGGACGATGAGTTCGTCATAGCCGGCCACTTCCTCGAAGGTGCGCTCCATGTAGGCGCGCGGGTCATCGCGGTAACCGCTGAACCAGTCGCCATAGGCTTCGGCGACACGGCGGGGGGTATCCAGCAGGCCTTCGCGGGACGGGTCCTCACCGGCCCAGCGCAGCAGGGTGCGCACGGCATCCTCGGCCTGGTCCTGGGTCACGTCGCCCTGCGGGGCGGCCTTTTCGTTGTTCTTGCTCATTGCGTACAGCGTCCCGAACGGGGGGCGAGCATCGTACCCGACCGGGGGGTGGGTCGTCCTGTTGGGACGGTTCATCGGGGGGTTCTTCCGGCGCGTGCTTGCTATCGGTCTGGAGGGGGAGAGGGGGCTGCGCAGGACACGCCGTAAATCCCGCTCCGCGGTCCGGCCCAGCCGCTGGCGGCTGGGCGTTCGGGCGCTTGCGAAGCAGTGCTTCGCAAGCAAAGCGCCCTCACCCATGGGGGCTCGATGGCGCCATCCATGGCGCCAACGGTCCTGCCTGCCCACACCGCCCCGCCTCTGACAGATTCCGATGGCTGTTGGTAGGTGTCGACCTTGGTCGACACGGTAGATCCACTCCATGCGTGGATGAAATCTGTCAGATATGGAAATGCATCTGGGGTCAGATCCGTTTTCCTGCGGAAAACGGATCTGACCCCAAGAGCCGTTTCAACAGACCGCAGAAGACTGTCGAAGGCGGGGTGGGGGGGAG
>NZ_LXXZ01000087.1 GCF_003244875.1 Stenotrophomonas sepilia
GTTCCGCCCACGACGCCCCCACCGGTCACGCCGCCCGCTCCCCCGGTGAGCGTGACGCCTCCGGCTCCGCCCACTTCACCGCCGGTCACGCCGCCGCCGATCAGCACCACGATGCCGTGCCGAGAGTGGAGCGAGAACCGAACGATCAACTGCCCAGTGGGCCAGGTGGGCCAGGTGTTCCAACACCGCCGTCACCACTGCGGAACCGACCCGAGTGTTTACGAGGCGTGGGCTGGGTCCACGACGGCCGGCAGTTGGACCACGACCAGCAGCACCTGCACTCCGTGCCCTGCTCCCGAGACCCGCAACGTGGGATGCCCTGCAGGTCAGTTTGGCTCGATCGGCCAGCGGCGGACCTTCTCATGCACGGGCACCGGTTCGTGGGACGCTTGGACGCAAACCAACACCACCTGCGCGGCTTGCCCAGCACCTTTCCCACAAGCCGAAACCCAGTGGGTCGCCGCGAGTGCCGCTTGCCCGGCAGGCCAAAGTGGATCGCACACGTGGCAGGCCGAGCAGCGGCGGACCAGGATGGGGTCTTACAACTGCCCGGCCACCACGTGGTCGCTGCCCAGCCCGACGTTCACCACTTGGACAAATTGGGCGGAGACGGGGGTTCGTCGCAACGAGGCCAATACATGCACACCCAACGCACCACCCCCGACGTTTCCCGAATACACCGGGCGATCTTGGCATTCGTGGGGAGACGGAGGGCACTACGGCTGGGCGATCTTCTGCAACGCTCCCCGGACCCTGGCCGAGCTTCAAGCCACCTCGTTGGCATGCACCTGGCAATACGAAACGAACGACACCCCCACGTTTACGCCAGAGCCACCTGGCGTGACCCGCCCAACACCGGCTTTGGAAGCCTGTGTCTACGCGCTGCGCGCCAACTTAACTCCGATGCCAGGTTACGGCTTCGTCAACCACCCAGGCACCGCGGTTTGGCCGGCGGCTTGCTCGTGCAGCGTCGTGGGTCCAGGCGCGCGGTTCTACTGGCAAGACCTGGGAGCGAGCGACTGGGTGGGCTTTGAATTCAAATGCCCCTGACGGCAAAGAAGGCGGGGGGCATCCCTCACGTTCGAAGTGGCAAAGCTTCGGATCTCCAAAACCGACCGGAGGCAATGCCCTCGCACCAAGCGTGCTTTTCAGAAGGCAGGTGGCTTGGCCACCTGCGGCGGCTTCTGGGCTCTTCGCTGTTGTGCCTCGAAGTCAAACCCCAGCCAGGGTTTTCCACATCGCCTTGCCCTGGGCTTCGTGAACCGATGCGTATTGCTGTGGATCCCAGCTGGTCCCGGTCAGCAGCAGCCCCAGCTCTGCCACGATGGCCTGACAGCGATCGCCAAAAGCCAAGACCTCATTGAAGGTCAACCCAAGCGTGTTGATGTCAAACGCGCCAGGCTCCTCGTCCAGCTTGCGCATTTCCAGGTGGGCGTGGTGCTTGTCCCGTAGGGTCTTGATTTTCGCTGCCACGGGATCAGCCGAAAGGATCACCATTTCATTGGAGACCTTTTCCCAGCCATTATCGAAGCGCGAGTAATTTTCGTCCCGATCGCTATGTCTGAACTTCTCCTGGAAAACAGCCGAGCTTTCGGGCGGCAGGTCACTGATCGGTTCGTCGTGGAAGTGATCGAACATGCGCCCGTAGCGCTCCCGGTAGTGCTCCTTGATGGCTGGATCTGCTTGCAGCTTTCTCCACAGGTTGGTCAGGCTACCCGACCTGAGATCGTTGTCCAGAAAAAGCCGTGACTGATCGCGCACCAGGTCTTGCCCAAGAAGCGGAGCCAAGTGGTTCCACGCATTGGCGCCGGGGGTCTTATCCAATTTGGCTTTGAGCCCTGCCTGGATCGCGGGGTCTTGAATGAGTGGGGACAAAATGTGCCGGCGCTCGTCGAGGATGTGGCACTCCTGCGTGAGCACCCGAACGAATCCATCGATTTGGCGAATACGTTGTTCCAGTTCCTCAGGCTTCATTCTTGCTCCGCCTCCAGCGGCACCTGCTGGAAACGCACCTGCAGCCGCTTGATGAGCGCACGGGTTTCCGCGTTCGGAGCGCGCGTGGACACCAGCACCGCCTCCCCGTTGGGCACGTGGCGGATGGCCTTCTGCTCGGCCCGGAGAACGGCGCGGTATTTCACCGCTTGATAGACGCCTCGCTGGAGTTCGTCCTCCGAGCACTTGCTGGTTTTAACTTCCACCGCCAGGCGATGTCTTCCGTTATCGAAATGCGCGTCCAGTCGGTCACCCGAGCTCAACAACTTCTCGTTGCTCCCCATGGGGAAGTACCCAAAGTCCACGAACTCTTCGGGATGGCTGGCCACCCACGCCTTCAACGCTTTGTGCTCGTCGCTCTCTGGCCGCCCCCCCTCCTGGACTTTAGGAAGGGGAAGAGGCGCATCCGCTGCCACCTCTTCAACCGCCCCGGCGGACGGGGTCAGCATGGTGGCTCCCAGAGCGCGGGCGACCCGGTCCCAATTGGGATAGGTGAAAACGTCTTCCATCGCCTCTCGCAAGTGCGCACGGCGCTCTTCCTCGGTGTCCAGCTTCTTCCCCGCGAAGTAAGCTGGCGAGATGGTGATCGCCCCCTCGCCAGGGTGTTTCGTGTTCTTGTTGACGACGATTGCGTGGAGGGGCGGGATGGGTTCCTTCCACTGCTCGCTGAGCCACTGCAGGGCCTGGGCCACTCCCCCGGCGACGGTGCCGTAGAGGTCTTTGCGGGGTTTGATCTCGTGTCCGAAGGTGTCGTGCAGCTCTTGGGCCAGGTCGCTGTAGGAATGAGCTTCACCCTCCTGCGCCCACCGGATGAGGATGGGCAGCGCGTCCGGGATAACCCGGCTCCGCCAGGGTGTGCGTGCAAACTCCACCTTCGACCAATCGAACTTTTCCATCCTCTACTCCTCCCTTGTCGTCTCGCCATGGTAGCGGCGGGACCAGCACGGGAAAACGATGGGGGCCGATGTCCTGCCCCCTCCCTTCTCAATCCTCGTTGGGCAGCATGATGGTGACCACCGGCTCCAGGGCGTCCCCGGGCCCACACAGTGCTTTCAAGGTGACAAGGCGATGGGTCGACCGCGTCAGGCCAGACCCGGCCTCCGGGTGGGCTTCGTTTGACAACCAGTCGCCGGCGTCGGACAGAGCCACGTGGAGCTGGTAGTGGATCTCCGAACCGTTGCCCTGATGCCGCTTGATGGCGACGTGGAGCATAAAAAGCACATCCCAGAGCCGGCCGTCCACCGACTGGCCGCGCACCTCCAGTCCCGCGGGCACTTCCACGTAGCGTGCCCACGCAGCGCGGGTGATGGCCACGGGCAACTTGAAACCGGCTTCTTTGGCCACGTCGGACACGTCCACTAAGACGCCGTCCTCGATCGCCTGGGCGCGGGTGTAGGAATGGATGAGGTCGGAAGGCTCGAACATGTTGTTTCCTCGCTTGGTGAGTAATGGCCCGGTCCAGGGCATCCGGTGCGGATGTCTTGGAATGGGAAACCCACCGCCCCACCGCTCGGCGCGGTCAAGGGAGGAAATGGAAGGGCTGGCGCGGCCCGCAGCGAAGCGAGGACACGGGCCCTGGAATGGCCCTTGACCGGAGAAGCCGGGCGTTGGGGCCGCGCGCAGCGCACAGGGCTTGAATGAGGTGCCGCGGGCGGCACACCGATTCGGCGTTGAACTTGGGAATACCGTCAGGCCTGGGCGCAGGCCAGAGGGACCCGGTCCATCCAGGTGCTCTGCCCTGCCGATGCTTGGGCGGTGAGCGGGCCAAGGCCCTGGACAAACGTCAGGCGTGCAAGCTCGACGTCGCTCTGGGGCCAGTAAGGACCATCCGGCGAGAACACGAAGTGGTCCCCTTGAAGGGCCCCACAGGTGGTGCAGTGATGGGCCAGGTAGGTTTGCCCTGACGTTCGAGTAGTGGCGAAACGAAGCCAGGGCGCGTGGCCCGCCACGAAAGCGACAGTGTCCTCGTCCAAACGCTCGATGTAGCGCAACACGGCACCCTCCCCCTGATCCACCAGACCCTCGTCGTCGTGCTCCTCGAGCGAGGGCACCCAGATCGCGGCGGTGGGGGTCGGGGCGTGGCAGAAATGGCACTCGGTGTGGCCGAGCAGCAGGCCGTAGGCCGGAGCCTGAAGGGTGGATGGAGGGGCAGCGTGGGTCATGGAGCCATTTTGCCCTGCCTGGGTGTCAGCCGGTGAGACGAGCCTGCGCTGAATCATGGGTGTTTCGGAGCGTGCCCCGCTGTGAACCCAGCCACGCCATTTGCTTGTATTCGTCTTTGCTGAGCAACTTGGACACTCCCAGCCACTGCACCAGGTGGTAGTGCGCAATCGTTCGTGGGTAGCGCTGAATCCCCTCGTGCAACAGTTTTGGCAGGTAACACACAGAACCATCGCGGCGCTCGTATGCGTAATAGCGGTGGCGGGCGGCACGCGTGGTCATGGCGTTTCCCTCAGTGCGCCCAAAGGGCACGATCGATGCAGCGTTCAAGGCGCTGGGCCAACCTAACGCTGAAAGGAAGGGCGATGGGGGCAGCGATGGCGAGAAGAGAAAGGGTCATGTCGGCGGTTCCAGTCGGTGGGTAGAGCGTTGCGTTCTTCCTGATCCCAACGTAGACCGCCCTGGAAATTTGTCCACGGTTGTAGTGGACAGAATCTTGACAAAAAGTAAAAACTGCGGAGCTAAGGCCGCAGTTATTCCTAACATCCCTTCTCGCGCCGAAGGCGTCACCTGCTCTTTTCCACCGCTGCTTCTACAGATGCCGGCGCGCAGCGACCGGTGGCGGCGTTGGGCCGTTGGCTCTACAGCCTTGCCCGCTTTGCACTGACACTTCCCCGGGCTGCCCATGCATGCTGCAGGTGGACAGCACGTTGTTCGGCTTCCACCGTGGCCACCACGTGCGGCATCGCCGCCTTCAGCGATGGCGTGTTCCAGAACGGGCTGCCCCGGTGAGGGTTGCCGCCCAGCCGCAACAGCAGCAACGCCGTCTGTTCAAGTCGGCTGCGCTCGTCGGCGTCGTCGCTCAGCTGGTAGTCCGCCGCCAGCTTTTCCAGCGGGCGCTCGCACCAGTGGTTCCTCTCTTGAGGGTGCGCACCAGCTTGCAGGAGGGCTTCGACGATGCGGGGCCAGGCAAGTGCGGAATGGAGCGCGGGACCTTCGTTGAGGCGCCACGCGTTGGGGTTGGCGCCCTGCCGCAGGGCCTGTAGAGCGCCGAAAAGGCTTCCCTCGACGCACGCGTGAATCAGCTCAGCGCTCGGACTTCCTGGCGGTGGTGGGTGGCGGTCAGCCATGGCGGCTGCCCCGAACCTGGTTCCGAATGAGATGTCCTTGGACGTAGTCTCGGATGATCTGGCGCACCGCTTCTGCGGTGGAAATCCCAGCGTTCACCGCGCCCTGCTCCACCGCCTCCAAGACGCTGCGCTGCAGCGGAAGGTAGGCCAGCCGCACGTCCCGTTCCCCACCCAGCCGACGCTTGCTCAGTGGGTAAGGTTTGGCGGCATACATGGCGAGCACTTGGCGCACGGCTTCGTTTCGCGTGACCTGCACGCGCGCGGCGGCCGCCTGCAAGCGCTCCAGATCACGGGAGTAGCCCCGGGAGGACGGAAGGGTGGCCAAGTCTGGGGAACGGACGGGTTTAAGCACTTCTCTTTCCTTGGACGGCGGTCACAGACGCACGCGCTGACGGGGAGGTTCCAGGGCCGCCGCCGGAGCTGGCGCTTGGCTCTGGGCCTCTTGGCGCGGGTTCCACACTTCCCCACCGATGATCATGCTCGGGCCACCTGTAGCAGGAAGGACCTGCGAAAGCCTGGCTTGCTTCGCTGCGGCGTTGAGCGCACGCGCGGTGTCCTCCTGCATGCTTTTGGCTTCGTAGATCACCGGCCCCTTCAAGTGGCCCTGCGCTTCGTCCACAAGGGCGGCAAGGGTTCGACCGAACTTTGACTTTGGCCCTTGGTTGCGAGCATCGACGTCCCAACGCTCGATCACTTCGAACGCCTTCTCGTGACGGTGGCCAGACTTGTTGAGCTCGCCAAGCGCCGCTTCAGCGTCTTGCACGTTGAAGCGAATGGCGGAGAGCTTCACCGGGTGCGCGTAACCACCACCACTCGATGCCGATTGCGTGATGGCGACCGCTTGGTTTCCGTCGCTGACGAGGTGATGAATTTTCATGTCGATTTCCTTGGTGGTTTTCGGAAGGCGCGATTGCCCATCCACAAATTCAAGGTAGATCGCACTGGAGTTTTGTCCACGACTGTAGCGGACAAAATCTTGACTAAAAGCAAAAACTGCGACACTGAGGCCGCACTTTTTCCTAACATCACTTCTCGCGCCGAAGGCGTCACCTGCTCCTTTCCCACCCCCGCTTTTACAGAAGCCGGCGCGAAGCGACCGGCAGTGGCTCTGGGCTTTGTTTTTTTCAAAAAAAAAGCCCCCTGGCGGGGGCCTTAAAGGACATTGGTTGTTCTTACGCGAGTATTCTTTTGTCAGCACGTCTCACTCCGCGCACTCCACGTCGATCCATTCTTCATCGAACCATTCGTTCAGCGTCGCCAGGTCTTTGACCTTGCAATTGGTGCCGTAATCCGACCCTTCGATGTCGAGCCCCACTTCATAGAGGAGCTCCCCGTCCTCTTGACGCTGCACATTGACAGAGACGGTTTGCTCAGCCAGCAGCTCGTCGTCTTCGCGTCCCAGCTCTGCCCAATTGCGGTTCAGCAGGAAAGCCAGCAATGCGTCTTCAGCGGAAGACTGGAACGCGGGATAGCCCGCCGCGCCGGTCGAATAGGTATACCCAGACAACTGGTCAAACAAAGTGCTGGCAGCGGCATGCGCAGCTTCGTGAGCTTCCTTGACGGTGATGGTGTCGTTTGTGATGAGCATCGTGTGGTTCATGGCGAGATCCTTGTTTGTCGGTTGGCACTATTGCCTTCCCATGTATCCAAGGTAGATCGCCCTGAAAATTTGTCCACGGTTCTGGTGGACAAAATATTGACTAAAATCAAAAACTGCGGAGCTAAGGCCGCAGCTTTTCCTAACATCACTTATCGCGCCGAAGGCGTCATCCGCTCTTTTCCTACCCCCGCTTTTACAGAAGCCGGCGCGAAGCGACCGGTGGCGGCACTGAGCTTTTCTTGGCACAAAAAAAGGGGTATCCGGATTTTAGTGTGGGAAGACCGCACTAGCCCTTCTTGTCTGACAGCTCTCGTTCGGTAGGTTTCTGGTATCGCAAGGCTTACGCGCTTTTAGCCTTCAGTGTGGGCTTTGTCTGGCGCATGTCGGTGCAAGGAAACAATCAGTGGCAGGTCACCTTGCCCCCGGCTCGAACTGGGGTTTGAGGCGCAGTGGAACGGAAAACCGGGTTAAGCCACGCGCCTAGCTCCCGTGCAGAGAATCGATCAGCGGGCACGACACAGTGCCTCGCTGCGCATGGCACTCGTTGACCAACCGTGACAGCACCGCTTCGATTCGCGTCAGGTCCGCCATCTTGGTGCGCACGTCGGTGAGCTGGAGCGCAGCCAGCTCGGCGGCTTCGCTGCAGTGAGTGCCGTCCTCAAGCTGTAGGAGTTGGCCGACTTCGTCCAGGTTGAACCCCAGCCGCTGGGCGGATTTCACGAAACGCACCCGCGCCACGTCCGCCGATCCGTAGCGGCGAATACTGCCGACGGGCCGACCTGGTTCTGGCAATAACCCCTTGCGCTGATAGAACCGGATGGTCTCCACGTTGACCCCAGCGGCCTTGGCGAAAGCCCCGATGGTCAGTGTTTGCGGATCGTTCACCATCGCGCTTGACTCCGTACTTGACTACGGAAGTAACCTTAGCGCATCACGCAACGTCTCGGAAGGAGATCCCTCACATGGCAGACCCCAGCAACGGCCGCGGTGCACTGGCCGCCGGTGGCCTCGCCGCCATCCTCGCCTCGACCTGCTGCCTCGGTCCGCTGGTGCTGATCACGCTGGGTTTCTCCGGCGCCTGGATCGGCAACTTGACCGCGCTGGAACCGTACCGGCCGATCTTCATTGGCGTGGCGCTCGTGGCGCTGTTCTTCGCGTGGCGTCGCATCTTCCGGCCGGCTCGCGCCTGCGCGCCGGACGACGCATGCGCCGTGCCCCAGGTGCGGACGGCCTACAAGGTGATCTTCTGGATCGTCACCGCCCTGGTGCTGATCGCGCTCGTGTTCCCCTACCTCATGCCCCTGTTCTACTGAAAGGAGATTGCCATGAAGAAACTCGTCGCATTGCTCGCTCTGACCGTTGCCCTCAGCGCTCCCGCCTGGGCCGCCACCAAAACCGTCACGCTGTCGGTGCCGAGCATGACCTGCGCCACCTGTCCGATCACGGTCAAGAAGGCGCTGACCAAGGTCGAAGGCGTCATCGAGGCCAAGGTGACCTGGGAGCCCAAGGAGGCGGTGGTAACCTACGACGATGCCAAGACCACTCCGGCCGCGTTGACCAAAGCCACCGAGAACGCCGGCTACCCGTCTACCGTCAAGAACTGAGCGCACGCTCATGACCGAGGCGATCACGCTGCACATCGATGGCATGACCTGCGGGTCGTGCGCCGAGCACGTCAAGCAGACCTTGGAAAAGGTGCCCGGCGTGCGTTCGGCCTCAGTGTCCTACCCACAGCGCCGGGCCGAGATTGAGGCCAGCGTAGGTACCGCCGCGGACGTGACCTCGCTGGTCGCGGCGGTATCCGCACTCGGTTACCGAGCGCAGCTTGCCGATGCGCCGGGGCAACCCAGCGACCTGCTGAACAATGCACAAGAGCGGCTGGGCGGCGAACCAAAGCGCGAGGACGATGAGGCTGCACTGCACGTGGCCGTGATCGGCAGCGGCGGCGCGGCGATGGCGGCGGCGTTGAAGGCCGTCGAGCAAGGGGCGCGTGTGACGCTGATCGAGCGCAGCACTCTCGGCGGCACCTGCGTCAACGTCGGATGTGTGCCGTCCAAGATCATGATCCGCGCTGCCCACATTGCGCATCTGCGTCGCGAGAGTCCGTTCGATGACGGCATTGCCGCCGCCTCGCCGAAGATTCTGCGTAAGCGCTTGCTGGCTCAGCAGCAGGGGCGCGTCGATGAACTGCGCCACGCCAAGTACGAAGGCATCCTGACGAGCACCCCGACCATCACCGTGCTGCGCGGCGATGCCCGATTCAAGGATGCGCACACGCTGACCGTGGCAACCGCTGACGACGGGATGCGCGAGGTGAGTTTCGACCGCTGCCTCATCGCCACCGGGGCCAGTCCGGCGATTCCACCGATCCCGGGCTTGAAAGACACGCCCTTCTGGACGTCGACCGAAGCGCTGGCCAGCGACACGATCCCCGATCGGCTGGCCGTGATCGGCTCGTCGGTGGTGGCCGTCGAACTCGCGCAGGCCTTTGCCCGGCTGGGCAGCAAGGTGACCATGCTGGCGCGCAGCACACTGTTCTTTCGCGAAGACCCCGCCATTGGCGAGGCCATCACGGCCGTGTTCCGCGCCGAAGGCATCGAAGTGCTGGACCACACCCAGGCCAGCCAGGTCGCCTATGAGGATGGGGAATTCGTGCTCACCACCGAACGCGGCGAACTGCATGCCGACCGGCTGTTGTTCGCCACCGGCCGCACCCCAAACACCCGCACGCTCAACCTCGACGCGGCCGGTGTGGTGGTCAATGCGCAAGGCGCCATCACCATCGACCACGCGATGCGCACTACCGTGCCGCACATCTATGCCGCCGGCGACTGCACTGACCAGCCGCAGTTCGTCTACGTCGCGGCGGCGGCCGGCACCCGCGCTGCAATCAACATGACGGGTGGCAACGCGACGCTGGATCTGACGGCGATGCCGGCGGTGGTGTTCACCGACCCGCAGGTCGCCACCGTGGGCTACAGCGAAGCCGAAGCGCACCACGACGGTATCGAGACCGACAGCCGCACGCTGACGCTCGACAACGTGCCCCGGGCGCTGGTCAACTTCGACACGCGCGGTTTCATCAAGCTGGTTTCGGAGGCCGGTTCGGGACGACTGATCGGCGTGCAAGCGGTAGCCCCGGAAGCAGGCGAGCTGATCCAAACCGCAGTACTGGCGATTCGCAACCGCATGACGGTGCGAGAGTTGGCCGACCAGTTATTCCCCTACCTGACGATGGTCGAGGGGCTGAAACTCGCGGCACAAACCTTCACCAAGGACGTAAAGCAACTGTCCTGTTGCGCGGGGTAGTGGCTGGGCCTCTTACCTATGCTTCATCGGCTGAATCACAAATTCAGGCTGAAGCGCCGCCTCTTGCACAATGGGCTGAGGACTATTCGAAATACCCCTCTTCGAGTAGCCGCGCCAGCGTCGGGAGATAGGGGCCGTACTCGACCACGCGCGTGATCTTCTTCTTGCGCGTTGCCGCCGTGGTCATCCGCTGGAACACGAAGTCCGTGGTCATTGGGTCGTCGTCATCGACCAACACGGTTTCGATAACCGAGCCATCCTTGCGCGCCTTCTTGTCGTAGAGCATGCGCGCCCGAAGCACCTCGAAGCTGTAACCCCTGCCCATGCGGTTCATGTCTTTGGCCACTCGGTTGACTGACTCAGTATAGGCATTGGTAATCGGCTGCTCGAAGTAGGCGAAGATTTCGTCGTGCCAGTTGTGCACGGCGGTGGTCAGGTCCTTGAACGTGGCCGCCAATTCGGTCGGAATATTGGCCTGCCACTTCGCGCAGGCGGCTTCTGCTGCTGGGCGGGTCTTCTGATCCCAGATCGACAGAAATCCTTCCTTGAGCGCGTGGGCTTCGCTTAGGAGCGGGAACTGTTGGAACCATTCCCGCATCCGGTCCATATCTCTCCCTGTCAGGTCGTGCTGCCGCTTGAGCAGCAGGAACCGCTCGTCCTTGAGTTTGAGGCGCTGCCGGGTGGACAAATCCTTGCGAATGCGCTTGCGCAGCTTCTCCAGCGCGTCGTTCGCCATGCGCTGGATATGGAATCGATCGACCACGATCCGGGCCTGTGGCAGCGTGGCGCGCACCACCTGCCGATAAACGTGGTACATGTCCATCGCCACCCACTCGACCGAGTCCTTGTCCCGCAGGTCGCGGAAATAGGGCATCAACTCGGCTTTGGCCCGGCTGGGGCGGATATCGAACACGGTCTTGCGCTCGACGTTGGTGATCATGGCCCGGTACTGGCCGATGATCTTGAGCTCGTCGATACCCAGCACCCGCGGCGTCCGGAACTGGGTCTTGGCCTCGACCTCCTCGATGAAATCGTCGAAGACGTGGCGGACCGTCTTTTCGTCCACGGCTACTTCCCGGGCAAGGGCCGCAAAGGTCTTGGAGAAGGACTGGTCGCGGATATAACGCACCAGACGCGCCGTGGCTTGGCGTTTTCCATCAAGGTCCGCCACAGGCTCAAACAAGGTCTTGGTGCAGCTTGTACAGCGATAGCGACGGCGCTGGATGAAGATCACGACGGGTTTGCCGTGCGTCGGTGTGTCCTGAAACGACTGTTCCTGTGAGCCGTGACCATGCAGGCGTCCGGTCTTGCACAGCGGGCAGGTCACCCACTGATTGACGCCTTCGGCCTTGACGACGTAACTGTCCTCGCTGGTCAGGATTTCAAGCGTCTTCAGGCTTCGCAGCTGGAGAAAGTCCGTCACTCAGCACCTTGGGCGAACCCACACTGAAATCCGACTTTTACTCTAGCACATCCGCTCAGCCGTCCAACACCAAAATCCATTCTTTGAAAGTGATAGCTACAAAGACCCAAGGAGCCAGAACCCACACCAGATTCCGGATACCCAAAAAAAGGCCCCCTCGCGGGGGCCCCAAAGGACATGGATTGATCTTACAGGCTGGTGGAGCGCCAAAGCTTGCCTGCGATGCCACCGACGATGAGGGCCACCGGCATGAGCGCCGTCAGAGCCATCGGGGGCACGGAGGTGAAGAAGTTTCGCTCGCTCTCCTCCAACCCCGGGTAGAGCAGGCCCACAGCAACGCTGGCCAGCTGCAGGGCAACGACGACGAGCAAGCCCACCAGGGCGCCCTTTCCAAAGCCACCTTTGGGCGGCGAAACCGGGAGCCCGCTGGCCCTTGCCGCGCGCACGCGGGCCGCTCGCCAGTTCAACACGTAGAGAATCGCCAGCAAGAGCAGCACGGCTGCCCCACCAGCGGCTGCCAGGCCGGCCTGCCAGCCGTAGCCCTCGTTCTGGCCGATCTCTTGGGCCCCGGCAAGAAACAGCAAGCCCGCTCCCCCAAGGATCACAGTGGCGGGGGCCAACAAGCCCCACTGCATGTGACCGCCGGGGGTGTGGTGAGCGTTGTAAGACATGGGACCTCCTTAAAGTGGTGTTCCTCAATGCATACCGCGATTCCGGTCCTTGGCAAGGTCAGCCCTTCTTCTGGGCTCCGGCCGGCACCCAGCCGGTGGGCTGCTTCTCAAAGACGAAGTCGTAAGCCGGCGGCACGGGGACGGGATCGGGCTTCAACTGCTGCCCGCCCTGGAACCCGACCACGTCCAACGTTCCACCGGTCACGCACGTGGCACGCTGGGGACCAGTTGAGGTGCAATCCGCGGTGAGGTCTTTCCAACCCCGGACCTCGATTCGTTGGCCCATTTCACTGGAGAGGTTGGCATTGGCATGCGCCTCGTAAGCGTGGGCGACTTGTTCGATGGTGGGAAGATCAGCTTTGCTGCTGCAGGCAGCCAACCCTGCGGTGATCAGGCCGAGGGAAACGAGGGTTGCTTTCATGCCGGAGCTCCTTGCGTATGGGTCAAATCAACGTCGATCGTTTCATCGCGGTATCCGAGCCGAACCCTCTCTATCGTCACGTCCATCTTTGGCACCGTTCCCTCCACCCAGACCCGGTTGACGGAGAACACCACCAAATCGTCGCGGTAGCTGCGACCTTGTCGCGCCAAGTTCGCGGCCTCTTGGGCGTCCATTCGGATGAGCAGATGGAAGCGGCCGGCGTTGGGTGGGCTGGACACCCCCGTGGAGGTGCGGTGAACCCACGGCACAAAGCCCTTGCCGGTGACGCTTTGTCCCGCCGCGGACACCTGAGGCATCGGGATGAATCCTTCCAGCACGCCACGGTCGGCCCGATAGGCGACATCGCCCAGCGCTTGGAACGTGGGACGAATCGCAAACCGTCGGATGGCCTTGAAGCGCTGCAGGCGCGCGTCGAAGGCCGGGCCATAACGGCGCTCGATGGCAGCCGGATCATTGCCCGAGACACCGTTGGCGCCGTGGGCCTTCGTGTCCATCAGCCACCATTGCCTCAGGCACCACTGGCGCTTGTCGGCGTCGATCCGATAGGCCGAATGGGCCATTGCCAGCAGCTGCATGTCGCAGGTGTCCACGCCCCCGCCTCCGACAGCCGTCACTCCGGCCCGCAGGTGTTGAACCCCTTCCAAGCCTTCCTGATCCAGGTCCCAGTAGGTCCCAGGCGGCTCAAGGTAAGGGCTCCGCGACCTATCGCTGACCACCTTCGGCGTGCCTTGGATGGCTCGGCCGATGTGGCGAAGCAGGTCCGATCCGGCCCTCGATTGTGCCTGCGCTCCAGCCGCTGCAGTCAGGGCAAACGCCCCGATCAGCACGGTTCTTCTGACCCTCTTCATGGAACCCCCTGTTCCCACCAATAGATTTGGGATCTTGCGGCCAACTTACGTGGCACGTAGAGTCTACCCGGGGCGTAGCCTCTGGGTCATCCTGTCCGCATGCCTGCATTGCATCCGTTCAGCCCGTGACTGCCGCCCCGCCCGCTCCCCGAGCCGTGGTTGCCGCGCGTTTGCGCCAAGCCCGCGTCCTGCGGGGCTTTAGCCAACGCGAGGTCGGAGTGCGGATGGGGATGGACAAGGACGCTGCGTCGGCCCGCATCTCTCGGTATGAATCCGAGGGCATGTCGATCAGCCTGGAAGCCCTCTTCGAGCTGGCCCAGGCCTTGGAGGTGCCCCCGGCCTATCTCTTGGCGACCAGCCCAGCGATGGCCGATGCGATCTTGGCTTTGGGCGAGCAGAGCGTGGCCCAGCAGGAACGTTTTGCCGAACTGCTGGGCGTTTTGGGTGAGCTGCCGGCGAAGAAGCGCAACGCACTCATCGAGCAACTGTTACCGCCCGTCAAGGATTAGGGCATCGGCGAACAAGGACGAATCGACCCCATGTGGACATGGATCACCCACCTCTGCCGCCGCAATAGGACGGAGCCCACCCGGTCCGCCATTGCCATGGCCACACTGATCGAACTGAACATGCTGGAGCTCAACGCAGCGGAGGCCCGCAACCGCGTTGAACTGGACCCACCGGGGCATGAAGCAGCACTTCTTGAGAGATTCAAGGCATCGGCCCAGCTGATCCTCAACGAAAAGCCTCCATCCGACGCCGCAGACTCAACCTGGGAATCCCTTGGCCAGAAGGCACGCCGCCTAAACCGAGGATTCGCAGACCTCCGATTGCAACTCTCCCCGCCAGCGATCGTTGGTGGGGATACAGAGCGGCACGACAATACGCGTCCGGTCCTTTAAGGCGGCCAGGCCAGCTCTTCCATGCGGGCTTTCCTCCGTTGCATGTAGTGCAACATCCCGCTGGCGCACTGCTCAACAACGGGGCTTTCCTCAAAGGCCCCAACCCCAACCGCCGTCAGTGCTGCAATGACGCACAAGTTGGTGGTGGCCACCGCGTTGACGGTGGTCTGAAACAGAATGGCTGCCGGCACGTGCGCCCCGATCTGTCCATTGGGATCTTGATACATCACCCGAATGGCCTTCCCGCCATGGACCAGCCCGCAAAGAGGGTCCCACGAATTGGTCACCGTCCGAGCCAGCTTCTGAGGCTCATCGTCCTGCCCGATGCGTGCAATGGCCTGCTCCACGTCCGCGGCCAGGTCTTTGAGGGCAATAGCCACCCACTTTCCTTTCTCGTTTTTCCTTCGAGGGCCCCGATCTTCCTGGAGAAAGTCCGCCAGCTGTTCGTCGTCGGCAAGGAACTGGACAAACACCGCCCGCAGGAATTGCTCAATCTGGGAGCGGTGCATTGCCAAGGCCACCGCTGGAAGATCGATGGGATGGGTTTCCAACAGGAACAGCAACGCACGCCCGTAGTCCATCGAGGCCCTCAACAGTTGGAAAGCCGCCCGGTGACGCTCGCTGCCGGCGGGAACAGTGATGCGGGCCATGCAGGACATGTTCGATTCCAGGCTGGCCTTGGCCTCTCTGGCCTCCTGTGCGATGTCCAACGCCGTGGGCTGCCGCGTGGCAGCACGCGGCTCCAGCGCATCGCGGATCGCATCCTTCAACGAATTGTGCGTCATATCCTTTGCCCTTCATTCGCGTATTTCAAAAGATGCCTCAGAGCTGCGGCACGATCTTCCCAGCAATCTACGTTCCAAGATGGATGGTAGACCCAAGTCATCCACGCCCCCCCCGTTGCCATAATCGAGAGACCATACGTGGCGCTCCTCCAGATAGCGCCGCCTCCTGCCCTCGGAGTTGGCATGGCGAGCCTGGAAGGTAGGCTGGTCCGACCGCTTCCCGTGATCGAACATTCGCCAAGCGGTGCGGCCGAGCACCAGAATCACCTCTGGCCGGAGCAGAGGGAGGATCACCTCTACCAACAACTTCCCGCCTTGACTGAAGTCGGTTCCTGACGGACGGTGTCCAGCTCTCTTGCCGGCAAAGCGCTGGGACAAGTTGCAAAATGCGACGTGCTGCCAGGCGTGGGCGGCATCCACAACATTTGGGCTGCTTTGACCAGTCAGCAGGCGATCCAGCTCATCAAAGAACTTGCCACCACCTGTCCTCTTGCAAGTCTCCATGTCGCCGAACGTCTCGCGGGTGAATGGACGAGTGATAACGGGGTCGTCGGTCCACCCAGCCTCCCGGTAGTGGGACTCGCCCAGTAGCAAGACGCGGCGCCCTTCAACTCCCTTCCAGTAGCCGCGGCCGACGTAGGGCACGAAGGCCACCTCAGCCGGCCACGCTTCCATGTTCAACTCAGCCGGATCATCCATGCCATTGACCTTCGTATGATGGTGTCAGGCTACTCCACACCGTGCTGCCACGCAGCTATTGCACGCCATCCCATGCCATCCCATTTTTCCGCCACATTTAGCCGACAAAAAGCTCTTGCATACCGCTCGCACGTGCTTTAACTGTATGGGCCTTCAAGGATCCTGCGGAGGCCCCATGACAACTCACCATGGCTGGCAGGCGTGCCGCGCATGCCATGCACCAGGACTTGATGTGCGTGTGGAGGGAGGCTGGCACCTCCGTGCCAATCCCGGCTACTGGGGAACCAGCGTCCCTAAAACCTTGGTCCTGGGGTTTTCCAAGGGGGCCACCCAAATTGCCGCCGCCCAACACGGGAGCTTCGATGGGGTCGCCTTCGCGGGTGCTATGCGCCCTCGCCTCGCAGCTGTATTGCACGAGCTTGGGATCGATCTGGGTGGGCAAACGATCAACGACGCCCTGACCGCCGAAAGCCGCCACATGGGCGCCGCCTCCTTGGTGCGCTGCGGGTTGTCGGTGATGGACAACGGCAAGCTGGTCAGCAGTGGCACCATCATGCCCAAGGCCATGCGTTCGTCGTTGCCTTTGGAAGCCATGAAAACATGCGTGGCACGCCACCTGGACCCGTTGCCTGACAGTGTGGAGCGCGTGGTCTTGTTGGGGACCACCGATGCCTACATGAAGGGGGTCAAGGCGCTCATGCGCCAGCAATTCAACGACTTCCAAGAAATCAACGAGGTAGCCTTCAGCGCCCAAGGCCGGACATGGGTGTTTGCGTCGCACCCCAGCCCGGCCAACGGGACCTTTCAAGCCTGGATCGACGGTGACACCGCCACCGAACCGGGCCGCAAGAAGCAGCTGGCGCGCCAAGCGTTGGGTCACAAGGCCCCAGCGCAGCCCCTTTCAGCTCCGCCTCGCCCGGCACCGGCACCGATCCAGCGTGCCACGCCGCCTGACCCGATTTCACCAGCTAGGGCGTCCAACGGCGACCGTTTTGCCCGAGCCTTCCACCTGGTTCGCCACGATGGAAGGGTGATCGTCGCGGTGCGGATGAGGGACCGAGACACGGGAAACGTGGCGTTCCGGGTGGCCAAAATGGGCAACACCAAGGATGGCCAGCGCGAGATCCACGACGAAGCTGAGCTGTTGCGCTTGTGCGAGAGCGGGCAATACCAAGTGCGCGCCCAACCGTTGGACAAGTCCACACCGGCCAACTTTATTCGGCCGCTGCGAAACCACCGGATCGTGAAGACCCCTGCCCGTTGATCGCCGCACGGCGCGCCAATCCCTCGCAAAGCAACAAGCGAACCATCTCGCTGACATGCAGCCCCTCCCGGGCTGCCGCCTGTTCCAGCCGGTCTTTCAGCTCCTGTGGCACGCGGACGGCCATCTGCACGTAAGGTGGCCGGCTCACGTGGACAGCCTCGCCAGGGTGAGCACCCACGCCAGCACTAGCCCAGCCAGGATTTGGGCACGCAAGCGGTAACGCACACGAAGCGCCCCGCTGGCGTGCCGTGCATTGACCCAGAAGATGCCAGCCAGGCCCAACACGGTGGCCAGGAACGCTGCAGCCAGGACGGCGGCCAACACCGCGCCCACGGTGGTCATGCCAGCGCCCCTGCCATGGTGGCCAGGACGAACCACTGTCCAGCGATGAGGCCGTAGCCGATGAGCAATCCCTCCAAGCCCGCCCAGCGTTGGCCGGGGGTGCGCAGCAGCGCCGCGCTGTCGTTGAGCAAGGACCACCCGGAGAGGATGGACAGCCACTCAAAATCAATGGTCATAGCGGTCATAGATCGAGCCCTCCCCTCCAGCGGAATTGATGGTGGAGGGCAACATGACCTCCTCGTTTTTCACGCGTCCGAACACGCTGGCAAACACGTCCAACAGCGAGGTGCTTTGGGCCGCGTCCCGTTCGGCCTGGCGCGCATACTCGTCCAACCCAGACGGGAAAACCTGGCGTGCGCCGTTGACGGCGCCGCGCAACCCGCTGGCGTTGGGCATGCTCGCCCCAAAGGTGCGGTTCCACGTGTCGGAAAACCGGTCCAAGCCGTCCATGCCCATAAACAGCAATCGCGCCAGCACCAGGACAACCACGGCGTTGACGACAAGCCGCTTCGTCAGTCTGAATCCAATGAACATGTTCCCCCCTTTCGTTTCGTTGGTCGGTGTCAGACGCACGCATCGCGAACGTCATACGTTTGGGATACACCGACACGCGAAACCCACAAGGGGGTTATTTTGACTAAAGCTAAAAATTGGGAGAAAAGCCCGATCACGCTGCAGGCGCGGCTGCACTTGCCCGTCAGCCGGCGCTCGACTGGGGCATTGCTTTGAACGGTTCGACTGACGAAATTGGCAGGGCTAAATCGGGCCCAAGTCTTTGACCACCGCCTGGCCAGGCTTCAAAAAGCCCAATAGCAACCGTCCGCCGGCGACGGTCCGCCTCATGCTGGCGTTGAGGTATCGAGCCTGGAGCTGCGCTGCCACCAGCAGCTCCTGGGTGGCCATGCTGGGCGGCCGCTCCCTGAGCGGATCGCCGGGCGACGCCAGCTGTCCTCCTATGGGCTGGACAACCGCTGGAACGGTCAAGTCGTGCTTGGCATAGGCCGTGGCCATCATCCGGCCGTTCTTGGGCGACCAACCACCCAAGACCAACTCCGTGGTGCAGTGTTCCGCCGGCAACCCAGCCTCGGCAACGGCCTTCATGTAGTTGGGCCAAAGCTGATCGATCACGAGCCCGAGCTCAGCACTCAGTTGCTCCATCGTGAAATCGGCCCGAAAACTTGCCTCCAGGCACAGTTGGTAGATGCGAAGGAAGAACTGGGCTGACCCACGGGTCGCCAGCAACAGTTGGTGCTGGGGAATGAGGAGCAGTTTGGCTCCCGCCGAAGCTTGTCCGCTGTGCGCGTTTTCGGCCCATGTGTCCACGGTCACAACCAGCTGGTTGGCACTCAGCAGAACGTTGAGGATGCTCATCGCAAAAGTCTGGCGGCTTTCTGCCACTATCGGGCCTCATCTCCCCCCTGTCGAGCCCGATCATGGCCCAAACCCTAGAAGACCTGGCAGCGCGATTGGATGCCTGCGAAGTCGATCTGGAAGCCCATCGCGGATATCTCAAGGCGTTGGAGTATGGGCTGCGAACGATCATTGCCAGCCACCCGAGCCCCCAACTACTGCCTGTCGCTTGGAACATGGCTCTCGCGGGAATGGCCGACGCCCATGCCGGCCACCAGACGCTCACCTACAACACGACCTTGCAGCAGGGGCTGCAGGCGTTGACTCAACAATTCAATGCCCTTGGGCAAGGGCGCGACCGAGCATCCAACTTTCTTGGCTGACTGTCTCGGGGGGCACGCAATGCCCCCCCCACTCAGTCCACTTCACTCACCTGCCGGCTGAAGGCGTGGTGTTTTTGCGGCGGCCAACCTCAACGGGTCATGATGACTCGCGTGGATTCCCCATCCGAGAGCTTGACGCTTTGCATCAAAAGCCCACCCTGCGGAGGCATGAACTCTTGACCGGGAACGGACCACATGATGCCGGTGGTCAGGAAATATTCTCCTGCAGGCAGCCCAGTAAAACTGAAATTGCCTTGGGCGTCGCAAACCGATGTCTTACGCGCCTGCTTGTAATCGGCGCTGTCAGGGATGAACTGCACGTTGGCCGAACCCACGGTGGTATACCCGCTCTCGGCACTGCCGTAAAGCGCGAGCAGGCGCTCGCGACCATAGCCGGACTTGGGCTGCAAGGAGACTTCCAACCCCGCGCAGGTTCTGGGCTGACCACCCCGGGTTTGGAAGAAGGCTTGGCCGTTGATGGCGCCAGTGCCTTTCTCAGAGAACCAAGCAACTTCGCTGGGATCGAAAGTGGTGGTCAAAGCCACCTGCCGCGGCGGCGCTGGCGCAAACGTGGCGCAGCCTGACAGCAGCAAGATGCCGAGAGGAAGAACGAACTTTTTCATTGTGCCCCTGATAGCGCCTACCTTGGCGCGGGCACAGTTTACCGATTGCGTGACACCCCTCACAGTCTGCCCGAGCCGAGTTGGTCCCAGTGGCGTTTGTCTGGCATGGCATGGCAGCCAAAGCGGCTAGCCAAACCACCCGCGATCCACGCGCTCCAGATCGTGGTCTTCGCCAAAGGTGAGGGCAGCCTCTTTGGGCTGCAGGTCGCTGTAGCGGGACAACTCGGTGTCGGTGAGCCCCGCGTTCTGGATGGGGAGGGCGAAGTGCGCTTGCAGAGCGGCGTTGAAGGCGGTGCACCACTGGGCGTTGATGGTCGTCACGGGCGTTCTCTCTTAGGAAATGAAAGGGACCCCGAAGGGCCCCGTGGGGTTCAGGCGTCTTTGGGCTCCGGGAGGCGGAGCGCGACCACCCCGTTGACTGGCAGGGCGTTGAGCATGAACCTGCCGGCCGAACCTTGGCGATCATCGGCCAATGGGCTTCCCGGTCCCACCTCGGGGCTCCCTGGACGGGTGCGCCAGCAAGGGAGCGCTCGAGCGGTTTGAGGGCCGCCGCCGCCCCTAAAGACGGTCGAAGCCTCGGCCAACGCTGAACGCATAGAGGCTTGCGCCTTCGATCGCAGGGGATCACAGTGAAAAAAGGCCTTTCATGAGCAAAGACGACCACTGCTATGACCGCTCATCTTGATCAGTTCGCAGACCTGTGCATGGCTGCCCAGGGGTTTCGTCCCTCGCCAGCGAGGCTGACGGCGTTGTGTGATCAAGACCTGGTCTGGTTCCAGCCGGGCAAGCCAGCCCAGTTTGGACTCACCAAGCTGGGTAAGTCCCAGCTGATGGAGATGCTGAAGGCGTGTTGCTGCGGGACCGTGGATGATCCAATCGCCAGTGCCAAATCGATGCGACCGAACAACGCGGAGTTCTCGGCTGGAATGGCTTACTTCGACGAATTCGAGTGCAATTTGCGCTTGGGCGTTCGACCTGAAATTCTCCCGGACCGCCTTGCCTTCCTCGCTTGGCTGATCAAAGAGCAACCTAGCGCGCCCATGACCGCACAGAAAGCGCCATCGCCCACCCGACGCTGCCGACAGCCGTCCCGTCCGCACCTTGCACCATAGCACAAGGGCATGGCGTGTCTGACGGAGAGCGCAGGCGTGCTCTCGCAAGCCTAGGCGCTACCAAGTGCCCGCTTGCGCCATCCGTGCAACCGTATTGATCTTCGTAACAGACGCCGCAGGTGTCAATGCTGGCGATCGCCGGGCTCACGGCCTATTGCTGTACAGTTCAGACGCAGATGCATGGTTGTTCGATCGAGGCTTGCAAGCCAGTGGAGCTGGGGCTGAAGTTCATGGAAAGCTTGCCGATAAACCTGTAACAAGGTAAATGAGGCGAGAAGCCAAGCGAAGCGATGGCGCGTTTCAGATCGGGGGTTGCTTTGAGCGTTCGAGAAAATCGGCGTCGCTACGTCTCGACCGTAATAGGAGCCACGGCGGTGTGCCTCTTGGCGATGCTCGCGGTCGCCCAAGCCATCCTCTACGTGCGTGACAAGGAAGGGGCGGAGGCAGTGGCGGAAGCCGCGGTGACGCGCGCGGAGGCCATATCTCGTGACCGGCGCGTAGCGGCCGAACAAGCCTCTCGCATCGGACAGCCGCCTTGCTCCGACACCGACATCGACTCACTAAAGGAGATCGCGTTCCGCTCCATCTACATGAGCGACATCGGTCGCATCCGAGACGGACGCCTTGTCTGCAGCGCTCTCTGGGGGCGCTCGCGCCCCTACACCCTCCCCGCCCCACGCTTCTCCAGCGGCGCTGTCCGGCTTTGGCACGCGTCGGATCTCGTTGGCTCCCCCTACACCGGGTCCAATCTGATCGCCCAAGGCGACACGTTCACCGTGTCCTCCCCGTCTGCCTTCGAGAGCTTGGACCCTGCGCGCAGCAGCTCCATCAGCATCGAAACGAAGGACCGATCGTTTACATTCCGCACCTTGTCCCCGACCAGCCGCGTCGGCAGCCCGTCTCTCGTCCAAGCTCAACATTGCAGCCGGGTGGCCGACGTTTGCGCGTTCGTTACCAGCCCTAGGCACGTGGTGTCCGAACTGCCCTCGGCGTTGCTCACCACCATCCTGGCAGCGGGTGCCTCGGTAGGGCTTTTGCTCGCGTTCTTGCTGATCAAACACCAAATCACGGCTCGGCAAACCATCCAGCAACGGTTGGTGCTTGCACTGAAGCGCAGCGAGATCGAACTGGCCTACCAGCCACTGCGTCGAATTGGCACGCGGGAGCTCGTGGGATTTGAAGCGCTCAGCCGCTGGCGCCCGCCGGGAGACGATGAAATCCCGCCGGCCATCTTCGTGCCCATCGCCCACCGATTCGGCCTGAGTCCTGATCTTTTTCGATACGTGCTGGCCCGTGCCATGAATGATCTCGCCCCCGCGCTGAGGGAGCATAGGAACCTCTACGTAAGCATCAATGCCGAGCCCGTGGACATGGCCCAAGAGTGCGTCGTTCGCTACATCGGCAGCGTCACCAACGATTTTGGCGTGTTGCCAGAGCAAATTCGCATCGAGATCACCGAGCGGGAAGAACTCGTGTCCGCTGCCGCAAAGAGCAACATGCAGGCCCTCTCTGTTCTGGGATACCGGTTCTTGATCGACGACTTCGGGACCGGCAGCGCCAACTTCTCCCGCCTCGCCCAATCGCCGTTTCGAGGAATCAAGATCGATCGCATGTTCGTGGCCGCTATCAACGAGGACTCCCCCCTGCGGCCCGTTTTGCCAGGGATGTATCGCATCGCACGTGAGCTTGGGCTGGATGTCATCGCAGAAGGCGTCGAATCAGAGGCGCAAGATTTGCTGCTCTACCGGATTGCTCCAGAGGCTATTGGCCAAGGGTGGCACTATGGCTGCCCTCTCTCAACCAAAGACGCGCTTGCCGCCATCCAAGTTGGGTAGCCCTCGCGCACGGGTCGACCCGAGCGCGTTCACTGGCGCTTGACGTTCGCCCTAGCAAGATGTCCGTGCGTCCGATGGACGCGACAATCGTGAAAATCTCCGCTATGGCGCTGACCCCAGTTGGCGCCGCCGAACCCAAAGGGGTGACTCCCCCTCCCCTAGGTGACGCCCCGGCAGTTCAGGGCATCGTCGTGATCGGCACCCCTAGCAGGCGGCCTCTTTAGGGCAACGCGCGACACACACCCTCAGCAGTGGTCGCAACCGACTGGCCGCCGGTCTGGCCTTTTGCTGGTTAACGAACTGGCTCAGCGCTTTCCAACAGCGCCGCTCGGTTACTTCCCTGTGCCCAAGGCTGTCGCCGTGCAGCCCGCCTCTTTATCATGCTCCTGCGACGGCAATAGAGGGATCGGACAGCGGTATCTGGCGTGCGGACTGCGCGGACGACCCCGTAGATGAATTCTTCAGAATCCAATTGTCTCATCTGGTTCCGGTGGGGTTGTCGCGGTGCATCATATGCATTCCGCTCTGTTCAGCTTTTTGTTCATCTTCATGCCCAACATTGGACGTTTCTTCATCGATCAGGTTGAGGGTGTGCGGCGGGCCGACGGCTCGCTCTTGCAGGTCACGCGGATCAGTTGCGCTTGTCTGGAATGCGGCCGCCAACTGCGATTGGTTCCAGGGCATGGCCTGCTGGACTTGGACGGCGCCGCCGTGCTCACTTGCCCGCTCTGTGACAACCGCTAGGCGGTGGCACGCGCGAGGTTGGAAAAGCTTTGCCCCCAACCTAACCACCCGCGCATGGCGAGTCTTGATTGAAGAGTGGACCGCTGTGTGCTGGCCCGAAAGGGCCGATTGACGGTGCAGTCAAGCGGAACGCTCACCGGTTTCCAACGCTTGAGCTTGGGGCCACCCTGCTGCCAGACCGCGATTCGGTGGCCAGCCAATGGAGGAGGGGTATGCACAAGGCTGAGACGGAGGCGTTGGTCAAGTTGGAGCTCCGCCTGAGCGAGTGCGAGAGGCGCCTGCCCAACGCTGAGGGCGAAACCAATGCCTTGGAGTATGCGGTCAGGGCTTTGGTGGCCAGTTCTGCCAATCCCACCGCGGTGCGCCTTGCATGGGCCCACCTGATGCCCATGATCGTCGACATCCATGTGCCTCCCCAGCCAACGCTCCAATGCAGACTTTCTGCTTGGCTTGCGTCATGGACTGAGGTCCGTGGCCGAGCAAATCGACGCTTTGCCCTGCCCCCTAGAGACCTCCCAGATCGAGAACGGTTGCTTGGCCCTTTGAGAGAATTGCTGCCAACAGACGACCGCCCGCTAATGGCCGCTCGCTGTCGCCGTTGAGGTAAGCGGCTTGCAAGCGTCCTGCTGCCATCAACTCCGCCCGTCCCATGCCTGCTGGCTGATTCCGCAAGGGCTCTCCTGGCGACGCCAAGCCTCCCACCAGCGCTTGGACCACGGCGGGACGGCCATCTTCGGACTTTGCATAAGCGGTGGCAACCATGCGCTGGGCGTGCGCCGACCAGCCGCCCAAAACCAACTCGGTGTGCATAGCGCTGATGGGTATGCCAGCGGCTGCCGCCGCGCTCACGTAGTTTGGCCAGAGGCGATCAATCACGCCGCCAAGCTCGCCGGACAGCCGCTCTATCGTGAAGTCTGCTCGAAAACTGGCTTGGAGACAGAGCTCGTAGATTCTTAGGAAGAACTGGGCCGACCCACGCGTGGCCAAGACGGCGTTGTGCTGAGGCAGCAGAAGCAACTTGGCGCCCTCTGAGTGCGCCCCGGTTTGAGCATCTTGCGCAAGGGTATCGACGGTCACAGCCAAGTGATCGGCACTCAGCAACACGTTCAAAATGCTCATCTGCCGTCCTTGGGATCCATTCAGTCGATTGAACCTTCCAACGCCAATTCAGCCATAGGGGTTGTTGAGAATCTCAGACGCAATCCGCTCTCCCGCGTCCAACGCATGGAGGCACGACGACGCTTTGATGCTCAAATCCGAGCGCCCTCCCACGCCATGGACCTCGACAGCGAGAAGAACCCAACGGCTTTCACTGAGCCGCCAGATCTCGGAGGTGTAAACGTGCTCTCCCACCGACAAGGTGACCCGTTCTAAATCTTTGCCCGGCTTGGAAGTACCCATGGCCCTCGAACCCTGACTGTTCAAAAGCAGTGTGCACGCGAACGCCGCTGGCCTCAACTGATCGCCTTCCTGCGACGCGGGGAGTCACACTCAAGCGAAATGCCCCCCGATGGATCAGACCCAGTCCTCATTGGATGCCGGCGATGTGACCGTGACCTGCCCAACCTGGGGTGGCCGTCATGGCGTTGAAAGGGCGGGACATAGTGAGGGGGCCGCGCCCACCGCGTTCGGGGCATCTCCGGCCGACTCCACCGCTGAAATGGGCCCGATCTGCAGCAGAGCCAAGGCCGCCAAGCACGCCTGCCGACTGGCGAACGTCTCCCGGGGAGCCATCAAAACATGCCCGCGTGGCGCCACCAGCCGCCAGCGCCAACCTTCCGCCCCGGTGATCCGGGCCCAAAATCCCACCCGGTGGTATACCTCAACGTACATAGCTGCCTTGCGTGATCAATCTGCGATGCTAGCGCCATCGAACCGAGCTCGGCCTATCTTCCGGCCGGGCGTTTAACTCGTCTTTTGAACAACGCGCTCAGGCGTGCGTCGCTAGAGCCTGCTCCGGCCCCGGGACGCCCCGGCTCACAGGCTCATCCAGCAGGTTTGAGCCCCCAGGACGTCCGGGAAGAGACCGCAACAATTGACTCACCCTGTGGACGCTTCCTCCCCTACCCCCCTCCGCACCCAGCACGTAGAGAACCCGCCCCTCAAACTGGGCGGATGCCAGCTCAAGCCCCTCCACGTCTGCCAACTTCTTCGTCAGAAGAGCTCGCCACGACGCGGGCGGTTCGGATTCAAATTCGACGATCACCGCGGTATCACCGCACTCCAGCGGCATGATTTCGACGCGAAGGGCGTGGGGCGACGCTGCCGGCAAATCGGGGGCGGATCGGGCCATAGTGGGAGTGTCCAGGCGGGAGGGGGTGGGGATTGAGTATCCAGCCCTCGCGGCAAAACCGCGTCAAGGCGCGACGGCGCCCTCGCCTTCCCGTGATTGCCGTCATCACAGGGATGCACCAGCGCTTTACTCCCCGTCCTGCATGATTCCTCGAATTTTTGATCAACCAGGTTTGCTATGACTGCCTCTCGTACCCTCGCATCCTTCTTGTAGAGCACGACGTCGCCATCCGCGAATCGATGCAGGACGTTCTCAAAGACAGCGGCTATGACATCACTGCGGTCGGAGACGCTGAAGCGGCTGTGGAGCGCTTGGCACAGCAACCCGCCTTCGATCTCCTCATCTCCGACGTGGGCCTGCCGGGGATGAACGGGCACGATCTCGCCAAGCACGCCATGGCACGCCACCCTTCCGTGACGGTCCTGCTGGTCACCGGTCACGGGGGCGTTTCCGGCGCAGACCCACACTTCCTCGAAAACGACGTTATGCTGCTCAAGAAGCTTTCACGCTGCTGGAGTTGCTGGGAACGGTTCGTTCGACGCTTTGACGGCTTCCAGCAACAACTCGGTCACTCTTCTTTCCAACTCCCCCGCGGCGAACGGCTTGGTGAGTATCTCCATGCCAGACTCAAGCTGGCCGGCTCCTACCGCGACGCTTGCTGCATAGCCGGTGATGAATAACACCGGCGTGTCGGACGGCGCTGCCGGCCCGCGTCCGCCACCTGCCGCCCATTGAGCGAGCCCGTCAGGCCCACGTCCGTAATCAGCAAATCAAAGTGCTTTTCGCTGGCATGCACAGTGAGGGCGTCGCTGCCGTTTGCAGCCGCCTTCACGCGGTGGCCCAAACTGCTCAGCACCTCTTTCACCAGCGTGCGCATGGCGGTCTCGTCTTCTACCAGAAGGACCGAGCGACCAGGCGACGTGGCTGGGGGAAGCGCGGGCGTTTCCTGGATTCGGTCATCGGTATCAGCCGTGCTTTGCGGCAAATAAAGGTGCATCGTGGTTCCCACCCCAGGGATGGAGTCAACCGCCACCTGACCGCCGGATTGGCGCGTGAATACGTAGATCGGCAAGCCCCACCCCGTGCCCTACCCGATCGGCTTGGTCGTGAAGAAGGGCTCGAACACCTTTTCAACAACGCTCGCGTCCATGCCGGTTCCCGTGTCTCGGACCGACAAGCGAACATAGGGTCCAGGCGTCAGCACCAAACGCTCCGCCAGTCCGCCATCGACGTGTGAGAGCTCGGCCTCAATCGAGATGCGCCCTCCATCCGGCGTCGCATCGCGCTCGTTGATGCACAGGTTGAGAAGGGCGTTTTCCAGCTGCGGAGCATCCACCCGCACGACGTCCTCCACTTGATCCGACCGCGTCTCGATCTCAATGGAGGGCCCGATGGAGCGGGCCAGGATGTGGAGCGTCCTGTTCACCATGGCCGACACGTGGATGGCCGACGGTGCCAACGTCCGCCGGCGAAAGAACGCCAACAGTCGTTGGGTTAACGCTGCAGCTCGGTCGGCCCCCGTTCGAGCCATCTCCACGTAGCGACCCAGGTCCTCCAAACGGCCTTGGCCAACGCGCATCTCCAACAGCTCCAAGCCCATGGAGACCCCGGTGAGCATGTTGTTGAAGTCGTGGGCAATGCCGCTGGCCAGTTGGCCGGGGGACTCCATCTTCTGGCCCTGTCTCAGCCGTTCCTCCATCGCCATCAGTTCGTCAGTGCCGGCCTGCACCCGCTCTTCAAGCGTTGCGGTCAACTGCTGCAAACGCTCTTGAGCCACGCGGCGATCGGTGATGCCGGAGGCTGCACCGAACCACTCGCTCACGTTGCCTTCGCTGTCCATCAACGGGACTGCCCGCAACTGTATCCAGCGGACGGAGCCGTCTGGCAACAAGGCGCGGTGTTCTACCTCCAACGGCGACGCCAACTCCGGGGCATGAGCAATGGCCAATTCCACCGCGGGCCTGTCCTCGGGGTGGATCAGCTGTTGACGCCAGTTGCCCCCAGTGGCCTTGAGCTCGGCCATGTCCCCTTGGCGATAAATCTGCTCCTGCTGCCAATCGGGGGAGATTGAGTAACGCGACTGGGTGGCCGCGGCCACCAGTGCCCCCAGGGGCCGCTCGCTTGCGCCTAGGATTGGCACAATTGGCGCAATGGAAGCGTGCTGGCCTTGCGTTGAGCCTTTCCATCAACCTCTCCGCTCGGAATGTCGCGCGGCAAGGAATGGCCGATGAACTCGTGGCCAAAATCCACGCGCAGGGGTTGGATTGCCAGGACGTGGAGGTCGAGATCACCGAGGGAGAATGGCTGCGGGTCAACTCGCTGCCGGGCGAGCAACTCAAGCGGATGGCCTCGTCAGGCATTCGGCTCGCGGTGGATGACTTCGGCAGCGGCTACAGCAATTTCGGATACCTGACCGAGTTGCCCATTCACACGCTCAAGCTCGACAAGTCGCTGATAGACGATATTTCCGAAGACCAACGCGCGTTGCTCAAGGTCCAAGCGATCGTCGGTCTGGCCCATGATCTGGGCTACTCGACCGTCGCTGAAGGAGCCGAGACGAACGGTCAGGTCGCCAAGCTCCAAGGCCTTGGGTGTGACGAAATTCAAGGTTTCGCGCTTTCCAGACCCATCAGCGCCATTGAGTTGGCCGAGCTCCTTGCGCCCTGACCCGAGGGAGTTTGATACTCGGTCTTCCAGCCGACGAACCGTCCCGGATGGAAGCACGCGGAAGGATCCTGCAGCGTGCGTATCGCTTTCAGGAAGTCTGCGAGATCGCTGAGGCCGCTGACTGCCTCTGGCCTATTTCAGGACCCTACCCGTGGCTAAACCGGTTTTTTTTTTGCTTCGCTTTGTCAATGGAGAACTGACCTCCGACGGCGCTCTGGCGCGTCTGCATGCTGTTGAGGCCACTTGTAGCAGCTGTGGTCTCACCTCGCTGCTAGCACCGGGCGAGGGCCTGACGGACTTGGAAGGCGCCGGTGTGATGGTGTGCCCACACTGCCAGAACCACCAAGCGGTGAGCCGGATGAGGTTGGAAGAGTTCATGAAGCGAATGGCCGGCACGAACGCTACAGCCACCGCTAACCCATCGTCTTCGGACGACGGGCAGGTCTTGTCAGAGTGAGGCCCTTGGCCTG
Organism: Stenotrophomonas sepilia; assembly: GCF_003244875.1. Lineage (GTDB taxonomy): Bacteria > Pseudomonadota > Gammaproteobacteria > Xanthomonadales > Xanthomonadaceae > Stenotrophomonas > Stenotrophomonas sepilia. The sequence goes on from NZ_LXXZ01000087.1 coordinate 29,045, forward strand.
CCAATCTGAACGCCTCGGATTTCCTAGGGCATGAATTGCCACGGTGGACACATTAAGGGCATGATGCGATCGCCCTTTGGTCTTTGCCCACAGAAACCATGACCGTTCCCCTGCCTTATGATCCATTTCTGCAGGCCTCATCAGAGCCATTGCTGGAGCTGGTGATTGTGCGTGTGGGCTGCGATTTGTTCGGTGTGGATGTCGAGTCGGCCGTGGAAATACGCGGACCAGAGACGCTGACCCGAACCCGGGACCGCCAGTTTGTAGTCTCGATCAGAGGGCAAGACGTCCCTGTGGTTGATCTGGGCTTGATCACCGGAGGCGATGCAGTCGGGACGGGTTGTCCAGCAATGCTGTTGGTTCAATCCGCGGTTCAGCTGTTCGCCCTTGCAGTGGACGAAGTCTTGGTCATCGAGAGCCTGTCTGCCTGGCGTGCCGAGCCTGCCGCTCACAGCGACCGATTCGCTGAGCTCTGCCCGCAGGGCGTGCAGCTGGGGAACGGCAAACGCGTCGCCGTCATTGACCCTGGTCGTGCCCTATCCATTCAGCAACGGCTGGAGATCGATTCAGGTTGATTGCCCAATGCTGCACGGTGCTGCCGCTTTCAGTTGCAACCGATTCGCGCGCGTTCCAAGTTCCACGCTTTGCGGTAATCTCTGGCTGACAACGCGATTCCGTGCATGGGGCGCTCGATGGAGAAATTCGACGGAGCAACGTGGTTCCCACTGGACAGGTTTGAAGTCGGCATTGACGCCGAAACAGCAGTGGTTGCACTCGGGCTTTACCAAGTTCGCAACGCGGCCGGTGACTCGACCATGTGCGGCTCGACGATGACTCCGACGCAAGCGGAGCGAATTGGCAATGCCCTTCTGATCGCCGCCAACCGTGCTCGCCTGACGATCCCGGGCTCAAGCAGCAGCCACTGATCCTCTTCTGTGTTGATGTGCCTGCTCGCGGAGGGCTTGGTGAACGACGAGGTCAGGGACGCATTTTTGCGTCTTCAAGAAGCAATGAATCGCATGCATATACGTGTTGCGGCGCTGGAAGCCGCCACAGTGCTCCTGCTTCGCACGAACGCCGGCAACGCCAACGTCGCAGACGAGTTTGAGCGCAGCATTCGGCACTACCTCCAAGGGATGGACCAGCACCGGGACCATGTCTTCGCGTTCGAGGAGATCGTCGAGCCATGGCTGGGCATCCTGAGGGAACCATTGGCTGGCATTCCCCCGTCTCCGAGCCGCTGAACTGCCAAAGCGGAGCGGCCATCGGGCGGCCGTAACCTCGGCCAATGCCATTGCCGCCTCGCCGCCTCACGGCGCAAGGCGCCGAGCTTTCGGCGCGCTTGCGGGTCTGAGGCCGCCATCCAGGCGGCCTCACCCACGGTGACTTCAGCGGCAACTTCGGTCAACCATGCCCTGCGAGCGACCATGCGTTCGCACTGGCCTTGGAAGGGCGGTTAGAACTCCTGCCAGTGCGCTGCGTCCGCAGATACCTGCCGTGCGGGACGAGCTGGCAATGCCTTCGGCGGGGTTGGCTTGCCCGCGTAGGCGGTTTGAGAAAGGCGGGAGCCGTCCACAGCACCTGGCTTGGCCAAGCTTGCACTGGCCGTGGCTGGCGTCTTTCCCTGCGCGCGTTCATTCACCTTGAAGACCGCGCCGGCGGTTGCCAGCTGTACCGACTGGTCTTCCATGGATCGGGCAGCGGCGGTCGCTTCTTCCACCAACGCGGCGTTCTGCTGGGTCGTTTCGTCCATCTGAGAAACAGCCTGGTTCACTTGCTCGATGCCCGACGCCTGCTCCTGAGAGGCGGCAGATATCTCACCAATGACGTTGGACACGCGCTCAACCGAGCTGACAATCTCAGACATCGTCTGGCCAGCCTGGTCAACCAGCGCCGATCCTTGAGCGACCTTGGCCACAGAGTCCTCGATTAGCCCCTTGATCTCCTTGGCTGCAGAGGCAGAGCACTGTGCCAACGTGCGCACCTCGGAGGCCACCACGGCGAACCCTCGACCCTGGTCCCCGGCTCGAGCCGCCTCCACGGCCGCATTGAGTGCGAGGATGTTGGTCTGGAAAGCAATGCCAACGATCACGGAGATGATGTCCCCGATGCGGCGCGACGAGGCTTCGATACCCCCCATCGTCTCCACTACTTTCCCGACCACTCCACCGCCCTGCCCGGCCACGCGCGAGGCCCCACTGGCCAACTCGCTGGCCTGGCGTGCATGCTCAGCGTTTTGGTGCACGGTGGAGGTAAGCTCCTCCATGGACGCCGCCGTCTCTTCCAAGTTGGCCGCTTGTTGTTCGGTGCGTCGCGACAAGTCGCCATTGCCCGCGGCAATTTCCGTCGACGCGGTATTGATTGCCGTGGATGCCTGCTGGATGCGGGAGACGATATCGGTCAGCTGAGCCACGGTCGCGTTAGCGTCTTCGCTCATCGTCGCAAAGACGCCGCGGAAGTCGCCTTCCATGCGGTGGGTCAAGTCGCCAGAGGCAATGGCCTGAAGCAAGGTGGAGACGGCGCTGAGGCTGTGGTCAGCTGTCTCCATCAGACGGTTGAGGTCCGAAACCATCAATTCAAAGTCGTGCTGGAACGCAGACGTGTTACCGCGGGCGGAGAAGTCGCCGTCGGCAGCCGACACTGCCAACCGCTTGATCTCCGTGTTGATCGCCAGCAGACTTGCTTTGGCAGCGTCCATCGATTCGTGGAGCACGCCCGGGAGCCGGGCAGGCGTCGCGCGTCACGCCGCAGGTCACCGGCCGCATACTCGTTGAGCACTTGGATGGCATCCAGGATGGCCTCAAGGTGCTCGAACACCATTGTGTTCATGCCCTTGGCCAGCTCGCCGTAGACACCGGGCAGGTCCTCCGGAATCCGGTGCGAGATGTCTTCGGCCTCGTGAAGCTTGACCATGATCTTGGTGTCGTTCGAAAAACGCTCCAAGGTGGCAACCATTTGACGGAGGGAGAGCAGCATCTGGCCCGCCTCATCGCGGCTCTGGTAGTCGGTTCGCACGTTGAGGTCGCCATTGGCCACGCTGCGGATAGCGGGCAACGCCTCACCAATGGGCCGGGTGACCGAACGGCTGATCGCCCACCCCAGCACGCTTGCGACCAAGTACAGCACCGCCAAGACCAAGCCTGTGATCGACATCAGGTTGTTGAGGCTTGCTGCGTTGGTTGCGAGTTCAGCCTTCATGCCGCGAAGGCTGTATTCGCTGACTTTATCCATGGCGTCGAATAGCGCCACGCGCTTTGCCCTGGATTCTGTCACCGAGATCGTCTGCGCGGCCTCGGCATCGCCAGCGAGGAGCGCAGCGTGAAGCTGATCGTGGATGACAAAGTAATCGCTCAACGCAGCGCTGACCGGCTTGAACAACGCGGCATCTTCGCCATCGGCGAAGGACCGCAGGTATTGCTTCACCAGCTCGTTGATCTTGGCCTTGCCCGCCACGATCCGCTGTTCGTATTGCTTGACGGCCTCAGCGGAAGTGGCTTCGCTGACCTGGGAGGTTTCGTAGATGCGGAGATCGCCGAACTGCGCACGCATCTCTCCGATGGCATAGCTGCCAGGCGCCCAGACGGACTCAATCCTGGACAACTCCTGCTTCGAATGTGACGCGCGGACAATAGTGAAGATGCCCAACGCCAAGGTCATGCTGGTCGTTATGGCGAATGCCAGCATCAGTTTTTTGGAGATGCTTCCGACGTGGCTTCGTCGGCGCACAGGAAGAACACGGCGTCGCCGTGGCTTGAAGCACTCAACGCGCTATGAATGGAGATAAGCGCGGCGAAAGGAGACCTGACGAAGGCCTCCTGGTAACTGTGGCCTTTGATCTCGCTCGCCGTGGCCAACAGCGCGCGCTTGGCCTGCTCCGCTCGATCAGAAAGCGGCCGATTGCTGGAGTCGGGAAATCCAATGGCGAACGACGTATTCAGGAGCCAGTTCTTGAACGCTGTCTGCAGGACAACGATCTGGTCGCCGTCTTGAAAGTGACGGTGCTGAACGACAGTGCTTCTGATCATGCAAGTAGCGCGCATTGATGGGCAGCAGCGACGTTCGCTTCCAGCGTATCCACTGTAAAGAGGAAGGCTTGCGGTCCAATGCACTCCAAAGGGCGGATGCATGTTGCCAGTCAGCTAGCGCACGTGCGCGCCTGCCGGTTCGCCTCTGCAATCTTTGCCAAGCGCCTCGATCCAGGAATCGATCTGTTTGACGCCGTAGGGCTTGGACAAAACACCCCGATCCCGGTGCCGGCTGATCACATCGTTCGGATGAAGCGTGGAGGTAAAGAAGAAAGCGATGCCATCGCGCCGAAGTTCGTCTGCCAACTTGTATGCACTGCGCCGGGCGTCAGGGCTGGCGGGCACATCCAGAATGACGACGTCGACGTGCCCCGCTTGCGCTGCGCGCAAGGCTCCTGAGCTGAATTCCAAGCATTCGACGTCATAGCCGAGCTCTCTTAGTTCGACTCCAACCAACTCACAGATGGAGGTTTCAATGTCCACGAAGAGAACGTTCATGTGGATTGCCGTTCCACAAGGTCGGGTCAAATTTTCCACACGGTCAGCAGCTGGTTCAAGCTAGTTGGGACGACTTCTGCTTTCGGCAAAGCGCACAAGGAGATCCATCGCCGTTGAATTCATTGCGTCCGCATCGCCCCGCTGAGAGAAGCTGGCCCAGTCTGCCATCGCGATGCTCTGCAGCTGGCCCTCCTTGGCCAAAAACAGCCGCATAGGCCACCGCGGCAGCCGACGTTGCGAGACACGCCCGCGTGCCAACTCGATGAAGTTCAGGTGGCTGCGCACTTCGGATGCCCTGGCGTAGGCAACGCGAAGGCCATCCGGTGGACCCTCCAGGTAGGACAGGAACCGGGCCCCGTCGCACAAGGTCACCCCGGTCACGCCGGCCTGTCTGTTGAACCGCTCCGCGTCGGCTATCAACTCAACCAGCCGCCCAAGGCTAAGGTAGGGGCTGGCCTCACTCACAAAAACCACCGCACGGTTTGGCATGACACGCTCCTAAGATTGCTTCAGACCCAACAACCTGACGGGTCGGGAAGAGCAGCAAGTGCTACACGGCAACCTTTGATTTTGCCTTCCAGGCGCCTGTTTCCAGATCCTTCCGCAGCACCCAGTCCTTCGCCGGAATCTTTGCCCCACGGGCGGTCAGGTAGTCCGGCATGAATAGCATGATCTCCCCCCCTTGAATCAGACAGCTGGTCGAGAGGACCACGCCGTCACTGAGCTCGACCAAGCAGGTGGTTCTCTCGCCCAGTTCAGCCTGCTCGCCTGTCAGGGACGCGGTGGCCCCTGGGTAGATGTGGCTGTGAGTAAATTCCAACCGCATGGCATGCCCCTGTCGAATGCCTCAAATTCATGACTCCCCTGCTTCCACTGTGCAACGTGAATCGGGCGGCCTACAGAGGAAATCCGTTACCCATCACTGCGGAACGTCATCGAGACGATTGCCGACCAATGCGGCAAGCCGCTCCATCCCCGTTTCTGGGATGAATTTCCCTCCGAAGCGTTGGGAGAAATTCACCCAGTTCGACCTCATCAGTGCTTTGAGCTCGGCTTCTGAAATCCGCAGGAAGAGCAATGCATGCGCAGGGAACCGCAACTGCTGGATGGATCCCCGCGCCAGCTCAACGATTTCGGTATGCAGGGTGAAGGACTGGGTGTAAACGGAGCTCGCAGCCACCGCACTCGCTGTGCCTTCCAAATACGTTAAAAACCTGCTGCCGTCGAAGCATACAACTGCACGCGAGCCGCACTTGGCATTGAACTCTCGGCCTGCACGCATGACTTCGGGCAAGCGCTCCTCACCGATCTCTTCCACAGCCGCGCTTACGAACACCACCGCACACTTAGACATTACGGGCTACCTTTCACTCGGCACCAGTGCAAGCCGGCCAACGTGGATCAGCTGTGTACAAAACGCAGGCCAGCTTGAATTTCAGTTTTCAGTTGCGCTATTCCTGAACCTTTAAGAGTGCACCATGGCTAGCCCCGTCCCCGACTCAAGTTGGCTGCAAGAGCGATGACCTCGCTAGGGATCACGGCCCCGAGGTGCGCGAGAACCGCGGCTTGGACGACCTCTGTGTTGCAGAGGAAGAATATCCCGTCTCGCGGCCCAGCCGACGTCAGAGACCGGTTGACACTGATCACCGAAGCTGGCACATCGCTCACGAACACTTCGTGAAACTTCGACCCCGCAAAGCGCGCTTGGAGGGCTCTCCGACTTGCTTTCGTGTCCTGCCGTAGCTCCACACCGTATTTTCCAGACAATCCGATGCCACTGGCGGTAAATACGTAATGATTTTTAAACGAGGTCAACCACACCAGAATCGGTCCGCCCTCGGCGAGAACGCGTCTGTGAGCAAGCTTGCTACGTATCATCGGGCTGCTCGTTGTTGGCCTGATTGATCGATTCGTCCCTCTTGTGGCTCCGTGGGCGGCGCGAATTGCGAGCTACGAACGATGGACAGGATCAGTATCCGACAGCGGCAGCGGTGAGAGCAACGCCTGCGCGCCGCCCGTCATTCTGGCCGTCCGGGTAGATGGGCTCCACGCACCACAAACGGCCGATCTGTAAGCGAAACAAACCGAGCGGGCTGTGTAGGGCTTAAATCCTTTGGCGGCCCGACAGGCTCAGCCGAAGCGATCATTGCTCCGCCGATTCAGACCCCCGGTGCACGCGAGACAGACGCCAGCCACCGTGCGACTTGAAATAGCCGGTGTCGCCCGTCAACGAATAGCGGACTCCGGCCCAAATCGATGTCGCTACGGAGCTGTGCCAAGCGCGAGCCTTCTGGTAGGCGTAGTGAAACGAACGCATCATCTCGCTCTCCTGCGGCGCAACCATTCCCGGCAGGACGGCGCCTTGAAGAGCGCGATTACAAGCTGGAGCAGCGCCAGACCAGTTGCGGAAGCCAAGATAACCATAGCAAGAGACAAAAGTAGTTCCATGATGGGGTCCTACAGTCCCACGGGTTGGCAGCAAGTCATAGCGCCCGGGCCATTGGCGCTCAGCGGCCCCCTGTCCGCTTGGGGGTGAAGATCGCCGCAACCGCGTGACATCGGCGTGAAAGTCATCTGCCGATCGTTTGCCTATGAATCCACCCAAAGGTACCCCTGCATCGGCGCTCTACCCCAGCCAAGTCGAGTTGATTGAACGGTTCAGGCAATGTGCCTATTTCCATCAGTTAGCCTTGCCAATCTTTCGGAAGAATCATCCGACACTGGCCGCTACGTTACCGATGGGTCAACTCCCGCACGTTGACCGTTCGACACAGTTTCCCCGCCGCTTCTAAAATCAACCGAGTAGATGCGGCGCTGGTGCGCAATCGATCGCGGATGAGGCGCCAAGAAAAAGCCTCCGGCGGACATCTACGCCCGATCAGCTTTAGCCGCTGAGGCCAATGGCAGGCAGCAGCTAGCTTCAATTCCCTCTGCCGCACCACACCCTCACCCATCAGTTTCGATATCAAGACTTAGGCCTTTACCGCTGCATCCTGATTTGATCGCATGCAGGACCAGATGCAACAGCAAGCCAGACGAACCAAGGCCCTTCGCGTGTGACCGCGGTGATCTGCGCTTGAATGGGGATTCTCGCCCCCGTCCCCCGTTGCCGGGTGAGATGGCCTCGACGGCACACCCACGGTAACCAAAGCTCTTCGGGCCACCATCAGGGGCCCATGGGCATCCGGTGTCAGACTTCTTCCCGGAACACGTCGAATTTCTCGGCCAGCCACTGCTCCACGGTTTTCCCTTTGAGCTCTTGGGCCAAGTAGCTGGCGCACAACGAGCTGCCGTCCGAACGCAGGTTGGCCACCGTGTGCGCAGCCATGACTGCAGCCCCAAACAGGTGCCCCTGGGTGCGCCCGTTTTCCTCCCACCCTTTGGGCAGCGATTCAATGGCCGCCAAGGCTTCTTGCCCTGACAGGTATTGGATGCAAGTCAGGTAGGACCATTGGAGGCCCACTTCCTCGCGCAAGCGCCTGCCGGCGGCCTTCTCGTCCAATCGGCCCTCGGCACTGTCCAGCAGCACGTGGGCGGCCGCGATGGCTTTGCCTTGCGGCGAGAGCCGGCTCTTCTTCTTGGGGCACAGGCCGCGCATGATCAGGCCTTCTTGCCGGCCTTCTTGGCGACGGCTTTCTTCGCAAGTTTCTTGACGGCCTTCTGGGCGGCCTTCTTCACCGGCTTGCCCGCCTTCTTGACCACCTTGCCCGGTGCCTTCTTCGATGCGCCATGGGCCGGGGGAACTTCGCTCCGGGGTTGGCCTGAGCCCACGCCTTGCCCTCGGCGGACTTGGCCCACGCGGTGAAGGCCTTGGGGGCCAAATCCCGACCTGCCCACGTCTCACCGGTTGGGAGGCGATACTTCGGCGCGACCTTGCCCAGCTTGCGGCCCTTTCGGGGTCCCGGGGCAGCATTGGCGGCGTGCGCCGGCTTGGCGTCGATCGTTTCTCCGATGAGCTTGGCCACCTGCCGCCGCTGGGCCGGACTGAGGACCTTCGCATACTTCTGCAGGACCGCCAGGGCTTTGGGCACCTCGCCGTCGCGCTTCTCCACCAGTTTCTTCTGGGCTTAGAGCTGTTTGATTTCGGCGTTGAGGGATTTCAGGGTGGTCAGGGCCAAAGGAGCGCTCCGGTAGGGAATCCAACGGTTATAGCCCATCGTTCCTAGCATGGCCACCCGAACGGGCCCCATCTTGACACCCACCACCCTGGGGCGCGATAACTCCCTTGCCGCGAGGGGAAATGCCCCCGGCGTATTGCCTGCTTAGCTCAAGGCAACAGGTTCCCGATTCGATCGCACAAGCGACGACGGGATGGTTTTTCCTGTTTTTTGAGATCTAAGCATGCCCAAACTCCAACGGTTGAGAACCGAGGCTTTCCTCGCCCAGAAGGGCCGGTGCTGCTATTGCAGCCTGCCGATGTGGAACGCCTCTCCCGATGAACTAAGGCCGTTCGGCCTGAGCGCCAAAACGGCCACGCCGCTCCGTTGCACCGCTGAGCACCTGGTGGCCCAGCAAGAGGGCGGCAAGGACGTGGTAGGCAACATCGCTGCCGCCTGCTGGCTCTGCAACATGCGCCGGCACAAACGCAAGTCGCCGCCCTCCCCCGAGGCTTACCGCGCGTTCGTGCAGAAACGCTTGGCGAAGGGCAAGTGGCACCCGCCGAGCGTGGCCAAGTTGCGCCTCAAAACGCGTGGAACGCAACCACCCGACGGATGAGTTCCGCCACGCTCACGTGCTGCCGCTGCGCCTCGCGGCGGACGCGGTCGGCCAGGTCTCGGGAAGCCCGGATAGGCGGCAAGCGGTCGTCCCTGGGGCCGGCAACGGGAGAGCGCAGCAGTTGGGGGCGCGCCAGGTAGGCGGTGAGCCATTGGCGCACGGCTTCGCTCTCGCTCACCCGGCTGCTCTAGCGCGTGCGGCCAATGCCTGGCGCAAGGTTGAAGAAAGGGACACTTTCGGCAGCACGGCCGTCAAGGGAGGCTTGGACGTCAGCGTCACAGCCTCTGCCTCAGTCGGCCCACGGGGGCTGGGCGGAAGAAGCGCTCCAATCGTTTGGTCTCCAGCAACGCTTCCATGAAGGCCCCCATGGCGTGGGTATAAGCGTCCTCGCTGGCCGCCAACCGCAAGCTCAGCGCAAGCCGTTCCCACTTTCCGTTCGGTGCGCATGCGATGGCGAACAACCAGTGGTGCGTCCAGTCATCCTCCAACCGATCGGATGCAACGAAGAGCACCCGGTGATCACGCTGGAACGGCAGGAACGACAGCGCCTGGTCAACCGCATGGCGGTGGGCAGCCTGTAGCCGTGCCCTCTCCTCGCCGTCGGTGTCCAGTAACGCCGCGAACCCTTTGGGCAGGCGCAACGAAACGCGGTAGCCCGCCGCCCGGGCGTGGTGGCCCTCGCCTTCGCACAACCGCTGCTGCCCATCGAAATCCTGGCCCATAGCGAAGCGCCGCATGGCCTCCTCGGTCACTGGCCCACCGGGCTTCAACTGGGTCAACCACGCACCACCCCAGCGCAACGCGGCCAAGGGCGCCTCCAGCAGTTCTGCGAAGGCGAACCCATCGGCGAACACGTCCTCCCGGCAGAGGCAGGTGAGTTGCAGGTTCATGGGATCACCCTCATAGCCGTGCCCTACTATTAGGAACGGCTTTCGTTGCGCCAGGGAGAGTCGCATCCAAACGCAGGGCCTCTTGTTCCGTTTCCCATCTGCATAGGCGATCGCGTATTTCCGGACGTTGCTGTTCGAGCCACGCATCGGGACGTGGCTCTGCATTGACAAACTGCAACCAAGCCTTCGAACGCGGATTGGCCCCTGCCTGCAACAACAGGTCGAGCAGCTCCACGTTGCCCGCCAGATAGGCGAAATAGATAGGTGACCGCCTTATCTCGCCACAGTCGTAATCCGCGTCCGGATCTGCGCCAGCTTCGAGCAGCACGCGACAAACCTCGAGCCACCTTCGCCCATTTTCTTCCCATGGACTGTCCTGCATAACAGCAAGAATAAGTGGCGTTTTTCCATCTTTTCGCTCCCGAGCGTTCACATCAGCGCCATCTGCAATCAACTGCTCAAGCTCCCTCAGCTGGAACCCTCCTTCGCGGTCGAATAGCTGAAAGATGGGTGGCATCCGGCGATGCCTTCTCCATTTACCCATGCGTTTCTCAATGACATAGCGGGGGATCAGGATTGGAGACAGCAGCGTCAATACAAGGAACTCCACGCGAACCTTCCAGATCGGCTCTTGAAATAGATTTGGTGGGTTACGCAAATCCTTTAACCATCCCCGCATACCCTTTTTTATACTTGCCACGAAATTCATGTCAGCCCCCATGGAATACATTTGTATCCCTTCAGATCCATGCAAGCAGAAAGGGACATCCTGTCCAGAGGGCTTTACTGACTAAAGCGGAAAAACGCTGGGGTTGCACGACAGTTTGCCAAACTGTCACCCTCCCCTTGCGCGTTTCCGCTACAGCGGAAAATCAGTGGGTCAGGAGGACGCATGGCCAACACCGACTTACTCGCTGCAATTCAACAGCGCAACCCCGCCCAGGTGGCCCTGGCGATCGGGCGCGGGGCCCAACCCAACGCGCAAGGCCTCAGTCAGGCGCTCCCAGGTTCCGTCGGGGGCGCAGGCGGTGGCGAACAGCCAGTGATGCGTCCAGTCGCCCCCCAAGCGATCGGACGCGACAAACAGCACCTGGTGATCCCGTTGGCATGCCAGCGACAACAACGCACGTCCAACGGCTCGAAGGTGGGCGAACCGCAGCAGGTCGCGTTGTTCCGCGTCAGCCATCGCCAACTCATCGATAAATCCCTCCGGCAGGCGAAACCCCACCCGGTAGCCCGCTGCACTTTCGTAATGAGCGGCGCCCTCCCACAATTGCTGAATCCCATCGAAGTCCTGGCCCAACGCGAAGCGCCGCATGGCTTGCTCGGTCACCTGTCCGCGCAACTTCAACACAGACAGGCACGAACCGCCCCAGCGAAGCCTGTCCAAAGGTGTCCCCAACAGCGCACTGAAAGAAATGCCGTGGGCGATGATGTCCTGGCGACAGAGGCACGAGAGATCAATCACCAGAGGCCTTCCTTCTTGCACGCCTCAGGGTATTGGCTGGAATGGCTGCAAGGACGTTCCAGAATGTTCTTCGAAAACTCATAAGCGCCAAGCGCGTAGTCGGCCTCCCAATCCACCAACTCCTTGTTGTCGCCTTTCAGGCAAACCGCCCATTGGTAGCGCTTAACCTCATCCTCTCCCCTCTGGAAGAGCTTGTAAGCCTCTATCTTCTCAGTGCCCGGCACGTTCATCCGGTAGAGCACCTTAAAATTGTCGGCTGCCGCCACACGCGCCTCGTTCAGCCTGCAAGTCAGCCCATCTTTTTCCCACGTTCCATCGGAGCATTCTTTGGGAACGCCCTCGTCGGCCACGGCAATGATCTCGGCAGCCATGGGCATCGCCTCCTCGATCGCCTGCGCCCTCTTGGTTACCGCATCCTTCTTTTCCAGCTTCTCCGTCAAAACGGCGATGGTGAAGAGGACGCAAAAAAGCGCCGACATCCCCAGGGTGAACTTACCAACCTCGCTCAGGATGTCCCACGCCCGGTCCCAACCCTTCATGCACCCTCCTTTCTGGAATACGTTTGTATTCCTTCTCCCCCATGCAAACAGAGAGCGGCGCGGTGTCCAGGGCTTCGGGACGGCTAAACTCAGAATGTGCGGCCTCTGGCCGACAGATTCAGAAGCCCGCATCCTCCACCGACCTTGAAGGCACCCATGCCCGTCTCTGATCCCCTCGCGTTCGACCTGCTGCGGGCGTTCGCGCAGTTGGAGTTTCGCCTCAAGAGCGACCCAGGCTTTCTTCGGGCCGGTCCCTACCGAATGGCCCAGGTGAACTGGCCTGCGGTGGATGAGGCGGTGTCACGGCTGGACGATCCACTCTTCTTCGATCGGGTGTCGGACAGCACGCGCGAGCAAATCCTCACACCTCCACGTGATCGCCCGATGGTCCAGGAGGTGGCGGTGATCAACGGCCTCAACCACGCTGTCTTCCAGCGCCTGCCCCTTCATCAATCCAATGCCCGCGCTTTGATCGAAGCGGCACGCCGCGTGCGCAACAACCTCTTCCACGGGGGCAAGGAGGAGCCGCATTTGGGCGATGATGACGAGTGGGCCGCCGCCGCACTGGACGTGGCCGAGTGCCCGCTTCACCTGCTGAACTATGGCACGCTTAGATCGGGGGTAGGCCCGTGGGGGAGATGGGACGCCCATGCTTTACCTGAAGACCGAATAGCTTGTCGCCGGCAGACACCGGCCGACCGGTAAGCTGCTGTGCGCGCGGCAGCAGATCCAAGAGCACGCATCATAGGATGATAAAGTCCGCCCCAGCTGGACAGCTGATCTGACATTGGAGTTGCAATGGACCTAGAAGTGATCGAAGCAGTGCTGCTGAAATGGGCTCGCCAAGAACCTATCATCGCGAAGATCCACTTGTTCGGGAGCCGGCTAAGAGGCGATCATCGCCCCGACAGCGACATTGACATCGCGGTGGAGCTTGATCTTTCAGCGGCACCAGGAGTCGACTTTAGCGATGGGTTCGCGACCTTCAGCCGATACTCCGAGCACTGGGAGGCCGAACTAGCGCAACGACTGCCCATCCCGGTTGACTTGGAGTTCTACCATGGCCCCGAGGAAACCCCGATCCTCCATGCGGGGCTCGAACGGTCGGGAAAGCTCATCTACGAAAAGTTTCGTTAGAACATCGCGCTCCGGAGCACCTAACGCCGCCGCCCCAGCCCCGACTTCCGCCCTGAGCCACGAGCGCTTCGATTCCACCATTTCACTATTTCGATGGAACCAAGCGCTCACCCGGGCTACTCAAAGAGACAACACCGGTTAAATGTCGTGCTGTTTGACAAAGCGAGATACCTTCTGCGCCTCAAGGTCTTTGTTCCAGGCCTTTGCAAAATCGTCTGGAACATCTAGGTTTGCCTCGTCGAACTTTACGGTAGCCGGCAATTCACGCCAGAACAGTTCAATAGACGCAGCAAAGTCATCGACGTGAACATCCGACACCTCCATGTCGGTGTCGTCGAACAAGTTCCATCCGTGAGAACTTGCTCGCAAGAACTCCGGGTAGCGCAGCTGGAGATCGTCCAATGACTTCCCCTCCCCGTGCTTGAACACATTGACGACCAACCGCATGGCATCAATGCGTGGGTAACAGGCGAGAGCAGAAAGGTCCAAGCCGATGGCTTCAAGCAACCTCTCCAGCTTCGCGCTATCCAGCTTCCAAAGAGCGCGCCGCGTGTTGTCGCCGATCACCAACTTGGGCCACCTAAACTCACGAACGAGGAAGCGTCGAAATGTCTTGTCCCAATGGTGATACATGCCAGCCACCACACTGAGGCGGGTTCGATCATGCATCTCACTTAGAAGCTGGTAGAACTCGACGCCGTGATCGCGCGCAGCGTCCGCTAGATCGCCAGGGTCGTGCCAGTCAGGGTCGAAGGACTGACCGCTGCGCTCCCAGTGCTCGGATTCCGCTTGATCGGCCTCCGCCTCAATGTTGGCGAACTGAGACAGAAGGCGGGTCTTGGCCTGCTCAACGTAGAACCGATGCTCCGAGACGCGGAGCTCCCGTTCGGAATCCACCAGCTGATAGGCGCTCCACTCGCGGCCGCTCATGCCGGCTGAACCGCAGGCGGGGCATCCAGCCATTCGATCAAGGATCGAATGCCATCTGCGTCCGAGCAGCAATCTTCCAGTGGCTCGCTCTCCAATCGGACTTGGAGAGATAGCCAGGCGTGTTCCGACTTCTCCGAAATCCCAAGGTGAGGCTCAATGGCACCAGCGCCCCACAACCAAAGGCCTTGAGCACGCAGTTTCTGTATTAAAGCAGCGATGTGGGGCTTTGCTTGGTCATCGGCCGCAAGCAACTCGAATGCCTTCGAAGCCGGCCCTTGAATCCCCTTGCAAGGCAACGCTCCGTCTAAAGTCACGACGCCCGCGCCTGCCATCCTCGCGAGAACGTTCTTGCACGCAGCAACATCGGGATCATCCGCCTGCAGGAAACCATGCTTTGTTGCTTGGCGGAAAGCGAAATCCAAGTCCACGATGGCACACGCAGGCAACCCTAGGGCAGACAAAACTTCCATTGACTTACGAGTATCCGAGACCCCACTCATCGCAACAATTGCCAACGATGACTGCCCCATGGTTTTGCCCGCCACCAACTGGAAGATGGATGGCAACAGCCGGAGTTCGGTCTTCCCTTCTGTGAGCACGACTTTGTCGGCAAACAATATCTGAGACGAATTTGTCAGGCTGAATAGCTGCTGGAGTTGATGCGTGGGATTGTCCACCAATTGTTCTACGACGGATTGCATGCGCGGACGGGCTTTGGTTCCCTCCGGATGCTTTTTCGTCATTAGCAGAGCGTTCTTCGCGTCCTTGGCCAAGATCATCTGAGCAGAGTGGGTTGAGAACACGACCTGATATCCAGCCTCTGACAACGCACGCAAGGCTTCACGCACCTGCTCCACTGCAAAGGGGTGCATGAAGAGTTCCGGCTCGTCCACCAGCAGTAGCGTTACTCCGCCCGCAGCCGCTGCTCCACGCTTGAGATCCGCCAGATGCCGGACCATGGCCATCTGGATGGCGCGCTGCGCGCCATGGCCGTATGACCCGAAGGCACGTCCACGCCCCTCCCCTTCGTAAACTTTGACAGTTCCCGCCTTAATGAGGTCATTGAAGACCGGCACTGGGAAATCCAGCTTGATGTGGATACCAGGAAAAAGATCCGAAATCTTACGATTGATTGAATCGTCGATGCGACCCAACTCTTTAAAACGATCCCCACCTTCTGCAGAGATCATTCCTAGGATGGCTGCCAAGTGCGGGGTCAAGGCCTCCTCGTGCTGCTCTTGGATAGCGGCAAGCATCGAGGCCAGCAGCTTGCCGATCGTGGTCGTCGTCTTGGCCTTACTGGCGTCCTCCTCAGCATTCTCCATTGCTCCGATGCGAATAGGATCTGGAAAGAGTGCTGAGATGGCGTTATCGATGCCCGTAGGGTTCGGCTCCCAGTCGCCTGTGTCGGGATTCATCACGGTCAGTTCGGTGTCGCCCCCAGGCACCTGCTGTTCGCGACGAACCATCAGCGCCCCGTCCCGAACGTGTCCTTCAATCTTCTTTCGGTGCTTTTGCTCCAGGACCGCCAGATCAGCCTCGGTGATCCCACGCAGTGTTCCCATCACTTGCACCGGCAGGGTCGGCTCGTGGAAATCTTCCACACCAAGCTTTGCCTTACGCACGAGCCATTGGAGCGCGGTAAGACAATTGCTCTTCCCGCAATTATTCAACCCAACCAGCGGTGTAAAGCTGGTCAGCTGCAAGCTTGTGGAAACACATGATCTAAAATTCAGAACATCCAAACTTGAGATGTAGACAGCCATTCCATTGCCCCCTGTTATCCTGATTACTTACCGATCGCTGCAGCTGATCGGTAAGGCTGCTGTTGTTTTCATCCCTCAACTGCGCGATGAGGCAGACGGCCCGCCCGTCGCTGCGCTCGGCCCACAACTGTCCGACCAGGCGCCCTCCCATTTTCCGGCCAGCCGTAGATCAGTCCCCGCCGTTGTAGTCCACCACCAGCAGGAGCCCTTCAGCAAGACGAGCGACGAAGCCTGGTTAGCCCCGAAGGTCTACCGTTGCCCAGCATATCAATCATTTATCACAACAATACTTTCGGCGATACTACCCTTTCCAGCCTTCAGATTCAGATCCATGGACCAGGGACAGTAGTGCTCCGGAGGTGATGAGCCTCCTTGCGGCAGTCACACGGTAGATGAGCCGTCATGCGAACCAGGCAATCGCTACGCACGACCTCCAAACCACCAGAGGACACGGCTTGTTGGCCCAAGCATTGTTCATAAGCAGCATATGAGCCCCCTCTCAGCCCCTGAGACAGTGGCCTCGCCTTGCCCCCCCCCCTGTCTCGACACCTCTTGGAGCACCTGCCTCTCGCCCGGCTTGGGGTCGAGTGAGGTTAGAGTAGTAAAAACTGCGCAGGGGATGACAACGCGCAGGCTCTCAAACGGAAATTAAGGGGAACCGCATGGCTCATGACACAGACTCGCAGAAGATCAGCTTGCCCGAATGGCTGTCCATCAATCCTTGGGCGATCGTCTTGGTCGTCACTGCATTGATTGCAGGTATTCTCATGGGAGCACAACACAGCAAGGTTCCAGAGCTTGCCAACGTCATTGTCGGCCCGGCCGTAGGTTCGTTCCTTGCAGTTGGAGCTGGTGCATGGCTCGCGAATTGGCAGGAGCGCCGAAAGCGCACCGAAGCCAAAGTCTTCATCGCGCCTATCTTGGGTGAGATCACCCAAGCCATTGAAGGCGCCATCAACGGTTACGCAAATTACGAACGGCTTCTTCAGGAGCATAGACTCACCAAGCCAGCTCCAAAGGATGGACGGGTCGCCGCCGCCTCTTGCTTAGCAAAGCTTGAGGAAGAGGGCCACAAGATCAATCGCCGGCTGCACCAGCTCCAGACGGCCTTCAACTCCGTGGGCTATCAAGGCAGTGTTCTGTATGCAGACGCGCTGGAGATCCTCAAACGAATCCAGTCACGACTGGACAAGCACTCAGAGGAAATGGGGGAAACGGACGCTGACATTTCCGAGCGCACCGTCGGCGACCTCATTGATCTGTGGCGCTGGTCCGATTCCCTCAAAGCAACGGCCGTGTCTGGAAAATACACACCATCGATTCGGCCATTGCCCGATGGGGTCCGAAACGATCACCGCTGGAGTGCTAGCACGCCGTCCTGACAAATTTCTACTTGCAATCCAGATCGAGAGCGACCGTCGCGTTGCCCAAGTTGCTGGGCAACGTGGCCTTGCAGACCCCTTCCACCTCCACCGTCTGGCCGGGGCGCGGCTGCTTCAGGTAGAGCACCCCGTCATAGCCCACCTGGGTGGTCTCGGTCGCCGTCTTGGCCACCGTGCCCGCTTCGATGGCCGAGCCAGTGAGGCGGAAGGTGCGCGCGGCCTCGGTCAGGACCGGGAAGGTAAGGTGCATGCCGGCTTGGCGGCCAGCGGTGGCGGCTTGCTCGATCTCGGCCAATTGGGTGCCCAGTGGCAGCGCCCGATCGTCTACGCGGACCTCCGTGGGCACCATCGGGGTCACCTCGCCCACCACCAGGCGGCCTTGGGCGTTGGTCTTCCCCACCAATCTGCCGCCCACCCTCACCGGCACCCCGGCTTGGCCGGGCACGTCCACCACGGCGAAGGATTCGGCCGGACCTAGGAACGTCACGCCCTGGCGGTCCAGGTGGACGGCACCGGCCATCGAACCGGAAGCCCAGGTGCCGCTGGGCCCGTGCTCGGCGTTGATCTGGGCCCACCCTGCCCGGGTGGTCCAGTTGGCGTTGGCCCGGGCGGTCTGGCCAGCCGCTCCCTCGTCCACCGAAGCAGACAAGCCGACAGGGGTTCCCAACACCGTGGGACGGGCGCGTCCTTGGACGGCCCAAGCGGTGGCATCGGGGGCTTGCCGGGCCCTAACGCTCACGCCCTTGCCCCGGCCGAAATCGTAGCTGTAGCCCACCTCCACCCGGGTTTCCTTGCGCTCCAGATCGCGCAACGCGGAGACGGCCACGGTGTGCCCGTAGCCACGCCAAGTCAGCCCGGCGTCGGCGTAAGCGGTGCGAAAGCGTGGCGTGCGCACGTCCGAATAGCTGGCCCGAAGGGACCACTGGGGCGTGGGCCGCCAGAAGACCGAGCCTCGGGTGCGCTGCTCCACCTCCACCGCATTGGAGGCGCGCAGGCGCCAGTAGTCCTGTTGGCGCTCGTGCTCCAGGCGCACGCCAAACCCCGGGCCGCGGTAGTCGTAAGCCATGGCCTGCCGTTGGCCGCCTTGGGTTGACGTGCCCACTTCCAGATCCAGCGTGCCGTAGGTGCCAAGCACCGTGGTGGCCCCCAACGCCACGTTGGCCTTACCGTTCGATGAGGTTTGGGCGGTGCCGCGCAGGCTCCACCGGTCATTGAGGCCCCAAGCCACCGCCCCGGTCGCGCCCAACGCTCCATAATCGCTCTCCCCTTGGCGCACACGGCCGGCGGCGACTTCCCAGGTGGTGAGCCCTTTGCGGAGCAACGTGGGGGCGACGTAGAAACGCTGATCGCTCACCACGGTTTCGCGGCCGTAAGGGTCTCGCACCACCACTCGGGTTTGCTGCGCACCGGTGCCCAAGGCGCTGCCATCGGCCGTGAACGGCCCCTTCCCCACCTGGCCCTGCAGCACACGGGCGCGGTTGGCCAGGACTTCCACCGTGGCCGGATCGAGCGCCACGCCACCGAGCATCGGGACGGGATAGGTGGGCGTCAACGGGTCCAACGCCCGCGGGTCCTTGGCCACGCGCATCCCAGCCAGGTTGACCGGAGAGGACGACGGACCAGCGAACACATCGCCGGCCTGGTAAGTCACCAAGCGGTTGGGATCGTCTTTCTGCCAGCGCGTCACGCCGCGAACGTAGCCGGTGCCCGACGCGTCGGTGTTGACCTGCCCGCTGGTGCTGACAACGCCCCAACGGCCCGCCTTGCGGACTTCGTGCCCCAAGGAGAGCGCCTGCTGTTGCTCGGACACCATGCCCGCCACGCTGTAGTTCACCAGCACCCCGGGAGCGGGCGGCGCGATGGGGCCGCGCTCGGCGCGGACACGGGCCACGCGCTGGGCTTTGAGCCGGTCTGCCGGCAAGTCCAGAGCGACCGTGGCGCTGGCCTCGTCCACGGCAAAGCCCACGCCCAGCGCCTGGGCGCTCATCGGATCCGTTTGACCCGGTGGAAGCTGGAGTCCGACCTCGCGCCACGTGGCCGGCTCGGCGAACCACTGACCGCCTTGCTGCCAGAACGTGAGCGGATCCGCCTTGGCCTTGCCGCCGATCACCGGCACCAGGAACGCGGGTGCCACGCCTTCGGGCACCGCTGCGCTGGCCGACGATGCAGCCAGCAACAACAACGCCAAGGCGTGGCCACGCATGGATCACCGCCCCACAGGGACGGTGACGGGCTGGCCGTTGACGGTGATTGAAAGGTTTTCAGCGCGCTGCCCGGGCTGGGCCTCGTAGGTCATTGAGGCCCCCGGCAGGGTCCAACCCAACGCACCCTCGCGCCACGGCTTGCCACCAGCCGGGCCGATGGACGACACGCGGGCGGCGGTCTGGCCGTGGTTGGTCAGCCGGTAGCCCTTGGGCACCGCCTGGACGGTCACCTGGGGGACAGGCGCGTTGGCGACCTCAAAGGCCACGGGCAAGTCCTGGTTGACCAGCAACTGGACGCCTTGGACGTTGGGAGCCCTGAGCTGCATTAGCAGGACGCGGTAGTAGCGCCGCTCGCCCAGCGCGCCCACCCTCATCAACCGGGCGGTGCGCTTGGATTGGGGCGGGACGTCCACGAAGGTGGGCGCCCCCACGATATCCGTGGTGGGTGAAAACACGTTCTGCCCTGTGGCCTGATCCCACCCCACGGCTTTCACCTGGTAACGCACCGACGCGTCGCCGCTGTTGTGCAGGGTCACGGCGACGTGCTTGGCCGAGGTATCGGCCATCAGGGTGGTGGGGCCGACGGAGATGGAACCGGCGGACGCCGAAAAGGACAGCAAGGACGCGGCGGCCACGGCCAAAAAACGTTGGGAATGGGTCATGGGGTCTCCTTTAGGGGCGTCTCCATTCAAACTAGATCGGAATACCATTCCGTCAACCCATACCTACTCATCTTTTCGGCAACAAAAAGCCCCCGGGGCAAGCCGGGGGCGTCGGGACAACCGATGGGGATCAGTTGTAAGTGGCGGTGACGGTGACCGTGTCGGTGTAGTTGCCGCCCACGGCCTGCTTGAGGGCCAGGAAGCGCACCGCGTAGTTGTAGCTCTGGACGGTGCCGTCGCCAACGCCGGTGAACGCGTCGGTGTCATCCCCCCATACTTGGCTTCCCTGCGGGTCCTTGAAGAAACCGTAGGGGATGTAAGCCCCGGCGCCGTTGGTCACAGCCCGATAGGTCCCATACCCGGACAGCAGGCCGAAGTTCTGCCCCTGGCCCGGCGAAATGGAGTAAGTCGTGCCCGCGTTGCACACGATGCTCAGCCCGGAGGTGCGGGCGGCAGCTTCGGAGATGCCCGACCAGTCCATGCCTTCGATGGAGGTCACGGACAGCTGGCAGGTGTTGGTCAAGGTGCCCTGAATCGTCAGGTCCGCGGTGGTGTCGGCGGCGAACGCGGGCACTGCAAGCGAAGCCAGGGCGATGGGCAGAAGGGCGCGAAGGAAGGTCTTGCGTGTCATGGGTATCGTCTCCTTGAGAGGGATTGAGTGGGGATGAGTAGCCCCAGAATGGGCCATCCCCTTACCGATACCTCGAATCTGAAAACGCGCAAGGGTGGGCATTGAGCCAGCGGTCAGAGCCTGGCTCGTTTGCCACCGGCCGCTGACTGTCTCCATAACCCATCCAGCTCACGCGCACGGTGCTGAGCCATTGCCTCCTGAATCATCCGCTGAAGGACGAACGCAAACGCGTCAGTCACAAAAACGCCCACGCCGATCCCGCAATCATCCGGCAAGCTGGAAATCTGTTTTATCGATGGCTGGTGAATGACCTCGTCGAGCTCAGGGGGCAACGGGTCCACGAACGTGTCAATGAACGCCCTCACCTCGGTTTCGGCTGCTTTGCAAAGGTCGGCGTCAGTGAGCAGCGCCCGCAAGTCGGCAAGCGTGGGAAGCCACACCGTATTGAAGAGCGGGCCACCCACCGAGGGACTGACGAAATGGATGCCGTGAAGCACGGATGCCCTCTCACTCTTTCCGAGCTCTCCGTCTCCCCAATAACCGTTCATCGGAGGAGTCACGTCACCCATCATTAGCCAGTTCTGCGCGCCGCCCCTGCTCTTCTCGCCAGCACTTGAGCAGGTGTTTGTAACCGGGCTTGGCTTGGGGGACGTGGAAGGATCGTCCGTAAGTGTTGACCTTCCCGCCGTTGTGGAGCTCGACGGCATGAACCGCGGTCCAAGTGGTCGCCCAGCCCAGGCTGTCGTCCTCTTCAAAGCTGACGGGCTCCAAGGAGACCGCTGCATAATTTTCAATCAAGCCGGGATTCAATCCCAACGCGATCATCTTGGTTTCGTTGGTTGTGACGGTTGCGCTCATGTGACACCTCTTGGCTTGGTCGGCGGCATTGCCTACCCCTTAATTCAAGGTAGATCGCCCTGGAAATTTGTCCACGGCCTTAGTGGACAAAATCTTGACTAAAAGCAAAAAATGCGGCGCTAAGGCCGCAGTTTTTCCTAACATCACTTATCGCGCCGAAGGCGTTGGTGCTTTCCATCCATGCGGATGCTTTTTCAGATGCCGGCGCGCAGCGGCCGCCGGCGGCTTCCGCCGCAGGTCTTTGCTTTAAAGGGGGTGGTCACACCCACCCTCGTGAAGCCATCGACACGTGCGAGGTGCCCGCGATCACAAGGTGATCCAGCACTCGAATGTCGAAAAGGGCAAGGGCCTGCTTGAGGCGGTCGGTGATGGCGCGGTCGGCAGCGCTGGGCTCGGGGTTTCCGCTGGGGTGGTTGTGAAAGAAGATGACCGCGGCGGCGTTGTGGTCCAACGCCTTCTTGGCGACGATGCGGGGATGGACTTCGCACCCATCGATGGTGCCTTGAAAGAGGTGCTCGGTGGCAAGGATGCGGTGGCGGGCGTCCAGGAACACCGTGCCAAACACTTCGTGATCCAGGTGCGCGCAGCGGGCAGTGAGGTAGTTGCTGGCACTGGAGGGGTCGGTGATGGCCTCGTGGCGCTGCAGGCGACGCTCCAAGATGTGCGAGGCGGCCAAGAGGATGCCCTCATCGTCCATGGCCAGCTGGTATTGGGCCCGAATGTCGTTGGCTCGCTTCACTTGCTTTCTCCACCGGCGCGGGATTAGCGACGGGCGGGCGTGGTGTCTGCGGCGGAGGCGGTCAGTGGGAGCAGGCCGACAAGGGCCAGAGAAAGAACCAAGACGCGCATGAGGCCTCCTTTCATGAATGGGTTGCACTACCCATAACAAAAGGTTTGGTTTGCGCAACGGGATCTAGAAAAGAAAAAGGCGGCTTTCGCCGCCTTTCCCTTGGGCTTAGAAGCGCGCTCGCAAGCGAGGGGCTTCCTGGGTTTGGCTGTCCTGCCCGTGGGCCTTCATGGCCGCACCAACCTGGCGTTTGGCATCGGCCCCAAACCCGCCTTCCGGTGGCTTCCAAGCGTTGGCGGGCGGGAGCAGGCTGACCAGGAGCTTGGCCCTCTCTTGAGCCCGCAAGTCGTTGAAAAATGGCTTGCCGCTGTTGATCGGCGCTTCGCCCTTTTGGTTTTGGATGTGGGGATCTGCGCCCGCCTCAATCAGCGCACTCCAGACAGTGGCATCGCGGCCCGCATGAAGAGAGGTATTCCCGTTGTTGTCTTGGGCGTTCATATCCGCCCCTGCCTTGGCGAGCGCTTCAATCGTCTCTGGAAAAATCGCACGGTGGATCGGCGCCTGGCCGTCCATTCGCCGTGCAATGACGTCTGCGCCTGCACGGGTGAGCAAGGCCACCGCCTCGGGGTCCCTGGCTATATGCAGCGGTTGATTCCCCTGGTCATCGCTCGCCGCGGGATCAAGGCCTGCTTTCAGAAGTTCCTTAAGCGCGCCCGTGTTCGCCTCGAAGAGAGGGGTTCGCCCTCGGTTATCCCGGGCTAGGATGTCTGCCCCGGCCGCAATCAAGGCGCGGGCCTCCGTCTGCCCGGTTGCTCGGAAGAGAGGGGTTTGCCCTTCATTATTCCTCGCGCTGACATCCGCTCCCGCCTTCAGCAACGCTTTGAGACTGTCGTTGTGTGCGCCAAACAACGGGGTGTTCCCTTGGGTGTCGCGAGCGTTGATGTCAGCGCCAGCCTTCACGAGCTCCCTTAAAGCCCCTTCGCTCGCTCCGAAAAGGGGCGTTTTCCCTCGGTTATCGCGCGCATGAATGTCTGCCCCGGCCGCAATCAACGCCCTGGCATCCCCTTGCCCTCTCGCGTTAAAAAGCGGTGTTTCCCCTTGGTTATTCTGCGCATTGATGTCTGCCCCGGCCTTGATCAGTTCAATCACGGCTCCCTCGCTTGTCACAGAATGAAGCGGCGTATTTCCAAGGCCATCCCTCGCTTCGATGTCAGCCCCAGCATCCAACAGCCTCCGAACTTCGCGCGGGTGATGCGCATCATGAAGTGGCGTTTGATCCAGCCAATCTTCATCCCTTGCGTTCACATCAGCGGGGATTTTGGTAAGCCCGATTTGCTTCAGAAGAACGTCTTTGAGATTCGAAATATTCAACCCACACCTCCACAATAGTATTTTGACCTCCCACCATTAGCAGAAAATCAGAACCTCGCAAGGGAATTAAATAGAAGAAGACGGCTCTTGCCGCCTTTCTTTTTCCATGTCAAAACCGTTGTCGGATTCGAGGCTTCTGGCTTCCCTTTCCTCACCCTGGGCTTTCATGGCCGCACCGACTTGACGTTTGGCGTCGGCCCCAAATCCGCCTTCCGGTGGCTTCCAAGCATTGGCAGCGGGAAGGAGCTCGTCAAAAAGCTTGGATCGGTTGTGGGCACGAATGACCTGATCGGATTGATCATTACCTGGCCGCCCCAGAAGATCCGTGGGCGTTGTTCCTTCTAAATCGGGATCCTGAGGCGTGCGTCCAGCCTTGAGCAGGTCACCGGCCCATTCTGCATCGCCGCATGCAACAGCGAAGTGGAGCGGATACTCGGTCGCGGCCGTCAGGAAGGCCTCGTAGTCTTGCCGCTGTCGATGCGGGCGTCCTCCTTCCACTCATCTTAATTTGTCTCGTCGTCCCAATGCTCGTCAAAAGCGGCCTGGCGGAGCTCGTCGGGTAATCCCCCCATTTTTAGCAGCGGCCAAAAGTAGAAATAGGGATGGTCTGATCAATTCACACTGAGTCGTGGGTTTTCAGCGCCGGAGTCATCCTGGGCCTTCAGACGCGGCGGACTGCCATGTTTTCCGCTCTCGAAGTGCCCTTGCGGGCACCTCAAGACGGAGTTACCCCTGTGCCGCCAACAGCTTCCGGCGCACCATCCACAGGTTGGACAGCGCGAACAGGGTGAGCACCTGTGCCGTGTTCTTGATCAAGCCGAGATAGCGCACCTTGGTGTAGCCGAACTGCCGCTTGATCACCCGGAACGGATGCTCGACCTTCGCGCGCAGACTAGCCTTGCAGCGCTCCCAGCGCTCAACCTGTTCGAGCTCACGCGCGTTGCCAATGGGGAATTCAACCGGAGGATTGAAGAACGGGCTTGAAGGCTTGAGGATGAGCTACCTGGACCCGCAAACCGTCACGAGACCCCGATGGACTACCCTGACCTTGCCCCCCTGGAGGAAATCTCCGGTCCGTTCGCCCTTCTTTCGAAGGGCCCAAAATTCATCGCCGCCTGGCTTGCCAAGCGCACTGAGGAGCGCTACCGGGAGTTCACCCGTGCCGCGCTTGAGGGTCAGGTGTTCCCCGAGAACGCGGAGGCCATGACCTCGGAAGATTTTCTGGCCATGCTGCGGGCATTGGAGATGGACATCGAGGCCGAGAAGGCCACCGTCTATGGCCGCCTTGCCTGTTCAATCGCTACCGGCAAAACCGCAGGCCATCTCAAGCGCCACTTCATTAAGGCGCTGAGCGACCTGTCGTTTGGCCAGGTCGATCTTCTGCGACGCGCTTTAATCACCGAGCGTCACCACGTGTTTCCTGGCACCGGCGGGGGTAACCTGGACCCAAAAGAATTCCTTGGACTGCAGTCGAAAAGCAGCATCAATCGCCAGACCTTTGAACGCTGGGGCCTGATCGAAGAGAAAGGACTGAGCCTCGCAGGCCGACGGTTCGTGGAGGCTTGTTTTACCAGCGATGAGTTGGCGCCCTCCTCAGTGGGCTTTCAGGAATGGGCCAAGGGTCGCATCCACATCGTTTGCAACGAGATGGGCGCGCCGAGCTGCCACAGCGTCCTGGTCCAACTGACCGAAGATGGGCACCGCCGGGCCATCCATGTCCACAACAGCGCAGCACTTCGGGGACGCTCCAACCGCCTGCTGACACCCGGCCCCGTCATGGTGGTCCTTCTCACCGATAAACCCCAGCGTCTCGCCGACGAATGGACCACGGTGGAAGACACCATCCGAGGAAGAGTCCTGGCCGTGGTGGCCACGACCGATCCGAATGCGCCGTTGCCCGTCGCCATGACGGGCTTGGAACGCATAGATGCGTCACCGGACCGTGCCGCAGAAGCCGTGACGGCGATACTGGAGCGCTTTGAAGCAAAAGGGTTACGGGGCACCTGAGACCGCGATGTTAAACCCGATTCGACCGGTCATTGGAAGTGGCCGCCAACTTTCTGGCGGCCAACGAGCACTACTTACAGACCAAACGAGGCTTCACGGACAGCGACTTGCATGCCGGACAGAAGAGCCCCAAGTTGATCTTCCGCTGAAAGTGATGACTGCACTTCTCGCAAACAAAAAGGTAAGGCGCCCCTGGAACGAAGCCGGGCATCACTTTCCTTCCTTGCGCTTGAAAATGACCTTTCCGCCAGCCTCGTATTCCACATCGTAGCCTTTGTAGATTGCGAGGATCAAAGAGAGACCAAGGCTTGCGGCGGTGATGATGCCGATGATCTCGACTCCAGTGACTGTCGCGACCGCCCCCAGGCTGAGCGTGCTGAGCCCAGCCGTTACTGGAGCGAGCCCAACTGCAGCAACGATTGCTGCAACACCGACGGCACCAAGCTTGGCGAACTTGCGCGTCTTCTTCAGGTCGTCTGCCAACTTGCCCACAACCACAATCTGCTGCGCCTTTGCATTCTTGGCCGCTTCCAGCTCATCCCGCGTCCTTACTGTCACGCTTGCCATAACGCCCCCTGTTGTTAGCAATACCAGTGATGGATACCCTGGGCAGGATAGCCGAAGGGAACACCGTGTTCCTAGCAGCAATGATGGTGCCCAACTGTCTCTCCAGCTGAGACACGAACTCAACGCATCCGCTGCCACGGGTCGTCCTTGGGAGCCTCCACCGTAACCTCGGCAACGTCGTCTTCAGCGCGCCATGCCTTCCCTTCGAGCACCATGGTGGGACCCCTGGAACGTGCGATGGCGGCCTCTTTGGCGGTCGGCGGGTTCCATGACCGATGCTCCTCTAGGTAGCGCTCCGTGGACGGCCTCAACGGCAGGCCACCGCTCGGCAATGGCAACGTCCGATCATGGCGTTCGTCTTGCTGACGGGCATAGGCGACTTGCTCGGGCTCCCCAAGCGCCTCTCGGTGGGCATCCAGCAAGCGATCGACAGCGTCCACGTCCCCGCGGGCATGGAGCGATTCGGTGTAAAGCGCTTGAAGCAACGGGTCACGCTCTTCGTGAATCTCTTCGCCTGTGTCTTCGCCTTGGAACAGCCCATCCTGGCGTGGGCGGGCGTCGACGGGGTCTGGGCGCAACCGACCGTGACTCGTTCTCATGCCCGCCTCCGCGCCAGCCCGCTGCCGTGAAGCAGCCCGCATGCGATCGAATAAACGACAAGAGCCAGCGTGGATGACAGGTATAGGTTGGAAGGATCCAACCAGACTTGGCTCACCACGTGCTGTAGCTGGTAAGCCAGCAGTGCCAAGCACGCGTAGAACACGGCCAAATGCCACATCAACGCAACCACGGATGGGGCGTCCTCTTGGCCGGCTTGGAACGCCTCCCAGCCCCTGCGTGCGCTGCGGGCTTTGGACGCGCACAGCCACGCGATTCCGAAGGTGATCGCAAACATGGCGAGCTCAAACAGCACGACCACCAGAATAACGGTCATGGGATCCTCCTCTGGGTTGGGAGCAGGCCATGGGCCTGCAGGTAAGCGTGGACTGCCTGTCGGGTCACGCCCAGGCGCTTGGCAATTGCAGGGCCGTTGTTCCCCTGCTCCAGGAGGCGCACCACCAGAGCGTGTTGGTCAGCCAGTGGGCGCCGGGGCTTTTGACGCAACCCCAGGTGGGCCAGATCGGCGCTCACCACGGGCGATGGAACGCCCAGGGCTTGGGCGATGGCGGCGCGGCCGTGTCCCTCTCGGACCATCCGGGCGACTTCGGAGCGGCGGTGGGCAACGGATGGCCGCTTCATGAGCTCAACCAGAAGCCCGCAAGCCGTGCCTTCGCAATACACGCCTCCACCAACGCGTTCGCTTTTGTGCATCCTTACGGCCCCACGCGCACGCGAGCGCTGTTGTTGTCCGACCGGGCATTGATGCCAATGGCACAAGGGCTTCCGCACGAATAATCGCCAATGCGCACCGGCGAAGCATCAAGCGGCACCACCCGGGTCTTCTTACCCTTCCCCACCAAGAAGACCCGATCACCTTCGCGCACATCCACATCGGCGTCTTGGACCACCGCGAGGACGCGCTGGCGGCGATCGGACAGATCGCGCACGTAGATCTCCACCGCACGCCGGCCGCTGAGGCCCTTTTGAACCGCGGTTCCGGCAGCCGCACCGATGACGCCACCGGTCACCCGGGCTGCATTGCGGTATTCCCGGTTCTTGACCTGGTTAGCAGCCCCATAACCAACGGCCGACCCGATGGCGGAGCCGGCGTTCAGACGCTGGTCGGACGTCAGTTGAACCGTGCGAACCATCAGGACCTCGCCCAGTCGGGCGTCCTGGACGGATAGGGCCTCGGACGAACCGTAACGGCGAGCGGAGGTGGAATCGGCGGCAAAGGCGGCCGGAGCAGACAACGCCAATGCAAGGGCCAGAACGATGGGTTTCAAGGTGCACCTCCATTTCGTGAGTAGGTTCACCTATGCATAGATCGATTCTGGGAATGCGCAAGGGGGGGGGCTTCGGAGCGCGGTTACACAGACTGCAGTCCGCGTCATTAAATTGACGGAAAAGCGACAAAATGAAGCATATGGACAGAGATTGATGCTCAGGCGATGATTCTGCCCACAACTCAAAACCAACAGGGAAATGTATGGCAAGGAAGAAGAGTTCATCGGCCGCAGGTGCCGCGATTTCGACCGGCGGCGGAGCCGTCGCTGGCGCAACTTCTGCGATCCTCGGCGTAACCAGTGGTGCAGCGGCCGGGACCGCCGGTGCAGCCGCCGTGACCTCCGGCTTGGCAACCGTCGGGAGCGTTGTGGGCGGTGGCATGCTTGCTGGACTGGGGGTGGTCGCGGCTGCACCAATTGCGGGTGGTGCGGCGATGTTCGGCGTCTACAAGCTCTACCAGCGCATGGCATCCAAGAAGTAACCGCTCTGCCTGGCCCACTGCCACAAGCGGTTTCCCTCTACGTCGCGCAGGCTTCGTCAATGTCTGCAAGTGGCCATCCAAGCTAGCAACCTTGGTGGCCGCTCTTACCAACTTGTGGCTCAAGCCCTTGGACCAAAAGGCCACGTTGACCTCAATGCCCCGCTGGCGCAGCCAGAGTGCGGCGTGACGCTCAAACCCGAGCGCACTGAGGCCGTTCATGCAGGGCTAGCAGCCGGCGGAGTGCGGTGCAGTCCGCGCCTACACGTTGGGATGCACGATGGGTTCGCGCATGCTCGATAGCACACGGATCGGAATTTCTGTTACTGCACGTAGATCAGACTGGCCATTTCTTCCCCTTTCTCTCTCGCCCCTCCGCGTCTGGCAAGGAATCTGAAACCGGCAAGCTCTCCTGTCGTGCAATGTTCCTGATCGACATTCAACCTGTGATGATGTGGGAACGCTCTCCCTCAACCTGCCAAACCGTCTACGGAACTGGCAAAATTGCAGGATCACTCACAGGGGGAAATTGGATGTCCGACACAACCTACAGCCACCGCATCCTCAAGACTTATGGCCTGCTGGTGGACTTCGAAGGTAAACCACGCCTCAAGAACGTTCCGTCGCCTCTAACCGGTCAAAAGAAGGCAAAGGAGACGATGGAAAAGTGGACGCAGCGAGTGCTGGGGGATGAGGTCAGCAAGGTCCGCGTCTACCGACCGGCACGCGTTAAAAGTGACACACTCATTGCCAGCCTTACAGACACGCACGACGCCAAGCTGGTGCGTGACATTGTTCGCGGCGCCGTTCGCAAGAAGAGCAAATCAGCGAAAGCAAAGATTGAAGAGATCAAGGTGGAGCACGCCGCCGAGCTTAGAAAGCGCGGAGCCACCGCGAGAGAACTTCGGAAGGCACACGAAGAAGACCTGTCGGGAAAGCTCGATGATATCTTGGCTGCGACGGCCTATCTGCCGTTAGACGACCTTCAGGACTTGGTGGTGGAACTGGGAGAGGACTTGAGCCCATCGGTCCGCAACTGGGCACTTGCCCTGGCTCCGGCCAAGGATGCTGACGAGGTTTCCGTCATCGACGTTCTCAAGCAGATGCTCCTGCGCATGGACGTGCTGTCGAAGAATAAATAACCAGAATTTGTCAGCCACTGTCGCGCACCCTGCTGCCTCCCGACAGGCGGGTGCGCGTTCAGTCGCTTGTTCACGAATCAAACTGCCAAGTTCAGGCGCGCCCCTCTTGCCTTGAAGCGCGATCGAGACCGGTCGTTGGCGGCATGTTTTTCGATCTCATGCAGATTGGCCGCCACGGACTGCCGCTGCTGCTCAACCTTCTGGAGCGGCTCTCGAACCAACTCGGGCACCTTCAGGAACTCCACCACCCGCTCGGCCGCCGCCGCGGCTCGGAAGAGCTCCCGGGGATCGTCCCGGAGGATTTGGATCCACGACTTCACGTAAGCCGCGTGCTGGGTGGGATCGTGGCCAATGCCCAGGCGTTCGCCCATCAGCATGGATGACACCTCCGCGACCAGTTCTTCCTTGGCGTAGTCGATGCTCCCAAAAGCCCCTTTCTGATCGCGGTTGAGGCGGGTGGGAAAGCCGGTCCAGTGGCCCAGTTCGTGCAACGCGGTGGCGTAGTAGCCGCTGGCCGAGTGAAAGGTGTTGCGCTGGGGCAAGTGGATGCTGTCGGTCATCGGACGGTAGAACGCTTGGTTGCCCCCGTCGTGGTGGATCTCGGCTCCGCTGTCTCTCAGCACCGCTTCGCAGGCCTGGTGAATGTCGGGCTCTGGGCGCGCGGCTGGCAGGACCAGTGCCGGCAACCCATCGATCTGCATCGCGTTGAACACGCGTGGGAAGAAGACCTTGGGGTGGGCCTTGGCGATGAGGTCGGGGTCCCCGCTCTTCTTGGCCTCCTCCACCCGCGACCAATCCCAATACTCAATCACGCTGGCCTTCTCGCCCTTGCGCACCTGAGCGCCCACGGCCGCGGCTTGCTTGTAAGTCATCCACCGGTTGTCCTGGGTGTCCCAGGCGCTCTGAAGGGCCCACAGGTGGAGCAGGTTTCCGCCCCGGTAGCTCTTGCCAGTCGTGGGGTTCATGGGCAACCCGAGGTCCACGCGGGCGTCCCAGGGTTTGAGAAAGGGACCGGTGCCCTCCTCCATCTGGCGGATCAAGCGCTCGACGACGTCGCGGGAATGGCGCTGAAGGAAGCTTTCGTTGGGGGTGGCATCGGACACGGGCAGGCTCTCCTGGAAGGCAAGGAAAGGCGCCTGTCGGCAACGCCAAGGGGGTTAGGCTGGAAACTTCAATCGTGAATGGTGACGGCGCGTCCCTGCTCCAACAGGTTCTCCAGCAAAGCCAAGGCCCGTTCGATGGTCAAAGCGGTGCCGGGGCCCCCGTCGCCCTCCTGGAGCTGCACGCGGATGCCCTCGGGGGTTCGTTGCACGGTGAAACGGGGGGACGCCGCCAGGGAGTCCTGGCGGTCCATGCTGTCGTCTACAAAGGCATCGGAAGGGGTCATGGTTTCAGCATGCGACAGGATACGGATTTGGCAAGTCCGGGCTGGACCGTTAGCGTCACCGACCAATCCATTGGCTAGAGCTGATACGGAAGATGGGAACACGGATTTGGCCCCGCCTTTACGACCGCCGTTGGCGCGCATCCCCATCTCCCACCTTTCCGCCACCTTGGGTTTCGCTGCTTTCTCGGCCCGCCAACGGCTCACCGAACAGCGCACGAATCTCCAGTTCATTGATACGTTCCTGCAGCTGGAGTTGGATTGCCTTGGCTCTGGTGCGCCCTGCCTCCTCCCTCAACGCATCGGCATGGAGAGCTCCCATCTCAGCCGCCTGCTGCTGAGCGCTCAAGCGGTCGAATCGACGCTCTATCTCTTCCTGCCGAGCCCCTTGCTGTTCGAGGGTGGGCGTCACATCGGTTTCCCAAGGCTCCAAAGACTGAGAGCGCTCCTGCGCCACGCGCAGTGCTGTCACGGTCGCCGATGATCTCAACGGCAGATCGCCACAGGCCTCGCCGACGGTGGCTGCTCCGTTGATTCGCAGGCGCACGCATTCTTCCTGTTTGCCATTGATGCGACGGTTCGAGCGGGCGCCGTCGTCCAGGCCCATCTCTTTCAAGCCTCGCCAGAACTGGCGACCGGTGAGGAGATCGATGTCCGCCAGCCCTTGTCGGTAGCCCCAGTTTTTGTAGTTCTCGTAGACCTGCCGCATGGAAAGCGTGCACTCATCCGTCTCAATGCGCACCACGCGCTCGGCTTGAGCCCAAGCCATGACCTGGTCGCTGCCATGGCGGGCGGCCAGCTTCGCTGCGCGCACGGCTTCGGGCATGTCGGCGTCGGTGTCGGACAACGCCCTACCACGGGCCACGATGCGTCGGGCGCCTTCGAGCATCCAGTCCAGCACAAGCTGGCCTTCCTCTGCCAGGATGTTCTTGACCAGATCAGGGTCGTGCTGGTTGACCGGTACCGCCTTCTTCCAGTGCACGACGGTGAGGCGGCGCCACACCCCGTTGCTCTTGTCGCGGATGAAGGGGGCCGAATTGGACGTGATGATCCACTTGGCCGTGGAATGGTAGCTCGCCAGCTGCTTCTGGTTCTTCCGGTCGATGCCAATGCCATTGCCAGAGACCATCGTCTTGAACCGACCTTCGGCCCACTTCTCGCACTCCACTTCGTCCACCAGGATCAGGCTGGCGCCAATCATGGGTTCCAGGCTGAAGCGGTCGCCCAAAGTTTCAAGGTTGCAGCGGGCCACCTGACGGTGCATCGCTTCCACGATTTCCGCCAGGGTGGATTTGCCAGAACCTGCGACGCCGTGCCACCAGGCGGCCTGGCTGTAGACACCCGGCAACAGGGTCATGCCGCACTGCTCCTGGAGCAGGTCGATGACGCGCGGGTCGTCGTGGGCTTGGCGGAGGAACTTGGCGAATCGCGAGTCAGCCGGCAAAGGCTGGGGCTTGTATGCATGGCCCTGCCTGCCACCACAGGCCACCCTGACCGCGTGGGTCATGCCCAAGGCGGGATCAGGAGCGAGCACATGGAAACCGCCGGGAAGGATTTCCACGTAGCCGTCTGCCACCGGCACGATGGCCCGCTTGGCTTGGGCTGGCATGGGGTTTTTCTGGCGCAGCCGAAGGGAAGCCATGTCCCAGCAGTCCTTGGCGAGCTTGGGGCTGCCCGCGAAATCGGCGTTGCGGTCGATCCAATCGGATGCCACACCCACACCTTCCGCGTCGCTGATCGCTTGCCAGTAGGTACCGTTCCAATGGTGTACGATCTCGCCGGTGCCGCTGGTGGCTTGGCACGCCCACAAGCGATCGACGCATTCGGTGGTGCGGCGGGCAAACAGGATGGGGAGCGACGGTGGCTTGCGCTGGCCCTCTCGATCAACCGAGTGGCGGTAGAGCTGCTTGTGCTCCTCTGCCTCCAGGTTGACCTTGCGGGCGGAGGCTTCCGCACCCAGGAAGCGCGACGCTTCGAATGGCACGATGTTGCTTGGCTCTTCCGTCGTCGGGTTGACAGCCTTCCCTTTTGGGGACACATTGGTTGTAGACATTGTTGTTGGCTCCTCTCAAACCCTCGCCCTGGCCGGTGGGGGTTTGTCGTTGTGGGGGGACAGGCTTGCTCAGGCAGCGCGCGGGAGAGCGGTTTCCAAGGCGCGGCGAATGAACTCGCTCTCTGTCATCTCGTTTTCGGCCGCGGCGAGACGAAGGCGTTCGGCCAAGGGGCGTTTGATCCGAACGTGCTTTTTCACGCTGGCGCGGATGCTGTAAGTCGGCGGCGACGAGGGATGGGTGGCGGCGTTCACGGTGGCAACTCCGAAGGTGAAAGGTTTGGTGTGTCCCACATGGGGGACACTTCCACTCAACCACTCCAGGAGCTTTCCGCAACCCACGGTTTTTGACTAAACACGAAAACTGCGGAATCTCTCGCACTTTTTCCGGAAGCCCTGTTCTGCTGGCTTTCCCTTCCCTGCTGGTCTTCCATTAGCCAGCAGAAAGAGAAGACCAGCAGGAAGACCAGCAGGAAGACCAGCAGCTACAAACCCTTGATTCCAAAAGCTTTGCATTCATAGAAAACCGTTCCGCTGGTCTGCTGGGTCAAAAAAGAATCGGTTTTGAAATTTGAGATACCAACACTTTCCATGCGATTTGGACGCATTTGCACAGGGGAGTTGAATCGAAAGCCAGCAAGCCAGCAGCGCACTTTTAGTCGCAGAAATCCCTTGGGATTCAACGACCTTGCACTACTGGTCTTCCTGCTGGCCTTCGATCGCTGCTGGCTAGTGGAAGACCAGCAGCCGGAAGTTCCTACTCATTTTCGGCCAAACACTCCAGTTGCTCGCGCTTGCGATCGGTCAAGAACGGATGCTGAAACTCCCTCCCGCTTTCCACCTCCGTCACCACCACGTGTTCTTCAATCGTAAGGGCGCCATGGTGCCAATCGATGGCATCCAACTCCGCCAAGGACAGTCGCGCGAATGCCTCCATTGCCTCGGACTGGGTCTGGGCAAAGACCTCAATCACCTTGCTCACCAAGTAGTCACCCCGGACGACGAATTCGTAAGTTCCCATCGGCTCCTCCTAATAGTTGAGGTGGTGGCGCATGGTTGGACAAGGCCAGTTGAGATCTTCGCGTTCGGAACCATCGGGGCTGATGACCTCCACAAAGCCGTAGATCTCCTCCAACTCGGTACGCCAGCCACCGGCATGAATGTCAGCCACTCCCATCGAGTTCAGAATCTCCAAGGCTGCCGCCTCTGAGTCCGCGTCGATTCGGATTTCCAATTCGGCCGTCGCGCGGCCCAAGACAACAACGTTCCAGCGATCAGCCATTGGAGCTCTCCTGGTTCGCCGTGGCCACCTGCCCTACCCGCTGGATGGCAAAGAACTTCCCGTGCAACGCACCGCTCGCCTGCGCTTGCTGAAGGTGATCGGCGGCGCGCTTGCCGTAAGTCACCACCAACGATCCCGACGGCGCTGCCGTGCCGGTGGTTCCGTCGGGACGCACAAACCTCAGCCTCCCACTGGTGAACAGGATCGCCGTCGCGTTGGGGTGGGAAAGCACGCAGTCGTGCATCCATCCCGTCTCCATGTTGACCGGCACCAGGGCGATACCGCCGCCGGGGTGGTTGGCCAGCTTGCTCAACCACTTCTCAATCCCTTTTCCGTAAGGCGGATTCATCCACACGAATGCCTGCTTGGGCCACGGCGTAGCCAAGCCGTCCTGGCTCGGCGGGATCATCCGGCTGGCCGTGGGTGCGGGCAGCCGCGACGGGTCTTCGGGCGTGCAAGGATCGAGGTCAAA
The DNA here is from genome assembly GCF_003244875.1 of Stenotrophomonas sepilia. Taxonomy (GTDB): domain Bacteria; phylum Pseudomonadota; class Gammaproteobacteria; order Xanthomonadales; family Xanthomonadaceae; genus Stenotrophomonas; species Stenotrophomonas sepilia. Next base: position 64,178 of record NZ_LXXZ01000087.1, read on the forward strand.
GCCGCGCCTTCCCCCCAGCGCCCTGACGATGGCAGGCGGGGTATACCAATCGACGCTCGTGTGGGCCTTGTCGCTTGCCTTGTAGCAAACGGAGGTGAGCCGGGTGGGTTTAGCCGCTACGAGGCGCTTGGAGCGGGTTGCTGCGTTGAACGGCAGAACGTTGGACTTGGGCTGCATGAGGATTCTCCAGGCAAGGCTCCGTCAGCACGGCTGCGTTGCCGCGTTGAAGAATGGGTTTTGGGAGTTGGGCTTGAACCAGCCCGAGAGGCGCTGCTGGCGGCGGGTTACCACCAAGAGTTGTAGAACACGTCCCAACCGTCGTTGATCAATGCGCGGGCCTGCGCAATGAAGTCCAGATCTTCTTCAGCTCGATCGGGATCCGATTCACCGAAGAAGAAGCCTTGGGTATAAGGCAAATCATCGTTCAGCACAGCCTGTTCCAACGCATCAAGATCGTCCAATCCAAGGAATACGGGAACTTGGTTGAAATCGAAGGGATCAACCTGCCCCGTCCTAGCACTGTGCAACTTGAACATCCAACCATGAAGGTTCGGATGCTTTCGCCAGTAGAAAAATAGTTCTTGAGTGCGATCTCGCACATCAGTGCGGGTCTTGACCGCATACATATCGAGGCCCATCGGCTTGCTCCATCGCCCCGACCACCGAGGCGTTGGAGTAATCATCCGAACTGAGAGCCTCCATCGATACGGATATTGGAGGCCTCCAATATCCGTTAGCAGCCGTTACATTCGCCCATTGCGCTTGTCGGGCATCTTTGGAGGCGCCGGCTGCAGGCGTTCGTGCAGCGCTTGTTCGATCACCCCAGCTCGCGAGGCGTCGAGCTGCTGAGCCAGGTCCCGCAGACGGCTGGCCTGGGCTTGGGCTGCGTTGTTGAATGCGTCCACCCACTGGCGCTTGACGTCAGGGTTTTGCCAAGGCTGGGCGAAGGCCTCGGTCAGCGTGCAGACCCGAATCCCAAGCCCGATTTGCACGCCCAATGCTTGGAGCTGGCGAATTAACGCATCGCTGATGGGTTGGTCAGTCAGTGGCTCCAGGAAGAACTGCTTAGCCTTGGACCCTTTGGCCACCAGAAACGGCAGTTCTGCAGTTAGGAGGGTGTCGATCGCAACGCCCCGTTCGCTCAACGGCTTCCACAGGCCCTTAGCCTTGAGCTCGGCTGCCCAGGCCATCAACGGAACAAGGGTGGTCGAGCGCTTGCGAGTTCCCTTCACCGTGAACAGCGTCCCTTTTGGGGAGTGTTCCTTCAAGAGGTGTTGCAATTGGGCCGTGCTGATCGCCAACACCCCAGCGGCCTCATTGAAGCTCAACGCCACGTCCACCTTGGGCCGCTGTTTCGCTAGGCGCAAATGGTCTGCGATCTTCTTCTCCATCTGGCCCACGTTTTCGGTGCCAGAGAGCTTGCCGAGAAAGCGATCGATGGCGCGGCGGTAAGCATCAGCAGCAGTAAGGGCCATTAGTTCGGCTCGCTCCCCTTACGGCCGACCTTTGAAGAGCGCGCGGCAGCATTGCTGCTTCGCCGCCCGACCTTGCGCGCCGGCAGGGTGCGCAGCGCCTCCAGGTCGATTCCGTAATCTAGGACACCCAAAGCTGGCGTTCCTCCGGCACCGTTGAGCTTCTCACTCACCGTAAAGGGCCTGCTGTAAGTCGCGTGGTGTTCGTCGTCCAATTCGTGGCCGACGATTTGGGCTCGCATCTCAGAGGCCACACCGCTGCCCTGCATCTCCTGAATCACGGTCTTTCGGAGACTATGGAAACCACGTTTCGCTTTCGACCACCCACCACTGTGCTTTTGGAGGTAGTAGCTGAACGCCTTCGATATCCAGTTCCCCGCACCATTCTTCGCCTTACTGTCAGCCTGCGGAAACAATCGCCAGTCCCCGCTCTCCCTTCGTTCGGCGACGTAGTCCAAGAAACCAAGCTTGATCAGGTCGGGATGCAACGGGACGACCCGATTGGAAACATCGGTCTTCAATCGCTGATCCTCCCCCTCATCGGTAAACCGTATGCACGGGATTCCCTCCTCTTCCTTGACGTCGAGGGTAAACAGCTGCCCCACCTCACCTGCCCGGGCGCCCGTATACAGGCCCAACAAAGCCGCCCAGCGCGCTCCCGTTGAAAGCTGCTTGAAGCTATCAGGCGCGAAGAGTTGATGAACCTGATCCAAGGTAAAGGCCTGGAAGCCAAATTTTCTGCGCTTGCGCTTCTCCGCCATCGAAACGCTGACGTGACCTGCGGCGACATTGTCTCCCTTGAGCACGTAGCCTGAAGCCATTGCCCAAGTGAAGAATCCTCTCTTTCCTGCGAGGTAGCTCTGGCGATTGTTGAGCGTAGAACGCGTTAACCCGCGCTTGGCCAAATGGTCGTAGAAGCGGGCCATCTCAGGCCGCGTGATGGTGTGCAGCTCGCGCTCGGCGCCCAAGAACTCGATCAGCTCTGTCACGGGAAGCAGTTTGATGCCGACCGTTTTGACCTCGATGTCCTCGGCGGCGACTTTATCCTGCCAGATTCGCTTCGCATCGATCAGGCTGATGGTCTCAGATGGCAGGGGCTGCGCCGCCGCTGATTCCAACGGGTTTGGCCCAGCCGCCGCCGGAACTGCACCCGCATCACGGAAGTGGAACTTGCCGATTTCTTCCAGCGCCTCCATTGCTCGAGCATGGTCGGCCGCATCCGTGGTCCGAAGACGGAAGCCCGGCAAGTCAATTTCATAACGCCGGGAGCCGTTCTCCGCGACGCTGCGCAGAACATCCTCAACCGTGAGTCCCTTCTTGGTCATGCACCCATCCCTGATGGCATCGAATGCTTGAGCATAACGCTGCGCGATGGCCAAGGCAGCCACTCTTGCGCTATGCAGTTGGATGCCCAAGGGATGCTTGACGAAAGGTTTGCCGACGATACCGCGCATGTCCGTCGGAACGCGCATGCGAAACTGGTAACGACCTGTGGAAGAGCGAGTGAGATAGCTTGGTAATCGCATCGGAGTTGTGCCCCGATTTGTGCCCCAAGCCGCCCTTCAAGACCTTAAAAAATGTCGTTTAAAAACAAACACTTACTAAGGATTGGCGGAGAGAGTGGGATTCGAACCCACGGAAGGTTTAACCCTTCGCCGGTTTTCAAGACCGGTGCCTTAAACCGCTCGGCCATCTCTCCAATCGGGTCCCGGTCGCCCGGGCAGCGACGTATTCTCGCACGTGAAGGGCATTTGCCCAAGACCACCTTGCCCCTGCCCTTCGCATCCGGCACGGTGGGAGCCTTCACCGCACTCGGAGCCGCCATGGCCCATCTCGATCTGGCCAACCTGCGCACCTGCCTGCTGGACGATACACAGCTGGCCGCTGTGGCCCTGCACCGCACCTTCGCGGGGCACCTGCCGGTCAGCAGCGGGCAGCTGGTGGTCTGCGATCCGCTGGTCCAGGCCGAGGCGCCTGCGCTGGCCGACTACACCGCCCCGCTGGGGCGGCACCCGGTCGAAATCATCGTGCACAGCGGCCACCCGGCCCTGGCCGTGGTCTGGTTCAAGCCCCGCGAAGCTCTTACCGCGACCGCCCTGCACTGGCAGATGGCGCGCTGGGCCACCCAGGACCTGACCGGCCTGGATGAGGACAGCTTCATCGGCTATCCGGTCGACGCTGGCATCGGTTGTTTCATGGACACCGACACCCAGCAGGCGCTGCTGGCCCTGATCGAACAGGCCGATGGCGAGGAAGAGAGTGAATGGTCGGATGCACTGATCGACCACGATGGCCTGGACGAAGGCGTCGAATACCGCCCCTGGGGGGAGAACTCGCCGCACGGCCTGGTGGTCTTCACCAGCGGCTGGGGCGACGGTGTCTATCCCAGCTACTGGGGGCTGGATACGTCCGGCATTCCGGTCGCCCTGGTCACCGATTTCCTGTGCATCCAGGGCGGCGATGGGCGCGACGAGCGCGAGATTGCCGACCAGGCCTATCGCGACAACCTGCCCCCTGCGGAAGCCGAGGCGCTGGCGCGGCTGGTGGCTGCGGTAGAAGGAGACGACGCGGAGGCATTGCAGGACCTGCTGAAGGATGCGCCGCAGCGCGCCAACCAGATCGAACCGGGCTGCGGCGGCACCGCCCTGTACGAGGCGATCCGCCTGGACCGCCCGCAGGCATTGCGGGTGCTGTTGCAGGGCGGCGCATTGCCGGCAATGCCCGAACGCCTTCACATGAGCAAGGTGACCGGCTATCTGGACTATGCGCGCTTCCTGAAGAAGCCGCGCAGCGCGGAACTGATGGCGGTGCTGGAAGCGCCCGTCGTTGCGGCCGAACCGCCACCGGCCGCAGCGCGACGCCGCAGCTTCTGGGACCGGCTGTTCGGCCGGAACTGATCGTCGGAAAACAGCAACGCCGGGCATGGCCCGGCGCTACCGTTCAGCGCTCTCAGCCGGCATCCACCGCCAGCGCACCCAGTGCACTGGCCTTGATTCGCTCCTTGGCCTTCTCACAGGCGCCACCGCAATCCAGGCGCGAGGCCTCCAGCTGCGGCGGCAGGTGCTCGGCCAGGAAGTCGATGAACACGCGCACCGCCGGCAGCAGGCCGCGGCGCGAAGCGAACACGGCGTGGCACACGCCCTGCGGCAGCGACCAGTCCGGCAGCACCACTTCCAGCTCGCCGTTGCGCACGGCGTCGGCGCACACGGTCTCCGGCAGCATGGTGATGCCGAAACCGTCCTTCACCATGCTCTGCAGCAGCGGGAAGTCGAAACCGGCCACGCGCGGCTGCAAGTCGACCCGGCGCACTTCGCCTTCCGGGCCATGCAGTTCCCAGCGCTGGCGTGCTTCGTCTTCGCTGATGCTGAGGGTGACGTGCTGGGTGAGCTCTTCCGGGTCCTTGGGGCGTCCGGCGCGGTCCAGGTACTTCGGGCTGGCCACCAGCAGTTCCTGCACCTGGCCGAAGCTGCGCATCACCAGGCTGCCGTCGTCGTCCAGGCGCGAACGCACGCGCAGGGCGACGTCGTAGCCTTCATTGATGATATCCACGCGGCGGTTGCTGATGTTCAGCTGCAGCCGCACCTTCGGGTACTGCTCAAGGAACTTGGGCAGCAGCTTGGGAAGCTGCATCTGCGCCAGTGACACCGGCACGCTGGCGCGCACCACGCCGCGCGGCTCCGCGCTGAGGCGGTCCACCACTTCGCGGGCGGCCTGGGCCTCGGCCAGCATCGTCTGCGCATGGCGATGCACGCTGGTGCCGACATCGGTGACCGCGAAACGGCGCGTGGAGCGCTGCAGCAGGCGTACGCCCAGGTCGGTTTCCAGCTGGCTGATGCGGCGGCTCAGGCGCGACTTGGGAATACCCAGTGCGCGCTCGGCGGCGGCGAATCCGCCGTGGTCGACCACCATCGCGAAGTAGTACAGGTCATTCAGGTCATGCATACCCGAGTTCCATATCTAGAACAATACGTGGCATTCAATCACCTTTATTCCGCCTTTGCAACAACCTATCGTTCTCTCCGTCGGCGGGGCCACCCCGCCCCTTCCTCCCAGAACACAGGTGACTGCCATGAAGCTTCTGCATCTCGACGCCAGCGTGCTTGGCGACAACTCCGTCTCGCGCCAGCTGTCGGCCGCCGTGGTCGCCCGCTTCGCCAGCCAGATCGATGACCTGCAGGTCGATTATCGCGATCTTGACGCCAATCCGGTACCGCATCTGAGCAGCAGCTCGCTGGCCAGGACCGACGCGGCCGAGGCGACCGATGCTGAACAGGTGATGCAGCAGTTCCTGGACGCCGACATCGTGGTGATCGGCGCGCCGATGTACAACTTCAGCATTCCGTCCACGCTGAAGGCCTGGATCGACCGCGTGGCCGTGGCCGGCCGCACCTTCAAGTACACCGAGAACGGCCCGGTGGGCCTGGCCGGTGGCAAGCGGGTGATCATCGCCAGCAGCCGTGGCGGCATCTACACCGACTCGCCGGCCGACTTCCAGGAGCCGTTCCTGCGCCAGGTGTTCGCCTTCATGGGCATCAACGAGGTCGAATTCGTGCGCGCCGAGGGCATCGCCTATTCGCCGCAGCACCGTGAAGACGCCATTGCCGGTGCACTGGCGGCACTGCCGTCGCACGAAGCGGCCGAAGCCGTCGCTGCGTAACGCGTTCCAACGTTCGGCGCTCCTCTCTCCTCGTCTGGGCGCTGAACGCGGGCCGGGATCCCCTCCCCCATCCCGGCCCACCCTGGCGGCCCCGCTATGCGGGGCCGTTTTCTTTTGCGACGCGCTAGGCTGGGGCCATGAACTACATCGTGACGGCTGCGCACCGCAGCGAATTTCCGCACCCGATCACCCTGCGCCGTGGCCAGGCGCTGGTGGTGGGCGAACGTTATGAAGGCCCGGAGGGCTGGGAAGACTGGTTCCTGTGCCAAGCCGAAGGGCAGCAGCCCGGTTTCGTGCCGGCGCCGGTGATCGGTCGCGATGCGCAGGATGACGCCTATGCCACGGAGGATTACTGCGCGCGGGAGCTGGATGTGGATCCCGGGCAGATCTTGCGCGGGCTGCGCACCCTCAATGGCTGGGCGTGGTGCGTGCCGGAGACCGGCGAACCGGGATGGGTACCGCTGGAGAAGCTGCGGGCCATAAAGGAGAGCCGAGCATAGGCTCGGCTCTACATGGATCTGTAGCGCCCGAGCCTACGCTCGGGCGGCGGCGCAAAGCGCCGGCTGTCAGGCGATCGTTTCCAGGCCGCCCATATACGGGCGCAGGGCCTCCGGCACGGTGATGCTGCCGTCGGCGTTCTGGTAGTTCTCCATCACCGCGATCATCGCACGGCCAACCGCCACGCCCGAGCCGTTCAGGGTATGCACCAGCTCCGGCTTGCCGGTGGCCGGGTTGCGCCAGCGCGCCTGCATGCGGCGGGCCTGGAAATCACCACAGTTCGAGCACGAGGAGATCTCGCGGTAGGTCTCCTGCGACGGCAGCCAGACTTCCAGATCGTAGGTCTTCACCGCCGAGAAGCCCATGTCGCCGGTGCACAGCAGCACCTTGCGGTACGGCAGGCCCAGCTTTTCCAGCACCACTTCGGCACAGCGGGTCATGCGCTGGTGCTCGGCGTCGCTGTCTTCCGGGCGGCTGATCGAGACCAGCTCGACCTTCTCGAACTGGTGCTGGCGGATCATGCCGCGCACGTCGCGGCCGCCGCTGCCGGCTTCGGCACGGAAGCACATCGAGTGAGCGGTCATGCGCAGCGGCAGACGCTCGGCGTCGACGATCTCGTCGCGCACGATGTTGGTCAGCGGCACTTCCGAGGTCGGGATCAGATAACGCGTGGAGTCGCCCACGGCGGTCTTGAACAGGTCGTCCTCGAACTTCGGCAGCTGGCTGGTGCCGCGCAGCGAGTCAGCATTGACCAGCAGCGGTACGTTGGTTTCCTCGTAACCGTGCTCGCCGGTGTGCAGGTCGACCATGAACTGGGCCAGGGCGCGGTGCAGGCGCGCGATCGGGCCGCGCAGGACGGTGAAGCGCGAACCGGACAGTTTGGCCGCGGTCTCGCCGTCCAGCCAGCCATTGCGGGCGCCCAGTTCGACGTGGTCAAGCACCTTGAAGTCGAACTGGCGCGGAGTACCCCAGCGCGCCTGCTCGACGTTGTCGTTCTCGTCAGCACCGGCTGGCACGTCATCGGCCGGCAGGTTCGGGATCCCCATCGAGATCGCTTCGATCTTCTCGCGCAGCTCGTCCAGCGCCACCTCCGAGGCCTTCAGCTCGTCGGCGAAGGCGGCAACTTCAGCCATGATGGCCGACACGTCCTCGCCCTTGGCCTTGGCCTGGCCGATGGCCTTGGAACGGCTGTTGCGCAGGCTCTGCAGCTCCTGGGTCCGCACCTGGATGCGCTTGCGATCGGCCTCCAGGGACTCCAAGGCAGACACGTCGAGCTCGAAGCCGCGGCTGGCGCGCAGGCGTTCGGCGAGGTCGGCGGGCTGGTGGCGGAGCAGGGCTGGATCAAGCATGGCAGGTGTCGTGGTGGGTATCAGGGATGGGATTATCGCTTGTTATACGGATTTCTGCCGCCCGGTTCATTCCCGCCGTGGCAGAATCGGGGCATTCCGTACTGGTCCGGTCCATGTCTGCACCCCGCTCGTCGTCCGCCAAGTCGTTTACCGTGCATATCCCGCGCAACGCCCTGAAGATCGCGGGCATCGCCTTCGGCGTGGGCGTGCTGCTGTTCGTGCTGGTCTGGTACACCGGTCGCGACAAGGAATTCTTCCGCGCCGACCCGGCCGCACAGACCCCACAGGAGACGGCGCAGGTGGAACCGCTGCCCGAACCGCTGGCTGCGGCCGCCGGTTCCAGCGACATGCCCGATGCCAAGCCGGCCCCGGTCGAGGAGGAAGCCCCGAAGCTGGTCGAAACCCCGCCGCCACCGCCGGCGCCCGTCGCTGAAGCGGCCCCGGTCGCACCGGCCCCGGCGCCAGCTGCTACAGGCAACAGCCAGCCGATGCCGATTGCCGGCCAGTCGCCTCCACCGGCCTACCCGGCCGCCGCGCTGCGCGCCGGCGAGACCGGCAGCGTGGTGGTGCGCGTGGACGTGGATGCCACCGGCTATCCGAACAATGCCACGGTGATCCAGCGCAGCGGCTCACGCGAGCTCGACCGTGCCGCGACCGATGCGGTGCGCCGCTGGCGCTTCACCCCGGCGCAGAGCAACGGCCAGGCCGTACCGGGCAGCATTGAAGTGCCGTTCGACTTCAAGACCCAGTAACTGAACGTTTCCCGGCAGGCAAACTGAACCCTGCCGGTCGCGTTGACGCAACGCTGACACTTCCCGCCACTGGCCCGCGCAACACTCTCCCCGTCGTCCATTGACGGAAGGAGTTTGCGATGACCGCCACCACCCACGAAGACCTTCATTCGCCGCAGCTGCAGCAGGACGCCAGCGAACAGCACAAGCCCACGTCGCCCTGGATGTGGATCGCGCTGATCGTGGCGATGTTTGCCGCCGCGCTGCTCTGGCTGCGTCACTCGAACCAGGAAGACGTGGCGCCGGCACCGGTCGGCGAGCGCATGCTGCCCGCGCCCGAGCAGGCGCCGGTCGCCGATGTACAACAGCCTGCGGCCCGCCAGGCCGCAGCGGCCGGCAACCAGCGCAAGGCCCCCCCTGCCGTACGCAATCGCGAGGCACGCCCGCTGGCAGGCAACAGCAAGCCGACCTACCCCGCTGCCGCGCTGCGCAATGGCGTGCAGGGCAGCGTGATCGCCAGCCTGAATGTCGATGCCCGCGGCCGGGTCACCAATGCTGCGATTGTTTCGCGCAGCGGCGAGCGCAGCCGTGACCTGGATCGTGCGGTGCTGAGCGCCGTGCAGAACTGGAAGTTCCAGCCGGCGATGCATGAAGGCCGTGCAGTTGCCAGTGTGGTGCGGGTCCCGGTGGATTTCCGTACCGGACAGCGTTGATCGCGGACGAGGGGTTCGTGATGTTTAGACGGAGGCTTCGGCCTCCGTCCTTTTATGCGGAGAAGCGTGCCGACCAAGGAAGGTCGGCACCTACCGGGCGATGTGAGCGTGCCGACCGAGGTTGGCACCTACCGGACAGGGGGCGCGTGCCAACCATGGTTGGCACCTACCGGAAAACCTGATCGGCCGGTCAGGCCAGGTTGAAGCCGGCGCTGCGCGCCAGGCCGTCGAAGTCCGGGAAGGACGTGGCGACATTGGCGATGTCGTTGATGCGCACTTCGCCGTTACTGATCTGGCCGGCAATGGCGAACGCCATGGCGATGCGGTGGTCGCCGTGGCTTTCGATGGTGCCGCTGCCCAGGCGCACGCCACCATGCAGGGTGGCACCGTCTTCAGTTTCGTCCACCTGCATGCCCAGCGCGCGCAGGCCGGTGGCCATCGCTGCGAGACGATCGGATTCCTTCACCCGCAGCTCGGCGGCGCCGGTCACCACGGTCTGGCCTTCTGCAGCAGCTGCCGCCACGAACAGCGCCGGGAACTCGTCGATCATGTCCGGCACCAGTTCTTCCGGAATGCGTGCGCCCTTCAGCGGGGCGTAGCGCACCACCAGGTCGGCCACCGGTTCACCGCCCTGTTCTGCCGGGTTCTCTTCGGTGATGTCCGCACCCATCAGGCGCAGCGCATGCAACAGGCCGGTGCGGCGCGGATTCAGGCCGACCTGCTTCAGGCGCAGCTCGGAACCGGGAATGATGCTGGCGGCGACCAGGTAGAACGCGGCCGAAGAGAAATCGGCGGGCACCACGATATCCGTGGCGCGCAGGCGCTGGCCACCGCGCAGGCGGGCCTTGCCCGGCGAAAACGCGATGTCCACGCCGAACGCGGACAACATGCGCTCGGTGTAGTCGCGGGTCGGGTGCGGTTCGGTCACGCAGGTTTCGCCCTGCGCATACAGCCCGGCCAGCAGCACCGCCGACTTGACCTGCGCACTGGCCACCGGCGAGGCGAAATCGATGCCGTGCAGCGCTTGGCCACCATGCACGTGCAGCGGCGGTGTGCCGTCGTCCTGGGTGTCGATCCTTGCGCCCATCTGCGACAGCGGGCCAGTGACGCGGCGCATCGGGCGGCCGGACAGCGATTCATCGCCGATCAGCGTGCAGTCGAACGACTGGCCCGCCAACAGGCCGGCCAGCAGGCGCATGCCGGTACCGGCATTGCCGCAATCCAGCGGTGCATCCGGCGCCTTCAGGCCATCGATGCCGACACCGTGCACGACGCGCTGCGACGGGCTGGGCGTTTCGATGCGCACCCCCAGCTGGCTGAAGATGCGCGCGGTCGCGCGGGTGTCCTCGCCTTCCAGGAAGCCTTCGATGTGCGAGGTGCCATCGGCCAGCGCGGCAAACATCACCGAGCGGTGCGAGACCGACTTGTCGCCGGGAATGGTCAGGCTGCCCTGCAGCGGCTGGCCCTTGCGGGCTATCCAGTGTTGCGCGTTGCTCATCGTTCGATCATTCCGTAAACACCGGCAGCGCCGGCGATGCATCAGGGAGCGGCGGCTGTTGCCGCCGCAGCAGCACTCAGGGCACGGCCACCGGATAGGAGCCCAGCACCTTGATCTGCGCCGAGTGCGCTTCCAGTTCGGCCAGCGCGGCCTGCATCGGCGCGTCGTCGATGTGGCCGGCCAGGTCGATGAAGAAACCGTACTCCCACTTGCCGTGGTGTGACGGCCGCGACTCGATGCGGTTCATGCTGATGCCGTGGCGGGCGAACGGGCTGAGCACGTCGAACAGCGCACCGGGCTTGTCATGGATGAACACCAGCACCGAGGTGCGGTCGTGGCCGGAGGTCGGGAAAATGTTGCGGCCCACCACCAGGAAGCGGGTGGTGTTGTCGGCATCGTTCTGGATCGGCTTGGTGACCACCTTCTTCAGGCCGTACACGTGGCCGGCACTCTCGCCGCCGATGGCCGCCGCGTCGTCGGCGTTGCGCGCACGGCGCGCGCCTTCGGCGTTGCTCGACACCGGAATCTTCTCGGCCTTCGGCAGATTGGCGCGCAGCCACGCCGAGGTCTGCATGAACGACTGCGGGTGCGCGTAGATGCGCTCGATGTCCTCGATGCGGCCGCTGCGCGACATCAGGTACTGCTGCACGCGCAGTTCCACTTCGCCGCAGATCTTCAGGTTGGAGGTCAGGAACATGTCCAGGGTGATCTGGATGGTGCCCTGCCCCGAATTCTCCACCGGCACCACGCCGAAATCGGCGTTGCCCGCTTCCACTTCCTGGAACACCTCTTCGATGCTGGCCATCGGCAGGCCCAGCGCGGAGCGGCCGAAGTGCTTGAGCACGGCCTGCTGGCTGAAAGTACCTTCCGGGCCGAGGTAGCCGATCTTCAGCGGCTCCTGCTGGGCCAGGCAGGCCGACATGATCTCGCGGTAGACGTGCACCAGCAGTTCATCGCTGAGCGGGCCTTCGTTGCGGTCCACCACCATGCGCAGCACCTGCGCTTCGCGCTCGGGGCGGTAGTAGTCGACGGCGGCGGCGAGCTTGCCCTTGGCCTTGCCGACCTGGTGGGCGAAGCGCGCGCGCTCGGCGATCAGGCTCTGGATGTCGCGGTCGATCTGGTCGATCTTCGAGCGCACATCGGCCAGCGCCAGCGGCGCCAGGGTGGGTGCCGGGTTCGAGGTGGCCTTGGCCTTGCCCTTCGCCTTGGTGGGCACGCTGTCCTTGGCCGGTTCGGCCTTCTTCGGCGCCTTCTTGCTGGATTTGCTGCTTGCCATCGGAATTCCTTGTTGCGGGGAACGCACCCGACGGTGCGCGCCGTTCATTGCTCAGCCGTGACGCTGCTGGAAATCGGCCATGAAGGCGACCAGCGCCTCGGCCCCGGCCAGCGGCATGGCGTTGTACAGCGAGGCACGGATGCCACCGACGACCTTGTGCCCCTTCAGCGCCAGCAGGCCAGCGGCCTTGGCCTCGGCCACGAAGCGGGCATCGAGATCGGCATCGGGCAGGAAGAACGGGATGTTCATCCGCGAACGGGCCGCGTGTGCAACCTCATTGCGGTAGAAGCCGCCGGAGCCGTCGATGGCGCCGTACACCAGCGCGGCCTTGGCGGCATTGCGCCTGGCGAACTCGGTCACGCCGCCCTCGGCCAGCATCCACTTGAACACCAGACCGGCCAGATACCAGTTCCAGGTCGGCGGGGTGTTCAGCATCGAATCGCGGGCGACATGCGAGCGGTAATCGAAGATGTCCGCGCGTGGCTGGCCACTGCGCTCGAGCAGGTCGCGGCGGATGATCATCACCGCGATGCCGACCGGACCCAGGTTCTTCTGCGCACCGGCATAGATCACGCCGTAGCGGCGCACGTCCAGCGGCTCGCTGGCAATGGACGAACTGAAGTCGGCCACCAGCGGCACATTGCCGGTATCGGGCACATCACGGAACTCGACGCCGTGGATGGTCTCGTTGGCGGTGATGTGCACGTAGGCGGCATCCGGCGAGAGCTGCCAATCGGCGTGCGGCGGCAGCGTGCGATAGCCATCGGCCTCGCTGCTGGCGGCGATGTTGACGTCCACGTAGACACCGGCCTGCCTGACCGCGGTCTTGCCCCAGTGGCCACTGACCACGTAGTCGGCACGCTGGCCGGGGGCGGCGAAGTTCAGCGGGATCAACGCCTGCTGGGTGGTGGCACCACCGGACAGGAACAGCACCGCATAGTCTTCGGGGATATCGAGCAGGCGACGCAGGTCGGCCTCGGCCTCGGCGGCCACGGACATGAATTCCGTGCCGCGATGGCTCATTTCCACGATCGAAGCGCCGGACCCGTGCCAGTCCAGCATTTCCGCCTGCGCCTGACGCAGGACCGATTCCGGCAAAGTCGCAGGGCCGGCACTGAAGTTGAACGCGCGCGTCATGTCACACCTGTGGGGCAAGACCCCTAGTATGCCGCAGTGCACCAGCCTTGCGGCCTTGTGCGGCAAGGGAAATTTGGTTTCATTGGAATCCATCGGCGACGCGACCGGGTAGTGCCGGCCGCTGGCCGGCAACCTCACGGATTCAGGGGCGGCGGTTGCCGGCCAGCGGCCGGCACCACCGTCAGCGCGCGCCGAACCAGAGCAGCAGGCTGAGCAGCGCGGCCAGCAGCAGCGCACTGACCAGCAGCCACGGCCAGCGCCGCACCCTGCGCGGCGCAGCCGGCAGCACCGGCGCCTGTTCCACGTCCTCGCCCGACTCGTCCTCGACCGGCAACGACCGTCGGCGCGGATCATGCGGCACTTCCAGCACGAAACGGTGCTGGCCATCGAACACCACCTGGTCGCCGGCCTGCAGCCAGCAATGGCGCACGGCCACGCCATTGACGCGGGTGCCGTCGGCACTGCCGAGGTCGCGCAGCAGCACGCGTTCGCCGTGCACTTCCACGCGGGCATGCTGCTCGGCAAAAGCCGGGTCATCGATGGCGATGTCAGCCTCGTTGCCACGCCCGATCAGGCGGGCCCGCGACAGGGTGAAGCTGCGGCCATGATGGAGGCCGCCGACACCGCGCAGCAGCCGCTGCTGCTCGTCGCTGCCATCTTCGGTTTTCGGCGCAGGCGCCTGCAGCAGGCTTTCGACCTCGCCCTGCAGGACCATCTCCACGCCATCCACATACACCGCATCGCCTGCACGCAGCAGGGCCATCCTGCGTACCGGGCGACCGTTGACGTGGACGCCGCGGATGCCGTTGCCGACCTGCAGCCAGAGGCCGCGATCATCCACGCAGAACTGGGCCAGCAGCAGTGCGCCGTGGCCGGGATCTCCGAGCCGCACGCTGCCGTTGGCCTGGCGCACGATGCGCTGCACCCCGGGCCGCAAGGGCTGGTCGGGCTGTTGTTGTTGACTGAAGTGAACAAGCAGGTTCTGCACGCGGCGCAGACTAGCAGGTTGGTCGCCAACGAAGAAGAACCCACGATGAGTGCTTGGCGCGGCGGCCCTTGATGCGCACAATGCTTGCCCTCTTCAACCTACCCCGCCCTGCGCCAGGAGCCTGCATGTCCACCATCGATGTCCGCCACGCCCACGCCCTGCCCGATGCACAGGCGCGCGCCGCGATCGAACAGGTCGCTGCCAAGCTGTCCGAGCGCTTTGGCCTGAAGTCGTCCTGGACCGCCGACGTACTGAACTTCTCCGGCAGCGGCGTGGACGGTGCGATCGAACTGCAGCCGGGTGCCGTGCGCGTAACCGCCAAGCTGGGCTTCCTGCTGTCGGCGATGAAGGGCATGGTCGAAGGCGAGATCCAGCGTGTGCTGAAGGAAAAGCTGGGCTGAACCCCGGCGGCGGCCGTCACGGCCGTGCAACGCCGGTGCGCGCTACTCTCGGGGTCAGGCCCAACTCCCACGGGAAGTGCGATGAACCACTACGAGAACGACGACCGCCGCAACGACGATGCCTCTTTCAGTGACCAGGCCGAGCGCTTCTCGCGCAAGCTGAGCGATTCGGCCCAGCAGGTCTGGCTGGCCGGGTTGGGTGCGCTGGGTCGCGCCCAGGCCGAGGGCAGCCGCTTCTTCGATGGCCTGGTGAAGGAAGGCGAAGCCTGGGAAGCCCGCCGCCGTGAACGTAACGGCGACCAGGGCCCGGGCTGGCGTGACAATGTCGAGACCTCGCTGGACGAGGCCCGCGAGAAGGCCTCCGGCACCTGGAACAAGGTGGAGAAGGCCTTCGATGACCAGGTGCAGGGCGTACTCAAGCGCCTACATGTACCCACCGCCGACGAAGTGACCGCACTGGAGGCCCGCATTGATGCCCTGCACGCGCGCCTGGCCAAGCTGGAAAACCGCGCCGCGTCCGGCACCGACGCCCCTGCTCCGGGCAGCCATCAGTCGCCGGACAGCGTGCCCTGAGCGCAATTGTTGCAACGCAATAAAAATTGATTGACAATCGCGAGCAACCCGCCAATCGCTTCGGCTGCCGTTTGTTCCCTCCCCTCACGGCTTCAGGATTGGCGGGTTTTTCGTGCCCGCTGTACGCCGATCTGCGCGCTCCATCACGCTTTCTGTCAGGAACATCCTGACCCGGCCAGGCACCGCGACCTTTACACTGTCGTTCTCCGCTTTCGCCCCTTCCGCCCTACTCCTGCATGCTCCCCTGGATCCTGGCCCTGCTGTCGGCCCTGCTTAGCTGTTTCCTGGCCGTTGTCTATCTGTGGTGGGTCAAGCGGCGGCAAAAGGAGATGCAACTCGGCCTGCAGGCCCTGGCGGGCATGCATTGGCGCGAATTCTCGGTTCTGGTCAAGCGCATGCTGCGCGAACAGCGCGGCCTGCGTGAACTGATCGATCCGGCGGAAGAAGCCCGCGAGCCAAGCAGCGATTTCATGCTCAGCGATGGCCCCAACCACTGGCTGGTGTCGTGCAAGCATGGCCTGGCCTACCGCATCGGCACCGCCGCAGTGAACGAGCTGGGTGCGGCCGCGCGCCTGGCCGGTGCCAAGGGCGGTGTGCTGCTGACCGAAGGCCGCATCGAGCGCGGCGGCCGCAGCGCAGCCGAGAAGCAGGCGGTTGAAGTGCTGGACGGCCCGCGCCTGTGGCCATTGCTGCAGTCTTACCTGCCCGGCGACATCGAAGCACGCGTGCGCGCCAGCGCCCGGCACGAAGCGCTGCGCCGCATCGCCATCGCCGCACTGGGTTCGGCAACGCTGGGGCTGCTGGTTGGCCTGGGCCTGCAGGGCCTGCGTGTGGAAGAGGCCGCGCCGGTTGCTGCGGCACCGGTGGTGGCGACGCCTTCAACCGCGCCTGCGGCGGAACCTGCTGGCACCGCGGCAGTGCTCCCGGCCGCCCCTTCACCCGCGGCTGCCGTCGCCCCGGCGGCCGACGCGCGCAGCAATCCCAATCAGGATGCGGCCACGCTGGAGCGCTTCCAGGCCGATCTGGCCCGCGCCCTGGCCGGCAAGCCCGGCATCGCCAGCGGTGTCTGGCTGACCCGGCAGACGCTGGCGATCAACCGCACCGGTGAACTGGAAAAGGTCTGGCCGCAGGTCTGTGAGGAAGTGCTGCACTACCCTGCCCTGCGCAACGTGCGCATCCAGCTCAACGCCCGCCCCGGCGTGGATGAACCCGTACGCTGGCGGCAGTGCGCTACGTATTGATGGGGCAACATCCACGCATGGCGTGGATCTACTGAATCCCGCGCCATGCGTGGATGCCTTTGCAGAGTCGAGCCACGCTCGACTCATCGCGCAACGCGCGAACAGCAGCCGACCATGGGCTGGGCTCTACAAGGCGCCCGCTCAGCCCAATGCTGCGAGATGGGCGATGTAACTGGAGCGGGATTCGCCGGCCGCCCTGGCCTGCGCATCCAGCCTGGCCAGGATGCGACGCGGCAGGCTGATGTTGACCCGCTCGATGGTGTCGTCCAGCAGAGATGGATCAATGCAGATGTAGGCAAGAATCCAGGCCGTACCACTGGGAGCCTCGGCGACGATCTTCTGTGGCGCAGAAGGACTGGGAATCGAGCGCCCCTCATCCAGGGCCGCATCGATCCAGGCAAGCGCAGACTCCTCGGCCGCGCTGAGTGCATCGTCAAGCGTGTCGGCTGCCGAGAAGCACCCCGGCAGATCGGGAACGATGACCCCCCACGCGGTGCGTTCATCGCCGGCCTCAATCAAGACTGGATAGCGCATGGGACCTCCTACGTCAATCCTGCGAGCTTCCGCAACGCCTGAACCAGCCCCTTGCCCAGATCCTTTCTGGGGTGAGGCACGGTGATGATGTGAGGCCACTGCGGGTGCACGAATACATGATGGGATCCGCGAATCCTGCAACAGGTCCAACCTGCCGCCTCCAGATCCCGGATGAGGTCCCTGCTCTTCATGCAGGGACGATACACATCGTACACACGCACCAACAGAGTTCAAGACGACAGCCGTACCGGACCAGTAGATCCACGCCATGCGTGGATGGAATCCCTAGCGAGCGCCCGGCGCGAAGCGCGCAACCAGGTCCCAGGCATCCCCCAGGAACACCTGCCGCACGCGGGTGATCGGCTGTTCACCGCGCCAGGTCAGGCGCTCGATCACCAGGCATGCGGTGCCCGGCTTCACCTCCAGCAGCCTGGCGGTAGCGGTATCCGCACCCCAGGCACTGATGCGATGCTGCGCGCGCGTCCAGGACACGTTCTGCAGCAGCCAGCTGCCCGGCGCGGTGGTACTGAAATCGACTTCCAGTACCTCGGGCACGCCCACCGGACTGATCAGGCGATGCTCCAGCGCCAGCGGACGGCCATCGGCCAGGTGCAGGCAGCGCATCGCCAGCAGCTTCTCGCTGCCGGCCAGCTCCACTTCACCGGCATTGCCGGTGTCGGCCAGACGCAGCTCGCGCTGCAGCAGGCGGTACGCGTACTGATGGCCGCGCGAACCGACCTCCATCGCGATATCGGGAATCTCCAGCGCCACCTGTTCCAGGTGCGGCGGCTGACGCGCCACGAATGAACCGGCGCGACGGCGGCGCTCGATCATGCCGCTCTCGGCCAGTGCGGTCAGCACCTTGTTCACCGTCATCCGCGAGCAGCCGTATTGCTCCATCAACTCGTGCTCGTAGGGAATACGAAAGCCCGGCGCCCACTCTCCGCTGAGGATGCGGCTTTCCAGATCGCTGCGGATACGCTGGTTGAGCGTGGCGGACTTGCTTGCCTTCACGTAATGAGGTCCCGGTGGCGGAGACGATCAGCCCAGCACGCCGCGCAGGGCGGCGGCGAAGGCGGTGGTGATCGCCTCGCGCTGCAGGTGGCGGCCCTCGGCCACGCACTGGCGGCCATGGCGCCAGACCGATCGCAGCGCGCCATTACGTGCGGCGAACACCCAGCTGTCAAGCCATGCGTCATCCTGTCGCGCCTGCAGCGCCGGGTGCGCGGCGTCCAGTTCGACCAGGTCGGCACTGGCACCGACCTGCAGGCCAGCGGCCACGCCCAGCGCCTGCGCTCCACCGCGCAGTGCGCCTTCGAACAGGAAACCACCGGTGCTGCGGGTGGCATCCGGCGCCAGCACGTTGCGTCCGCGCAGGGTCAGCCGCTGGCCGTATTCAAGCAGGCGCAGTTCTTCAGCTGCATCGATCAGCACATTGGAATCGGAACCGACACCGAAGCGCCCGCCCTCGCGGGCGAACGCCTGCATCGGGAACAGGCCGTCGCCCAGATTGGCTTCGGTGATCGGGCACAGGCCGGCCACCGCCTGGCTGGCGACGATGGCCGCGCGCTCGTCATCGGTGATGTGGGTGGCATGCACCAGGCACCAGCGCGCATCGACCGGTGCATGGTCGTACAGCCACTGCACCGGGCGCTGGCCGCTCCAGGCCAGGCAGGCCTCGACTTCGCGCACCTGCTCGGCGATATGGATGTGCACCGGGCCATCGGTGAGCGGCAACAACGCACTCAGTTCTTCGCCGGTGACCGCGCGCAGGCTGTGCGGGGCGATGCCGAGCACCGCGTCAGGCAGCGTGGTCAATGCCGGCTTTGCGGCATCCAGCAGCTGCGCAAATCCCTCTACGTCGTGGATCAGGCGGCGCTGCGCCGGATTCGGCGGCGCGCCACCGAAATCGGCATGCGCGTAGAACACCGGCAGCAGGGTCAGGCCGATGCCGGTCTGATCGGCCGCAGCGGCAATCCGCGCGCTCATCTCGGCGCGGTTGGCATAGGCATGGCCCTCGGCGTCGTGGTGCAGGTAATGGAATTCGCCGACGCGGGTGAAGCCGCTTTCCAGCATTTCCATGTAGGCCTGGGCGGCGATGGCCTGCACCGCATCCGGGCGCAGATGGGCCAGGAAGCGGTACATCAGCTCGCGCCAGCTCCAGAAGCTGTCGCCGTCACCGCCGCCGATCTCGGTCAGGCCGGCCATGCCGCGCTGGAAGGCGTGGCTGTGCAGGTTGGGCAGGCCCGGCACCAGGATGCCGACGCGGGTGTCACCGCCCTGCGCGGCCTGCCCCTTGCTGATTGCCGTGATGCGGCCGTCCCGCACCTGCAGGCGGACATCGCGGGCCCAGCCATCGGCCAGGAGGGCGTGGGCGGCGTGGAAACAGTGCGGGGAACGCGAATCGGACATGGCTGGACAACCCGAAATGGACACCTATATTGTATAGACATATAAGCACAGCCGCGTTGTGGATGCCATGCACGCCGATACCCTCTGGTCCAACGTCCACCTGATCACCCTCGACGGCGAGGGCCTGGGTGTCATCCGCGATGGCGTACTGGCCTGCGCCGACGGCCGCATCATCCACGTCGGCCCGGCCGGCAGCGATGCCCACCTGCAGCCAACCACCCGCATCGATGGCGAAGGCCGCTGGATCTCGCCCGGCCTGATCGACTGCCACACCCACCTGGTCTACGCCGGCAACCGCGCCAACGAATTCGAGCAGCGCCTGCAGGGCGTGAGCTATGCAGAGATCGCCCGTGCCGGCGGCGGCATCGTCTCCACCGTGCGCGCCACCCGCGCCGCGACGCCGGAACAGCTGGCCCGCGAAAGCCGGCCACGGTTGCTGGCGATGCGCGCCGAGGGCGTGACAACCCTCGAGATCAAGTCCGGCTACGGCCTGACCCTGGCCGACGAACGCAAGCAACTGCAGGTTGCGCGCGCGCTGGGCGAGCAATGCCAGGTCAACGTGGTCACCACCTTCCTTGGCGCGCACGCGACTCCGCCGGGCCGCGAGGCACAGGAATACATCGACGAGGTGTGCGAGGTGATGATTCCGGCCATTGCTGCCGAAGGCCTGGCCGAAGCGGTGGACGTGTTCTGCGAGAACATCGCGTTCTCGCCCGCGCAGGCGCGGCAGGTGTTCGAGACCGCCCGCGCGAACGGGCTGGCGGTGAAGATCCACGCCGAGCAGCTGAGCAACCAGCACGGTGCCGAACTGGCGGCCAGCTTCGGTGCACTGTCGGCCGACCATATCGAACATCTGGACGATGCCGGCATCGCCGCGATGGCCGCCGCCGGTACCGTCGCCGTGCTGCTGCCTGGTGCTTTCTATTTCACCCGCGATACCACCCTGCCGCCGATCGCCGCGCTGCGTGCGGCCGGCGTGCCACTGGCGCTGGCCACCGACAGCAACCCGGGCACCTCGCCGCTGACCAGCCCACTGCTGGCGATGAACATGGGCGCCACCCTGTTCCGCCTGACCGTGGATGAGTGCATCGCCGGCTTCACCCGTGAAGCGGCGCGCGCACTGGGCCACGGCGAGCGCATCGGTCGCCTGGCCGCGGGCATGGACTGCGACCTGGCGATCTGGGACATCGATGCGCCCGCTGACCTGGTCTATCGCATTGGATTCAACCCGCTGCACGCGCGCGTGGTGCGCGGGCAGCCCGACCTGCCTGCCTCCTGGAGCAACACATGAGCAACACCCTGGTTCTTCGCCCCGGCCATGTCACTCTCGCCCAGTGGCGGCAGGTCTATCGCGGTGCGCCGCTCGCACTGGACCCGGCCGCCCTGCCGGTAGTACGCGCCAGCGCTGCGGCGGTGGCCGCCATCGTCGCCAAGGGCGCACCGGTGTATGGCATCAACACCGGCTTCGGCAAGCTGGCCAGCGTGCGCATCGAGCGCGAAGACCTGGCCACCCTGCAGCGGAACATCGTGCTCTCGCATGCCGCCGGCGTGGGCGAGCCGATGCCGGCCAGCGTGGTGCGGTTGATGATGGCGCTGAAGCTGGTCAGCCTGGCGCAGGGTGCATCGGGCATCCGCGAGGAAACCCTGCTGCTGCTCGAAGGGATGCTGGTCAAGGGCGTATTGCCCGTGGTGCCGGCACAAGGCTCGGTGGGTGCCTCGGGTGACCTGGCGCCGCTTTCGCACCTGGCCGGCGTGATGCTCGGCGTCGGCGAAGCCTTCATCGGTGACGAGCGCCTGCCGGCGATCGATGCGCTGGCACGTGCCGGCCTGCAGCCGATCGAACTGGGCGCGAAGGAAGGCCTGGCGCTGCTCAACGGCACCCAGTTCTCCACCGCCTATGCGCTGGCGGGCCTGTTCGAGATCGAGACCGTCTTCCAGGCCGCACTGGTGACCGGCGCGCTGTCGGTGGAAGCGGCCAAGGGTTCCGACACGCCCTTCGACCCGCGCATCCACGCCATCCGCGGCCAGCGCGGGCAGATCGCCACCGCGGCCACCCTGCGCACGCTGATGCAGGGCTCTGACATCCGCGAGTCGCACCGTGACAACGACGTGCGCGTGCAGGACCCGTACTGCCTGCGCTGCCAGCCGCAGGTGATGGGCGCGGCGCTGGACATCCTGCGCCAGGCCGCGACCACGCTGGAAATCGAAGCCAATGGAGTGTCCGACAATCCGCTGGTGTTCACCGATACCGGCGAAGCGTTGTCCGGTGGCAACTTCCACGCCGAGCCGGTGGCCTTCGCGGCCGACATGCTGGCGATGGCGGTGTGCGAGATCGGCTCGATCAGCGAGCGCCGCCTGGCGATGCTGGTCGACCCTGCGCTGTCCGGCCTGCCTGCATTCCTGACCCCGCGCCCCGGCCTGAATTCCGGCTTCATGATTCCGCAGGTGACCGCCGCCGCGCTGGTCTCGGAGAACAAGCAGCGCGCCTACCCCGCCAGCGTTGATTCGATCCCGACCTCGGCCAACCAGGAAGACCATGTGTCGATGGCCGCGCATGGCGCGCGCCGGCTGATGCAGATGGCCGAGAACGCCGCCAACGTGATCGGCATCGAGCTGCTGGCCGCTGCGCAGGGCTGCGACTTCCACGCCCCGCTGCGCTCCAGCGCCGCGCTGGAAATCGTGCGCGCCACCCTGCGTGCGCAGGTGCCGACGCTGGAAGAAGACCGCTACTTCCATCCGGACATGGTGACCGCCACGAATCTGGTGCGCAGTGGCGCGCTGGCGCAGGGCCTGACCGACCTGCTGCCAACCGTGGAGCCGCAGGCATGAATACCCATCCCGAATGGCTGACCGTGCACGAGGGCGACGCCCCCGTCATCGTCAGCTTCCCGCATACCGGCAGCGAGCTGCCGCACGACCTGATCGGCGACTACCACTCGCCGTGGCTGGCCCGTCGCGATGCCGACTGGTGGGTGCACGAGCTGTACGACTTTGTGCGTGGCATGGGCGCGACCACGGTGCGCTCGGCGATCTCGCGCTCGGTGATCGACCTCAACCGAGACCCCAGCGGGGTCTCACTGTACCCGGGCCAGAACACCACCGGCCTGTGCCCGCTGACCACCTTCGACAACCAGCCGCTGTACCACGCCGGACGCGAACCGGATGATGCGGAAATCGCCCGTCGCCGCGACACCTATTTCCTGCCTTACCACGATGCGCTGGCTGCGCAGATCACTCGCCTGCGCGCGAAGTTCGGCACGGTGGTGGTGTACGACGCACATTCGATCCGCTCACATATTCCGCACCTGTTCGACGGCGAACTGCCGCAGTTCAACCTGGGTACCGCTGGCCCGACCGGCGCGCCGGACACCTCCTGCGATAACGCGTTGAGCGACGTGGTGGAGAACCTGCTGAAGATCAGTGGCATGAGCCAGGTGCGCAACGGCCGCTTCAAAGGTGGCTGGATCACCCGCCACTACAGCAACATCGCCGGCGGTGTGCACAGCCTGCAGATGGAGCTGGCCTGCCGCGGCTACATGCACGAACCCCTGCCAGATCAGGTGGACGAGCACAGCTGGCCCACCCCGCTCGACCCCGACCACGCCGCACCGCTGCGCCACACCCTGGCGCAGGTGCTCAACGCCTGCCTCGAATTCGCTACGAACCGGAGCGCCGCATGACCCGCAACGACCCGTCCCGCACCCTCGCCGCGCCGACCGGCACCACGCTGAACGCCAAGAGCTGGCTGACCGAAGCGCCGCTGCGCATGCTGATGAACAACCTGCACCCCGATGTGGCCGAGCGCCCGCAGGAACTGGTGGTGTACGGCGGCATCGGCCGCGCCGCACGCGACTGGGAGAGCTTCGATGCCATCGTCGAAACGCTCAAGCGCCTGGACGACGACCAGACCCTGCTGGTGCAGTCGGGCAAGCCGGTGGGCGTGTTCCGCACCCACGCTGATGCGCCGCGCGTGCTGATCGCCAATTCCAACCTGGTACCTCGTTGGGCCAACTGGGACCACTTCAACGAGCTGGATAGGAAGGGCCTGGCCATGTACGGCCAGATGACCGCAGGCAGCTGGATCTACATCGGCGCGCAGGGCATCGTGCAGGGCACCTACGAAACCTTCGTGGAAATGGGCCGCCAGCATTTCGGTGGTGACCTGACCGGCAAGTGGCTGTTCACCGGTGGCCTCGGCGGCATGGGCGGCGCACAGCCGCTGGCCGCGGTGATGGCGGGCGCCTCCTGCCTGGCCGTGGAGTGCCGCAAGAGCAGCATCGACATGCGCCTGCGCACCGGCTACTTGGACACCTGGACCGACAATCTGGATGAAGCGCTGCGCCTGATCGACGAATCGTGCAAGGCCGGTACGCCGAAGTCCGTGGGCCTGCTCGGCAACGTCGCCAACGTGCTGGCCGAACTGCTCAAGCGCGGCGTGAAGCCGGACCTGCTGACCGACCAGACCTCCGCGCACGACCCGGTAAACGGCTACTTGCCGCAGGGCTGGACCGTCGAGCAGTGGGACGAAAAGCGTGTTTCCGCCCCCAAGGAAGTGGAAAAGGCTGCGCGCGCGTCGATGGCCAACCATATTCGCGCCATGCTCGGCTTCCACGCACTTGGCGTACCGACCGTGGACTACGGCAACAACCTGCGGCAGATGGCGCTGGAAGAAGGCGTGGAGAACGCGTTCGACTTCCCCGGGTTCGTGCCGGCCTACATCCGCCCGCTGTTCTGCCGCGGCATCGGCCCGTTCCGTTGGGCCGCACTGAGCGGCGATCCGGAAGACATCGCCAAGACCGATGCCAAGGTGAAGGAACTGATTCCGGACAACCCGCACCTGCACCGCTGGCTGGACATGGCTGCCGAGAAGATCAAGTTCCAGGGCCTGCCGGCGCGCATCTGCTGGGTCGGCCTGGGTGATCGTGATCGACTCGGCCTGGCGTTCAACGAGATGGTCGCCAACGGCGAACTGAAGGCGCCGGTGGTGATCGGACGTGACCACCTGGACAGCGGCAGCGTGGCCTCGCCGAACCGCGAAACCGAAGCAATGGCCGATGGCTCCGACGCGGTGTCCGACTGGCCGCTGCTGAACGCCCTGCTCAACACCGCCAGCGGCGCGACCTGGGTCTCGCTGCACCACGGCGGCGGCGTCGGCATGGGCTTCTCGCAGCACGCCGGCATGGTGATCGTGTGCGACGGTACCGAGGCAGCGGCGAAGCGGATTGGCCGCGTGCTGTGGAACGACCCGGCCACCGGCGTGATGCGCCACGCCGATGCGGGGTATGACATCGCGATCGACTGTGCGAAGGAAAAGGGACTGGATCTGCCGGGGATCCTGGGCTGATCGCAGGGGTGCCGGCCAGCGGCCGGCACTACCGGAACGTGTGGTAGTGCCGGCCGCTGGCCGGCTCTCCCTGATGCGGGAATCGGTGCCCTTGACCCGCTCTTCCGTCGTGACCACCATGCGCCATCACCGCTGATGGATCACCGCGATGTACCGCACCTTTGCTGCTGCATTGCTCTGCGTCCTGTTCGCTGCTCCGCCCGCATCAGCGAATGATCTCTCCGCCGGCCTCTCTACCCAGCTCGACGCCCAACTGCAGGTCAACCGCGAGCGCTACGGCATTGCCGGCCAGGCGGTACTGGTCGCCCACAACGGCCAGGTGCTGTACCAGGGCGCCAGCGGCGAATGTGATCGCGCTACGCACACACCTGCCACCGTCGATTCCATCTTCGCCGCACAGTCGATGGCCAAGCTGCTGACCAGCACACTGGTGATGCAACTGGTCGATCAGAGCAAGGTGGATCTGGATACACCGGCCAGCCGCTATGTGCCGGACCTGCCTGCAGCATGGCAGGCAATCCACGTGCGTGATTTCCTCAACCACAGCTCCGGCATCGGCGAGTACTACGACCGGGTGGATAACCGCTGGGTGAGCACGGGCTACCCCGGTGTAGCGCCTGACCTTGGCACTGCGCTGAAGGTGGCCGGCGCTGCACCGATGCAGTTCGCCACCGGCAGCCGCGTGCAGTACACCCAGGCCAACTACCTGGTGCTGACGGCGTTGCTGGAAGCGCACTACCGCAAGCCCTACCCGGCCATCGCGCGCGAACGCATCCTGCAGCCATTGAAGATGGCCAGCACCTCGTGGGGCGTTGCCAGCGTGCCGGCCCGGCGCGCGGCGGTGCCGTACATCGGCAAGGATGGCCAACTGCAGCCTGCCAATGAAGATCCCTGGCCGGACTACGGCTGGGGCCATGCCGATCTGCAGACCACCGTGGGCGACATGAACCGCTTCCTGCAGGCGCTGGCGACCGGCACGCTGGTGCGCACGGCGACCCTGGAAAAGTTCTGGCAGCCGCAGAAACTGAGCGGTGGCGGCAGCAATTTCTTCTCCACGGGATGGGACACCACCCGAAGCGACGGCTACACCCAGGTCGGTCACGATGGTGGCACCCGTGTACGTGCGCGGCTGGCCTACAAGGACACGCTGGCCGACGGCTACTGGGTGTTCGTGTACCTGACCAACGGCAGCGCCCGCAATGTCTGGTCCAGCACGCTGGTGGAGAGCACGATGGCGGTCGCGGCGCCGCAGGCGTTTCCGCACGCGGTGCTGTCCGAGCGGCTGGTTGCGTATGCGCTGGATGATGATGCAGGCGCCGCCCAGGCGATACGCAGCTGGTTGCGCGATAACAACCGGGTGACGGGCAGCGAGCTGGAACGTGCGATCAACGCCAGCGGCTATGCCATCCGCCAGAGCCTGGGTGCACGCAGGGCGTTGAAGGTATTCGCCCTCAACACCGAGCTGTATCCGGATTCGGCCAATGTGTGGGACAGCCTGGCCGAGTGTCATGCGGCATTGGGCGAGAAGGAAGCAGCTGATCAGTTCTACGCAAAGTCGAAGACGCTGACGAAACCCTCGCCATAAACCCTGCTGTAGAGCCGAGCCCATGCTCGGCTGCTCTTCGTCGCGATGGCAGACAACCCGCGCTGCGCGCGATTAGCCGAGCGAGGGCTCGGCTTTACAGGAACGCGGCGAGCGGCCATACGCCGCCGATGGGTGACGTGGCGCCGTCGACCTGTTAACTTGCGCGCCACTTTCGTGGTTTACAGCATTCCCGCATGTCGCTCTCGTCGTACCGCCCCATCCCCTCGCTGCTGTCTCTGGCCGTTTCCCTTGGCCTCGCCTCCACTGCCGCTGCAGCCCCGCAGGCCACCATGCTGGATGCGGTGCAGGTCACCGCTGCTGGTGATGCCACCGCGCAGGCGCGCGAGGCGCTGAAGCGCGTACCCGGCGCCAGCAACGTCATCGACGTGGCCAAGGCCGACAGCCGACTGTCCACCAGTGCGGATGTGCTGGCCTATCAGCCGGGCATCAGCGCGCAATCGCCGGGCAACGAGGGCACCAGGATCTCGATCCGTGGCTCGGGCATCAACCGCGGGCCGGGCGCGCATGCCTCAGGCATTGCGGTATCGATCGACGGCCTGCCACTGACCGGCCCGGGTGGCACGCCTTACGAACTGCTGGAACCCCTGTGGCTGTCGCGCGTGGAAGTCCTGCGCGGCGCCAACGGCTTCGAGCGCGGCGCGTTGGCGCTGGGCGGTGCCATCGACTACGTCAGCCGCAGCGGCCGTGATTCGGCGGGCGTGCAGCTGCACTACGAAGCCGGCAGCCGTGGCTACCAGAAGCGCGGCCTCAGCTGGGGCGGCGTCAACGGCGATGTCGACTACTTCCTGGCCTACACCGATACCGAGTTCGACGGTTACCAGCGCCATGCGCACGGCGACGGCAAGGGCGCGATGGCCAACATCGGCTGGCAGATCACGCCCGATCTGCAGACGCGCTTCTTCGTGCGCTACCGCGAAACCAATCACGAAACACCCGGTCGCTTGACCCGCGACCAGATCCGCAACGATCCACATGCCGCGAATGCGGCCAACCTGGCCATCGATGCGCGCCGCCCGCAGCCGGGCAGCACCTGGGTGGGCAATGTCACCACGCTGCAGATCGATGAGGACTCGTCGCTGCAGGCCGGGCTGGTCTACCACACCTACCCGATGGACTTGAACGAGAGCCTGTATCGCCAGCAGCTGGACTACGCCAACCTCAACGCCACACTGGACTACCGCCGCCGCCACCGGCTGTTCGGCCTGGACAGCGAGACCACGTTCGGCCTGCGCGTCACCCATGACCTGGATGCCGATGTGCGCGAGTCGCTGCGCTTTGCCAGCAACGGCTATGCCGCCGGCACGCGCACGCGCGACTTCCGCCACCACGGCACCGACAGCACACTGCACGTCAGCAACACCCTCACCTTCAATGACCGCCTGCGCATGCAGGCTGGGCTGGCACTGATCAACACCCGTCGCGATGTGCAGGTGACCTGGCCGAGCAGCGGCGGCCGCCTGCGCGAGCACGACTGGGACTACGCACCGCGACTGGGCTTTACCTGGCAGCACAGCGCGCAGACCCAGTGGTTCGGCAACCTCAGCCGTTCGGTGGAGGCACCGCACCCATGGTCGATGATCTGGGGCTCGAACCAGTACTTCGGGCCGGGCAATGGCCCATCCACTGGCCGCCAGCGCGCGCCGGTGCCGATGCAGAACCAGACCGCCACCACGCTGGAACTGGGCGCGCGCGGTGACGCGGCGCTGGGTCGCTGGGAACTGACCGGCTACTACGCCCACGTGAACCACGAACTGCTGAGCGTCGAACTGCAACCGGTGCCGAACCTGTTCATCGCCGAGAACAATGCCAGCCCCACCGTGCACCGCGGTATCGAAGCCGGATTGGACAGCACGCTGTGGCAGGCTGCACCGGGCCGCCTGTCGCTGCGCCAGGCGTATACCTTCAGCGATTTCCGCTACCGCCACGATGCACGTTTCGGCAGCAACCGCCTGCCCGGCCTGCCGCGCCACGCCTACCAGGCCGAGCTGCGTTTCGATCATGCATCCGGCCTGTACGCGGCGCTCAATACCGAATACGCCTCGCGCATCGCCGTGGACTACGCCAACAGCTACTGGGCCGACAGCCATGTGATCTTCGGCAGCCGCATCGGCTACGACGCACCCGGTGGCCGCTGGCAGGCCTGGGCGGAGATGCGCAACCTAGGCAATCGCCGCTACGCCGCCACCGTCACGCCGGGCTATGACGACGCCGGCAAGGATGTCGCGCGTTCGACGCCGGGCGAAGGCCGCGGCGTCTACGCGGGCGTGCGCTGGCGCTTTGAGTGATTGCTGCAGGCGGCGCCGGGTGTGATCCGGCGCCGTCGTTCCAGGGTCAGCCGATACGCCAGGGCGGCAGGCGCTCGCTGCGCTTCCAGATGGAAGGCGCGAAGCCGACCAGCACCAGTGCCGCCAGCCACTTCGGCGACGTACTCAGCAGCGTCGAACCGAGCGAGCCGCCGCCGGGTGCGAGCGGCTCCTGCCACGGGTTGTAGCCCAGGTAGACGACGCTGCCAGCCCACCACAACAACGCCAGGCCGATGCCCACCAACAGCAGGGCCAGGGTGCGGCAGGTCCAGCGCTGCGAGGTGGTTCCCCACTCGCGGGACACCGCTACCAGCAGACCCACCACCAACAGCGACACCAGTGCCACCAGGCCGATATCGACCTTCGGTCCAATGCGCTCATAGGCGCAGGCACGGCATTGCGTCTCTTCCGCGGCAGTGGCGGCTTCAGCGCCATCGCCCTGCCCGGCTGCCGGCTGCGCCAGTGCTGCAAACGGCAACAACACCGCCAGCAGCGTCACCATGATCCAACGAAACAACGTCCTGTTCCTGCGTGCAGCGACATCCATGCGCTCTTCCTCGTCAGTGGTTGTGTGTCTCAGTGGGCGTTCGGCCATCCAGCGCCCCGGTTCCCGAAGCAGTATGACAAGCTCCCGATAGGTGAAACCGCCAGGACACGAATCCTCGGCGACCGCGATCATAGCCCACTGTTCATTGCGGCTGAAAACCGGTCGGGACCGGGCCATATGAAGGGAGCAACCGCATTACAGCCCCTGGATGACCTGCAGCAGATGGCTTGCACCTGGCACGAGTTCCTGAGCAAGCCAGCCCAGCACCGCGAAGAACAGCAACAGGCCGATCAGCGGCCAGACCGTGTGCGACACGCATACCCGCCACCATCCCTGCTCGTGCATGCCCTGCATGCGTCGGTACAGGCCGCCGGCGATGGCCGCGTCCACCAGCAGTTCGGCCATCAGCACCGGCGCCGACCACACCACCCATACGCTGGCCAGCAGGACGGTCGCCACCAGCGCGACGATGCCGAGGATGGCCAGCAGCGGCAGGCCCGCTTCGTCTTCAGCCAGCCCGGTCAACGGCAGCTCTCCGGCATCGCCACTGCTCACCGATGCCGGCCCGTTCCACGAGGCCGACGCACCGCCACCGCCGGAACGGCCGCCGGCGCCGCTCCACGGTGATTCCACGGCACTGCCGCGAGGGGTTGGGCTGCCACCGCCCACATCCGGCGACAGGCCATCCAGCACGTTGTCCCAACGCCAGCGGATCCAGATCCACATCAGCAGCAGGAACACGCCGTAGGCCAGCACTACGGCCATCGGGTAGCGAAACCACATCGCGTCGATACCGGCCAGGCGCAGCAGGTGCGAGGCAAGAAAACCTGCAGCGCCGGTCAGGGCGACGATCAGCGCCATCTGCAGGCGTGGCCAACCGCGCTGCTGCAAGTGCCTGCGCGCACGCACGACTTCGCTGCCGCGGTTCATCGGCAATGTCAGTGGGCTGCGTGAAAAATGGCGCGAGCGCTTCATGCCGCCGCCAGGGGGCGGGAGGCATCGCGGCCAGGGACCTCGGGAACCTGATGCTGCATGCGGACATCCTTGCCGGGCACGCGTAGGCGGTGTTGGGCGGATTCTACCGCGGGCAGCTCCGCTGTCCAGACGGCGGTTCCAAGCGGCCGATCCTCAGCTGCGATCAATGATCCGTTCGATGCGGCCTCCCGCGAACACGAACTCGCTCTGGCCCTGCAGTTCCAGCTCGGTGCCCGCACGCGGTCCGTCGGGAACATCCTGCGCGAACACGCCGCGCCAGCCAATCGTCGCCGTCGCCCGATCACCATCGAACACCAGCGCCAGCAAGCGCTGTTCGCGCTCCCGGAACAGGCGCGCAGACTGGCGTGCCAGCTCGCCAAAGGCATCGACGCCTTCGGTGGCCATCGTCAGCTGGCCGCCACTGTGATTCTCGAAGCGTACGTTGTGCGCCAGCACGGCCAGCATGGCGTCGATATCGAAGCGGTTGTAGGCCTGCAGGTAGTGCTCGATCAACTGACGATGGTGCAATTCGTCCATGGCGGCATCCAGTCGCGGGCTGCTGGCGAGTCTGGCCTGCCCGCACCGGCCGATCAAGGCCGCGTGGCCGCCTTCAGCAGCTGCACTGCCACCTGGTCGAACGGGGCGATGTCCTGCAGCGCACGGCACATCGCTACCGCGCCCTCCACGCTGGCGATCACCAGGCTGGCCAGTTCACCCGCCGCTGCCGGGACATGCCCTTCAGCGACGAACGCCGAGGCAAGATGCCCCTGCCAGCGCATGAACACCTCGGCCGCCGCCGCGCGGGGTTGGCTGGGCGTGGCCTCCACCGGCTCCTCCACGGCAGCGGCCAGCACCGGGCAGCCGGCGCGGAATTCTGAGCGCAGCAGACGCTCGCGCCACATCGCCAGGAACTGCTGCAGGCCCTGCACCGCCCCACCCTCCAGCAGCTCCATCAGCAGCGCCTCCACCTTGTCGCCGGCCATGTGGGTGGCGCGCGCCAGCAACTCCTGCTTGCCGCCGGGAAAGTGGTGATAGGTGGAACCCAACGGCGCCTCGGCCAGCTTGGTCACTTCGCGGATGCTGGTGGCATTGAGGCCTACCCGCGCCAGCATCTGTGCCGCAGCATCAATCACGCGTTGTGGCGCATCAGAGGGTCGCGGGCTCACGGCGGTCTCCTTGCTAAGACAATCGTCATAGATTAGCGTACCGGCGATTCTATAACAGTCGTCATAGCCATGAATCTCTGGTTCCGTCTGCTCCACCTGCTGCTGTGCAGCCTGTTCCGGCCGAAGCTGGAGGCCCCGTTCGGCGTCTCGCGGCTGCAGTTCCGGGTGCTGCCCAACGACCTGGACAGCAACCTGCACATGACCAACGGCCGCTACTGGAACATCTTCGACCTGGGCCGGCTGGACCTGATCCTGCGCATGGGCCTGGGCCAGGTGGCGCTGCGCGAGAAATGGGCGCCGATCGTCGGCGCCGGCACCATCCAGTTCCGCCGCGAATTGAAGCCGTTCCAGCGCTTCACCCTGGAAACACGACTGGTGGGCTGGGTCGGCTCGCGCGGCATCATGGAGCAGCGCGTGCTGATCGGTGCCGAGCAGAAGATCGCCACGCGCGCGCTGCTGGTCACCGGCATCTACGACCGTCGCGCGCGCAAGTTCCTGGGCATGCCGAAGATGATGGAAGCGATCGGCGTGGTCGCCCCGCCCTCGCCGCCGCTCAGTGCGGCCGCCGAAGCGCTGCTGGCCGCCGACGCAGCGTTGAAGCAGGACGACGCCTGAGCCTCAGGGAGCCGCCACCGGCATCATGTGCTGTCCGCGCGATACGACCTGGGTACGCCCTCCCACGTGCAGCACGTACTCGAAGGACTGCCGCATGCGGCTGTACGCGCCGCCCTCCGGCACGCCGTAGTTGGCACCCACGCTGAGGGTATGCCGGCCCGGCGGCAACGGCTTGAGCATCACCCAGTAGCCGTCGGCGGCGGCCAGCCGTGAGTCTGCGTCATCGGCATCCATGCGGAAGCAGCCTTCACTGCGCACCCGATGCATGCGCATGTCGCCCAGGGGTTGCCCATCCAGCAGCACCACTGCACTGATCAGATAATCGTTGTTGACCGCCGCCCCCGCCTGCAGCTCCTTGCAGGACACAGACTCATCCACCTGGTAGTGCGCCATGTTGATGATCGGCAGCAACAGGTACTTGCCCGCCGGCACCACGCATTCGCGATGTGGCCGGAAACGGCCATTGGTGCCGGCCAGGTTCCAGACCGGGCCTTCCTGGCCCACATCGCATACACGGCCATCCGGGTCGAGATAGGGCGCGCCGCCCTGGGCGTCGGCCCAGCGCCACCAGCGGGCGGTCCATTCGGCCAGTGAAACTCCGGCCACCGGCTCACGCGTCAGCGGCGAAGGCGCCGCCGTGTCTGCACTGAACGCCGGTACGGCCGCCAGCAGCAGTGCCATCGTTGCGCCGCTGCGGCGCAGCCATCCCTGGATTCCCTTCCGCATCACCCACCCCATCGTCCCTGGCGGCCACGCTGCGTGGCCAGCTCCAGGGCCATTTTACCTCGACGGGCTGGACGCTGTGCATTGCGGGTGCTGTGCCTAGTCCGGCGCCATTGCGCGCCTGATTGCAGCCTCCGCCAGCGGCGCCATCACCGCATAGCCCTTCGCCGTGGGATGCACGCCATCCTCGGCCAGCTGCGGATCCAGCCCTCCGGCGGCATTGGTCATCGGCGTGTAGTAGTCCAGATAGACCAGCTGCTTCGCATCGGCATAGCGCTTCAATGCCGCGTTCAATGCGCGCACCTTGGGCGCAGGTGCCGTGCCCGGCAACCACGGGTAATCGCTGACCGGCAGCACCGATGCCAGTACCACGGCGATGCCATGTGCGCGTGCCAGGTCCACCATCGCGTGCAGGTTGTCTTCAATCATCGCCTGCGTGGTCGGGCCGGTGTTGCCGGCGATGTCGTTGGTGCCGGCCAGGATCACCACCACTTGCGGCTTCAGTGCCAGCACGTCCTGCGGGAACCGCACCAGCATCTGCGCCGTGGTCTGGCCACTGATGCCGCGGTTGAGCCAGCCCTTGCCGGGAAAGAACGATGCGCTGCCTTCCCTGCCCCAGCCTTCGGTGATGGAATCACCGAAGAACACCACGCGCGGCTGGCTTGGTACCGTCGCAGGCAGCCGCGCGTTGGCTTCACGATAGTGCTGCAGCTGCGGCCAATCGGCCAAGCGCTGCTGCATGAAACGCACTTCGTCCGCGCGCAGGCTTTCGACAGGCTCCAGCAGTAACGGGTTGATTGCGGGCATCTCGGCCGCCCCCCCGTGGGCGCTCAGCGCGATACCGAGGGCAACTGCGGCCAGGCCGCCGGACAAGGAACGCATGGGGTCTCTCCCTTGAATGTCCGGGCCAGTCTAGCGCGCGGCCTCGCGCTTACCGCGCCGCAGACCGCGCGGCCACGCCGGTCACCTTGGCCGGCATCCACATGCCGGGCGTCCAGCCGCTGGCGGCCAGGATCGCCTTCGGGTTGTCCTGCTGGATCAGCGCGCGCACCGCGTCACGCTTGTCCTTGGCCTGCAGGTAGTAGGCCTTGGCGATGCGGTAGCCCACCCAGTACCCGAGGTCATAGGGCTCCTGCGAACCGGGCTTGTAGTTGTACAGCCACGGCGACAGATCGGTACTGTCCACATCCAGCGCAAAGGCGCTTTCAATGTGGACCTCGCGGCCGCGCGTCCACGCCGCATGGCGACTGTTGCCGACGTTGCCGGAAATCAATTCGGCGATGAATTCGGCGATACCTTCGCCCAGCGAAACACGCAGCACCGTCGCATGCGGGTCGCCGGGCTCGAAATCGTTCAGGCCGGTCTGCTGGATGTGCACGTACTCGTGCGCGATCACGTGCACGAAACGGTCCTGCACGTTGGGATTCATGAAATCGGCTGCACACAGCACTTCCAGGCCGATGATCAACCCACTCTTCGAGGTCAACCCGACCGGCCGACCACGGCCGACCGCGAGGGTCACCGGAGGAAACGCGGCCTGCGGATAGATCGCCTGCAGGTTGCCGAACACCTCCGCCAGGCGCTGCTTCACCGCCGGCAGCTCCGCCAGGCAGCTGCGGCCCTGCGCATACGCCCCGGGCTGGCTGGCAATGGCTTCGGCCATGCGTTCGGGCGTGACACGGCGCGCCTTCGCCAGTTCACCCGGGCCCGGACTGCCTTCGGCCAGGTAACCGGCCAGCTGGGCGACACTGGGCTTGCCGCCGGTGCTGTCGTAGAGCGCGTAGAAGCGGCTGGCATCGGTGGTGAGGATCTGCGGCCCCGGCGGGGTACCCGCCGATGCCACGCCGACCACCCCGGCACAGGCAAGGGCAAGCAGGCAACGCAGGAAACTGGACATCGCTCCGTCCTTGGTGGAGTGCATGCGAAGCGCGCAATCTATCACTCCGCCCCGGCCACCGCAGCGGGCACATGCAGGCCCTTCGGGGCTGTGCCAGACTCACTCAGGCACCTGCCATGGATGATGGAGCACCGCACGATGATGATCGTTCCCGCGTACTGGGCCGAAGCCCGCCTGCAGGCCCGTTTCCGTGGCCGGCCGGTGGTCGTGCGCCGCTTCGGCTGGTCCGATGAGGGACCTGCCGAGGCCCAGGCCCACGCCGACCGCCGCGCCAACGAAGCCCTCAATGCCATCCTCGCCGGGCAGGTGCTGCCGCGTCGCGAAGTGCGCAGCAACTATGGCGTGGAGGGTGTGCCAATCCGCGAGCAGATCGTGCAGCGCGACGGCGATGTCATCATCACCCGCAACAGCTATGGCGCATTGTGTCTCAACAGCCCCGACGTGCTGTTTGCCGACATCGATCATGCGCAGCCACCGGCCGGATGCGTGATACCGGCCATCGTCGCTGCGATCGTGCTGCTTGCCGGCGCCATCATCGGCACCCTGCTCTGGCACTGGCTGGTGGGCCTGGTACTGGGCGTGGCGGCAGTGCTGCTGGTCAACGCGGCACTGCTGATGCGGCGGAAGCAGCGCCTGGCCGCCGCCGGCGGTGCTGAAGGGCTTGCGCTGAAACGCGTGGACGCCTTCAGCGAACAGCATCCCGATTGGCACCTGCGTGCCTACCGCACACCCGCCGGGCTGCGCGTGCTGGCGATGCATGCCACGTTCTCACCGGAGGACGAGCAGCTCCAGGCATTCTTCAAGGCACTGGGCACCGACACCCTGTACGCGCGCATGTGCCGGCTGCAGCATTGTTTCCGTGCGCGACTGACACCGAAGCCATGGCGCGTCGGCCTGAAGTACCGCATCCGGCCGCCTGTGGCCGCGTGGTCAGCCGAACAGGCCAACAATCCGGATCGACTGGCCTGGATTGCCGAGTACGAAAAGAAGAGTGCCGGCTTTGCCGCGTGCACCTACCTGCGCAGCTTCGGCGACACCTCCCGGGTGCATGCCAAGGCCGAGCATGTGCGCGAGCTGCACGATCGGCTGTCGCACGCTCAGGACCGGTTACCGCTGGCCTGAACGCAGTGAGCGCTCAGTCCACGCCCTGCACGAACGGCTGCCCTGCCAGGGTAACGCCCAGCCGCACCGCGATCTGCTGACCTTCCTTTTCGAAGGTCGTGGCGCATTGCTTGGCGCCCTTCTGGCATCCAACTTCCGGAAAGCCCTCGAGTGACTCAGGCGCGCGCTGGACCGGACTCGCCTGCCACCCTGCCGCATCCATGAGGCGCTTGGCCTTGGCATAAGGCATGCCGGCGACAATGCCCAGCTGCGCCAGTTCGGAGGGGAGTGATTGGCCATGCAGGCTCGGCGTCATCACCAGCGCCAACACTGCGACAACACGTTTGGACTTCATAGGTGAAACCCGTGGCAGACAGCAACAGGCCTGCAGCGTATCGCAGCGTCCGCACGCCATGGCACCCGCATCACATATGGTTACGCAATCGCAACGGCCAATGACACGAGGTCACCCTCCGGATCCATCCGGTACTGTTGAGAACCGCCACGGGCGCCTCGCGCGCCGCCCGCCGCGCCGGTACCCAGGCAGCCAGCTGCCCCAGGGTGAACACCAGCCCGACGCCCAGCACCAGGTACCCGGGATCGATGCGAGGTACCTCGTAGTAGCGCGAAACCCAGACATTCAACGCCAATGCCAGCACACTGCCAGCGAGCGCGCCGACGAAGGTCAGCATCAGATTCTCGATCATGAAGTAGCTGGTCACATCGCGCCTGCGGGCACCCAGTGCACGTCGTATGCCGATCTGCGGATAGCGCTTGCGGACCCAGAAGCTGGCCAGCCCCTACACGCCCGTGCCGGTCACGATCAACAGCGAGATGCCGGCGCACAGGAAGATGATCGCCATAGTCTGGTCACGCCGGAAGTATTCCGCACGCAGTTTGCTGAAGCGCTGGACCCGGGGCAGCATCCGGTTCGCTTCGCGCGCGGCCAGCGCATTGCAGGCCGAGTCGAGGACCGCGGAAAGCGCGTCCGGCTCGCTGCGCACCGCGTACATCACCCGGGTGCCGGCTGCAGCAGGCTGTCGCCTGTTCAGCGACTGCGCTGGCGCTCGATTTCCGCATGCAGTCCCTGCAGCTGCGCCAGGTACTGCTGGAAAACGCCCAGATCCTCCTCGACCAGGCGTGACCAGTCGGGCTTCACATTCAGCAACTGCTCGACCTGCCGCTGCGGCGGGCGAGCAAACCCCTCGCCCAGGACTGCCAGGTAGCGCTCCCTGAATCCCTCCGGATCCTGCCGGTCCTGTGCGAAGAGCTGCACCGCAATCAGTCCTGCATACAGGTAATTGGCCAGGTAAAGCGGATCCTCATACATCAGCCGCTTGGATACCCAGGTGCTGCGCAGCTCGGGATACTGCTCCGATGCGCCCCCATACCTGCCCAGTACCTTCATCGTCAGCGCATCAAGCGCGTCTGCGTTGCCAACCCCATCGGAGGCCACCTCCTGATAGATGGACTGCTCCAGATCGGCCTCTTCAGACGATACGAACAGCTGCAGGATGATGTCATCGAGCAACGACTTCAGGTAATACGCCTTGGCACGTGGATCACTGGCCTGCCGGTAGAGCTGATCGCGGAACTTCAGTTCGTTGTAGATGGCGAAGGCCTCGGTCAACCACTTGTTGCCGTTGCGCTGGAATGATGATGCGCCGCCGCGCTGCATCCACTGGCCATGCATGGCATGGCCGGCTTCGTGAGCGATCTGGACATCCCCCTCCAGATCGCCCTGGCGATGGCCAACGAACAGCAACGAAGGCACACCGGGGGCGCTGATCGAAAACGCATCCATCGCGCGCCGCCCTGCCGATCCGCCCAGATCCATGCGTCCGCCCGCAGGATCGAGCAGCCCGCGCAGCCCTGTCACGTAATCCGGCCCCAGCACCCGCATTGATGCCGCCGCCGCATCACGCAACTGCGCCAGGTCAAGCGGCGGAGGAATATAGCCCGCATCAGGCAGGTCCATGTCCCAGATCTGTGGAGACGCCTGGCCCATGCGCTCAAGATGGGTCAACTGCATCTGCTGGTAGTTCCGCCGCAGCAGCGCGTGGCGCGCTACCGCCGCCAGTGTCGCGTCGACGGCGGCCTGATCCAGGCCCATGTGCCGGTAGCTGCGGTCAGGCGCAGTACCATCGCCCTGCAGTTCCGACGCATGCTCGTTGAGGCGGACCAGGCCCAGCAGCACCGTTGCCATTTCGCTGCGCCGCGACGCCATTCCCTGCCAGTAGGCACGCCATGCCGCTTCGCGCAGTGAACGGTCCGGCAGGCGGGAAAGGGCTCGCGCGTCGGTGCGGCTGTCGAGCGTGCGGCCTTCATGTTCGAAACGCGCAAAGGGGGCCGACTGCAGCAGCTGCCGGTGCAGACGGCCGAAGCTGTCCAGCGCCGGATCAGCCAACGTGTCGACCGCATCCACCAGCGCTGCATTGGCCGGCTGCACATCCTCCCGCAACGCCCGTTCACGCAGGTCGGCATGCGGCGCGATCCAGGCAGCATGCGCGGGCGCATCACGCAATGCCTGCTTGGCAATCGCCGCGATGCGTCCACATGTGCTGGCGACTTCGCCCTGGGTGTTGGCCAGCCGGGCATCGTCGGCATTGCGCGCTGCCTGAAGATGCAGGTAGCCATGGTGCCGGAGGCACTCGCCATACAGCTGTTCGGCCTGCTGGAACCTCACGTCTGGCGGCGCATGAAGTGCCTTGAGGGCATGGGTCCTCCGCTCGAGGTTCTGCCACGCCTCACGTTCCTGGGAGGCGCTGCCAAAGTAGCTGCGGTCATCTGCCCGCAAAGCCTGCGCTTTCACTCCGTGTGTCATCCCGGCCAACAGCGTCGCGATGACAAAAGTGATGGCGCGCATCCCATTGCGATGCATCGATGTCTCCTGGTTTGTTTCCACTCCCAGCTTAGCAGCCCGGGTGGACCCGGATGCCGCATGGCAGGTGGCTTCCCGATTCCCGATTGCGCATCCGGATCCAGGCCGTCTACCCACTCACATCCCGATACAGCAAGGCCGCCCTGGGGCGGCCTTCCCGTCTCATTACTTGGCGTTCTTCACGTAGGTGTCGAACCAGTTCAGCATTTCCGCTACCAGCTGCTCGTTCGATTCCAGCGCGGTGTACCAGTGCGGTTCGTTCGGCAGCATCACCAGCCGCGTGATGCCGCCGTTGCCTCGGATCGCCTGGTAGAGCTTGCGCGACTGGAACGGCTCAGTGCCCGGGTTGGCGTCGTCCTCGCCGTGGACCAGCAGCAGCGGCAGCTTGATCTTGTCGGCATAGAAGAACGGAGAGGCCTTCAGGTACACGTCCTGCGCCTGCCACACCGAGCGACGCTCGTTCTGGAAGCCGAACGGGGTAAAGGTCTTGTTGTACGAACCGCTGGTCGCCACGCCAGCCTTGAACAGGTTGGTATGGGCGATCAGGTTGGCGGTCATCAGGCCGCCATGGCTGTGGCCGGTCACGCCGATGCGGTTGCGATCGACCACGCCCATGTCCACCGCCTTGTCCACCGCCGCCCTGGCGTCAGCTTCCAGCTGCTCCAGGTAGGTGTCGTAGGCGTTCTTCGGGTCACCCACGATCGGGAACGAGGCGTTGTCGATGATCGCGTAGCCGGCCAGCAGCATCAGGCGGTACGGCTGCAGGCGGGTGAAGGTCTGCTGCGAACCGGACACCTGCCCCGCCTGCGCGGCGTTGGCGAAGTCGGCCGGGTAGGCGTACAGGATCGCCGGCACGCGCTGGCCTTCCTTGTAGCCCGGCGGCGTGTACAGGGTGAACGACAGGTCCACGCCATCGGCACGCTTGTAGGTCACCAGCTGCTTCTTGATCTGGCGCACTTCCGGAGTCGGGTCGACCAGCTTGGTCAGCGCGGTCGCGGTGGACGCGAACTGCGCCTCGCCGGTCTTCGCATCGGCCACCGCCTCACCCTGCTGACGGATGAAGGCGTTCGGCGGATCGATCACCGACTGGTGCCAGGTCAGGTAGCGCCCAGGCGTATTGCTGAAACCAAGGAACTGCTCGTAGGCATCGGCGCTGCTGCGGAACAGGCGCTCGCTCTTCAGCGTGCCGAGGTCGAGGCGGTCGAGGAACGGACGGTCGCCCTGCGGCGAGGCACCACGGCCGCTGAGGAAAACATGGTTGCCCTCACGGCGCACGACCTGCGCACCATTCGGCAGGCGGGTGAAGACCAGGTTGCCGGGGTTGCCGTACAGCTCATCGCTGGACATGTCCCACAGCAGGCGGCCTTCCTTCTTCGGCTGGTCCACATCGACGATGCGGGTCTGCATCCAGTGGCGGTTCTCGTCGTTCTCGAACTGGAACGCCACGGCCGGATCGGCAGTCCATGCGAAGCCTTCGAAGCGTTGTGCGGTGCGGGTGATCTCGACCGGCTTGCCGTTGAACGGCGCCTTCAGCATCAGCACCCGGTCGCGATGCGGCACGTTGACCTTCCAGTCGCCCTTGTCCAGCGCTTCGGCATAGACCAGGGTGGCCGGATCGGTGGCACGCCAGTCGAAACCACGCGGGCCTTCCGGTACGCCGTGCACCGGCACGCGGTCGGCCAGCGGCAGGCTGGCGATCGGCGTGGACTTGCCGCTGGCGATATCCAGCACGGCCACGTCGTTGGCGAAGCGCTGGTAGGTCACCGCATGCGAGTACGGCGCCTTGATCGATTCGGTCAGCACGTGCACGCCATCGGGCGCGGCGCTGACTTCGTTGAACAGCGCCGGCTGCCCGACCGGACGCACGCTGTTGGCGGCAGTATCGACCACGGCCAGCTGCGAGGCGCCGTAATAAGCGAACAGCTTCTCGTCATGCACGCTGGTCAGCGTATCGCGGGCTTCGTAGGTGCTGCTCTCGCCACTGCTGCCCAGCGACTCCTGTGCATCCGGGCCGGTCGGTACGCCACCGTTGGACGGTGCTGGGCCCTGGTTGGCCGGCACCAGCTTCACCAGCAGGTTCTGGCTGCCGCCCAGCCACTGCACGGTGTAGCCGAAAATCGGGTTCAGCTGAACGTTCGGCACCTGCTTCACCTGGCCGGTAGCGGCATCGCCCACCCACAGCTGCACGCTGGTATCGACCGCGTTCTGGAACGCAAAGTGGCTGCCATCGGCCGACCACAGCGCGCCGGTGGCACAGCCCTGCGGCAGGTTGACCTTGGTCTGCTGGCCACTGCCGATGTCGACCAGGGTGAAGTCGGCCACGCAGGCCGGGATGCCATAGCCACCGGGGGTGTCATGGCGGCTGCGGTTCTTCGGTTCCAGGCGCACGCCAGCCAGCTTCAGGTACGGCTGGGCGACACGGCTGATCGACGGGTAGGTCTGCGCAGTGGTCAGCAGCAGGCGCTGGCCACCCGGGGCCACGTTCGGCGCCGGCGGCGGCGGTGCCTTCAACACCTTGAGCAGGTGCTCCGGCGGCTTCGCGTAGTCTGCAAGCGCCGGGCCAGCGGCCAGCAGGCCGAGGGTGGCAACGGCAACGGCCGCCGCCAGAGAGGTTCGACGGATGAGCATCCTTATCCCCTGGGTGTGAATGGGTACCCGGAATCGGGCAAGGTCCCGAATCTAGCACCGCAGGGGTTGTCGTGAATGGGCCGGAAGGGCTAGTGGCCGGATGGGGCAAAGTGGGACACGCCCGGAGAGGCCGGCAATGGACCGGCATCTGCCAGGTGTGGTCTGTCGTCACTGCTGGGCGTGCAGGTCCCAGGCAGTCAGGTAATCGGGGTCGACCACGATCATGCCACTGTTCCGCATGCGGTACTCGCCGGGCTCGGCGGGCAGGTACTGGTCCAGCATCGGCGGCAGATAGCGCTCGTGGCCATCATTCTCGTCGGCCAGCACCACGCCCTCGTCGGCGCTGATGCGCAACACCGTGCCGGCGTACTGCTCCAGCCCCTTCACCTGGCCGTCGCCGCCATAGCGGGTCACACCTACCAGTACGACCTTGCCGATCATTTCTTCCGCCTTGGCATCGTCCAAGGGCGGCAGCATGGGAGTGAATTCATCGCTCATCGGTGCACCTCCGTAGCCTGCTGGACATCGTGGATGAGGTTTCCGCTTCGCAGTGCGCGTCGCTGGCAGCCGAGCAGGTGCCCAGCCCGAAGCCTCGGCATCGAGAGTGCCAGTGCGCCCATGAACCCAAGGGTTCCTGGAGCACGATGCTGCCATCGCAGGCGGAAGGGACAGGTGAAGGCCGAAATCGGTCCTCGCCGATCAGAGGGTTGTACCTGCACCCACGCTAGAATGCGCCCATGCGCACCGTACATGCCCTCCGCTACATCACCCCGTTACGGGAAGGCGGCTCCCTGCCGGCCGTGGTCGAGACCGACGACGACGGCATGGCCGTGCTGAAGTTCCGCGGCGCCGGCCAAGGCCCGAAGGCGTTGATCGCCGAGCTGATTGCCGGTGAGATGGCACGCACGCTGGGCCTGCCGATTCCGGAAATCCTGTTCGTCGAGCTGGATCGCGAGTTCGCCCGAACCGAGCCCGACCCGGAGATCCAGGAGCTGATCCGCGCCAGCGAGGGCCTGAACCTGGGCCTGGACTACCTGCCGGGTGCGATCAATTACGATCCGGCGGCGATGCCGGTGGACGCCGACCTGGCCTCGCGCATCGTCTGGTTCGATGCGTTCACCAGCAATGTCGATCGCACCACCCGCAACCCCAACCTGATGGTGTGGCACCGCAAGCTGTACCTGATCGACCACGGCGCGGCGATGTACTTCCACCACGACTGGGCCAATGCCGGCGA
This sequence comes from Stenotrophomonas sepilia, assembly GCF_003244875.1. GTDB lineage: Bacteria > Pseudomonadota > Gammaproteobacteria > Xanthomonadales > Xanthomonadaceae > Stenotrophomonas > Stenotrophomonas sepilia. The sequence continues at coordinate 106,681 of NZ_LXXZ01000087.1, forward strand.
TGCCTGCGAAAAGCCGTTCGTGCTGATCCGCGACCATGTGCTGCTGTCGTTCGCCAGCCGCATCGCCGAGCTGGATACCGAACTGGCCGCGCGCCTGAGCGATGCCGAGATCGAGCGCATCGTCGGCCTGGTGCCGGACAGCTGGCTGGTCAACGAGCCGGCATTCGACAGTCCGCAGGCCTATCGCCAAGGCTACATCGACTATCTCAAGCACCGCCTGAAAGTGCGTGTGGTGTTCGTGCAGGAGGCCGTCCGTGCCCACGCTGCACACGTATGACTATGCGGTCATCCGCGTGGTACCGCGGGTGGAACGCGAGGAGTTCATCAACGTCGGAGTGATCGTCTCCTGCCCCGGCGCGCGCCATCTGGAAGCGGCCATCGAGATCGATCCGGCACGCCTGCACGCGTTCGCTCCAGCGCTTGATCAGGATGCGTTGCAACCGTGGTTGGATGCGATCGTGGCCATCTGCCGTGGCGACGCCAGCGCCGGACCGATCGCACAGCTGCCCGCGCGCGCCCGCTTTCATTTCCTCACCGCCAAGCGCAGCTCGGTTGTGCAGATGTCGAGCACGCATGTCGGCCGCACTGCGGACCCGGCGGGTGTGGTGGAACACTTGATGACGAAGATGGTGCGGGTACCGGCACCAACCGAGCAACATTGATTGGGTAGAGTCGACCGCTGGTCGACTGCCGTTCGCGGGAAGCAGGCGCACCGTCTTCGTGGCCGTACCGGTGCTCCCTACCCTCGCCCTGCACCACGAAACCAAGCCATACCAGCCCTTGTGGTTCTGCGCCGTGGTGGCCCGCTGCAGCAATGCAGGTGAGACCAGCGCTCCGCTTTGCAGGCCTGGGCGAGCTTCATCTTGTCCGGCGTTTCAGCGCCCACGATCTGGAACCGCTTCACCTGCCGCAGATTGGCCAGGTCCATGACGGTCGTCCCCCCAGCTGCATCCACGCTAGGGACTCTGCCGCAACACCTCGACCGTGACGGCGAACGCCTCGATGCGATGCCATTCACTCCGCTCCTGCGGCAGCGATTCCACGCCCATGCCGATCTGGTACCGCACCGCTTCCTCGGGCGCGGAGAAATCACGCGATTCGTGCTGCGCTGTGGCCAGCACATAGGCAATCTGCCGATGGACGGTAATGCCGTTGTCGATGCAGGTACGCACGATCATCTCGACCGACTGGTCCCGGGTCAGGCCGAAGCCCACCCCACCTTTTCCATAGCCTTCGCTCATCCTTCAGCTCTCCAGTTCCGGAACGCATCCGTTCGTCGGGGAAAGACCTACTTCAGCAGGTCCGATTCGGTAGGGGCCTCGCCCCTGCAGGTGTCATAGCGGCGCTGCAGCAGCGTGCGCGGCCCGGTTCCGCGCAGCTGGATGACCTTGTCCTCGTGCGCGCACGGGCTGACCTTCGCGCGCAGCACGAACCGCCCATTGTCGATACGGTCGATGTCGCGCCCGCCGATGGCCGCTTCCAATGCCTTGGCACGCACATAGCGGTTGACCTTGGCGTCGAACAGGTAGAACGCATGCACCGGAACGTTGTAGACACCGTTGTTGTCCTGCCACACCTGCAGGTCCGGCACGCCATCGCCATTGAAATCCGAAACGGTCAGCAGCACGGCCACCGCACCCTGGGCATCGGCGCCAGCGCGGGTCAGGCGCGGCTGCACGTCCGTGACCGCCACGTTGCGCCCGCCACGGGTCACGCCCATGCTCCTCACCCGGCAGGTCGTCACGTTGTCGGCGCCGCCGCAGTCGGCCACCTGGAAGACCACCTGCAATGCAGGCGTGATCCTGCCCTCGCCGGGCCGCAGGACGATCCAGCCCTGTTTTTCAGGCGCGGCACATGTGCGTGCGGCACTGCTGTGAATCCAGCTGGGCAACGGCCGTGCCGCCTTCCGGGCAACGACTGTCGCGCTGGCGCAGCCATTGCCGCTGCAGATCGCGCAGCACCTGCTGATCACTGACGGTCAGCGTGGAGCGCGCCGCACTGTAGGCGGCGTTGAGCGCATCGTCGCGCACCTTGAATTCAGCGTCGACACAACGACGACGGGCCTCCAGTGCGGTGCCCGCGGCCCCCATGCAGGGCGCATACGCAGGGCTCAGAAAGCGTGCATCGCCGGCAATCAGTTCGGCACCACTGGGCAGCGACATCGGTCACGGCCCCCGTCGCCCATGTTCAGGCCGGCAACCGCTATTTCGGCAGCGCAAACGCCATCACGTAATCGCCGTTCGGGGTTTCCATGAAATGATGGCCGCCGGCCATGATCACCACGAACTGGCGTCCGTCCTGTTCATACACCATCGGCGTAGCCTGCCCGCCCGCGGGCAGCTTGGCATGCCAAAGCTCCTTGCCGGTCTTCAGGTCGATGGCGCGCAGCAGGTCATCGGTGGCGGCCGCGATGAAGATCAGCCCGCTGGCGGTCACCACCGAACCGCCGTTGTTCGGCGTGCCGATCTCGATCGGCAGGCCGGAACGGATGCCGAACGGCCCATTGCCGCGCGCACTGCCAAACGGACGATCCCACAACAGCTTGCCGGTGCGCAGGTCGATGGCGCGGATGCCGCCGTAGGGAGGCTGCTTGCACAGCAGACCCGTGAACGGCAGCCGCCAGCCAGCGTTGACCTGGATGCCATACGGCGTTCCCACCTGCGGATCGCCGGCGCCCTCGCCACCGCCCCTGTCGGCACGGATCTTTTCGCGCGGCAGCCAGCCCAGGCGGTCGGCTTCGGCACGTGGCACCAGCCGGTTGTAGTTGGGCATGTCGTTGTAGTTGGCCACGATCACGCCGCGGCGCGTGTCGATGGACACACTGCCCCAATCCGAACCGCCGTTGTAGCCGGGGTATTCGATGGAATGGCGATCACTGCTCGGCGGCGTGTAGAAGCCTTCGTAATAGGCCTTGCGGAACTGGATGCGGCAGATCAGCTGGTCGATCGGGGTGATGCCCCACATGTCGCGCTCGGTCAGATCATGCTCGCGGCGCAGCGTGTGGTACAGCGAGAACAGCTGGGTGGGTGAACGCTGTTCCGGTTCGACACCGCCGACCGGCACCTTGCGCTCTTCGGCAGCGGTCAGCAGCTGGCCGTTGCGGCGGTCGAGAATGTAGATGTCACCCTGCTTGGTCGGCAGCAGGATCGCCGGCACCTTGCCTGCCGCCGTCGGGTAGTCGATCAGGCTGGCCTGCGAACCGAGGTCGTAGTCCCACACATCCTTGCGCACGGCCTGGAAATGCCAGGCCGGCTTGCCAGTGGCCACATCGATCGCCACCAGCGACGTCGCATAGCGGTTCTGGTTTTCCGTACGCGAGCCACTCCAGTAGTCGCCCGCAGAATTGCCCAGCGGCAGATAGACCAGCCCCAGCGCCTCATCACCGGTCGCGGTGGTCCACATGTTCGGCGTGCCGCGGGTGTAGGTCTGCCCATGCGGCGGCAGGCCGCTGCGCTCGGGCTGGTCCATGTCCCACGCCCAGCGCAGCTTGCCGGTGATCGCGTCGTACGCCTGGATCACGCCCGATGGCGCGTCGCGGCGCTGACCATCCAGCACCTGGTGGCCGGTGACGATCACGCCGCGCACGATGGCCGGGGGCGAGGTGATCGACACGTAGCCGGGTGGCACCTCACCCATCCCGAGGGTGATGTCGACCTGGCCGTTGTTGCCGAAATTCGCGCAGGGACGGCCGCTATCTGCATCCACTGCAATGATGCGCCCGTCCAGCGTGCCTTCGATGATGCGCGCCCAGCACGCCGGACGACTGCCCGGTGCAGCGCTGCGGCTCACGCTGGGCGGCGGTTCGGGCAACGCCAGATCGGCCGCGGCATCGGCCAGGGTGGCATCGGCCAGGATCGGCGTTGCCGGTTGCTCGTAGTAGCTCACACCACGGCAGGCGGCGGTGTACGGGATCGAGGCGTCCTTCACCTTCGGATCGAAGCGCCACACTTCCTTGCCACTGGCGGCGTCGAGCGCGATCAGGCGGTTACGGGCAGTGCACAGGTACAGGCGGTCGCCGATCTTCAGCGGCGTGGTTTCCGCACCCCAGCGCTTCTTCGGCATATCGCCGGTGCGGAACTGCCAGGCGGGCTGCAGCGTGGCCACGTTGGCCGGGGTGATCTGCTGCAGTGGCGAATAGCGGGTGCCTGCATTGCTGCGCCCCCACGCCGGCCAGTCTCCCTCGGCAGGCTGGTCGGCCGGTTGCAGGCCGGTGGTATCCCGCGTGGGTTCCAGTCCGGCGCTGGCCGCGCCTTCCGGGAACGGCTGGTGCCCGTCCACTTCACCATGCGGTGCGAACGCCAACCCGAAGGCAGCGACGAACACCAGCATCAGGACGCCCGCCACGCTGCGCGACAGGCGCTTTGAAACCGGTTCGCGAAGGGTCGGCGCGAGCAGCGCCAGCACGATGCCGAGCGCGGTCACCAGGCCCAGCCGCGGCACCCAGCGCCAGTAGTCGTTGCCCGACTCCCACCAGGTCCACAGCAGCGTGCCGACGAACACCAGCGCGTACAGCAGCGCGCCGCTGCGGCGATTGCCGAACAACAACAGGCCACTGGCCAGAAGGCCGGCCCCGGCGATGGCGTAGTACGCCGACCCGCCCAGGCTGAGCAGCCACGCGCCGAGCCCGCCGATGACCAGGCCGAGTACGACCAGCAGTAGCGACAGCACGGTAACGAGAGGGTGCCGTGAGGCGCGGACGGGAGCAGGAACGGACTGCGGCGTGGCGGACATCGTCGATCTCCGGGGGCAGCATGCGCCGTTATCCCACCGCCTGTGTGAAGCGCGCGCGTATGCGTGGCATCCGGATACGACGACGCCGGCACAGGGCCGGCGTCGTCGGGTACCCAGGCTCGCGGCAGGATCACTCCTGCGCGGCGTCCTCGCTGCTGGCAGCAGCCGGTGCGCCGTCGGTCGTGGCCGGGGCGGCGACTGCCACCTCGTCCTCGTCCTCGTCGATCGAGGCATCCATGCGCTCCACCGCCTGCAGCTTCTCGTCCTTGGACAGGCGGATCAGGGTCACGCCCTGGGTGTTGCGGCCGACGCGGCTGATTTCCGAGCCACGCGTACGCACCAGCGTACCGCCGTCGGAGATCAGCAGGACTTCGTCGCGGGAGCCCATCAGCACTGCGGCGACCAGCTTGCCGTTGCGCTCGGTGGTCTGGATGCCGATCACGCCCTGCGTGCCACGGCCCTTGCGCGGGTAGTCCGGCAGCGGGGTGCGCTTGCCGTAGCCGTTCTCAGTGGCGGTGAGGATGTACTGCACGCTGGCATCGTCGGCACTATCGATCACCGCATCGCCATTGGCGGTGGCTTCCTCGACACCGTTGTCGTCCTCGTTCTCGTCCTCGATGCCACCGGCACTTTCGGCCACGATCAGGCTGACCACCTCCTCGCCGGCCGGCATCCTGATGCCACGCACGCCGGTGGCGGTACGGCCCATCGAGCGGACTTTGTCCTCGCCGAAGCGCACGGTCTTGCCGTTGGAGGCGAACAGCAGGATGTCGCGCTGGCCATCGGTCAGGCCGACGCCGACCAGGGCATCGCCCTCATCGAGGTTGATCGCGATCTTGCCGCGGGCCAGGCGGAAGGCGAACTCGCCCAGGGGGGTCTTCTTGACCGTACCGTTCTTCGTGGCGAAGAACACGAACTGGCCATCGGCGTACTCGCGCACCGGCAGCACGGCCTGCACGCGTTCGCCGGGTTCCAGCGGAATCCAGTTGATGATCGGACGGCCGCGGGCGTTGGAGCCCGCTTCCGGCAGCTGGTAGACCGGCAACCAGAACACCTTGCCCGAACTGGTGAACGTCAGCAGCGTATCGTGCGTGTTGACCAGCCACAGCTGTTCGATGAAATCCTCTTCCTTGGTCGCCGCCGCACTGCGACCACGGCCGCCGCGGCGCTGCGCGCGGTACACGCTGACCGGCTGGCGCTTCACGTAGCCGGCATGCGACACGGTGACCACCACGTCTTCCGGTGCGATCAGGTCCAGGATGTCCAGGTCTTCTTCGCTGTGGCGGATTTCGGTGCGACGTTCGTCGCCGAACTCGGCCTTGACGTTGACCAGCTCCTCGCGGATCACCTGCAGCAGGCGGTCGGGATCTTCCAGGATGTGGATCAGCCCGGCGATCACTTCCAGCAGCTGCTTGTACTCGTCGGTCAGGCGGTCCTGCTCCAGCCCGGTCAGGCGGTGCAGGCGCATTTCCAGGATCTGGGTGGCCTGGATCTCGGTCAGCTGGTAGCCGCCCTCGATCAGGCCCACGCCCTTGGGCAGGTCTTCCGGGCGCGAGGCTTCGGCACCGGCGGCACCCAGCATCGCACCGACCAGGCCCGGCTCCCACACGCGCGCCAGCATGCGCTCGCGTGCTTCGTTCGGGTTCGGCGAGGTCTTGATCAGTTCGATCATCTCGTCGATGTTGGCCAGCGCGACGGTCAGGCCTTCCAGCACGTGGGCACGGGCGCGCGCCTTGCGCAGCTCGAACACGGTGCGGCGGGTGACCACTTCGCGACGGTGGCGGACGAACGCCTCCAGCATCTGCTTCAGATTCATCAACTGCGGGCGGCCGTCGACCAGCGCCACCATGTTGATGCCGAACACCGATTCCATCTGCGTCTGCTGGTACAGGTTGTTCAGCACAACCTCGGCAGATTCGCCGCGCTTGATCTCGATGTAGATGCGCATGCCGTCCTTGTCGGACTCATCGCGCAGCTCGCTGATGCCTTCGATCTTCTTTTCCTTGACCAGCTCGGCGATCTTCTCGATCAGACGCGCCTTGTTCACCTGGTAAGGAATTTCAGTGACGATGATCGACTCGCGGCCGTTATCGGCCACTTCGATGTCGGCCTTGGCACGGATACGCACGCGGCCACGGCCGGTGCGGTAGCCGGCGACGATGCCGGCGGTGCCGTTGATGATGCCGGCAGTCGGGAAATCCGGGCCCGGGATGTACTCCATCAGGCCGTCGACGTCGATCTCCGGGTTGTCGATCAGCGCAATGCAGGCGTTGATCGATTCGCTCAGGTTGTGCGGCGGGATGTTGGTCGCCATGCCCACCGCGATACCGGCCGAGCCGTTGACCAGCAGGTTCGGGAACCGGGTCGGCATGACCGTCGGCTCCAGTTCCTTTTCGTCGTAGTTGGGCTGGAAATCGACGGTTTCCTTGTCGATATCGGCCATCAGCTCATGCGCCAGGCGCGACATGCGCGCCTCGGTGTATCGCATCGCCGCGGCGGAGTCGCCGTCGATCGAACCAAAGTTACCCTGGCCGTCGACCAGCATGTAGCGCAGCGAAAACGGCTGTGCCAGGCGCACCAGCGTGTCGTACACCGACTGATCGCCATGCGGGTGGTACTTACCGATGACGTCACCGACGATACGCGCCGACTTGAAGTAGGGCTTGTTGCTGTGCGCGTTGAGTTCATTCATCGCGTACAGCACGCGACGATGCACCGGCTTGAGGCCGTCGCGCGCATCCGGCAGCGCGCGGCCCACGATCACGCTCATGGCGTAATCGAGGTAGCTCTTGCGCATCTCGTCTTCCAGGTTGACCTGGATGATTTCCTTGGCGGTTTCTGCCATTCGGGTTCCGTTGTCTGGTAGCGGTCCAGTCCGGCGCAGCCCTCTGCGGGAGGGGGTCGCGCCGGAACCTCGATTCAACCTGTGGATACTACCACAACGGGCTGGTTTCCGCCTGCCTTTACGGGGATTTTACCGGCACAAATCAGGAACTTAGGGTTGCCGGCCAGCGGCCGGCACTACCGGGGGCGGCGGTCGCGCCGCCCCTCCCCTGCGCCTCAGCCGCCGAAGGCGGCGCGCATGTTCTCGGCGGTCGGGTTCAGGATCACCCCGCGCTCGGTCACGATGGCGTCGATCAGCTCGCCCGGGGTGACGTCGAACACCGGGTTCCAGGCGGCAATGCCTTCGGCCACGGTGCGGGTGCCGCCCACGCCATACAGCTCACCCGGGTCGCGCTGCTCGATCTCGATCTGGCTGCCGTCCACGGTCTCCATGTCCACGGTCGAGGACGGCGCCACCACCATGAACTTCACGCCATGGTGGCGCGCGGCAATGGCCAGTTGGTAGGTGCCGATCTTGTTGGCGGTATCACCATTGGCGCAGATGCGGTCTGCGCCCACGATCACCCACTGCACGGCACCGGTCTTCATCAGGTGCGAGGCCGCCGAGTCGGCGATCAGGGTGGCATCGATACCGTCCTGCTGCAGCTCCCACACCGTCAGGCGTGCGCCCTGCAGCCACGGCCGGGTCTCGCCGGCGAACACGCGCGCGATGCGGTGCTGGGCCATGCCGGCGCGAATGACGCCCAGCGCGGTACCGAAGCCGGCGGTGGCCAGCGAGCCGGTATTGCAGTGGGTCAGCACACCGCTGCCGGCCTCGATCAAGCCAGCGCCCAGCGCGCCCATGTGGCGGTTGGCGGCCAGGTCTTCCTCGGCGATGGCCTGCGCTTCGGCCTCCACCAGTGCCTTCCAGTCGGCGCCGGCGGCGTGCAGGCAACGGCGCATGCGTGCCAGCGCCCAGGCCAGATTGACCGCAGTGGGGCGCGATGCGTTCAGGCGCTGCAGTGCCGGTTCCAGCTGCTGCAGCGCGTGCGCACCGTCTGCGGCCTGCACCTCGCGCGCGGCCAGCACCACGCCCCAGGCGGCGGCAATGCCGATCGCCGGCGCGCCACGCACGGTCAACGCATGGATGGCGCTGGCAACCTCGTCGCTGTCGTGGCAGACCACATGCTCGACCACGAACGGCAGCTTGCGCTGGTCCAGCAGTTGCAGGGCATCGCCGGTCCACAGGATCGGGCGGATGTGGTCATAACGGGCGTAGTCGATGTCGGAGGCAGTGTTCATGGGCCCATTGTAGGGCCACGCCCGGCAGCGTTGGAGCCCGCCCGGGCTCAATTCACCGAGAATTCGGCGCGGCAGCCGCCGTCCACCCAGATGCCGTTGCGGCTCCAGCCCCAGGTACTGCCTTCCTCGCAGGGCGTGCTCGACAGCTGCTCGGAAACGACCGCGCCAACGGAGATGCTGGCGCCGCAGAAACGCCGCTTCTTCGACTTCGATTCGCAGGTCAGGCGACGCGGCACATCGACGAAGCGGCCATCCTCGTCGGCCACCTCGAAATCGCCCTGGCAACCACGGCTGGTCCAGATCTCATTGCGCTTGTAGCCCCAGCCCTGCCCCTCGCGGCATGGCAGCACCGACAGCTGGCGCAGCAGGCGCACGGGGGCGCCATCCAGGCGCACCGGGCAGCTCTGCGGACGGCCATTGGATTCGCAGCGCACCACGCGGCGCACCAGGCGCTTGCCTTCCGTTGCCGCAGGTGCCGCACCCTGCGCACGGCGCGCACGGAACTCGGCGCGGCAGCCAAGGGTGACCCACACGCCGCTGCGGTCGGTGCCCCACTCGCTACCGCGGATGCAGCTGTTGCTCGACAGCTGGCGCACCAGATCGACGCCGTTGGCCACATCGATGTCGCAGTGCACCCAGCCCATGTCGTGGGACTCGCAGGTCACCACTTCATCGTCGTAGCCCACCTGCTGGGCCGACGCCGGCGACGGCAGCCAGGCACCCCAGAGCGCGATGGAGTACACCGGTGCAGCGACAACCGCAAACCACTTGACCAAAGCCTTCCCCAGCAGGAATAGATGAACTGCATGCCAGTGTCCGGCATTGGCCGTGATAAAAGCATCATCCCGCTTGCCGACGCAAGCGCGCAGAACCCGCGTTTCGTTCAGCCTGGGATGTTCAGCAACGCGTGATGGTCACGCGTGGGCGAAGTCGTAGGCCAACACATCTGCAATGCGGGGTGTGCGGTTCATCGCCATCAGCAGGCGGTCGATCCCCAGCGCAACGCCGGCACAGGCCGGCAACGCTGGCAACGCCGCCAGCAGCGCCTCATCCAGTGGCGGCTGCACCTGCCCACGTTCGTGGCGGCGCTGCTGGTCGCGCTGGAAGCGGGCGCGCTGCTCGTCGGCGTCGTTCAGTTCGTGATAGCCGTTGGCCAGCTCCACTGCACCCAGGTACAGCTCGAAACGCTCGGCCAGCGGCGGCGTGCCGGCGCGGATGCGTGCCAGCGCGGCCTGGCTGGCTGGCCAGTCATGCACCACGGTCATGACCGCGTCATCGAAATGCGGCTGGATACGATGGGTCATCAACAGGTCGAGCCAGTCATCACGGGTCAATCCGACCGGGTCAATGTGCACCTCGCCCAACGCGGCACGCAGCGTGGACTCATCCGCCTCGAACGGATCCACGCCAAGGTGCTGCTGGAACAGCTCGCGGTAACTCAGCACGCGCAGGGTCGCACGGCGTCCCACCAGGGCCAGCGCCTGGCCGACCAGCTCGGCGGCCTCCTGTACCAGCCGATGGTGGTCCCAACCGACCCGATACCATTCCAGCATGGTGAATTCCGGGTTGTGGCGGCCGCCGGCCTCACCGTTGCGGAATACCCGGCCCAGTTCGTAGCAGTCGCCCACACCGGCCGCCAGCAGGCGCTTGAGCGGATACTCCGGCGAGGTGCGCAGCCAGCGGCGGCGTCCGCCGGCATCGACATGGCCGGTGAAGTCGGTATGGAAGCTGTCGATGTTCGGCTCGGTGTTGCCCGCGACCGACAGGATCGGCGTCTCCACCTCGAGCACATCGCGCTCTGCAAAGAAGCGGCGCACCAGCGCGTTGAGCGCAGCGCGCTGCTGCAGCGCGCGCAGCAGGGCCTCGCTCACAGGATGCCTTCCGGGCGCGGATGGTCGAGCGGCAGGGTCAGCAGATCGCGCGTATCGTCGATGTAGCCGCTGGCCAGGTACAGGCGTCGGGCCAGTTCGTTGTGGTGGTTCACTTCCAGGCGAAGGCGGCTGACGCCACGACCACGAGCGCGCTGTTCGCAGATGGCCAGCGCCTGCTTGCCGCGGCCACGACCGCGCGCGCGATGGCTCAGGTACAGTTCGTCCAGCAGCATGAAGTGGCCGCCCTGCTCCAGGCTGAAGCCCATCGCGATCACCGCGTAGCCGACCACCTCGCCCGCCTCGTCCATCCACAACAGCACTTCGCCATTGCGCGGATCGGCCAGCAGCGCGTCCACGCCGCGACGCACGCGCGCGTCATCGAAGTCGATCCTGTCTTCGGCGTAGAACTCGCGCATCAGCGCGATCAACAGCTCCTCGTCGGCACGGGTGGCCGGGCGGAAATCCAGCGGGGCGGTCTGCATCGGTGTTCCTTTGTGTTTCATGCCGGGCGCCATGCACCCGGCGGGGTCATCATTCGTGTTCGGCCAGATAAGCCAGCAGGCGGTCTTCGTCCCATACCGGCACGCCCAGCGATTGCGCCTTATCCAACTTGGAGCCGGCCTCGGTACCGGCGACCACGAAGCTGGTCTTCTTCGAGACGCTGCCGGAGACCTTTGCACCGAGGGCTTCCAGGCGCTCCTTGGCGGCATCGCGGGTGAGCTGGGCCAGGGTGCCGGTCAGCACCACGGTCTGCCCATCCAGCGGGCCGGCCACGATCTCGGCCAACGCCGGTGCCTTGGCCAGGATCTGCTGCATCGCCTTCTCGGCTGCCAGCAGCATCGCGCCATGGCCCTCGCTGTCCAGCCACTGGGCCAGGCCACGCGCGGTGTCGTCGGGCAACCCGGCGTTGACGAACTGCCCATGCTCGGCGTCGAGCACCGCCTGGGCACCGGGCAACACGGCCACCAGTTTTTCCGCGCGCAGGCGGGTGATGCCGGGAATCTCTGATTCGACCAACAGCTGCGCCAGGTCCAGCCCCTCGCGCAGCCTCGCGCTGGGCGCGTGCACATCGCTGATGCGGACCTGGCCGACCTGCAGCAGGTCATCGATGGCCTGCTGGTTGCCCTGCTGTTCGAAGAAGTGGCCGAGCGAGCGCGCCACTTCGCCACCAATGTCCGGCACGCGCTTGAACAATGGCCACGGCAGGTGGCGGATCAGTTCCAGGTCACCGAACCACTGCGCCAGCGCCTTGGCCGTGCTCTCGCCCACGTGCTCGATGCCCAGCGCGAACAGCAGCCGTTCCAGCGTGGCGGCACGACTGGCGTCGATGGCCGCGATCAGGTTGTCGGCCCACTTGGTCGCGATCTTCTTCGTGTTCCATTCGAAGCGGGCCGGCTGCGCCAGCGCCTGCGCGCGCCAGCCCGGATCGTTGCCGTCCAGCCTGAGCACCGCATTGAGCACCGCGCCACTGCCTTCGGCCGGCAGGTGCAGCTTCAGTGCGGCGGCCAGCGCCGAGGGATCTTCAGCGTCCAGCACCAGCTTCAGGTGCAGCAGCTGGTCACGACTGAGCCGGTACAGGTCGGCCACGCTCTTGACGATGCCAGCGTCGACCAGGGTTTCAATGTATTTGTCGCCCAGGCCGTCGATGTCCATCGCGCGGCGAGAGGCGAAATGGGCGATGGCTTCCTTGCGCTGCGCCGGGCAGGACAGCTCGCCCGAGCAGCGCCATGCGGCCGCCCCTTCCTCGCGCACGATCTCCGAGCCGCACACCGGGCAGCGCGTCGGCATCTGCCAGGGCGTGGTGCCCTGCGGGCGGCGATCGAGGATGACGCTGACCACTTCCGGGATCACGTCGCCGGCGCGGCGCACGATCACGCTGTCGCCGACGCGCACGTCGAGGCGTGCGATCTGGTCGGCGTTGTGCAGGGTGGCGTTGGACACGATCACGCCGGCCACGGCCACCGGCGCCAGGCGCGCGACCGGCGTGGCCGCACCGGTACGGCCGATCTGGATCTCGATCGCCTCCACGGTAGTGCTCTGTTCCTGCGCCGGGAACTTGTGCGCGATGGCCCAGCGTGGCGCGCGCGAGACGAAGCCCATCGCCTGCTGGCCGGCACGGTCATCGAGCTTGTAGACCACGCCATCGATATCGAACGGCAGGCTGTCGCGGCGCTCGCCGATATCGCGGTAGTAGCCGAGCAGGCCGTCGGTGCCTTCCACCACCTTGCACAGCGCGCTGACCGGGAAACCCCAGGCGCCGAGCTGCGCCAGCGTGCCCGAATGGGTATCGGGCAGCTCGCCGCCCTGCACTTCACCGGTACCGTAGGCGAAGAAGCTCAACCTGCGCTGCGCACTGATCTTCGGGTCGAGCTGGCGCAGCGATCCAGCCGCCGCATTGCGTGGGTTGGCCAGCACCTTGCCGCCGTGCAGGCGCGCACGTTCGTTGTAGGCCTCGAAATCGGCACGCGCCATGTAGACCTCGCCGCGCACCTCGAGCACGTCCGGCCAGTCCTTGCCGTGCAGCCGCTTGGGAACATCGCCGATCTCGCGCAGGTTGGCGGTCACGTCCTCGCCGGTGCTGCCATCGCCGCGGGTCGCGCCGAGCACGAAATGACCATCCTCGTAGCGCAGGCTGATCGCCAGGCCGTCCATCTTCGGCTCGGCCGAGAACTGCAGGCTGCGGCGGCCCAGGCGTTCGTCAATGCGGCGCGCGAAATCCGCCACTTCCTCATCGCTGAAGGCGTTGGACAGCGACAACATCGGCACCGCATGGCGGACTTCGGGGAAACGGCCGGAGGGACGCGCGCCGACCTGCTGGGTCGGGCTGTCGGCCCGGGCCAGTTCCGGATGTTCGCGCTCCAGTGCTTCCAGCTCGCGCACCATCCGGTCGTAGTCGATGTCGGGGATCTCCGGGGCGTCCAGCTCATGGTAGGCGCGGTTGGCCTGGGCGATCTGCCGGCGGAGATCTTCGGCGCGTTCGGCGGGGCTGGAGCTCATCGGAATCCGGTGGTTCTGGGATGGCCGGGGATTCTACCGCGCCCGGCCGTCAGGCCCTGTAATGCCCCCCTTCGCAGCGCCGAGCCATGCTCGACGGGCGCTCCCCTGCCCTGGTGGATGCCGACCTTCTCCCCACCCCGGCAGGTGCCAACCTTGGTTGGCACACCTGCAGCCGAGCATGGCTCGGTACTACAAAAAGCGGGCTTGCCGCCCACCGCAACCAGCGCTAGCGTGCGACGGTCTGCCCTTCGGAATCGTGCCCGTGACCCTGCCTGCTTCCCGTCGACGCTTCCTGCAACTGGCCGGTGCCGGCCTCGCCGTCGCTGGCAGCGGGCTGCCGCAGCTTGGCCATACCCAACCCGCGACGGCCGCCGCTCCTGCCCCCACCGAAGGCGTGGTACTGCTGAACTTCAACGAGTGCCCCTACGGCCCCTCGCCGGCGGCCCAGCAGGCCGCGCGCGACAGTATCGCCAGCTGCGGCCGCTACCGCTTCGCCCTGGCTGCACAGGTGCGCGATGCCTTCATCAAGCAGGCACGCATTCCGGCCGACCACGTGCGCCTCTATCCCGGCTCAAGCGAGCCGTTGAACCGCGCCGCCATGGTGTGGACCGGCCCGCAGGCAGGACTGGTAGTCGCCGATCCGACCTTCGAGACGCTGGGCGAGGTCGCCGCCGCACACGGTGCGCACGTGCAGAAAGTGCCGCTGCGCGACGACGGCGCGCATGACCTGCGTGCAATGGTCGCCGCCGCGCACGCACGCCCGACCGGGCTGCTGTACGTGTGCAATCCGAACAACCCGACCGGTTCGATCAGCCCACCGGATGAGCTCGCCTGGCTGCTGGCCCACAAGCCCGCATCGACCCGCGTGCTGGTCGACGAGGCCTACCTGCAGTACAGCGAGCAGCCGAGCCTGATCACCCGGGTGACGCAGCGCGATGACCTGATCGTGCTGCGCACGTTCTCCAAGCTGTACGGCATGGCCGGCCTGCGCCTGGGCGTGGCGGCCGCACACCCCAACCGCCTGCGCGAACTGGCCAGCCTGGGCGACAACCCGCTGCCCGTGCCAGCACTGGCCGCGGCACTGGCCAGCCTGCAGGATCCCCAGTTGATCGCGCAGCGGCGCCTGCAGAATGCCCAGGTGCGGCAGGCCACCATCACGTGGCTGGGCAAGCGTGGTTTCAGCTGCGTGCCGTCGGAAGCGAACTGCTTCGTGGTGGATGTGCAGCGCGACGGTGCCGCCTTTGCCAAGGCGATGGCAGACAACGGCGTGATCATTGGCCGCAGCTGGCCGATCTGGCCACAGCGCGTGCGCGTGACCGTCGGCACCGAAGACGAGATGGCCGCATTCCGCCGTGCGTTCGCCAAGGTGGCCGGCGTACCGGCCTGACCCTGTTGGCGGGGGCGAACCTTGGTTCGCTCCATCCACGCATGGCGTGGATCTACCGGCGTGGGTGCCGACCGTTGGCCGGCACAACAGGCTTTACCAGCGCGGGGTCTTGGTCAGCGGCGGTGCCTGGTGCTGGCGGTCGTAGGCACGCAGCTCGTCGCGAATGTGCGCGATGCGCTGGCGGCCCAAGGCATTGCGGCTGTCATCCAGCACCACGCCATCGAGCAGCTCGGCCATGCGCTGCACGGTCGGCAGCATCTTCTCCCAGGCATCAAGCGCGGTCAGCGGCGCCGGCAGGGTCAGGAAGAAGGCGATGGCCGGGGTTTCCATGGCACGGATGTTGGCCATGTCGAAGCTGCCCGGCTTCATGATGCTGGCCATCGAGAAGATCGGGCCGCGCTCGGGGTGGCCTTCCACCAGGCGGTGGAACACGTTCATGTGGCCGAATACCAGGCCGGTCTTCTCGGCCGCCACCACGATGTCTTCGCCGCGCAGCTGCTCGCCGGCACGGGCGGCCACGAACAGCGAGACGATCTTGTCGAAATCCTGGGTAGTGCGCTTGCCGAGGTCGTTGGCCGCGCCCGGGTCAGTGTCGGCCAGGCCAAGTTCGGCCTGCTCGCCTTCCCCGCGCATGCCCGGTTCGACGCGGCCCTCAGCCACCACGACGCCGTCCTCGCCCAGGACCGGTTCGCGGCGCTCGCCACTGGCCGGTTCCGTGTTCTCCACGCGACGGCCCTGGGGCTTCTTCTTCGGACGGCCAAACAGGAAGATCGCGGCGATCAACAGCAGGCCGGCGGCCAGGATGCCGATGCGCAACAGTGCCGTGTCGGACATTCGATAGGTTCTCCGGCTAATTCATTCAGGTAACTAGGATGGCACGTCAGGCCGCGCCCGCCAATCGCGCCGCTTCTTCCAGGTCCACGCTGACCAGGCGGCTGACGCCCGGCTCACGCATGGTCACGCCCGACAGCTGGTGCGCGGCCTCCATCGTCGCCTTGTTATGGCTGACGAACAGGAACTGCACCTTCTCGCTCATTTCCTTGACCATGTTGGCCAGGCGGCCGACGTTGGCTTCGTCCAGCGGCGCGTCCACCTCGTCCAGCAGGCAGAACGGGGCGGGATTCAACTGGAAGATGGCGAACACCAGCGCCACTGCGGTCATCGCCTTCTCGCCGCCGGACAGCAGCGAGATGCTGGACACGCGCTTGCCCGGCGGGCGCGCCATGATGGTCACACCCGTGTCGAGCAGGTCTTCTCCGGTCAGTTCCAGGTAGGCGTGGCCACCACCGAACAGGCGCGGATACAGCGCCTGGACGCCGGCATTGACGCGGTCGAAGGTGTCCTTGAAGCGCCCGCGGGTCTCGCGATCAATCTTGCGGATGGCATCCTCAAGTGTTTCCAGCGCCGTGGTCAGGTCGGCGTGCTGCGAATCCAGGTAGTCCGAACGCTGCGAAGCCTCGCCGTACTCGTGGATGGCGGCCAGGTTGACCGGCTCCAGCCGGCGCATGCGTGCGTCGATCTGGTGCACGGCCTGCTCCCAGTCGCCCAGGCGGGCGTCCTCGGGTAGTGCATTGAGCACGTCCTGCAGCACGAAGCCGGCCTTTTCCACCGCCGCCTGCAGGGTGTCGGCGCTGAGCGCCAAGGCCTGCTGGTCGAGCTTGCGCTGCGAAATGCGCTCGCGCTGGGCCAACGCCTGTTCGTCGCGCTGGTGGCGGGTCTGCTCGTAGTTGCGCAGCTCGGCGTCGATGCCGTCCAGCAGCGTCCGCGCCTCGGTCAGCACGCGGTCGGCGCGCACGCGCTCTTCCAGCGCGTTCTGGTGTTCGGCCTGCAGCGCTTCGACCGGCGAATCCCCTTCGTCCAGCTGCGAGTGCAGCTCGCCCAGTCGCGCATCCAACTGCCCACGCTGGGTGCCCATGCGCTCCAGCGCCTGGCTCAACGAGGCCAGCTGCGCGCGCTGTGATTCCAGGGTGAGTGCCAGCGCATGCGAGCGCTCGCGCACCGCACGGGCGGCATCGCGGGCCAGGTCGCGGGCCTCGGTCAGCTGGCGGCGCTCGCCCTCCAGCCGCTGCCGGGTCGACTCCAGGTCACCCATGCTGCTGACCGCGTTCTCCAACCGCGAGCGCGCTTCGCGCGCCTGCTCGTTGTTGGCTTCAATCGTTTCCTGCAGCTGCTTCAGCTCGCCTTCGATGCGGTCGATGCGCGTGCGTGCAGCCTCCACCTTGCCCTGCTGGCCCTGCAACTGGCCGGCCAGTTCGGACACCGCGCGATGGGCCTGGTACAGCGCGCGCTGCGCGTCCTCGCGCTGCTGTTCGGCCGCCTGCAGCTGCTCGCGGAAACCGGCCAGCTGGTCTTCCAGTTCGGCCTCGCGGTCCTGCAGCTGTTCGATCTGCTCGCGCAGTTCCTGGATCTCACGTTCGCGCAGCAGCGCGCCCTGCTCGGCGGCACCGGAGCGCGACACGCGCAGCCAGCCCCGGCCCAGGCGCTCGCCGCTCTGGGTGATGATCGAATCGCCTTCGGGCAGGCTGGCCTGCAGCGCCTTGGCTTCGGCCAGATCCCTGGCACCGTGCAGGTGCGCCAGCAGGCGCCGGATCGCTGCCGGGCCACGCACGCGTGCAGCCAGCGAGGTCGGCGCGACCTTCAGGTCCGCGCCATCGTTGGCGACCAGTGCAATGTGGCCCTCGCCCAGTTCGCCCAGCGCGTCGACCAGGCTGGCCGGGTCATCGACCAGCACGCCTTCGATCAACTGGCCAAGCGCGCTTTCCACCGCGTTTTCCCAACCGGCATCGACATCCAGGCGTTCGCCGACACGCGCCGCCGAATCCAGCCCGCGCGCCTTCAGCCAGGCGACTGCCGCGCCCTGCTCCTGGCCCAGCGCGGCCTGCTGCAGGGTTTCCAGCGAGGCCAGGCGACCGCGCAGGCCGTTGGCCTGCTTGCGCAGTTCGGCCAGTTCGTTCTGGCCATTGCGCTGCTGTTCCTGCACCGCCGCCACGCCCTGCTTGCGCAGCTCGACGTCTTCGCTCAGTTCATCCAGCGCGGCCTTCTGCGTGTCGTGCTGCAGGTGCAGCTGCTCGAAGGCTTCTTCCAGCGCGTCCACGTCCAGCCCGGCACGCTCGGCGGCCAGGGCTTCACGACGCCGGTCGGCATCGAGGATCTGCTTGTCCAGGTAGTCCACGCGCGTGCGCTCGACATCGCCGGCGCGCGAGGCCTCCGAACTCTGCGAGGTGTGCTGTTCCCAGCGCTGCTGCCAGCTGGCCAGCCGTTCTTCAGCCTCGCGCAGGCTTTCCTGCTTGATCTCGTTCTCTTCCTGCAGTGCTTCCAGCTGCGGGGCGGCGGCCTCCACCGCCTCGCGCAGCACGCTCAGCCTGGCCTCGTCGCCGCTGATGTGCTGGCCCAGTTCGGCCAGCGCCTGCTGCGTTTCATCGCGCGCCTTGTGCAGGCGCTGCGACAGCTCGCGCTGGTGCTGGATCTGCTGCTCCAGGCGCGCCAGCGTACTGCCGACCTGGTAGACCGCCGCCTGCGCGGTGTTGAGCGCGTCGGCAGCCTCTTCGCGCCGCGCACGCGAGGTTTCGATGCGGGCTTCGGCATCACGCTGGTCGGCAATCAGCTGCTGCAGCTTTGTCTCTTCCTGCGACAGGCCTTCGCGCAGCTTCGACAGGCGCCCGTCGAGGCCGCGGAATTCCAGCGCCTTCCACTCGGCGTCCTTGACCCGGCGCTCTTCCTGCAGGGCCTGGTACTGCTCGGCCTGCTTGGCCTGGCGCTTGAGGTGCTCCAGCTGCTTGCTGATCTCGTCGCGCAGGTCGCCCAGCCGGTCCAGGTTCTCGCGGGTGTGGCGGATGCGGGTCTCGGTCTCCTTGCGGCGCTCCTTGTACTTGGAGATGCCGGCCGCCTCTTCCAGGTACACGCGCAGGTCTTCCGGGCGCGCCTCGATGATCTGGCTGATCATGCCCTGCTCGATGATCGAGTAGCTGCGCGGGCCCAGGCCGGTGCCGAGGAACAGGTCGGTGATGTCGCGGCGGCGGCACTTGGTGCCGTTGAGGTAGTAGTTGCTGGTACCGTCGCGGCTGACCGTGCGCTTGACCGAGATTTCGTTGAACGCGGCGTACTCGCCGGAGATCGTGTGGTCGGAGTTGTCGAAGATCAGCTCGACCGTGGCCTGCGACACCGGCTTGCGGGCGTTGGAACCGGAGAAGATCACGTCGGTCAGCGAGTCGCCGCGCAGGCGGCTGGCCGAGCTCTCGCCCATGACCCAGCGCACGGCGTCGATGATGTTCGACTTGCCGCAGCCATTGGGGCCCACCACGCCGGTCATGTTGGTCGGCAGGTGCAGGGTGGTCGGATCGACGAACGACTTGAAGCCGGACAGCTTGATCGTGGAAAGACGCATAGGGGTTCCGGACTGGGGCCGGCAAGCGGCCTGCGTTTACCCTCCAAGTCATTGATCCTGTTGGGATCGATGCCCGTGGAACGGGTGTGACGCCCTGAGTATACCGATGTGGCCGTGTTCTACGAATGGGCGTGGAACATTGCCCGGCCCTGCCCCGCCGGCCGCACGTGGCCCGAGCTGGCGAAACGGAACCATAAAACAAAACGGGCACCCTTGCGGGCGCCCGTTCTGCGGTGATGCCAGGCCTTGCGGCGGGGGATCAGGCTTCGGCGACGACGACGACCTTGACGGTGGTCTCGACGTCGGCGTGCAGGTGGATCAGCACGTCGTATTCGCCGATGTTGCGGAAGGCGCCTTCACCCAGGATGACTTCGCTCTTCTCCAGCGGCAGGCCGGCGGCAGTGAAGGCTTCGGCGATGTCGCGCGGGCCGACCGAGCCGTACAGCTTGCCCTCGGTCGAAGCGTTGGCGGCGATGGTCACGCTCGCGCCTTCCAGCTTGGCCTTGCGGCCTTCAGCTTCTGCGTGGATGGCCTGGGCCTTGGCTTCGTACTCGGCGCGCTTGGCTTCGAACTCTGCCTTGTTGCTCTCGGTGGCCGGCACGGCCTTGCCCTGCGGCACGAGGAAGTTACGGCCGTAACCCGGCTTCACGTCGACCAGGTCGCCCAGGTTGCCGAGGTTGGTGACTTTCTGCAGGAGGATCAGCTGCATGGTATTGCTCCAGATGAGTTATTCGTTAGCGAGGCGATGCCCCGCAACAAAGGCTGTCCGAATAGCTGGCACAGCGGGGGCGGCACCGGGCCGCCCCGCCGGCATCAGACGTCGTGGTTGTCGGTGTACGGGATCAGGGCCAGGAAGCGAGCGCGCTTGACGGCGGTCGCCAGCTGGCGCTGGTACTTCGACTTGGTACCGGTCACGCGGCTCGGCACGATCTTGCCGTTCTCGGTCAGGTACTGGCGCAGGGTGTTGAGATCCTTGTAGTCGATCTCCTTCACACCTTCAGCAGTGAACTTGCAGAACTTGCGGCGACGGAAGAACTTGGACATGGGAAGGCTCCTTAGGCGGCGGAAGCGGCGTCGTCGCCGGCTTCGTTGTCAGCGGTGTTGTTGGACTCGCCTTCTTCGTCGTCACGACGACGGCGCTCACCGCGCTCCGGCTTGTCACCCTTCTCGTCCTTGCTCTTCATGATCAGCGACTGCTCGGTGTCAGCCTCGTCACGCTTGATGACCAGGTTGCGCAGCACGGCGTCGTTGAAGCGGAAGCTCTCGGTCAGTTCGTTCAGAACGGCCTGGTCGGCTTCGATGTTCATCAGCACGTAGTGGGCCTTCACCAGGTTCTGGATCGGGTACGCCAGCTGGCGGCGGCCCCAGTCTTCCAGACGGTGGATGGTGCCGTTGCCGTTCTCGACCAGCGACTTGTAGCGCTCGATCATGGCCGGGACCTGCTCGCTCTGGTCCGGGTGGACCATGAACACGATTTCGTAATGACGACTCATGTTTTTTCTACCTTTCGGATGTGGCCTCGCGGCCGGACAGCCCCCCGCCGTTGAGACCGCGGTGGGGCAAGGATTCCCGCCAGGAAGGCAGGAAGCCGCGCATTATGGCGCAGATGAGGGTGCCGGGCAACCGGCCCGCGGCGGCTGAACCTGCCCCCAGCGCCCGGCCATGCCCGGCGGGCGCCAGAACCGGCCTCAGGCCTTGTCGGCGTCGGTGGTGAAGCTCTCGCCGCAGCCACACTCGGCGGTGGCGTTCGGGTTGCTGAACGTGAACGTCTCGCTCAGGCCTTGCTTGCCAAAGTCGATCACGGTGCCGTCCACCAGCGCCAGGCTCTTGGCGTCGACGTAGATCTTCACGCCGTCCTGCTCGAACACGGTATCGCCCTCGCGCTCGTCGCGGGCCAGGTCGGTCACGTGGCCCCAACCGGAGCAGCCGGTCCTGGTCACGCCGAAACGCAGGCCCAGCGCGCCGGGGGTCTGGGCGACAAAGCGCTGCACGCGCTCGAAGGCAATGGGGGTCAGGCTGACGGCCATGGGGCTACTCCAGAGGTACGGGAACATTATAAGGAGCCGTTGCCGCGAAAAATGCCTCGCAAGCAGAACGCTGCAACCGGTAAACTCCCGTGTTCACAGATCGAGTCGATCAGCAGAGGATTCAAGTCATGACGGTGGTCAGCGTTGAACATGCGCTTGCCGGGAAGATCCCGGAAGGCGGCGAAGTCACGGTACGCGGATGGGTGCGCACGGTGCGCGGTTCAGCGAATCTGGCCTTCGTGAATGTGAGCGACGGCTCCTGCTTCGCCCCGATCCAGGTCGTGGCCAACGACACCCTGGCCAACTTCGACGAGATCAAGCGCCTGACCAGCGGCTGCTCGGTCATCGGCACCGGCACCCTGGTGAAGTCGCAGGGCAAGGGCCAGTCGTTCGAGATCCAGGCCAGCGCCCTGGAAGTGGTCGGCTGGGTCGAAGATCCGCTCACCTACCCGATCCAGCCCAAGCCGATGTCGCCGGAGTTCCTGCGCGAAGTGGCGCACCTGCGCCCACGCACCAACCTGTTCGGCGCAGTCACCCGCATCCGCAACTGCCTGGCCCAGGCCGTGCACCGCTTCTTCCACGAGAACGGCTTCAACTGGATCAGCACCCCGATCATCACCACCTCCGACGCCGAAGGCGCCGGCCAGATGTTCCGCGTGTCCACCCTGGACATGGTGAACCTGCCGCGTGACGAGAAGGGCGCGATCGACTTCAGCCGCGACTTCTTCGGCAAGGAAACGTTCCTGACCGTGTCCGGCCAGCTGAACGTCGAGGCCTACTGCCTGGCGCTGAGCAAGGTCTACACCTTCGGCCCGACCTTCCGCGCCGAGAACAGCCACACCACCCGCCATCTGGCGGAGTTCTGGATGATCGAGCCGGAAATCGCCTTCGCCGACCTGGCCGAAGACGCACGCCTGGCCGAAGAGTTCCTGAAGTACCTGTTCCGCGCCGTGCTGAACGAGCGCAGCGACGACCTGGCCTTCATCGCCGAGCGCGTGGACAAGAACGCGATCACCAAGCTGGAAGATTTCATCAACGCACCGTTCGAGCGCATCGACTACACCGATGCGGTCAGCCTGCTGCAGAAGTCCGGCAGGAAGTTCGACTTCCCGGTGGAATGGGGCCTGGACCTGCAGACCGAGCACGAGCGCTGGCTGACCGAGGAGCATGTCGGCCGTCCGGTGGTGGTGACCAACTATCCGGAGCACATCAAGGCCTTCTACATGCGCCTGAACGACGACGGTAAGACCGTTGCCGCGATGGACGTGCTGGCCCCAGGCATCGGTGAGATCATCGGTGGCAGCCAGCGTGAGGAGCGCCTGGACGTGCTGGACGCGCGCATGGCCCAGTTCGGCCTGGATCGCGAGCACTACAGCTGGTACCGCGACTTCCGCCGCTATGGCTCGGTGCCGCACGCCGGCTTCGGCCTGGGCTTCGAACGCCTGGTGGTGTACGTCTGCGGGCTGTCCAACATCCGCGACGCGATCCCCTACCCGCGCGCCCCGGGCAGCGCGGACTTCTAAGCCCCACACGACCACGGAGGTACGGCTCCCATGACCCTGTTCTTCGCCCTGTGTTTCGTCGGCGTTGCAGTGGCCGGGTTCAGTGCCTTCGTGATCTTCTGGCCGCTGACCCTGGTGCACGTGCGCGACCGCCATCCGGCG
The DNA here is from genome assembly GCF_003244875.1 of Stenotrophomonas sepilia. Classification (GTDB taxonomy): domain Bacteria; phylum Pseudomonadota; class Gammaproteobacteria; order Xanthomonadales; family Xanthomonadaceae; genus Stenotrophomonas; species Stenotrophomonas sepilia. Next base: position 129,867 of record NZ_LXXZ01000087.1, read on the forward strand.
CTCGCCGAGCGCTTCGGCAGCGGCGCCTTCCTCAAGCCCGATGCCCTGGCCTGGCTGCTGCGCCGCGACTATCGCCAGCAGCCGGACCGCTCGCTGTCCGGGCTGGCGACGCCGGCCTGGGTATCGCTGCTGACCCTGCTGGCCGGACTGGGCATGGCCGCCCTGCTCTGGCTGGCCTCGCTCTGGTAACCCCCATGAATGACATTTCTGCCTCGCGCGACAGCTGGTGGCTGGCCAGCCTCGGCAACACCCTGATCTGGGCGCGCCTGCGCGTTCGCCCGGCCGGCACCGCCGAAGTGCTCGACAGCGATGGCAACACGCTGAGCTACGACAGCGAAGACACCGCCCGTTCGCAGTTGTTCGACGCCGAATTCGTCGAGTATGACGGCCTGGACGAGGAAGACGCGCTGGTGCGCGGCTTCAGCCTGCACGAAGTGCAGCCGCCGCAGGCCGACAACGACGAGGGCCTGCGCGGCCGCATGATCCAGTCGCTGGGCGCGCGCGCCTAATCCAGGCATGTTCACTCCACGCGCCTTCGCCGAGACCGACCTGCTCTGGCTGGACCGCCTGCTGGCGCGCGATCCGTTCGTCACCGTGCTCACCCCCGGCAGCGATGGCCTGCCGGAGCTGACCCGGATGCCGGTACTGTACCGGCGCGAGGGCGAGCGCATCGAGCTGCGCGGGCACTGGGCCCGCGCCAACCCGCAGTCACGCCACGGCGGTGCGGCCAAGGTGCTGGTCGACGGACCACACGGCTACCTCTCGGCCAGCTGGTATCCGGACAAGGAGCCTGCCGCACGGGTGCCAACCTGGAACTACGCCGCCGCCGAGCTGCGTGGCCAGTTGCACACCTTCGACGACACCGATGCGCTGGCCGAACTGGTCGGCGCGATCAGCGATCACTTCGAAGCCAGTGTCGGCCAGGCCTGGCAGTTCGATGCCACGCGCGCCGAACATGGCCCGGAACTGCGTGCCATCGTCGGCTTCCGTTTCCAGGTCGAACACGTGCAGCTGAAGCTGAAGCTGAGCCAGAACCATCCCGACGCCAACCAGCGCGCCGTGATCGCCGAACTGGAACAGCTGGGCACCCCTTCCTCCACCGAGTTGGCGCAGTGGATGCGCTGGCACCGCGAACAGGCCGCCCGCAGCGGCTGAACACCCCAGATTCCCGCGACGTCGCAGCCGGATGGCTGCGATGCGCCCCCACCCGACGCCAGGGACCGAACATGAAAGACATCCACAAGCTGCTGCAGAACAACCGCGACTGGGCCGACCGCATCGAGAAGGAGGACCCCGACTTCTTCCACCAGCTGGCCAAGCAGCAGCACCCGGAGTACCTGTGGATCGGCTGCTCCGATTCGCGCGTGCCGGCCAACCAGATCATCGGCATGGCGCCGGGCGAAGTGTTCGTGCATCGCAACGTCGCCAACGTGGTCGCCCACACCGACCTCAACTGCCTGAGCGTGGTGCAGTACGCGGTGGACCAGCTGAAGGTCAAGCACATCCTGATCGTCGGCCACTACGGCTGCGGCGGCGTGCATGCCTGCCTGCACAACACCCGCGTCGGCCTGGCCGACAACTGGCTGCGCCATGTCGGTGACGTGGTGCAGAAGCACCAGGGCATCCTCGACGCCATCGAAGACGACGAACTCAAGCACGCCCGGCTGTGCGAGCTGAACGTGATCGAGCAGGTCGCCAACCTCTGCCGCTCGACCATCGTGCTGGATGCCTGGGCCCGCGGCCAGAAGCTGATGGTGCACGGCTGGGTCTACAGCCTGAAGGACGGCCGCGTGCGTGAAATGGGCATCGACGTCGGTTCGCTGGAAGAGCTGCAGCCGGCGTATGAAAAAGCGCTGTCCTTCGTGCCGCGCAAGGGCCGTCGCGACTGATCCCCACACGGATGACCACCATGCTCGCTCCGCCGATCAACCTGCACGCCTGGATCGAAGAGAACCGCCACCTGCTGAAGCCGCCGGTGGGCAACAAGATGATCGACAACGGCGATTTCATCGTGATGGTGGTCGGCGGGCCGAACTCGCGTACCGACTACCACTACGACGAAGGCCCCGAGTGGTTCTACCAGCTCGAAGGCGAGATGGTGCTGAAGGTGCAGGAGGACGGCGCGGTACGCGACATTCCGATCCGCGCCGGCGAGATCTTCCTGTTGCCGGCGAAGGTGCCGCACTCGCCGCGGCGCCCGCCCGGGGGCATCGGCCTGGTGGTCGAGCGCAAGCGGCTGCCGCATGAGTTGGACGGCGTGATCTGGCACTGCGAGCGCTGCAACCACAAGCTGCACGAAGAGTATTTCCCGCTGCAGAACATCGAAACCGACCTGCCCAAGGTGTTTGCGCACTACCAAGCCAGCCTGGAACTGCGTACCTGCAGCCAGTGCGGGCACGTGGATCCGCTGCCGGTGCCGGCGGCGGGCTGAGCACCTGCCCCTGTAGAGCCGAGCCCATGCTCGGCTTCGTGGCCCGGCAGCCGAGCATGGGCTCGACTCTACAGGTTCGGCGGCAGGCACGCCGCCAGGCGCTACACTGGCGGTCCCGTTGCAGCCTGTTGCCCGACCATGTCCGACCTGCTCAGCCGCACCCACGCCATCGCCCTGGACGCCGCCGATCCGCTGCGCCCGCTGCGTGGCGAATTCCTGATTCCGCGCCATGGTGGCGGCGAGCAGACCTACTTCGTCGGCAACTCGCTGGGCCTGCAGCCGCGCGGTGCGCAGGCAGCGGTGCAGGAAGTGATGAAACAATGGGGCGAACTGGCGGTGGAAGGCCACTTCACCGGCCCGACGCAGTGGCTGTCCTACCACCGCCTGGTGAGCGCGCAGCTGGCCCGAGTGGTCGGCGCACTGCCCAGCGAGGTGGTAGCGATGAACACGCTGAGCGTGAACCTGCACCTGATGATGGTCAGCTTCTACCGGCCGACCACGCAGCGCCCGGTGATCCTGATGGAAGCCGGCGCATTCCCGACCGACCGCCACGCGGTGGAAGCTCAGATCCGCTTCCATGGTTTCGACCCGGCCGAGTGCCTGGTGGAAGTGCAGCCGGACGAAGCCAACGGCACGATTTCGCTGACCGCGATCGAACGCGCCATCGCCGAGCACGGCCCGCGCCTGGCGCTGGTGCTGTGGCCCGGCGTGCAGTACCGCACCGGCCAGGCCTTCGACCTCGATGCGATCACCCGCGCCGCACGCCTGCAGGGCGCACGCATCGGCTTCGATCTGGCGCACTCGGTTGGCAACCTGCCGCTGCGCCTGCATGACGTGGCGCCCGATTTCGCCGTGTGGTGCCACTACAAATACCTCAACAGCGGCCCCGGCGCGGTGGCTGGCGCGTTCGTGCACGAGCGCCACCACCGCGACACCACCCTGCCGCGCTTTGCCGGCTGGTGGGGCCATGAGGAATCGACCCGCTTCCAGATGGCGCCCCAGTTCACCCCCGCCATCGGTGCCGAAGGCTGGCAGCTCAGCAATCCACCGATCCTTGGCCTGGCACCACTGCGTGCCTCGCTGGACCTGTTCGAGCGTGCCGGCATGGAGGCGCTGCGCAGCAAATCGCTGGCGCTGACCGGCCTGCTCGAAGCACTGGTCCGCGCACGCCTGCCGCAGGTGCTGGACATCATTACCCCGGCCGATCCGCAGCGCCGCGGCTGCCAGTTGTCGCTGCGCGTGATCGGTGGCCGCGAGCGTGGCCGTGCACTGTTCGAGCACCTGCGCGGCATCGGCGTGCTCGGCGACTGGCGCGAGCCTGACGTGATCCGCATCTCGCCCACCCCGCTCTACAACCGCTACCTGGACGTGCACCATTTCGTCGAGGAAGTGGAAGCCTGGGCCGGCCTGTAAGCCGGCCCCTCCCCCTGCTGCTGGACAGTTCGTTGATCGCACACGCCTCCCGCTCGTTGAGCATTATCGGTGCCGGCCTTGCCGGGTCCCTGCTGGCCATCCTGCTGTCACGGCAAGGCTGGCGCATCACCCTGTACGAACGCCGTGGCGATCCCCGCATTGCCGACTACGAGAGCGGTCGTTCGATCAACCTGGCGTTGGCCGAGCGCGGGCGCAATGCACTGCGCCAGGCCGGTGTGGAAGACGAGGTGATGGCGCGCGCGGTGATGATGCGCGGGCGCATGGTGCATCCACGCGACGGCGAACCGCAGCTGCAGCGCTATGGCCGCGACGACAGCGAGGTGATCTGGTCGATCCATCGCAGCGATCTGAACACCACGCTGCTGGAACTGGCCGAACAGGCCGGTGCCACCGTGCATTTCCATCGTCGCCTGCATACCGTGGATTTCGATGCGGGCTACGCGCGTTTCATCGATGACCGTGACGACAGCCCGCACGACATCCGCTTTGACACCCTGATCGGCGCCGACGGCGCGGGCTCGGCACTGCGCGCGGCGATGAACCGTCGTGCGCCGCTGGGCGAGGACATCGCCTTCCTTGACCATTCGTACAAGGAACTGGAGATCCCGCCGGCTGCCGATGGCGGCTTCCGCATCGAGCGCAATGCGCTGCACATCTGGCCGCGCGGCCACTACATGTGCATCGCGTTGCCCAATCACGAAGGCACTTTCACGGTCACCCTGTTCCTGCCCAACCAGGGCGATCCCAGCTTCGCCACGGTCAATACCGGTGCGCAGGCCGAGGCCCTGTTTGCACGCGAGTTCGCCGACGCGCTGCCGTTGATCCCGAACCTGCGCGTGGACTGGGAACAGCACCCGCCGGGCCTGCTCGGCACGCTCACCCTCGACCGCTGGCATCAGCAGGGCCGCGCCGTGCTGATCGGTGACGCTGCGCATGCGATGGTGCCGTTCCACGGCCAGGGCATGAACTGCGCGTTCGAGGATTGCGTGGCTCTGGCCCGCCATCTGATGGAAGCGGATGATCTGGAAGGTGCGTTCGCCGCGTTCGAGGCCGAGCGCAAACCGAATGCACGTGCCATCCAGCAGATGGCGCTTGAGAACTACCTGGAGATGCGCGACCGCGTGGCCGACCCTGCATTCCTGCTGCAACGCGAGCTGGAGCAGGAACTGCAGCGGCGCTGGCCGACCCGCTTCGTGCCGCATTACACGATGGTCACCTTCCTGCACACGCCCTACGCCGAGGCGCTGCGCCGCACCGAACTGCAGCGCGACCTGCTGGCTGCAGCCACCGCCGGTCACGATTCACTGGACAACATCGACTGGGCCGCACTGGAAGCGCAGGTCCACGCGCAGTTGCCGGTCCTGGAGGGAGCGCACTGATGGCCGACAGCTTCCTGTTCTACGACCTGGAAACCTTCGGCCAGGACCCGCGGCGCACGCGCATCTCGCAGTTCGCCGCGGTCCGCACCGATGCCGACCTCAACGAGATCGACACGCCGGTCAGCTTCTTCGTGCGCCCGGCCGATGACCTGCTGCCCTCGCCGATGGCCACCCTGGTCACCGGCATCACCCCGCAGCAGGCCCTGGCCGAGGGCATCAGCGAGGCAGAAGCCTTCGACCGCATCAACGAACTGATGTCGCGATCCGGCACCTGCGCACTGGGCTACAACACGCTGCGCTTCGACGATGAGTTCGTCCGCTACGGGTTGTTCCGCAACTTCCACGATCCCTACGAACGCGAGTGGCGCAACGGCAATTCGCGCTGGGACCTGCTGGACATGCTGCGGCTGATGCGCGCGATGCGCCCGGACGGCATCCGGTGGCCGCTGCGCGAGGACGGCGCCACCTCGTTCAAGCTCGAGCACCTGGCCGAGGCCAACAACGTGCGCGAAGGCGATGCGCACGAAGCGCTGTCAGACGTGCGCGCCACCATCGGCATGGCACGGCTGTTCAAGCAGTCGCAGCCGCGGCTGTGGGAGTACGCGCTGAAGCTGCGCGACAAGCGCTTCGTCGGCGGCTTGCTGGACGTGGCGGCGATGAAGCCGGTTCTGCACATTTCCATGCGCTACCCTGCCAGCCGCCTGTGCGCCGCACCGGTTCTGCCCTTGGCCGTGCACCCGACCATCAACAACCGGGTGATCGTGTTCGACCTGGAGGGCGAGATCGACGACCTGCTCGACCTGCCGGCCGAGGTGATCGCACAGCGCCTGTACATGCGGGCCAGCGAGCTGCCCGAAGGCGTGGCACGCGTGCCGCTGAAGGAAGTGCACCTGAACAAGGTGCCGGCACTGATCGCATGGAACCACCTGCGCGCCGATGACCATGCGCGCCTCGGCCTGGACGTGGCCGCGATCGAAGCCAAGGTGGAACGGCTGCGCGCGTTCGCTCCACAGCTGGCCGAGAAGGCACGCCAGGTCTACAACCAGCCCCGCGTCGCGACCGTGGCCGATGTCGATGCCTCGCTGTATGACGGCTTCCTCGGCAATGGCGACAAGCCGCTGCTGGCGCTGGCACGCACCACCGCGCCGGAGCAGCTGGCCGCGCTGGAAGGCCGCTTCCGCGACCCGCGCCTGCCGGAGCTGCTGTTCCGCTACCGTGCGCGCAATCATCCCGACAGCCTCGCGCCGGCTGAACGCCAGCGCTGGCAGGATTACCGGCGCCAGCGCCTGCTCGGCGACGGCGGCCTGGGCGAACTCAACCTGCCCCAGTACCAGCAACAGCTCGATGCGCTGGCCGCCGAGTCGCCCGACGACGCGCGGCGCCAGGCCCTGCTGCAATCGCTGCGCGACTGGGGCCAGCACCTGCAGGAGACCTTGTGAGTACCTATTTCTCGGACGCCAGCTTCAAGTTCCTGCGCAGCCTGGCGCGGCACAACGACAAGACCTGGTTCAACGACCACCGCCAGCAGTATGAAGACCACGTTCGGCAGCCGTTCCTGCGCCTGCTGGGCGACCTGCAGCCGGCATTGGCCGAGGTCAGCGAGCACTTCCGCGCCGATACCCGCGGCGTCGGCGGCTCCCTGTTCCGCATCCACCGTGACGCGCGCTTTTCCAACGACAAGTCACCGTACAAGACCTGGCAGGGTGCGCGCCTGTTCCACGAGCGGCGCCGCGAGGTGGCCGCGCCGTCCTTCTATGTGCACCTGCAACCCGGCGAGAGCTTCGTCGGCGCCGGCCTGTGGCATCCGGAACCGGAAACCCAGCGCCGCGTGCGCCACTTCATCCTCGACAACCCGGGCAGCTGGAAGGCCGCCGCGCACGCGCCGGCCCTGCGCAAGCGCTTCGATTTCGAGGAGAGCGAGAAGCTGGTGCGGCCCCCGCGTGGCTTCCCGGCCGACTTCGAGTTCATCGACGACCTCAAGCACCGCAACTGGGTGATGTGGCGCTCGCTGGACGACGCCACCATGACCGGCCCACGCCTGCTGTCCACGCTGGGCAAGGACCTGGCCGCGCTCGGCCCGTTCGTCGACTACCTGTGCGCTGCGCTGGACCTGGAATTCTGATGTCGCAGAATCTTCCGCTGGCCCGCCAGCGGCGCGTGCTCGGCCGCACCGGCCTGGCCGTTTCACCGATCGGATTGGGCTGTTCCGGCTTCTGGGGTCATCGCCGCTTCCCCGAGCATGAGGCGGCTGCTGTGGTCGAGCATGCGCTTGCCCACGGGGTGAACCTGCTCGATACCGGTCACAACTATTCCGGCTTCCATGCCGAGCCGCGCCTGGGCCGCATCCTGCGCCCGTTGCTGAAGCAGTACCCGCGCGATTCACTGGTGATCTCAAGCAAGGGCGGCACGCTGACCGGCCAGGCCGGCATCAGCGTCGCCGAGCAACGCAATTTCTCGCCCGCGGCCATCACCGCCAGCTGCGAGGCGTCGCTGCGCAACCTCGGCCTGGGCCATCTTGATGTCTACCAGCTGCATGACGCCAGCGAACACGACATCAGTGACGACCTGCTGGCGGCACTGCAGCGCCTGCGCGAACGTGGGTTGATCCGATTCACCGGCATCAACACCCACTCGGCCTCGACCCTGCGCTGGATGATCGCCCATCCAGATGCCTTCGATGTGGTGCTGCTGGACTACAACGCCCTACAGCAGGACCGCGAACCGCTTATCGATCAGCTGCAGGCAGTGGGCATCGGCGTGCTGGCCGGCACCGTGCTGGCGCAGGGCCATCTGCTGCCCGCACGCCCGCGCCTGCCACGGCTGGCCGATGGCTGGTACCTGGCGCGCGCCTGGCTGAAACCCAGCAGCCGCCATCTGATGCGCAGTGCCCGCCAGATGCGGCGCGCGGTGGCCACGATCCACAGCCAGCGTCCGGCCCAGACCGCCTTCGCCTACGCATTGGGGCATCCCGGTGTGGCCAGCGGCATCCTCGGCACCACCCGCATCCGCAGCCTGGACGAGGTCTTGGCAACGCGCGTGGAGGCGCTGAGCCCGGCGGAACGGCAACAGCTGGTCGATGCCTTCGGTGATGGCCGTGGTTCGCCCAGTCAGTGAGTCTTCACCCGGCACTGCCGCCGTTGCGGCAGTCTGTCCGGCATGAAGAAGCTCACCGCACTGCTTGTGCTGCTGGTCCTGGCCTTGGCGGCCTGGTGGTTCGGCGGCCCGTACCTGACTGTCAATGGCTTGTCCAAGGCCATCGAACGGCGCGACACCGCGCGCCTGGGGCGTTACGTCGATTTCCCGCGCGTGCGCAGCAGCCTGCGTGCGCAGCTCAATGATTACCTGGTGCGCCAGGCGGGCCCGGACGTGGCGGCCAGCCCGTTCGGAGCCCTGCTCTACGGCCTGGGCGACCAGCTCGGGGGGGCCGCGGTGGAAACCATGGTGACCCCGACCGGGATCGGCGCGATGCTGCAGGGCCACGTGCTGTGGAAGCGTGGCCGCAATGAACTGCAGGGTGGCGACGCCTTCGGCGCGACCGAACCTGCGCGGCCGTTGAAACACGCCGAGCACCATTTCGAGGCGTTCGATCGCTTCGTGATCAATGTGGATCGCGGCCCCGGCCAGCCACCGACGAAGGTGGTGCTGGAGCCGCAGGGCCTGCGCTGGAAAGTGGTGGACCTGCAGTTGGGGATGTCGGGCAGCCCTTGATCGGCCCCGTGGCCTGACGGCAGCGCCAACCAAGATTGGCACCTACCGGTCAAATCCGCCCTATCCCTCGTTGGCGACGCCGTGCGGTACGTGGCCGGCAGCCACATGCTCGCGGGCGCTGTCGATGTTGTGCTGCGAATCATCGAAGAAGATGTCGGCACCGAAGGCCTGCAGGAACGGCCCCTTGTGCCGGCCGCCGAGGAACAGCGCTTCGTCCAGGCGCACGCCCCACTCCCGCAGGGTGCGGATCACCCGCTCGTGCGCCGGGGCCGACCGCGCGGTCACCAATGCGGTACGGATCGGCGCGCTGTCGCCAGCCGGGAACACTTCCTGCAGCGTGTGCAGGGCCGACAGGAAGCCGCGGAAGGGGCCGCCACTGAGTGGCTCGCGGGCGCGTTCGCGTTCGTGGCGGCCAAAGGCTTCCACGCCCTGCTCGCGCGAAATGCGCTCACTCTCGTCACCGAAGATCACTGCGTCACCGTCGAAGGCAATGCGCAGCTGGCCGGCCGGGCGACCGGTATCGATCTGGTCGGCCGCTGCCGCAGCGGTCTCGCCCGGTGGTTTGGGCAGGATGGTCGCCGCCGCGATGCCATGGCGCAGCGCACTGCGCACCGATTCCGGGTTGGCCGACAGGAACAGGTCGGTGCCGAACGGCTTCACATACGGCCAGGTCGGCTCGCCAGCGGTGAACGTCGCACGGATGATGCCCAGGCCGTAATGCTGGATCGAGTTGAAGATGCGCAGGCCGGTATCGGCCGAGTTGCGCGACAGCAGGATCACCTCGACCCGCGGGTTCTCCGGGCTGGCACCCTGGTTCAGTGCCAGCAGCTTGCGCACCACGGGAAAGGCCACGCCGGGGCCGAGGATGTCGTCCTCATGCTGGCGCTGGAACTCGGCATAGGCCGCCACGCCATCGCTCTCGAACAGCGCATGGCTTTCCTCGAGGTCGAACAGCGCGCGCGAGGTGACCGCGACGGTCAGCAAACGGGGGGAGTTGTCGCCCATCGGTGGGGGTCCTTCAAGCGGTCGGCGGGGCCGGCCGCCCATTGTCCTCAAAAAACGAACTGTTCGCTCAGGATCCGGTCTTCCAGGTTGTGCTCCGGGTCGAACAGCAGGGTCACACGACGGTCCCTCGACTCACGGATGGTCACCTCGACCACATCGCGGGTCTCGTGCGAATCAGCGGTGACGCTGACCGGACGCTTGTAGGGATCGAGCACGCGGAAGCGCACTTCGGTGTCGGCCTTGAGGATCGCCCCGCGCCAGCGTCGCGGCCGATACGGAGCCAGCGGCGTCAGCGCGATGGTATGCGACCCCAGCGGCAACACCGGGCCGTGCGCGGAATAATTGTAGGCGGTACTGCCGGCCGGGGTGGCCACCAGCACGCCGTCACCGATCAGCTCGGCCACCCGCTCCTGGCCGTTGAGGTCGATGCCGATATGGGCCGCCTGCCGGGTCTGCCGAAGCAGCGAGACATCGTTGTAGGCCAGCGACCCGGTGCTGGTGCCGGACTCGGTCAGCGCCACCATTTCCAGCGGGCGCAGGTTGGCCGGCTCGGCACGCGCAATGCGGGCCTGCACGTCATCGTCACCGCGGTACTGGTTCATCAGGAAGCCAACGGTGCCCAGCTTCATGCCGAACACCGGCTTGCCCAGGTGCCCGTGCCGGTGCAGGGTCTGCAGCATGAAACCGTCGCCACCCAGCGGGCACAGCACGTCGGCCTGCTCGGGCGCGTGATCGCCATAACGCGAGATCATCGCCGCGCGGGCCATCTGTGCAGGTTCGGTGCTGCTGGCCAGGAAAGCGATGCGGGGGGTGTCGCTCATCGGTGGATCCGGGTGGGTGTGCCAGCAAGAGCATACCCGGTCGTGCCGGCCGCTGGCCGGCTGCTGCACCCGGTTGCGATTCATGAGGTTGCCGGCCAGCGGCCGGCACTACCAGACAATGCAGAACGGCCCCGCTTTCGCGGGGCCGTTCCTCCAACTGCTGCAGATCAGGAGCCCCCCTGAGTCAGGGGGGCGCGCCAACGGCGCGGGGGTCTGGGAGCATGGTTGGCATGGGGCCCACGGTTTGCAGAGCAATCCGTGGGGCGTCAGCGCGAATGCGCTTACGCACCATGCGCGGCCAGCTGGCCCAGGCGCTGCACCGCGACCGAGACGGTCGGGTAGTCCAGGGTCTTCTGCTCGGCCAGTTCGGCCAGCATCGCCAGGGTGAAGCGCAGGCTGTTGTCGTCGCGGCCCATCCAGGCAGCGACCTTGGCCTCGGCACTGCTGCCCTTGGTGCCCAGCACCTGCCCGGCCAGGTTGCGGTGGTTGGCTGCAAGCTCGTCACGCAGCACGCCACGCGCCACCGCGTGCCAACGACCGTTGACCTCCAACGCGTCGACCTGCTCGAACAGCCACGGCAGCTGCAGGGCATCGCCCAGGCGGAAGTGGACCTTGGACACGTCCACCGGCTTCAGCTTGCGGGTGCGGGCCAGCTCGATGATGTCGAACGCCGGCTCCAGGAAGTGCAGTTCGGCCAGCTGCTGTGCCAGTGCAGACGGCAGGCCCTTTTCCTTCCACTCGGCCACCAGGGCTTCGTAGGTCGGACGCTGCGAATCCGGCAGCACGCCCGAAGCGACGCGGATGTCGTTGAACGGTCCCTGGTAGCGGTTGACCGCTTCGGTGATGCCCGGCATCGCGCCCGGGCGCGACAGCAGCCAACGCACGAACGAGCGCTGCAGCTTCCAGATCACTTCCAGGGCGTCGATCTGCACCGACTCCGGCACCTTGCCGTCGAGGGCATCGATCTGTGCCCACAACGCGCGCGCATCCAGCGTTTCGCGGCTGATGGTGTAGGCCTTGGCGACCTCGGCGATGGAACGGCCGGTGTCTTCCTGCATGCGCATCAGGAAGGTGGCGCCCATGCGGTTGATGGTCTGGTTGGTCACGGCCGTGGCGATGATTTCGCGCTTCAGGCGGTGACGCTCCATCGCGTCGGCGTACTTCTTCTGCAGCGGGGTCGGGAAGTAGCGCTGCAGCTCCTTGGACAGGTACGGATCTTCCGGGATGTCCGAATCCAGCAGCTGGTTGAACGCCACCAGCTTGGAATAGGACAGCAGGACCGACAGCTCCGGACGGGTCAGGCCCTGGCCGCGTGCCTTGCGCTGCGAGAGCTCGGCATCGGACGGCAGGAACTCGATCTGGCGGTCGAGCAGGCCCTGCTGTTCCAGGGTGCGGATGAAGTGCTGCTTGGACCCCAGGCGCTTGACTGCCATCCGCTCCATCAGGCTCAGTGCCTGGTTCTGGCGATAGTTGTCGTTGAGCACCAGCTCGGCGACTTCATCGGTCATCGAGGCCAGCAGCTTGTTGCGCTGCTCGACGGTCAGCTTCTTGGCCCGCACCACATCGTTGAGCAGGATCTTGATGTTGACTTCATGGTCGGAGGTGTCGACACCGGCCGAGTTGTCGATGAAGTCGGTGTTGAGCAGCACGCCGGCCTGGGCAGCTTCGATGCGGCCCAGCTGGGTCATGCCCAGGTTGCCGCCCTCGCCCACCAACTTGCAGCGCAGCTCGCCACCGTTCACGCGCAGTGCGTTGTTGGCGCGGTCGCCGACATCACTGTGCTGCTCGCTGGCAGCCTTGACGTAGGTACCGATGCCGCCGTTCCACAGCAGGTCGACCGGTGCCTTCAGGATCGCGCTCATCAGATCGTTCGGCGACAGCGCCTTGACGTTCTCGTCCAGACCCAGCGCCTCACGCACCTGCGGGGTGATCTCGATCGACTTCAGGCTGCGCGGATACACGCCGCCGCCCTTGCTGATCAGCTTGGTGTCGTAGTCCGCCCAGCTCGAACGCGGCAGGGTGAACAGGCGCTCACGCTCGATGAACGACGTGGCCGCATCCGGATTCGGGTCCAGGAAGATGTGGCGGTGGTCGAACGCAGCGACCAGGCGGATATGGCGCGACAGCAGCATGCCATTGCCGAACACGTCGCCGGACATGTCGCCGACGCCGACCGCAGTGAAGTCCTGGCTCTGGCTGTCACGGCCCAGCGCACGGAAGTGGCGCTTGACCGACTCCCACGCACCGCGCGCGGTGATGCCCATGCCCTTGTGGTCGTAGCCGACCGAACCACCGGAGGCGAACGCATCGCCCATCCAGAAGCCGTGCGCGATGGCCAGGCCGTTGGCGATGTCGGAGAAGGTCGCGGTGCCCTTGTCGGCGGCCACCACCAGGTACGGATCGTCCATGTCGTGGCGCACGACATCCACCGGCGGCACGATCTTGTTGTTGACGATGTTGTCGGTGATGTCCAGCAGGCCCTGGATGAACAGCTTGTAGCAGGCCACGCCATTGGCGAAGATCGCGTCGCGATCGCCGTTCACCGGCGGGGTCTTGGCGAAGAAGCCACCCTTCGCGCCGACCGGCACGATGACGGTGTTCTTGACCATCTGTGCCTTGACCAGGCCCAGCACTTCGGTACGGAAGTCTTCGCGACGGTCCGACCAGCGCAGGCCGCCACGCGCAACCGCGCCGAAGCGCAGGTGGGTACCTTCCACGCGCGGGCCGTACACGAAGATCTCGCGGTACGGGCGCGGCTTCGGCAGGTCCGGCACCAGCGCCGAATCGAACTTGAAGCTGATGACATGGCCGTGCTGGCCGTTGGCATCGGTCTGGTAGTAGCTGGTACGCAGGGTCGCGTCGATCACGCCCATGAACGAGCGCAGGATGCGGTCCTCGTCCAGGCTGGACACGCGATCCATCAGCTTCAGCAGCGCATCGCGCGCGGCCTGCATCTGCGCGTCGCGGTCACCCTTGCGGGCATCGACCACGCTCTTGAGCACCTTCAGGGTGGCGTCGTCGCCAGCGGCCAGCACATCGAAGTGGGCCTTCAGCTGGGCCTGGCCGGCCGAGATGTCGTCCTTGCTCTCATGGCCGGTGGCCGGATCGAAGCGGGCCTCGAACAGTTCGACCAGCAGGCGGGCCAGCAGCGGGTAACGCGCGAAGGTGCCTTCCACGTAGGCCTGCGAGAACGGCACGCCGGTCTGCAGCAGGTACTTGCAGTAGCCACGCAGCATGGCGACCTGGCGCCAGTGCAGGCCAGCTGCCAGCACCAGGCGGTTGAAGCCGTCGTTCTCGGCGTCGCCGTGCCAGACGCGGGCGAAGGTCTCGCCGAAGGCTTCATCGACACTGGCGGCATCGATCGCGCCAGCGGTCGACTCGACCTCGAAGTCCTGCACGTACACCGGCGCGTTGTCGACCGACAGGCGGTACGGACGTTCGGCGATCACGCGCAGGCCCATGTTTTCCATCATCGGCAGCGCGTCCGACAGCGGGATGTCATCCAGCTGGCGATACAGCTTCAGGCGCAGGCCATCGCCGCTTTCGCGCGGCACGGCCTGCAGGCTCAGGCGCAGGTCGTCCGGGCCGGTCAGCGCGTCGAGCTGGCTGACATCGTTGGCGGCAACGGCGGTGCTGTTGTCTTCGATGTAGCCGGCCGGCAGCGCCTTGCCGATGCGGGCGGCGATGCGCAGGCCTTCGGTCTCGCCGTGGCGGCTCACCAGCGCTTCGCGCAGGTCGTCCTGCCAGTTACGCAGCACCTGGGCCAGCTTCTGCTCCAGTTCGGCGGTATCAACGTCGAGCATTTCACCCGGCTTCGGGCGCACGATCAGGTGCACCTGCGCCAGCGGCGATTCGCCCAGCACCACCGAGCTGTCGACGAACTCGCCGTGCAGCGCGTCCTTGAGCATTGCTTCGATGCGCAGGCGCACGTCGGTGTTGAAGCGCTCGCGCGGCAGGTAGACCAGCGCGGAGATGAAACGGCTGTACTTGTCGCGGCGCAGGAACAGGCGGCTGCGCACGCGTTCCTGCAGGCCCAGCACGCCCATCGCGGTGCGGAACAGTTCGTCCTCGCTGGACTGGAACAGTTCTTCGCGCGGCAGGGTTTCCAGGATATGGCGCAGGGCCTTGCCACTGTGGCTGGCGGGGGCCAGCCCGGACTGCTTCATCACGTGCTCGTGGCGCTGGCGCACCAGCGGGATTTCCCACGGGCGACGGTTGTAGGCGCTGGAGGTGAACAGCCCGAGGAAACGCTGCTCGCCGATGATCTTGCCCTTGGCGTCGAACTCCAGCACGCCGATGTAGTCCATGTAGCCGGCGCGGTGCACGCGCGAACGGGCATTGGTCTTGGTCAGGATCAGCGCATCCTTCAAACCGGACGTGGTGTTCAGGCCCTGCGCGGCCAGCGTCTTGACCGGACGGGCGGCGGACTTGTCCTTGCCACGCATCAGGCCCAGGCCGGTGTCGTTCAGCGGCGCCAGCACCTCTTCCTTGCCCTGCTTCTCGACGCGGTACTCGCGGTAGCCGAAGAAGGTGAAGTGGTTGTCAGCGGCCCAGCGCAGGAACTCCTGTGCTTCCTTGCGCGACGCGTCGTCGACCGGCAGCTGGCGGCTGCCCAGGTCGTCGGCCAGCGCCAGCGCCTTGTCCTTCATCGGCTGCCAGTCGCGCACGATCGCACGCACTTCATCCAGCGCCTTGTTGATGGCCTGCTCGATGGCAGCCATCGCATCGGCCGGCTGGCGGTCGATTTCCAGCAGCATCACCGACTCGGCATCACCTTCGCCGACCTTGACCAGCTTGCCGGCCTTGTCGCGGGTGAAACGCAGTACCGGGTGGCCCAGCACGTGGACGCCCACGCCCTGCTCGGCCAGCGACATGGTGACGGTATCGACCAGGAACGGCATGTCGTCGTTGACGATCTGCAGCACGGTATGCGGCGATTCCCAACCGTTGGCCTTCGCGGTCGGATTGAACACGCGGACGTTGGCCTTGCCAGCCTTGCGGGCCCGGGCGAATTCCAGCGTCTCAGCCGCGAGAGCGGCCCACTCTTCAGCGCTGTGGTGCGGGAACTCGTCCGACTCCATGCGCTTGTAGAAGTCAGTGGCGAAGGCCACTGCTTCGGCCTGTGCGGCCGCGGGGTAGCGCTTGCGCAAGGCCGTGTACACCGGCTCCAGGGAGAAACCAGCGGTCACTGCGACCTCCGACTCTGCTGGTTTCGTCTTGTTTTTCACGGTCTTGGCTGCGGTTTTTTGCGGTTTCATGGCAGAGCGATGCGCTTGCTCAGTTGGGAAAATGAAATTGTAGCCCTACCGCACGAAAAGGCCTTGCTGCAGGACGGAATAAGCAGATCCGGGTTTGCTGCGGTTTAGACGCCTATTCAGTTCGCTCCGGTATGGAGCGGGCGCCTGCTTGAGCACTGCCGACAGGATCGGCAAAGCGTGTTACCGGAAGACACACGCGGCGACACCGATTCGATTCCACAATCCTGAACTGGACGGTATAGTCCACCGCGTGAACCCGGCCTACCTTCCCGTTGCCCTCGACGCACGCGATGAGCGCGTGTTCGATGCCGTGCGCGAACTGCTGGCCCAGCAGGGCATGCAGATGAGCATGGACGCGGTGGCCCAGCATGCCGGCTGTTCCAAGCAGACCCTCTACTCGCGCTACGGCAGCAAGCAGCAACTGCTGCGCCGGGTAATGCAGCGCCACGTCGGCCACGCTACCGGCGCCATGGTTCGTGCACTCCGTACTGACGACCTGCGTGCCAGCCTGCTCCAGTTCGCCACCGACTTCCTGGAGCACTTCAACCAACCGCACGTGGGCCAGGCCTGCCGGCTGATCGCCGCCGACGCGGCCCAGTTTCCCGAAGAGGCGCGTACCCTGTACCGGCATGGCGCCGGCGCACTGGCGCTTCATCTTGCTGAATGGATTGAAACCGTTTGCATGCAGGGCCAGCTCCGGCATGACGACCCGCACTTCATGGCCGAACTGCTGCTGAGCATGATCGCCGGTCAGGATTTCGACAAACAGCGCTTCCATACCCCCCACCGTGATGACGCGCTCTTGCGTCGGCGCTGGGCAGAGTTCTCCGTCGACAGCTTCCTGCGCGCCTTCGCGCCTCAGCCGTCGCCGGCCCCGTCTACAAACCAACCCCGGAGTTCCTCCTGATGACCGCCCCACTCCGCACCCTTGCCTTGACGTGCGCCGTTGCTGTCGCGCTGGCTGCCTGCAAGAAGCCGGAACAGCAGACGCCCCCGCCGCCGGAGGTGGGCGTGATCGACGCCAAGCCGCAGACCCTGCCGCTGCAGCGCGAGCTGGTCGGCCGCCTGTCGCCGTTCCGCAGCGCCGACGTCCGCGCACGCGTGCCCGGCGTGCTGCTCAAGCGGGTCTACCAGGAAGGCTCGCAGGTCAAGCAGGGCCAGACCCTGTTCCTGATCGACCCGGCGCCGCTGCGTGCCTCGCTCAACGCCTCCGAGGCCCAGCTGGCCTCGGCCCGCGCGACCTACGCCAACGCCAAGGTCGCCGCCGATCGCGCACGCTCGCTGGCCCCGCAGCAGTTCGTCTCCAAGTCCGACCTGGACAACGCCGAATCGGCCGAGCGCACCGCGCTGGCCGCGGTCAAGCAGGCCGAAGCGGCAGTGACCTCCTCGCGGATCAACCTGGGCTATGCCGAAGTGACCGCGCCGATCAGTGGCGTGGCCAACAAGCAGCAGGTCACCGAGGGTGCGCTGGTGGGCCAGGGCGATGTGACCCTGCTGACCACCGTCGACCAGCTCGACCCGCTGTACGTCAACTTCTCGTTGAGCGTGGACGAGCTGACCCAGCTGCGCGCGCAGCAGGCCAAGGGTGCGCTGGCGCTGTCCGGCGACGGCAAGGCCACGGTCAACGTCAAGCTGGCCGACGGCACCACCTATGGTGAGCCGGGCACGCTGGACTTCTCCTCGACCACGGTCGACCCGGCCACCGGCGCCGTGTCGTTGCGCGCGCTGCTGCCGAACCCGCAGCAGATCCTGCTGCCGGGCGCGTTCGTCAGCTTCCAGGCCAACCTGGGCGAGCGCAACAACGCCTTCCTGGTGCCGCAGCAGGCCCTGCTGCGCGATACCACCGGCGGCTACGTGATGGTGGTCGGCGCCGACGGCAAGGTCGTGCGCAAGAACGTGAAGACCGATGGCGCGCAGGGCGGCAACTGGCTGGTCAGCGACGGCCTGGCCGCCGGTGACAAGGTGATCGTGGCCGGCGTGCAGAAGGTCAAGGAAGGTGCACCGGCGGTGGCCAAGCCGTGGACCCCGGGCCAGGACGCCAACGGCAAGCCGGCCGCAGGCGGCGCCGCAGCGGCGGGCGCTGCACCGGCTGCAGGCAAGGCACCGGCCGACGCGGCCAAGCCCGAGCAGGCCGATGCGGCCAAGCCGGCCGCCACCGATTCGAACAAGCAGTAACGGGAACCTTCCGTCATGCCTAAATTTTTCATCGAACATCCAGTCTTCGCCTGGGTGGTTGCGATCCTGATCTCGCTCAGCGGCGTGATCGCGATCCTCAACCTGGGCGTGGAGTCCTATCCCAACATCGCCCCGCCGCAGGTCACCGTCTCGGCGACCTACCCGGGCGCCAGCGCCGATACCACGGAAAAGTCCGTCACCCAGGTGATCGAGCAGCAGCTGACCGGCATCGATCACCTGCTGTACTTCAGCTCCTCGTCCGCCTCCAACGGCCGTGCGCAGATCACCCTGACCTTCGAGACCGGTACCGATCCGGACATCGCCCAGGTGCAGGTGCAGAACAAGGTCTCGCTGGCCACGCCACGCCTGCCTTCGGAAGTGACCCAGCAGGGCGTGGTGGTGGCCAAGGCCAACGCCGGCTTCCTGATGGTGGTGGCGCTGCAGTCCGATACCCCGACCATTAACCGTGACGCCCTGAACGACATCGTCGGCTCGCGCGTGCTCGACCAGGTCTCGCGCATCCCCGGCGTCGGCAGCACCCAGCAGTTCGGTTCCGAGTACGCCATGAACATCTGGCTGAACCCGGAGAAGATGCAGGGCTATGGCCTGTCGGCCAGCCAGGTACTGGCCGCGGTACGTGCGCAGAACGTGCAGTTCGCCGCCGGCGCGCTGGGCTCGGACCCGTCGCCGGAAGGCCAGCACTTCACCGCCACGGTCTCGGCCGAAGGCCGCTTCAGCTCGCCGCAGGAATTCGAGAACATCATCCTGCGCGCCAACGCTGATGGCTCGCGCGTGCTATTGAAGGACATCGCCCGCGTCGCCTTCGGTGCCAACAACTACGGTTTCGACACCCAGTACAACGGCAAGCCGACCGGTGCCTTCGCCATCCAGCTGCTGCCGGGCGCCAACGCCCTGAACGTGGCCGAAGCGGTGCGCGCCAAGATGGACGAGCTGCAGCCCAGCTTCCCGGCCGGGGTCACCTGGTTCTCGCCGTACGACAGCACCACCTTCGTCAAGATCTCGATCCAGGAAGTGGTCAAGACCCTGTTTGAAGCGGTCTTGCTGGTGTTCCTGGTGATGCTGATCTTCCTGCAGAACTTCCGTGCCACCCTGATCCCGACCCTGGTGATCCCGGTCGCCCTGCTCGGTACCTTCCTGGGCATGTGGATGATCGGCTTCACGATCAACCAGCTGACGCTGTTCGCGATGGTGCTGGCGATCGGCATCGTGGTCGACGACGCGATCGTGGTGATCGAGAACGTCGAACGCATCATGACCGAGGAGGGCCTGGCGCCGAAGCCGGCCACGCAGAAGGCGATGACCCAGATCACCGGTGCGGTGGTGGCGATCACCGTCGTGCTGGCCGCGGTGTTCATCCCCTCCGCCCTGCAGGGCGGTGCCGCCGGTGAGATCTACAAGCAGTTCGCGCTGACCATCGCCATCTCGATGGCATTCTCGGCGTTCCTGGCCCTGGGCTTCACCCCGGCGCTGTGCGCGACGTTCCTCAAGCCGACGCACAACGACAACCCGAACATCGTCTACCGCACCTTCAACAAGTACTACGACAAGATCAGCCACACCTACGTGGGGCACATCACCTCGGCGGTGCGCCATGCGCCGCGCTGGATGATCCTGTTCGTGGTGCTGACCGCGCTGTGCGGCTTCCTGTTCACCCGCATGCCGGGCAGCTTCCTGCCGGAAGAAGACCAGGGCTATGCGCTGGCGATCGTGCAGCTGCCGCCGGGCTCGACCAAGGGCCAGACCAACGAAGTGTTCGCGCAGATGCGTGGCATCCTGGAAAAGCAGGATGGCTATGAAGGCATGCTGCAGGTGGCCGGCTTCAGCTTCGTCGGTTCCGGCGAGAACGTGGGCATGGGCTTCATCCGCCTGAAGCCGTGGGAGGAACGCAAGTTCACCGCGCCCGAGTTCATCCAGAACATGAACGGCGCGTTCTACGGCATCAAGGAAGCGCAGATCTTCGTGGTCAACCTGCCCACCGTGCAGGGCCTCGGCCAGTTCGGTGGCTTTGACATGTGGCTGCAGGACCGTAGCGGTGCCGGCTACGAACAGTTGACCCAGGCCCGCAACATCCTGCTCGGCCAGGCCGCGCAGAAGCCGGACCACCTGGTCGGCGTGCGCCCCAACGGCCTGGAAAACGCGCCGCAGCTGCAGCTGCACGTGGACCGCGTGCAGGCGCAGTCGATGGGCATGTCGGTGTCGGACGTGTACAGCACCATCCAGCTGATGCTGGCCCCGGTGTACGTCAACGACTTCTTCTACGAAGGCCGCATCAAGCGCGTGACCATGCAGGCCGATGGTCCGTACCGCACTGGCCAGGAATCGCTGAAGAGCTTCTACAGCCCGTCCAGCCTGACCCAGAACGCCGATGGCACCAACGCGATGATCCCGTTGAACACGGTGGTCAAGTCCGAATGGGTGTCGGCGCCGCCGTCGCTGAGCCGCTACAACGGCTACTCGGCGATCAACATCGTCGGTTCGCAGGCACCGGGCACCAGCTCGGGTGAGGCGATGCAGACCATGGAAGGCATCGTCAACGACGACCTGCCGGCCGGCTTCGGCTACGACTGGTCGGGCATGTCCTACCAGGAAATCCTGGCCGGCAACGCTGCGACCCTGCTGCTGGTGCTGTCCATCGTGGTGGTGTTCCTGTGCCTTGCCGCGCTGTATGAAAGCTGGTCGATCCCGGTGGCGGTGCTGCTGGTGGTGCCGCTGGGCGTGCTGGGTGCCCTCGGCCTGTCGATGCTGCGCGGCCTGCCCAACGATCTGTTCTTCAAGATCGGCCTGATCACCGTGATCGGCCTGGCGGCGAAGAACGCGATCCTGATCGTGGAGTTCGCGGTGGAGCAGCGCGCAGCAGGCAAGAACCTGCGTGATGCCACCATCGAAGCGGCGCGCCTGCGGTTCCGCCCGATCCTGATGACGTCGTTCGCGTTCATCATGGGCGTGATCCCGATGGCGATCTCCACCGGTGCCGGCGCCAACTCCCGCCACGCCATCGGTACCGGCGTGATCGGCGGCATGCTGTTCGCCACCCTGCTCGGCCTGCTGATGATCCCGGTGTTCTTCGTGGTCGTGCGCCGCATGCTGGGCGACAAGCTGGACGAACCGTCCAAGGAGTTCATGGAACGCCAGCGCGATGCGGATGCCGCACATCGTCCGGATCGTTGATCCGGTGCTGCGCTGAAAACGAAAAGGCCCCGGAGCGATCCGGGGCCTTTTTATTGCCACAATTGAATTCATGCCAATCCAGGTTGGCATCTGCCGGAACAACGGCATTGCCGGTAGCCGCCAACCTGGGTTGGCGCTGTTCGGGCAACGCCTCAGCGCAGCAGCGCAACCACCGCGCACACCGCCACCAGAATCAGCGAGGCCCACTGCATGGGTACGAAGAAGAAATGGTGGGGCGCGGCCTCCCCCTTCTGCCGCGGCGCACGGTTGAGCCACAGGCCCAGCACCACGTTCACCGCCGCGCCGAGGCCTGCGCCCAACAGAACCTGTGACAGCGGGATACTGCCCCTGGGGCCGTCATGCGGAAAGAAGTACGCCAGCAGCAGGATCGCTGCAATCGGCGTCACCAGCGTCATGATTCCCCAACCGCGATAGATCACGTCGTCATCCTCGAAGAAACGGACTGCATTAGAGCAGCATGCATCTCCGCAGGCCAACGGCAAAGACGTCATCTGGATGACCATCATCCACGCGTGGCGTGGGCCTACCGCCGCGCCGCCATTGCGGCGGCGCGGCCATGCGACTCAGCGCAGCCCGGTTTCGTTGCGGGCGATCACCAGGCGCTGGATCTCCGAAGTACCTTCGTAGATCTCGGTGATCTTGGCATCACGGAAGTAGCGCTCCAGCGGCATTTCCTTGGAATACCCCATGCCGCCGTGGATCTGCACGGCCTGGTGGGTAATCCACATCGCCGCCTCAGAGGCGGTCAGCTTGGCGATGGCAGCCTCATTGCTGAAGCGCTTGCCCCGGCCCTTCACCCACGCCGCGCGCAGGGTCAGCAGCAGCGCGGCGTCCAGCTTGCACTTCATGTCGGCAATCTTGGCCTGGGTCATCTGGAAGGTACCGATGGCCGCGCCGAATGCCTTGCGCTCCTTGACGTATTGAATCGTCGCTTCATAGGCGGCTCGGGCGATGCCGACGGCCTGCGAAGCGATGCCGATGCGACCGGCATCGAGCACGCTCATGGCGATCTTGAAGCCCTCACCTTCCTGGCCCAGCACGTCTTCGGCCTGCGCCACGTAATCGTTGAACTCGATCTCGCAGGTGGCCGAGGCGCGGATGCCCAGCTTGGGCTCGGTCTTGCCACGACCGAAACCGGCCTTGTCGGTATCGATGATGAAGGCGGTGATGCCGCGCGCGCCCTTGTCCGGCTCGCTCATCGCGAACAGCACGATGTACTTGGCCACCGGACCGGAGGTGATCCAGCTCTTCTTGCCATTGATGACGAAGGTGCCGTCGGCCTGCTTCACCGCGCGGCAGCGCATGGCGGTGGCATCGGAACCGGACTGCGGCTCGGTCAGCGCGAACGCGCCGATGGCCGTGCCTTCGGCGATGGCACGTACGTAGGTCTGCTTCTGCTGCTCGGTACCGTGGGTCAGGATGCCGTTGCAGAACAGCGAATTGTTGACCGACATGATGGTCGAATGGGCTGCGTCGGCGGCGGCGACCTCCACCATCGCCAGCACGTACGCAACCGGGTCCATGCCCGCACCGCCGTATTCGGTCGGCACTTCAATGCCCATCAGGCCGTTCTCGCCCAGCAGGCGGATGTTGTCCAGCGGGAACTCGCCGGTGCGGTCATGGTGCTCCGCACTGGGGGCGATCTTTTCCTGCGCGATGCGCCGCGCAACGTCCTGCAGCATCAACTGCTCTTCGGTAAAGCTGAAATCCACAACACCCTCCCGGGTACATGAAGTTATGGGCCGCATACGGCGCGCCCAGGTGCTGCGATTGTACCGGGGCCCGGCAGTTTCCGTACGCTGGCGACTTGACCGCGCCAGGCCCCTTCAGCGAATATATCTCTATATCGCGATAGGTAGATGTTTATGGATCTGGAAGACTGGTCGACCCGCCTGAAGGTGTTCGCCGATGCCACTCGCGTGCGCCTGCTGGCGCTGCTGGAGCAGGAGGAACTGACCGTGGCCGAACTGTCGGCGATCACCCGGCTGGCGCAGCCGCGCGTGTCCACCCACCTGGCACGCCTGAAGGAAGCCGGGCTGGTCCGCGACCGCCGTGCCGGCGTGTCGGCCTATTACCGCTTCGACGAGGCCCAGCTGGACCCGGCGCAGCGTGCATTGTGGCATGCCTTGAGCAACGGAAGCGATGATCCGCTGCTGCGCCAGGACGCTGAACGCGTGGCCGCCGTGCTGGCCCACCGCGCCGCCGACCAGAACTGGGCCGACAGCGTGGCCGGCGACATGGAACGCCACTACTCGCCGGGCCGTACCTGGGAGGCGCTGGCACGCACCGCGCTGCCGCTGCTTGAGACCGGCGACGTGCTGGATATCGCCTCTGGTGATGGCGTGCTGGCCGAACTGGTTGCCCCGCATTCCAAGCGCTACATCTGCATCGATACCAGCGCGCGCGTGGTCGCCGCCGCCAGCGAGCGCCTGCGGCGGCTGCCCAATGTGGAAGTGCGCGAGGGCGACATGCATGCCCTGCCGTTCGAGGATGCCAGCTTCGACCTGGTCGTGCTGATGCATGCGCTCACCTACGCCAGCAAACCGGCGCAGGCGGTGACCGAAGCTGCACGCGTACTGCGCCCGGGCGGCCGCCTGCTGCTGTGCAGCCTGGCCCGCCACGAGCACAAGGCAGCGGTGGAGGCCTATGGCCACGTCAACCTCGGCTTCAGCGACAAGGAGCTGCGCAGGTTCGTCGACAAGGCCGGCCTGCAGGTGTCCAGCCTGGAGACGGTCACCCGCGAGAAGCGGCCGCCGCACTTCGAAGTGATTTCGCTGATCGCCAACAAGCCCTGAGTCCGAGACCGCCATGCCCGCCCTGCCCTGGTTGCATCCCGATCGTGCCAACGCCCTGCTCGACGACCTGCGCGAGCGGATCCTGATCATCGATGGTGCGATGGGCACGATGATCCAGCGCCACGGCCTGCAGGAAGACGATTACCGTGGCGAGCGCTTCGCCGGTGGCTATGACCATCTGCATGGCTCCGGCTGCGATCACGCCACAGCGGGAGGCCATGACCTGAAGGGCAACAACGATCTGCTGCTGCTGACCCGGCCGCAGATCGTCGCCGACATCCACACCGCCTACCTCGAGGCCGGTGCGGACCTGATCGAAACCAACACCTTCAATGCAACCTCGGTCAGCCAGGCCGACTACCACCTCGAGCACCTGGTGTACGAGTTGAACAAGGCCGGCGCTGCGGTCGCGCGCACGTGCTGTGATGCAGTGGCCGCAACCACACCGGGCAAGCCGCGCTTCGTGATCGGGGTGATCGGCCCGACCAGCCGCACCGCGTCGATCAGCCCCGACGTCAACGATCCCGGCTTCCGCAATACCAGCTTCGACGAGCTGCGCGACACCTACCGCGAAGCCATCGAGGGCCTGATCGACGGCGGCGCCGATACCCTGATGGTCGAGACCATCTTCGACACGCTCAACGCCAAGGCCGCGCTGTATGCGCTGGAGGAAGCGTTCGATGCGCGCGGCGCGCGGCTGCCGGTGATGATCTCCGGCACCATCACCGACGCTTCCGGTCGCACCCTGTCCGGGCAGACCGCCGAGGCCTTCCACGCATCGCTCGCCCACGCCCGTCCGTTGTCGATCGGCTTGAACTGCGCGCTGGGTGCCGATGCGATGCGCCCGCATGTGGAAACCCTCTCGCAGGTCGCCGACTGCTATGTCAGCGCCCACCCCAACGCCGGCCTGCCCAACGCGTTCGGCGACTACGACGAAACTCCTGAAGAGATGGCCACCACGCTGCGCGGCTTCGCCGAGGATGGCCTGTTGAACCTGGTCGGCGGCTGCTGTGGCTCCACCCCCGAGCATATTCGTGCGATTGCCAATGCCGTAGCCGGACTGCCGCCGCGCGCACTGCCCGGCACCCGGGAGCAGGCCGCATGAACGTTGCCGCCACCGTCCCGCACTTCCCGCCCTACTGCTGTTGAGCCGACGCCTGCCATGACGCCTGTCCGCCCTACCCGCCTGTCCGGCCTGGAACCTCTGGTCATCACCCCGGACCTGCTGTTCATCAATGTCGGCGAACGCACCAACGTCACCGGCAGCGCGCAGTTCCGCAAGCTGATCAAGGAAGGCCGCTACGAGGAGGCGGTGGACGTGGCCCGCCAGCAGGTGGCCAGCGGCGCCCAGATCCTCGACGTCAACATGGACGAGGGCCTGATCGATTCGGAAGCGGCGATGACGCGCTACCTCAACCTGATCATGTCCGAGCCGGACATCGCGCGCATCCCGGTGATGGTCGACTCCTCCAAGTGGAGCGTGATCGAGGCCGGCCTGAAATGCCTGCAGGGCAAGAGCGTGGTCAACTCGATCTCGCTGAAGGAAGGCGAAGCGCTGTTCCGCGAGCACGCGCGCAAGGTGCTGCGCTATGGCGCCGCGGCAGTAGTGATGGCGTTCGACGAGGCCGGGCAGGCAGACACCTGTGCGCGCAAGGTCGAGATCTGCACACGCGCCTACCGCATCCTGGTCGACGAGATCGGCTTCCCGCCGCAGGACATCATCTTCGACCCGAACATCTTCGCCGTCGCTACGGGCATCGAAGAGCACGACAACTACGCGGTGGACTTCATCGAAGCCACCCGGATCATCAAGCAGACCCTGCCGCACTGCCATGTCTCCGGCGGCGTCTCCAACGTCTCGTTTTCGTTCCGCGGCAACGAAACCGTGCGCCAGGCCATCCATTCGGTGTTCCTGTACCACGCGATCGCCGCCGGCATGGACATGGGCATCGTCAACGCCGGCGCGATGCCGATCTACGACGAACTGGAGCCGGACCTGCGCGAGCGTGTCGAGGACGTGATCCTCAACCGCCGAAGCGATGCCACCGAGCGCCTGCTGGAGATCGCCGAGCGCTACAAGGGCAGGAAGGGCGCGGCGAAGACCGAAGACCTGGCCTGGCGCGAAAAGCCGGTGGCACAGCGATTGGCGCATGCCCTGGTACACGGCCTGGATGCCTTCGTCGAGGAAGACACCGAACTGGCCCGGCAGGCCTCCAGCCGCCCGCTGGACGTGATCGAAGGACCGCTTATGGACGGCATGAACATCGTCGGCGACCTGTTCGGCGCCGGCAAGATGTTCCTGCCACAGGTGGTGAAATCCGCGCGCGTGATGAAGAAGGCCGTGGCCTACCTGCTGCCTTACATCGAAGCGGAAAAAGCGCGCAGCGGTGACACCGCCAAGAGCAACGGCAAGATCATCATGGCCACGGTGAAGGGCGATGTGCATGACATCGGCAAGAACATCGTCGGCGTCGTACTGGCCTGCAACAACTTCGACGTGGTCGACCTCGGCGTGATGGTGCCGGCGCAGATGATCCTCGATGCCGCCCGCGAGCACAACGCCGACCTGATCGGCCTGTCCGGGCTGATCACCCCGTCCCTGGAGGAGATGAGCCACGTCGCCCGCGAGATGGAGCGCCAGGGCTTCGACCTGCCGCTGCTGATCGGGGGCGCGACCACTTCGCGTGCGCATACCGCGCTGAAGATCGACCCGCACTACAAGGCGCCGACGGTGTGGGTGAAGGATGCATCGCGCGCAGTTGGCGTGGCGCAGTCGCTGATCTCGCGTGATCTGCGCGAGGCCTTCGTTGCCGCCAACGAAGCCGACTATGCCGAAATCCGCGCGCGCCACCGCAACCGGGGCGACGCCAAGCGCCTGGTCACACTGGAACATGCGCGCGCGCAGAAATTCCAGGGCGGCTGGGACAGTTACACGCCACCGGCACCGAATCAGCCCGGCCTGCACGTGTTCGACGACTATCCGCTGGCCGAACTGGTCGACTACATCGATTGGACGCCGTTCTTCCAGGCCTGGGAGCTGGCCGGCAAGTTCCCGGCGATCCTCACCGATGAGATCGTCGGTACCCAGGCCAGCGAGCTGTACAAGGATGCCCGTGCGATGCTCGAGCGCATCGTCGGCGAGAAGTGGCTGACGGCCAAGGCCGTGTTCGGCCTGTGGCCGGCCAACAGCATCGGCGACGATGTCCGCGTGCAGCACGCACAGGGCGAAACTACCCTGCACTTCCTGCGCCAGCAGGTGGACAAGCCAGCCGAACGTCCGGATTTCTGCCTGGCTGATTTCATTGCCCCGGCCGACAGCGGAAAGCAGGACTGGATCGGCGCGTTCGCGGTCACCGCCGGCATCGGCATCGACGCCCACGTCGCGCGCTTCGAGGCCGAGCACGACGATTACAACGCGATCCTGCTGAAAGCACTGGCCGACCGCTTCGCCGAGGCGCTGGCCGAGCGCCTGCACCAGCGCGTGCGTACCGAATTCTGGGGCTACGACCGCGCCGAGACGCTGGACAACGAGGCCCTGATCGACGAGCAGTACCGCGGCATCCGTCCGGCCCCGGGCTACCCGGCCTGCCCCGAGCACAGCGAGAAGCGCCGCCTGTTCGACCTGCTGCAGGCTGAGAAGAACGCGGGCATGGAATTGACCGAGAGCTTCGCGATGCTGCCCACGGCCGCTGTCTCGGGCTACTACTTCAGCCATCCGCAGAGCCAGTACTTCGTGGTCGGGCGGCTCAGCCGCGAACAGGTCACCGACTATGCCCGGCGCAAGGGCGTGGACCGCGCCCAGGCCGAACGCTGGCTGGCCTCCAACCTCGACTACGACCCCGAATGACACAAAAAGGGGACGGAGGGGATTAAGTCGTTTGTGCATTAGCGACTTGATCCCCTCCGTCCCCTTTTTTTGCTTCATCATTCGGCGATGACCGTTCCCGTTGCCCGCCTCTCAAGTTTCTACCTGTTCTACTACGCGGCGCTCGGCGCGTTCACGCCGTACTGGAGCCTGTTCCTGACCGCGCGCGGGATGAGCGTGACCGCGATCAGCGTGATGATGGGCCTGTGGTACGCCACCCGCGTGATCGCACCCAGTACCTGGACCTCGCTGGCGGCCGCATCACCGCGACCGATCCGCCTGCTGCGCGTCGGCTGCGTGCTGACCCTGCTCAGCTTCGCTGCCTTTCTGCTGCCACTGCCGCAGCCGTGGATGTACCCGGCGATGATCGTGTTCTGCTTCTTCTACAACGCGGTGATGCCGCAGTTCGAGTCGATCACCCTCACCCACCTGGGCAACGACAGCCATCGCTACGGGTTGATCCGGGTCTGGGGCTCGCTCGGTTTCATCGCCGTGGTCACCCTGTTCGGCTGGCTGATCGAGGGCGATGGCGCCGGCAACCACGCCGGATTGTTGCCGTGGATGATGCTGCCCCTGTTCGTGCTGCTGGTTGCCTCGGCCTTCAGCAATCACTACGCGCGCGACATCGGCAGGACGGCGGGTGACACCAGCGGCTTCTGGCAGATCGTGCGCCGACCGCCAGTGCTGGCGTTCTTCCTGGCCGCCTTCATGGAACAGCTGTCGTTCGGCCCGTACTACACGTTCTTTTCGGTCTACATGGACCACCACGGTTACCGCACCACCACCCTCGGCCTGCTGTGGACCATCGGCGTGGTCTTCGAAGTGGGCGTGTTCTTCACCATCGGCCGCTTCTTCCGCCGCTACGACGCCAGCTGGATGCTGCTGATCGCGCTGGTCAGTTCCTGCCTGCGCTGGGCCGTGACCGCACTGTTCCCGGAGAACCTGCCGGTGATGCTGCTGGCGCAGACCGCGCACGCGCTGGGCTTTGCCGCGTTCTTCGCTGCAGCGATGCAGATGCTGGCGACCTACTTCCCCGGTCGTCTAAACGGCCACGGCCAAGGACTGCTGTACGGCTTTTCGTCCGGTGTCGGCGGTGTGCTGGGCGCGCTCATTGCCGGCCAACTGTGGAAGATCGACGACGGCCGCACCGCGTTCCTGGCCGGCAGCGGCTTCGCCCTGATTGGCGCCCTGCTCTGCTTTTTCGCGCTGAGCCTGCCGCTGATCCGTGCGCGGCGCAGCACTGCGTGCACCCAGTAACGAAAACGCCGGGCAATGCCCGGCGTTTTCATCATGCGGCAGATGCAGTTACCAGACCAGGTCGTCCGGCACCTGGTACTGCGGATCCGCGTACGGATCTTCCTCGGCCGGCGCATTCGGATCGACCTTCAGCGCCACCGACGGGGCGAACACCGCCTCGGACTGTGCCAGCACTTCAGCGGTCACCAGCAGGTAGCGCCCGTTGAGCTGGACCACTCCAAGCTCGCCGGCATTGAGCGCGGTCAGCTGTTCGGCGGTCACATAGATGCGCTTGATCTTGCCGCCATACGGGAAGTGGCGGGCGATGTCGGCCGCTTCCGAGTTCAGGCTCTTGTCCTTCAGCAGTTCTTCCAGCTTGGCCTTGGCCTCGCGGCGTACGCGCGCCTCTTCCTGTTTCAGACGCTCGGCCTCGATGCGCTCTTCCTTTTCCTTCTGCGCTCGGATGGCATAGGCCTTGGCCAGATCCATCTCTTCGGCGCTGCGCGGCGTGCGCGGGCCCTGCTGGCCCGGGCCACGCGACTGGCCGGGCTTGCCCGGGCGACCGTGGCCATGCCCACGACGCTCGCCGGGCTTGTGCTCGCCCTTGCCAGCGCCCTGCGGCTTTCCATTGCCGTTGCCACCCTTGCCCTGCGGGCGACCGTCACGGCGGGGGCCATCATTCTTGCGCTCGGGCTTGGGCGCGGGCTTGAAGCCCAGGCCCATCAGCTGGTCGCGGAGGGTATCGCTCATAGGATTCGGATCAGTAGTGCGGCGGCGGCGGTTCGCTCGCCGGATCGGAAGAATTCAGCGCGTTGCGGACCTTGCCCAGGTCTTCCAGCAGCACGCGCAGCACGTCGGCGTTGCGCATGCCCTGCATGCGGGCATCGGCCAGCGCATCGCTCAGTTCGGCCAGCGCCTGTTCCTGGAAGGACACGCGCATTTCCAGTTCGACCAGGCGCGCTTCCAGCGCCTGCTCGCGTTCGGTTGGCAGCAGATCAGACATGCAGCGAGCGCCCCCGGCCAATGCCGTAGTACGCCAGGCCCGCCGCTTCCATATCCGCCGGCTCGTACAGGTTGCGGCCGTCGAACACCACCGCGTCCTTCAACTGCTCGCGCAGCGTCTGGAAATCAGGGCTGCGGAACTGCTTCCACTCGGTCACCACGACCAGTGCATCGGCCCCCTGCAGCGCCTCGTCGGCACTGCTGCAGAACACCAGATCATCGCGCTCGCCGAAGATGCGCTGCGACTCGTGCATCGCTTCCGGATCGTAGGCACGCACCGTCGCGCCGCCTTCCCACAGCTGCGCCAGCAGGCGACGGCTGGAAGCTTCGCGCATGTCATCGGTGTTCGGCTTGAACGCCAGGCCCCACACGGCAAAGGTCTTGCCACGCACACCTTCGTCTTCACCCTTGTCGTAATGACGCTGGATGAGGGCGAACAGATGGCCCTTCTGCGCATCGTTGACCGCTTCCACGGCGTTCAGCAGCTTCGGCTCCAGGCCGGCCTGCTGCGCGGTGCGGGCCAGCGCCTGCACATCCTTGGGGAAGCACGAGCCGCCGTAACCGGCGCCCGGGTAGATGAAATGCCAGCCGATGCGCGGATCCGAGCCGATGCCCTGGCGGACCTGCTCGACATCGGCGCCGACACGTTCGGCGATGTTGGCGATTTCGTTCATGAACGAGATCTTGGTCGCCAGCATCGCGTTGGCGGCGTACTTGGTCAGCTCCGCCGAACGTACGTCCATTTCCACCACGCGGTCGTGGTTGCGGTTGAACGGCGCGTACAGGCGCCGCATTACCGCCACCGACTCGGCGCTGGTCGCGCCGATGATGATGCGATCCGGGCGCATGCAGTCGGCGACAGCATCGCCTTCCTTCAGGAATTCCGGGTTGGACACCACATCGAAGGCGATGTCCGCGCCACGTGCCGCCAACTCTGCGGCAATGGCGGCACGCACCTTGTCGGCGGTGCCCACCGGCACCGTCGACTTGTTGACCACCACGGTCGGCACGCTCATGTGCCGGCCGATGGTGCGGGCCACAGCCAGCACGTACTGCAGATCGGCACTGCCATCCTCGTCCGGCGGCGTGCCAACGGCGATGAACACGACCTGGCCGTGGCCGATCGCGGCCGCGGCATCGGTGGTGAACGCCAGCCGCGACGCGGCGTGGTTGGCCTTCACCATCGGCTCCAGGCCCGGCTCATAGATCGGGATGATGCCCTGGTTGAGGCCATCGACCTTGGCCTGGTCGATATCGACGCAGACCACCTGGTGGCCGACGTCGGCCAGGCAGGTACCGGTCACCAGCCCTACATAACCGGTACCGAAAATCGCAACGCGCATGTCCGTGCAGGCTCCGTGGTCGCTTACGGCAGGACGCCCAGCAGCGCG
>NZ_LXXZ01000088.1 GCF_003244875.1 Stenotrophomonas sepilia
GCCCCCCATACCGCCCCACCCAACCCGCAGAAAACCAGAGCCGCTCTTGAAGTTGATGTTGCTGTTGCCGTTGCTTGAAAAAGCGGTGCAGCCGCAGGCTGCAAAACACCCTCAATCCTGATCGTGCGCGCGTGCGGCCTCGGCCTGCGTCTCCTCCTGCGCCGCCATCTCGCGTGCGATCCACGCATCGATCATGTGCCGCTGGCGCTGCGCCTGCCGTCGCTCACGCGTGTACTCCTGGTCGAGCACGCGGTACAGCGACACCATCACCAGCACCATCAGCAGCGCGAATGGCAACGCCGCAATCGTGATCATGCCCTGCAGTGCATCCAGGCCACCGGCCAGCAGCAACGCCGCTGCGATCAACGCCACCGCGATGCCCCAGGCCAGCTTGCGCTTCAACGGAGGATCGCCTGCTTCGTCAGTGGACATGCTGGCCAGAACCAGTACCGCCGAGTCGGCCGAGGTTACGAAGAAGATCATCAGCAGTACCAGTGCGACGCACGACAGCAGCAGCGGCAGCGGCATGCTGTCGAACAGCGTGAACAGCACCGTCTCGTAGCCATTGCCCAGCGCCTGCACCAGGTCGGCATGGCCGAAGATCTGTGCCCACAGCGCGGTGCCGCCGAACACCGCGAACCAGAAGAAGCCCAGCAGCGTCGGCGCGAGCACTACGCCGATCACGAACTCGCGCACGCTGCGGCCGCGCGAGATGCGTGCGATGAACGAGCCTACGAACGGTGCCCACGAGATCCACCAGGCCCAGTAGAAGATTGTCCAGTCCGCCACCCAGGTGCTGCCCGAGAACGGTGACATGCGCAGGCTCATTGTCACCAGCTGGTTGAGGTAGGAGCCCAGCGTGGTGGTGAATGTATCGAAGATGAAGCCGGTCGGCCCCAGCACGAGCAGGATGGCTGCCAGCAGGGCAGCCAACGCCAGGTTGAAATTGGACAGCCACTTCACACCCCGCTCCACGCCACTGGCGGTGGACGCCATATACAGCACGAACGCGACGGCAATGATGGTCATCTGCACTGGGACGGTAGCCTGCACGCCGAACACGCGCTCGATGCCGGCGGCGATCTGGATGGTGCCGAAGCCCAGCGTCGTCGCGACACCGATCGCGGTGGCGACCACTGCAGCGATGTTGACCACCCGACCGATCCAGCCGCGATGGTGGCGGCCGATGATCGGCTGCAGCATGTCGCTGACCAGGCCACGGCCGTTGCGGTTGAACTGGAACCAGGCCATTGCCAGCCCGATCAGCGCGTAGATGGCCCACGGGTGCAGGCCCCAGTGGAAGAATGCATAGCGCATCGAGGCGCGTGCCGCGTCCAGGCTTTGCGGAGCAAGCCCTTCCGGTGGCTTGCTGAAGTGCGAAATGGGCTCGGCTGCGCCCCAGAACACCAGGCCGATGCCCATGCCGGCGGCGAACAGCATCGACATCCAGCTGGCCCGCGAGAACTCCGGCTCGGCGTCTTCGCCGCCGATGCGCAGGTTGCCGAAGCGACCGAAGGCCAGGTACATCAGGAATACCAGGGCCAGGAACACGACCAGCAGGTACAGCCAGCCGATGCCGCGGATGAGCTCGCCGAGGATGCTCTGCACCACGGTATTGAAGGGGCCGGGTGCAATACCGGCAAGCAGCACCAGCATCAGAACCAGTGCGATGGAAACACGAAACACCATGAAGGAGCTTCTCCGATCAAGGGATTGAGGGGAGCGAGCAGAGCTTGCAGCGAAGGGCCGGCGGTATACAGCGGAACCGGGCAGGGGCCGCAGGGGCGGCAAGGGAAGCACCGGTCGCAGCGACACGATGCGCGTGCACGTTACTGAACGGGACGTCATGATTCCGTTAACGAACGGCGATTGGGGGCAACTCCGGAGGCGGGCGGTCTATGCTCTAATGCACGCCAAGAAGCGGGGGTACCGCGGCCATGTGGCCACGGTTGAGACAGTCCCTTGGAACCTGATCCGGCTCATACCGGCGTAGGGAAGCTTTGCAATGCAGCCATTCCCGGACTCCGCCCAAGGACCGTCCGGGCGCGGTCGCAGTGCGCCGCCGCTTCGTCCCTGACCTTCCTGGACGATGCCCGATGAACGCACAGCTCTCCGCCCTGCAGCAACAGGCCCAGCAACTCTCCGAATCCGTGACCCGGCCCATTCCCGGCTCGCGCAAGATCCACGTGCCCGGTTCGCGCCCGGATCTGCAGGTGCCGATGCGGGAGATCGCGTTGACCCGCACCCCGACGCTGTTCGGCGGCGAAGAGAATGCACCGGTCACGGTCTACGACACGTCCGGCCCCTACACCGATCCGGGCGTGCGTATCGATCTGTCCGCCGGCCTGCCGGCACTGCGTCGCGGCTGGGTGGAGGAACGTGGCGATACCGAGCAGCTCGAAGGCCTGAGTTCGTCGTTCGGGCGTGATCGCGAGCATGACCCGAAGCTTGATGCCGTGCGCTTCCCCGCGCGCAGCCTGCCGCGTCGTGCACGGGCAGGCGCGAACGTCACCCAGATGCACTACGCGCGCCGCGGCATCATCACCCCGGAAATGGAGTTCGTTGCCATCCGCGAGAACCAGCGGCTGGAAGCGATCCGCGATGCGGGCCTGCTGCAGCAGCATCCGGGCGAGGCGTTCGGCGCCTCGATCCAGAAGATCATCACCCCGGAGTTCGTGCGGGATGAAATCGCGCGCGGCCGCGCGGTGCTGCCCAACAACATCAACCATCCGGAAAGCGAGCCGATGATCATCGGCCGCAACTTCCTTACCAAGATCAACGCCAACATCGGCAACAGCGCCGTATCTTCCGGCATCGCCGAGGAAGTGGAAAAGCTGGTGTGGGCGATCCGTTGGGGCGGCGACACGGTGATGGATCTGTCCACCGGCAAGCACATCCATGAGACCCGTGAATGGATCATCCGCAACTCGCCGGTGGCCATTGGTACCGTGCCGATCTACCAGGCGCTGGAAAAGGTTGATGGCCGCGCCGAGGCACTGACCTGGGAAATCTTCCGCGACACCCTGATCGAGCAGGCCGAGCAGGGCGTGGACTACTTCACCATCCACGCCGGCGTACTGCTGCGCTACGTGCCGCTCACCGCCAAGCGGGTGACCGGCATCGTCAGCCGCGGGGGCTCGATCATGGCCAAGTGGTGCCTGGCGCATCACAAGGAGAATTTCCTCTACACGCATTTCGAAGAGATCTGCGAAATCATGAAGGCCTACGACGTGACCTTCTCGCTGGGCGATGGCCTGCGCCCGGGTTGCATCGCCGATGCCAACGACGCCGCGCAGTTCGGTGAGCTGGAAACGCTGGGCGAGCTGACGAAGATCGCCTGGAAGCACGACGTGCAGACCATGATCGAGGGCCCCGGCCACGTGCCGATGCAGCTGATCAAGGAGAACATGGACAAGCAGCTGCGTGAGTGCGGCGAGGCGCCGTTCTATACGCTGGGGCCGTTGACCACCGATATCGCACCGGGCTACGACCACATCACCAGCGCGATCGGCGCGGCGATGATCGGCTGGTTCGGCACGGCCATGCTCTGCTACGTGACGCCGAAGGAGCATCTCGGCCTGCCCAATCGCCAGGACGTGCGCGACGGCATCATGGCCTATCGCATTGCCGCGCATGCAGCCGACCTGGCCAAGGGCCATCCGGGCGCGCAGGTTCGCGACAACGCATTGAGCAAGGCGCGCTTCGAGTTCCGCTGGGAGGACCAGTTCCACCTTGGCCTGGACCCGGAGAAGGCCAAGGAGTTCCATGACGAGACGCTGCCGAAGGATGCGCACAAGCTGGCCCACTTCTGCTCGATGTGCGGCCCGCACTTCTGTTCGATGAAGATCACCCAGGACGTGCGTGACTACGCCGAGGCCGGCATGAAGGAGAAGTCGGAGGAGTTCCGCGCGGCTGGCGCAGAGGTCTACCACCAGGGATGACGAGTAGCCGGGTGCCGGCCGCTGCCCAGCAGCCGGTTGTGCAGGGGCCGGGAAGCGTGCTGGCCAGCGGCCGGCACCACCGCTCATCACGCCTCTCCCGGCTATGCTCCGCGCATCACCCTGGGGAAAGGACACCATGCCTGTTGCCATGACCACCCGTTGGCTGGCCATCGCCCGCCGTCATCCTTCGGCTTGGCTGCTGGGTGCCCAGTTGATCGCGGTGCTGCTGTACCCCGCGCTGGATGACACCGCTGCCGGCCGCGCGGCGCTGGGCATGTTCGGCATGGCGGTACTGGGCCTGGCGCTGTGGGTGGTGCAGCGCAGCCCGCTGGGCACCTGGCTGGCACTGGTGCTGGCCATCCCGTCGGTGGTGTTCTCGCTGGCCGGTGCATTGCTCGACCGCAGCGCATTGCTGACCACCGCGCAGTTGCTGGAGAGCCTGCTGTACTTCTACACGGCCGGCGCGCTGATCGCCTACATGCTCCAGGACCACAAGGTCACCCGCGACGAACTGTTCGCCGCAGGCGCGACATTCACCTTGCTTGCATGGGCATTTGCGTTCGCATTCGCGGTATGCCAGCAGTGGTACCCGGGCAGCTTCCAGGGCACCGGCGGAGGCGCGCAGCGCAGTTGGATGGAGCTGCTTTATCTCAGCTTCAGCTTGCTGTCTGGCGTCGGCTTGAGTGACGTCGTGCCGTTGCATCCACAGGCACGCGCACTGGTCATGCTGGAGCAGTTTTCCGGCGTGATGTACGTGGCTTTGGTGGTTTCGCGGCTGGTCGGATTGACCATGTTGCGGCGCATGTGAAAATGAACGCCAGATAAAAATTTCGCGCCCGAAAGGGCGCGAATGATGTCGCAAATTATGTGAATGCGTCGGCGAGAGAGAGCCTGATGTCGACCACGCGATAGGCGAGGTAACTTGCATAGGCTAGTATTCGCGCGCTCGATTGTTTTTGCGGTATGCGCCGATGCTTTGTGCGGAGTCTGGCTTTTCGCTGTTCCCAGGACGGGGCGGTATCGAAGGCAAACACTGCCCGGGACCTGTCTCTACTGTGTAGCAGAAAATGAACAGCAGCGAAATCCAGCCCCCGGTATCCGATCGGATACGGATAGGAGAGTGCACCGTCACTCTGTCCTCGCGCGAAGTCGAGGTCGTCGGTGCGCGTCGCCCGCGCCGGCTGACGCCGAAGGCGCTGGGCGTGCTGCGCGTGCTGCTGCGGCAGCCGGGCCGCGTTGTCACCCGCGACGAGTTGTTCGCCGAGGTATGGCCGGACACGCTGCCGACCAACGATGTGCTGACCCAGGCCGTCACCCAGCTGCGCAAGGCGTTCAGCAACGACGACGACAACGGCCAGGCCTACATCGAAACCATCGCCAAGACAGGCTATCGGCTTCTGGTCCCGGTGCAGGTGCTGGACGATGCCGAGCCCGTGGCCGCAGGCGTCCGCGACGACGAAGGCATGACCGCGCAGCCGGTGACCACTGCTGCGTTGCCTGCGCATCCACAGGCAGCGCGCCGCCGCTGGCGCCATATCCGTCGGCGCGTGCTGCTGGCGCTGGGCGTGTTGATGCTGGCCACGCTGCTGGTGTTGACCACGCTGCTGCTGCGCCGTGCACCGGCCGGCAGTTCGCCGGTGGAGGCTGCCGTGGAGAACGGTACGCGGGTGATCGGCAGCCCGCAGCGGCCGTATCGGTTGATCACCGCGACCAGCGGCTTTGAAACCTATCCCACGCTGTCACCGGACGGTTCGCTGGTGGCCTATGAGGGCGCCAACGAGGATGGCAACGGCGGTGGCGCGATCAAGCTGCAGACCTCCGGCAACGCGCCGGCGCGCCAGTTGCTGGCGCCACCAGCCGGTGCCGTCGATCGCTTCCCGAACTGGTCGCCGGATGGCCGCGAAATCGCCTTCGCGCGGTTCTCCGCCGACGGCGGGTGCCAGGTACTGATCGCCAGCGCCACCGGTGGCGCGCTGCGCCAGGCCACACGCTGCGATGGCACGGAGCTGCTCAGCTTCGACTGGACGCCGGATGGGCGTGGCCTGGTGTTCGGCAGCATGGTCGGTCGCTACGCGCACCGTGGCATCCGCGTGCTGGACCTGGCCAGTGGCCAGTGGCGCGCGCTGGCCTACAGCGTCGATCAGGATGACTTCGACTACGCACCGCGTTATTCGCCTGATGGGCAATGGCTGGTGTTCGTGCGCAACCCGCAGCTGGGTGATCTGTGGCGGGTGCCAGCCGCGGGCGGTACGCCCGAGCAGTTGACCGATGAAGCGGCAGAGCTGCGCGGCTGGGCCTGGCTGGACGATGGCCGAACCATCGTGTTCGGCCGCCGTGTCGATAGCGAGGCGCGGCTCTATTACCTGGACGTCGAGCGGCACACGTTGCGCGATGCCGGCCTGGATGATGCGCAGTGGCCAGCGGTGTCGCGACGCGGTGGCATGCTGGCGTTCGTCCACCGGCGCGCGCAGTTCGGCGTGTTCAAGGTGCCGATGCAGGGCAGCGGCACGCCCGAGCGCCTGTTCGCCTCCAGTGGCCGCGATGGGCAGCCGATGGCAGCGCCTGATGGCCGCCAGCTGGTCTTCACCTCCGATCGTTCCGGCA
Source organism: Stenotrophomonas sepilia (assembly GCF_003244875.1). GTDB lineage: Bacteria > Pseudomonadota > Gammaproteobacteria > Xanthomonadales > Xanthomonadaceae > Stenotrophomonas > Stenotrophomonas sepilia. The sequence continues at coordinate 6,546 of NZ_LXXZ01000088.1, forward strand.
GCTTCGCCCTGTGGTGGGCGGACATGCAGCGACCGGATTCGCTGCGTCCCATCGAAGGGCTGCGGCCGGAGGCGCGGCAGGCGCCGGACTGGTCGGCCGACAGCCGGCAGTTGCTCGTGGTTGGCCGCGATGCGCATGGGCGCACGGTGCTCTATGAAATCGCGCCACGCGATGAACGCCTGCAACCCTTGCCGGTTCCGGCCGAACAGCCGTTGCAGGCACTGTATGGCGCCTCGCCGCAGCAGCTGTTTGTGGTCGAGCGCGATGCCGACCAGCGCACGCGGTTGAGCCTGTTCGATCGCAGCGTCCAGCCCTGGCGCCGCTTGGCCAGCATCGATGGGGTGTCGCAGGCGCGCTTTGACCGGAGCAGTGGCCGCGTGTTGTTCACCCGCTTGGCCGCCGGAGGCCTGTGGTCGGCGGATGCCGCGTTGTCCCCGGCCAGTGTGCAGCAGATCAGCGATGACCGGCCCAGCCGCTGGCGATACCGGGCCTGGACCGTGACCGGCAACAACGGCATCGGCTACCTCGGTACCTCGACCACGTGTGGCACCACCTTCGTGCGCATCCAGCCCGGCCGCGAGGAGGCGGAACGCTGCCTGGACGCAGAACGGCTCAGCGCCGGCAACGGGCTCAGTGCCAGCGCCGACGGAAAGGACCTGTTCGTGGCGATGGCGGTCAGCGATGGCGCTGACATCGGCGTGATGCGGTTGCCCGAACGCCCGCCTGCACTGTTCCCCGCATTCTCCAAGTTGTTGTTGTTCAAGGGAAATGGGCCTTCGTAATTTCTTCGTCGGGATCTCGTCGCGAATTCGTGGCGATCTCGTCGGACCTTCCTGACGCGGTGCCGACTGATTTGGCAAAACGGAGTCCTGTACTAGGCAAATCCGTGGTGCCCCCATGCGTCAACTCTCGCTGGCCGATCGCGGCCAAACTGTTTCCCTGGACCGGTCGCTCGACGACGTCGCACCGACCTGCCTGGGCGTGGCCCGGCTGGGCAGCCTGCAGACCGCCGGCTCCAGCTTCACTGTCTGGATGCAGGTGCGTGGCAGCTCGTGGGTCGAGGCCAAGGAAGGGCGCTTCCGCCTGCGCCAGGGCGAGTGGATCGCCTTCGAGAAGGAATCGCGGCCGCTGGTGCAGGCCGGTCGCAACGGGTTGTGCGTCGGCCTGAACCTGAACATCGAAGCGCTTCGCGTGCTGACCGAGATGGCCGACTGCGGCCTGTATGCAGGTCGTGGCCGGATGAACCGTACTGATGCCCGCGTGGCGCTGCGCCTGTGGCGCGATGCGCTGGCCAGCGGCCAGCCGGCGCAGGCCCTGCGCCCGCTGCTGCTGCACCTCGCGGGCCTGCAGCGTGGCCTGGCCGACAACGTGCAGCGCTGCCCGGGCCGCTCGCGCAGCCGCAAGCGCCAGGTGTTCGGCCGCATGCAGCGCGCGCGCCTCTATCTGGAAGGCAACAGCCACCGGGTGGTGCGCATCGGCGAACTGGCCGAGCTGACCAACTTCTCCAGCTGGTACCTGTCCAAGACCTTCCAGAGCCTGTACGAGGAAAGCCCGCAGTCGCTTTCGGCACGACTGCGCCTCGAACGCGCCGCTGATCTGCTGCGCGACACCGACATGATGGTGGGCGAGGTCGCTGCCGCCAGCGGTTTCGACAACTGCTGCAGCTTCGCGCGTGCGTTCCGCGCCCGCTACGGCCAGTCCGCATCGCGCTTCAGGGAGAACGGCGGCTTGCTCCCGCCACAATCCGCAAAGTCTCCGGTTGGTTCGCGCAAATACAGCGCTGCAACGCAATCGTAACGTGCTGGGGTGTTTTAACACGCTGCTAACACGTACCTTGGAGAGATAGATGAACGTTCGTAATCCCGCAGTGCGGTTCGGCTTGCTGCCGGCCGGCATTGCGCTGGCGCTGGCGCCGGCCTTTGCTTCGGCGCAGGAAGCAAAGGGCACCACCGACCTGGACCGCATTTCGGTCACCGGCTCGCGCATCCGCGGCGCCTCGGTGGAAACCCAGCAGCCGATCCTGACGATGACCCGCGAATCCCTGGAAAAGCAGGGCTTCTCGAGCGTCGCCGACGTGCTGAACAACCTGACCTCGGCCGGCTCCCCGGCCATCTCGCGTTCGGAGTCGCTGGCTTCGGGCGAGAACGTGGGCGGCTACTACGTCGACATCCGCAACCTGGGCGCCCAGCGCACCCTGGTGCTGATGAACGGCAAGCGTCTGGGCGCAACCACTGCGGGCTACCAGGATCTGAGCCAGATCCCGATGTCGGCCGTTGAGCGCATCGAAATCCTGAAGGACGGCGCCTCGTCGATCTACGGCTCTGACGCCATCGCCGGCGTGGTCAACGTGATCACCCGCAAGAACTTCGACGGCGGCGAAGCCAACGTCTACGTCGGCCAGTACGGCAAGGGCGACGGCGACACCGAAACCTATTCGATGACCCTCGGTGCCCGCGGCGAACGCGGCAGCCTGACCCTGTCGGCCGAGTACTCGAAGCAGGATCCGGTGTGGGCCAAGGACCGCTGGTACAGCCGCGACGGCTCGCTGGGTCCGAACTCGACCTCGGCCACCTGGAGCCCGATCAGCCAGAACGGCAGCTGGTGCAACCCGACCCAGGTCAACTGCGGCGACTCCAAGCAGGCTGTCTGGAAGACCCTGAACGCCGGCGGCAACCCGAAGAACCCGAATGACTACCATGTCATTACGCCGGACGAATTCGCCAACTCCAACGAGCAGATGACCCTGCTGACCGGTGTGAAGCGCAAGTCGGTCTACATCAACGGCACGTACGACTTCACCGATTCGATCAGCCTGAACACCGACGTGCTCTACAACGAGCGCCAGACGTTCCAGCAGATCGCCGGCTACCCGTTCCAGTCCAACTCCTTCGGCACCCCGCTGGAGGGTTCGAGCGCCTTCAACCCGGTCGGCCAGGACGTCAGCTTCCGTCGCCGCCTGTGGGAAGTACCGCGTACCACTGACAGCCAGCTCAAGACCCTGCGCTTCGCTCCGACCCTGACCGGCTTCTTCGAGCTGGGCGGCAAGACCTTCGACTGGGACGTCGGCGCGCTGTGGAACCGCAACGAGTCGATCAAGAGCAACCGCGGCGACATGAGCCTGATCGCTGCAGGCCAGGCCCTGGGCCCGTCGTTCATCGATGCCGGCGGCGTTGCACGCTGCGGCACCTCGGCCAAGCCGATCCTGGGCGACTGCCGCCCGTGGAACCCGCTGCTGCCGTACGGCGTTGATGGCCAGGGTTCGCTGGCGAACCAGGAGCTGCAGGACTTCCTGTTCCCGACCTTCACCACCCGCGGCGTCACCAAGACCACCAGCTTCACCGCCAACCTGTCCGGTTCCATCGTGACCCTGCCGGCCGGCGACCTGGGCTTCGCGCTGGGTGTCGAGCACCGCAAGGAAGAAGGCAATTACGTGCCGGACGCCTTCGCGCAGTCGGGCCAGTCCACCGGCCTGGGCCAGAAGCCGACCCGCGGCCAGTACGATCTGAACGAGGTCTACCTCGAACTGAACGTGCCGCTGCTGGCCGACATGGCCTTCGCCAAGGAACTGACCCTGAACGTTGCCAGCCGTTACTCGGACTACAGCAACTTCGGTGGCACCACCAACAGCAAGTTCGGCCTGACCTGGCGTCCGCTGGATGAACTGCTGGTCCGCGGCACCTACGCCGAGGGCTTCCGCGCTCCGACCATCAGCGACCTGTACGGTGGCCTGAGCTCGAGCTTCGAGTCGTACATCGATCCGTGCGGCGTGAACGCCCCGGGCAGCGTTGCCGGCAATGCCGCGTGCACCGCCGCTGGCGCTCCGGCCAACTATGTGCAGCTGGGCCAGGGCAACCTGCCGTGCTCGACCCTGCCGTGCCAGTCGGGTGACCAGTTCGTCTCGGGTGCCAACCCGAACCTGAAGCCGGAAACCTCCAAGAGCACCACTTTCGGCCTGGTGTGGAGCCCGCGCTGGGTGCAGGGCCTGGACGTCTCGCTGGATTGGTACAAGTACGAAATCAGCGACATGATCATCGCTGACAGCGTCGACCGCATCCTGCGTGACTGCTACGTGCTGGGCAACTCCGAGCGTTGCTCGAGCGTGACCCGTGCGGCTGACGGCCACGTCAGTGCGATCACCTACGGCACCGCCAACCTCGGCAAGATGGAAACCGAAGGTTACGACCTGGGCATCAAGTACCGCCTGCCGGAACTGGCCATCGGTCAGTTCAGCATCGACTGGACCACCAGCTACACCGCCAAGTACGACGAGCAGGGCCAGAACAGCGCGGGTGACAACATCATGATCGGCCGCGTCGGCGAGCCGGGCCTGTTCCGCGTGCGTTCGAACCTGGGCGTCAACTGGCAGTACGGCGATTTCGGTGTGAACTACACCGCGCGCTACTACTCCGGCATGAAGGAAAGCTGCATCTCGCTGGCTGATGGCTGGTGCGATGCGCCGAACCACATGGCCAATGGCGAAACCGATCCGCTGCGTCACACCGGCTCCAACACCTTCCACGACCTGCAGGTCAGCTGGAAGGCACCGTGGGATGCGACGATCGCCCTGGGCGCGAACAATGTGTTCGACCACAAGGGTCCGCTGCAGTACTCGGCTCCGAACTCGGCGTTCGCCTACTACGGCGGCTTCGATGTGGGTCGCTTCCTGTACATGAAGTACACCCAGCGCTTCTGATCCATCGAAGTGCGGTAGCAACACGAGGAGGGCGGACCGCTAGGTCCGCCCTCTTTTTTGTAGGGGAATTCCGGAAACTGTTGGAAGGTGAGCGCAGTCACGGTCCCGTCGTGTCGTAATCGACACAGTCAGGAGGTCCAATACCGGACGCTCGCATGTGGAGAGGGGTATGAAGAACACGTTGCTGCGCCAGGCATCGGCGGCTGCATTGATCTATGCAACGCTGGTGGGCGCGGTGTTCGCGCAGGGCCTCGGTGTCTGTGGTGGCGGGCTCTATTGCGAAGAGTTCCGCCAGCAGTGCCTGGCCAGTGGCAAGTCACCGGTCATCTGCGAGTCGCAGTACCGGCGTTGCGTGCAGGATGCCTGCGGTACCCGCTGACATGGAAAGGGCGCACCGTGTGGGTGCGCCCTCTGTCGTCCGGACATCATCCAGCACGCTCAGGCGTCGCTGGGCACCAGTCCCATCAGTGCATTGGCGTGCTCGCGCCATTGCGGAAGTTTGTTCAGCACGCCTGCACGCTGCAGGTAGTCCTCGTCCACTGGATCGCCATTGACCAGCGCCAGGGCCACGTGCACCGCGCCGGTCACCCAGAAGCTGCGGGTGTTGGCGCGCTGCGGCTGCAGGTGGAAGGCCACCGCTTCGATGATCGGCATCGGCAGGCCCCACAGGCCCAGCAGGTAGGCGCCGGCCTCGGCATGGCCTGGGCGGGTATCGCCGGCCAGCGCGGGCTCGCTGCGCTCGTTGCGCACGCCGGGCAGCAGCAGGCCGATGTCGGCCAGCAGTGCGGCGGTCGCCCCCAGTTCGGCGCTGGACTCGGGCAGCAGGCGTGCGGCCAGCCGGGAGGCGAGCAGGGCGCGCTGCTGCAGTGAGTTGCGCTCGGCAGCCGACAGCGTCGGCGCGGAGAACACTTCGCTGGCCAGCACCAGGTCACGCAGCGTGGCCAGGCCCAGCCGGGTGACCGCAGTGCGCAGGTCGGCAATGGTGCGGCCCTGGCTGAAGAAAGCCGAGTTCGACAGCTGCAGCACCTTGGCCGCGATGGCCGGATCGGCGGCGACCAGCTTGGCCACATCGGCACTGTCGGTATCGTCGTCATGTTCCAGGGCCTGGGTCAGGCTCAGGTACAGGTGCGGTGGCGATGGCAGTTTCTCGATACGGCCGATGGCATCGCGCAGGCGCGGGCTGTCCAGCACTTCGCGCAGTTCTTCCAGGCTGGTCAATGCCTCCAGCAGCACTTCCGGCGCCAGCGGCAGCGGCAGGAAGCGGTGGGCGACACCGATCAGGCGCGCCGGCGGCGGGCGGTTGCCATGGTGTGCATCGACCAGCGCGATGCGGATGGTTTCCGGGCGCAGTGTCCGGATCTGGCCCAGCAGCGTGGTGGCATTGAGATCGGGCAACTGCGGGCAGACGATCACCGCGTCCACGCCCTGCGTGGCCACCGCGGTCATCGCGGTCTGGCCATCGGCGGCGGTCAGCGGCTGCCAGTCTTCCCCAAGATCGGCAATGAATTCGGTCAGCTCAGCCGGCAGGCTGGCTGCATCCCCAACAAGCAGAATACGCACGACACGTTCCCCTGGCTGTCTCGACGATGGATGTCGATGACGTGTGAAGTGACGCAATTTACCTAATACGGCAGCAAGAGTGATGTGCCGTCGTCATGAAACGTGACCCGCATCGCTCCGGCAGGGTATCGCCGGAGCGATGCGGTTCAGGCTCAGGCCTTGCTGTCGAGATGGCGCTGGTGCGCCTCGATCAGGATCTGCTTGGCCTCAGCGGCGCCACCCCAACCGTCCAGCTTGACCCACTTGCCCTTCTCCAGGTCCTTGTAATGCTCGAAGAAGTGGCCAATGCGCTCCAGCCAGTGGCTCGAGACCTGGGCGATGTCTTCGACGTGGGCGTAGCCGCTGAAGATCTTTGAGACCGGCACGGCCAGGATCTTCTCGTCGCTGCCTGCCTCATCGCTCATCTTCAGCACGCCGACCGGACGGCAGCGCACGACCGAGCCCGGCACCAGCGGCAGCGGCAGCACCACCAGCACGTCGGCCGGATCGCCGTCGCCACACAGGGTGCTCGGCACGTAGCCGTAGTTGCACGGATAGCGCATCGGGGTGGACAGGATGCGGTCGACGAAGATCGCGCCGGTTTCCTTGTCCACTTCGTACTTCACCGGTTCCGAGTCCTTCGGGATCTCGATGATGACGTTGATTTCTTCCGGCGGGTTCTTGCCGGGCGAGACGAGTTCCAGGCCCATGGTGTGCTCCAGGTGGGGATATAGACGGATAGCTCACCATTTTATGCCTTTGCCGGGCGCTGTGCAGGGTAGGGCTGGACCGACCTGCGCGCCCGCCCCTGGCGGAGCGAATGGGGCGGGGTTTCCCGATGGGTTCCACCCGGTCCCCGCGGCAGGCTGGACGTCCTTGCCAAGGAGACTTGCCATGAACTGGAACCGCTTGGGCTGTTGCGCCTTGTTGCTGCTGGCGCCGTTGCCTGCGCTTGCGCGCGGGGCGCATGTCAACCTGATCGACTATCCCTCCGACGAAGCCGGATGGGACCGGGCCTTTGCGCTGGAGGACGCGGTGGCCGGCGAATTCGCCGCATGGTGTGCCGACACCTTGTGTGAAGGTGATTACAGCAACTACCGGGTGATGGAGTTCCGCTGCGCCGTGCTCGCCCACCGCGGCACCGTGCAGCGCTGTGTCTGGGTGGTGGCCGCCAGCGAGCTGGAGGTTGAGCCCGACACGGGACACGTGCGGATCGACAACGGGAGCTGGGTCTGTCCGGTCGAAATGCAGCCCGGGGTGCCCGTCGACGCGTTCTACGCCTCCCTGGAAGCGCCGGGCGGCCTGACCGCGCCTTTGCCTGGGCTTGACCACGGCATCTTCGATGGCTTGCCTGAATGCCTGCGCACGCAGGGGAGGGTGGGCTGATGGGGAGCTTCCGTAGATGCTGGCTGTTGTGTGGCGTGCTGTCTGTCAGCCTGCCGTGCGCCGGTGTCGCGCAGGCTGCGCCTGCGTTCGTCGATGCGCGGGATTACGCCGGCCCGGGGGGCGGCAACGAGCGTTTCCTTGCTGCCGAGCGGCAACTGGTGCGTGGCTTCGATGAGGTATGTGGCGATACCTTCTGCGAGGGCGAGTACATCAATCTGTGGGCTATGCGCCTGCGCTGTTCCGTGGAACAGGCCACGGGGGTGGTTGTCCAGTGTGTATGGACCTTCGCCGGTAGCAACACCAGGGTAAAGCCCAGCGGCCTGATCACGGTCAACCGCGGACGCTATGCCTGCGTGCTGCCGCTGGCAACAGGAACACGCCTGGAAACCCTGTTGCAGGTGTGGGAAACGGGGGACGGGTTCGATGCGTTGCACGCGCCGCTGCCCGGCACGAAAGCCAATACCTACGACGCACTGGTTGATTGCCTGTAGTTCCGGCATAGACAAGAATGTGACTTATTCGCATTACCGGAGTAGCATGCGCGGTGCCTCCCGTCTGTCGTCCCGGCTCCGCGCATGTCCTCCAATGCTGCCTCCCTCACTGAGCTGCTGATCCGCGAGCGGCCCGCGCTGCTGCGCCGGGTGCAGCGCATCCTCGGGGGCGACAACGGCGCCGAGGACGTGATCCAGGCGGTGTGGTTCAAGGCGCGAGGGGTCGATGACAGCCAGGCGATCGACAATCCGCGGGCCTATCTGTATCGGCTGGCCGCCAACCTTGCCACTGACCACGGCCGCGAATCGAGCCGCCGCAACCGGCTGCTGGCCGACCGCTACCTGTGGGGGGGCGACGAGGTGATCTCCACCGAGGAGCAGGCCATGGCACAGGATGAGCTGCAGCGGGTGCTCGATGCGGCGGGCCACCTGCCGGAGCCGACCCGCACCATCTTCCGGCTCAACCGCCTGCAGGGCCTCACCCAGGCCGAGATCGCACGCCGCCTGGGGGTGTCGGTGACCACCGTCGAGAATCATGTGCGCTCCGCGCTGCAGCGCCTGGCCTGGGCGCGCAGCGGTCGATGAGCGCGCCGGCTTGGGGCTGGCCTTCGCGCAGACGTCTTGATCACTGGACCGTGGATGCGGTCCAGTTCCCCCGCTTGCGCTTGAATGCGCCTGTCCGCCAGCCGATGAGCCCGCCGAACATGCAGCCCGCCGCCAATGACGATGCCCTGGCCGAACAGGCCCGGGACTGGATCGCGTGGCTGGCCTCGGGTGACATCAGCGATGCACGCATGCAGGCGTTCGAGCACTGGCTGCAACAGCCGGGGCACCGCAGGGCCTTCGAACACGAGCGCGCGTTGTGGCGCAGTGTCGGGCCGCGCCCACAGGCCGCCGGGGCCAGCGGACGGCGTGGGCCGCATCGACTGCGCTGGGCGATGGCTGTGGCGGCAATGCTGGCGATGCTGGTGGCATGGCCGGAGGCGTGGCTGCGCCTGCAGTCCGATCATCGCAGCACGCATCAGGTGCAGCACGTGCGGCTGCCCGATGGCAGTCGGGCGGTGCTGGATGCGGACAGTGCGATTGCCGTGCGCTTCGATGCGGACGCCCGCGAGGTCGAGCTGCTGCGCGGGCGCGCCTGGTTCGAGGTAAGCCCGGATGCACAGCGGCGTTTCAGCGTGCGCGTCGGCAATGGCCTGGTCGAGGACATCTCGACCGCGTTCACCGTGGCGCGTGGAGACGAGGGGGTGGAAACCCAGGTTGGGCAGGGCAGGGTGCGCGTGGCCAGCCCGGCCGACGGTGGCTGGACCTACCTGCAGCAGGGGCAGCGTGCCGTCTACACTGAACGTGGCGGGGTCATGCGACGGGCTGACGTGACCGCCGACAGCGTCGGCGCCTGGCGCCAGGGCGAGCTGCTGCTGGAGCAGGCCAGCGTCGCCGATGCCGTGCAGTGGGTGGGGCGCTATCGCGCGGGGCCGACCTTCGTGCGCGGTGATCTGTCACGTCTGCCTGCAGTGAGTGCTGCGTTGCGCATCGACCGCCCGGAGCAGGCATTGGATGCACTGGCGGCAACGGCAGGTCTTCAGGTTACTCGTCTTCCATTCGGCGTCGCCATCGTGCAGTAGATCCACGCCTCGCGTGGATGAGCGTCCCTGTGCCGACCATCGGTCGGCACCCACCGCTACCACCGGCCGACGAACGGTCGGCACCCACCCGCGCCGCGTCGGCATCCCCCCGCGACCGCAAATCGCTCTTGGGGTTGTCGCGTGCCCAGCCGTCTTACCCGGCGAACGTACCCGCCGTCGCCACGTACGTCGCCGTGTCCGCCCGTGTTGCGGATGACGCCGCGTTCGCGGCACCGATTACCTGACAGGTTCTTCCATGTTCGACTCCCACCGCTCGGGCCGCGTACTGCGCCCGTCCCGTCTGTGCATTGCGTTGCTTGCCGCCGGGCTGGCCAGCACGACGCCACCCGCACTGGCGCAGAGCGCCCGCAGCGACCACGCGGCTGTACTGCGCTTCGAAATTCCTGCACAACCGCTGGATGAGGCGCTGCGCAGCTACATGCGCCAATCCGGCGTGCAGGTCGTGTACCCCGCATCGCTGGCACACGGCGCAACCTCCCACGCGGTCAGCGGCAGCCTGTCGGCCAACCAGGCGTTGCAGCACCTGCTGCAGGGCAGTGGCGTGGCGGTGCGCCGGGTCAGCGCCGATGCGGTCACTCTGGAGGCAGCAACGCCGGTGCGGGCCGACAGCGGTGTGATCGTCACCGGCACGCTGCGTGTGGCCGGCGACCGCGTCGACAGCGGTGCGAACAACGATGAAGCACGCCTGCTCGACAGCTACCGCAGCGTGGGTTCGACCACCACGCTCGACCGCGCGCATCTGGAGCGCTTCCGCGGCACCTCCAACGGTGACATCGTCAAGGGTGTGGCCGGTGTCACCGCCGGTGATCCGCGCGTCGGCAATGGCTTCGACGTCAACATCCGTGGCATCCAGGGCCAGGGCCGCGTACCGGTGATCATCGACGGTGGCCAGTCCAGCATGGATACCTACCGCGGCTATGCGGGCCAGTCACAGCGCACCTACCTCGACCCCGACCTGATCTCCAGCCTGACCATCACCAAGGGCCCGAGCCTGCAGGCCAATGCCTCCGGTGGCATCGGCGGTGTGGTCGAGATGGAGACGCTGAAGATCGGTGACGTGCTGCGCGAAGGGCGCGACTTCGGCGTCCGCGTGCGCAGTGGCCTGGCCAATGGCAGTGCCAACAACCTGCCGTCCTACAGTGCGACGCCGCGCAGCGATCGCAGCGCCACCGGCAGCCAGTTCTTCAACGTGGCCGGTGCCGGTCACTGGGACCGCTTCGACCTGGTTGCGGCCTACGCGTACCGGGACAACGGCAACTACTTCTCCGGCAAGCACGGCTACGATGATTTCCCGCAGACCCGTCGTACGCTGGCGCCGCTGAATCCGCCGCGTACCGAAGTGTTCAATACCTCCTCGCGTTCGAAGTCGGCGCTGCTCAAGGGCACCTGGCGCATCGATGACACGCAGAGCCTGGAAGCCGGCTACCGCCGCTATGAAGGCACGGCCGGCGAGATCATGGCCTCGCAGATCATCCGCGTCGACCGTGACCGCATCCCGCAGTGGGACCCGGGCCACGTCGACATGGACAGCTACACCCTGCGCTATCGCTTCGATCCGGACAGCGAGCTGATCGACCTGCGCGTCAATGCAGCGTACACCGACACCGACAGCGTGATGTACAACAGCCTGACCGGCATCACGCCGTGGTACTTCGATCGCCGCACCGAGTGGTACGACGCGCCCAGTTTCAGTGGCGATCCCGGCTACAAGGATGCCTACCGGAACCCGCTGCGGCAGAAGCGCTTCAACCTTGATGCCAGCAACACCTCGACGTTCGGCACCCGCGCCGGTGCGTTCACGCTCGACTACGGCCTGTCCTACAGCGACGAAGACATCGCCCCGGGCAGCTCGGGCCCGATCATGCACGATGACCTGGTCAACAACCGCTTCCTGCGTAATGCCGAGCGCAAGGAATACAGCGCCGTGGCCGCGCTGAAGTGGCAGCCCGACGAACACTGGGAGCTGCTGGCCGGTGGCCGCTGGAACCGGGTGGACGTGCACGACCGCAACCGGCTGGCCACGCCCGATGCCTACGAGGTGCAGGGCCAGTACCGCTACACCGAGCTGCTCAACGGAAACCCGGCACTGCCGTCGTGGCGTGCAAAGCGCATTGCGCTGCTGAACTGGTATCCGGATGCCAATGGCAATTTCACCCAGGAATCGCTGCTGGCCTCGCCGTACAAGAAGGGCACGGTGGGCGACATCGGTGGGTGGAACTTCTATGACGCCGGCAAGCCGCAGGATCTGGAAGTGCCGGTCAGCTGGAGCTGGTCGCAGCCGATCCGCCGTCGCGACACCGCGTTCTCGCCTACCGCCAGCGTGGCCTACCGTTTCAGCGAAGACACCCTGGTCTACGTGAAGTACGCCGAGGGCACCAAGCTGCCGAGCCTGTTCGAGACCACGCTGGGCCTGTTCACCGCTGCCAAGCCGGTCGGTGAGCTGAAGCCGGAGCGCGCGCGCAGCTGGGAAATCGGTGCCAGCACCCTCCGCTACGACCTGTTTACCGCTGGCGACCGCCTGGCGCTGAAGCTGGCGTACTTCGATACCCGCATCGACGACCTGATCACCCGTGACTACCGCACGCTTTCGGCCGGCCTGATCCGCAACGTCGATCAGTTCAAGGTCTCGGGCATGGAATTCCAGTCCAGCTATGACAGCGGCAAGGTCTTCGCCGACCTGTCCGCGCATTACTATGTCAAGGCCAAGACCTGCGCGCCGGACATCGCCGCCGAGCGTCGTGCCTATGGTGCGCAGCGCAGGAATGATGAGCTGGCCAATACGCCCAACTGCGTGGACGGTGGCTTCGAGGGCTCGTACACCAACACCCAGAACCCGCCGCGCTACACAGTCAACCTGATCCTGGGCTCGCGCCTGTTCGACGAGCGCCTGACCTTCGGCACCCGCATGGTCCACAACGCTGGCCCGATCAGCAGGCTGGACAAGGACTGGAACGTGGGCCTGTCGGCGATCCAACAGCTGTACCGGCCGAACACCTTGGTCGACCTGTTCGCCAGCTGGAGCTTCAACGACCAGCTGTCGGTGGAAGCCGGCGTGGACAACCTGACCGACCGCTATTACCTGGACCCGCTGGCTCTGGGCGTGATGCCGGCGCCGGGTCGCACCGCAAGGCTGGCGTTGACCTGGAAGTACTGATCTGCGGGGTCGGATCCCTTTCCTGCGGAAGGGCTCTGACCCCAGCGGGAGACAACGGTAGCGCCGGGCCATGCCCGGCGCCCCCATCAGGGCACTTACAGCCCGCTCGACGCCTTCACCGCATCTTCGTGCAGCGACTCGTTCAGCTCATCCACCACGGTGGTCCATGCCGCATCGGCCTGCAGCGACTCGGACAGGAACTGGCGCTGGGCATCATTCCAGTACGGCGCCTCGACCACTTCGACGTCGGTGGCCAGCTGGTGCTCGCGGATGAAGCGGGCGATGCCCTCGGCGCTGGCGTCCAGGCCCAGCTGCAGGAACAGGTTGGTCATGCGCGGTTCGGTGGTGATCATTATCGGTTCCGGGTGGAAGAAGGGGATGGCCCATTATCGGCACACATGGGCTTGGGGAAACCCCTGCGGCGGACGTCTACAGCAGGACGACCCTCCTGGCATTCCCCCATGAACGCACACATCGCTCCCGAAGACAGCCGCAGCCTGCGGCTCAAGGCCGCCACCCGCGACAGCCACGGTGCGCTGGACAAGCGCATCATGGCCGGTGACATCTTCGCCGACCGCAGCAACTTCGCCCGTTTCCTGCGCGTGCAGTATCGCTTCCACCGCAGCATCGATGCGCTGTATGCCAATCCTGCGCTGGACGCATTGCTGCCCGATCTGGGCGCGCGCCGCCGACTGAGACAGGTCGCGCGCGACCTGCAGGATCTGGAGCAGACGCTCCCGGGCGCGGACATCGACGCGCTGCCCTCGGACCTCGCGCTGCCGACTGCGTTGGGTTGGCTGTACGTGGCCGAAGGCTCCAATCTGGGCGGCACCATTCTGTACAAGATGGCGGCCAAGCTCGGCCTGGACCGTGATTTCGGCGCCCGCCACCTGGCCGCCCATCCCGATGGCGCAGCGCGCCACTGGCGCGAGTTCACCGCTGCGCTGGACGCGGTGCCGCTGAGTGCCGAGCAGGACCAGCAGGTGATCGATGCAGCCGACGCTGCGTTCCGCAGCGTGCATCGCCACGTCGAAGTGGAATTCGCCTGATGCGCGGCGCGCGCCCACAGGTGCAGCGCTGATGCGCTGGCTCTGGTTCGCGCTGGGCTGGCTGATGGTCGGCCTCGGGGTGATCGGCGCATTGCTGCCAGTCATGCCGACCACCATCTTCCTGATCCTCGCGGTGGGCTGCTTCGCGCGCAGCTCGCCGAAGTTCGAGCAGCGCCTGCTGACGCATCCACGCTACGGCCCGTCGCTGCGGCTGTGGCGCGAGCAGGGCGCCGTGTCGGGCAAGGGCAAGGCGTTTGCCAGCGCAGGCATGGCGGCGGGCTTTGCCCTGTTCTGCTGGGGCGCGCATCCGTCGTGGCGCCTGTTGCTTGGCTTGGGCCTGTTCTTTGCCGCCAGCGCCGGTTACGTGCTCAGCCGGCCGGCACCGCGACCGGAGCCCAATCCGGTCGTGGAAGTGGACGACGCCAACGATCCTCGCGCGGCCCGCCGCCGCGCCGCATCCCCCGATACCGCTGGAACCCGAGACGATGCTGCCTGCTGACCGGGCCCGGGCGGTGGCCGGCATCGGGGTCGGATCCCTTTCCGCAGGAAAGGGTTCTGACCCCGTCGAGCCCGCCATCCACGCGTCGCGTGGATCTACAACAGCGGCACCAGCAGCAGCGCCACGATGTTGATGATCTTGATCAGCGGGTTGATCGCCGGGCCGGCGGTGTCCTTGTACGGGTCACCAACAGTGTCGCCGGTCACTGCGGCCTTGTGCGCTTCGCTGCCCTTGCCACCGAAGTGGCCATCCTCGATGTATTTCTTGGCATTGTCCCAGGCGCCGCCGCCGGTGGTCATCGAAATGGCCACGAACAGGCCGGTGACGATCGTGCCGATCAGCAGGCCGCCCAGTGCGCGCGGCCCCAGCAGCAGGCCGACCACTACCGGCACGGCGACCGGCAACAGCGAGGGCACGATCATTTCGCGGATCGCCGAGCGGGTCAGCATGTCCACCGCCTTGTCGTACTGCGGCTTGCCGGTGCCCTGCATGATGCCGGGGATCTCGCGGAACTGGCGGCGTACTTCTTCCACCACTGCGCCTGCCGCGCGGCCGACCGCTTCCATCGCCATCGCACCGAACAGGTAGGGAATCAGGCCGCCGATCAACAGGCCGATGATCACCGTGTGGTCGCTGAGATCGAAGCGGAACTCCTGGCCGGGATTGGCTGCCTGCAGGTTGTGGGTGTAGTCGGCGAACAGCACCAGTGCCGCCAGCGCCGCCGAGCCGATCGCATAACCCTTGGTCACGGCCTTGGTGGTGTTGCCCACCGCATCCAGCGGATCGGTGATGTCGCGGATCTCCGAAGGCAGCTCGGCCATTTCGGCGATGCCACCGGCGTTGTCGGTGATCGGGCCGTAGGCATCGAGGGCGACGATCATCCCTGCCATCGACAGCATCGCGGTTGCGGCGATGGCGATGCCGTACAGGCCGCCCAGTGCGAACGCACCCCAGATCGCCGCACACACCGCCACCACCGGCAGCGCGGTGGATTTCATCGAGATGCCGAGTCCGGCGATGATGTTGGTGCCGTGGCCGGTGGTCGAGGCCTGCGCCACGTGCTGCACCGGCTTGTACTGGGTGCCGGTGTAGTACTCGGTGATCCACACGATCAGGCCGGTCAGGACCAGGCCGATCAGCGCGCAGCCATACAGCGCCATCGGTCCATGCACGTTGTCGGACATCAGCCCGGAGGTGATCGGGTAGAAAGCGATGGCGGCCAGCACGCCGGAAACGATCACGCCCTTGTACAGCGCGCCCATGATCGAGCCGCCGGGCTTCACCTTGACGAACAGCGCGCCGATGATCGACGCGATGATCGACACGCCGCCCAATACCAGCGGATACAGCACGGCATTGGCACCGGCTTCGGCCAGCATCAGGCTGCCCAGCAGCATGGTGGCGATGACGGTGACCGCATAGGTTTCAAAGAGGTCGGCCGCCATGCCGGCGCAGTCGCCGACGTTGTCACCGACGTTGTCGGCGATCACCGCCGGGTTGCGCGGATCGTCTTCGGGAATGCCGGCTTCGACCTTGCCGACCAGGTCGGCGCCCACGTCGGCGCCCTTGGTGAAGATGCCACCGCCCAACCGCGCGAAGATCGAGATCAGCGAAGAGCCGAAGGCCAGGCCGACCAGCGCGTGCAGCGCCTGTTCCATCGGCAGGCCCATGCGCAGCAGCAGTGCGTAGTAGCCGGCCACGCCCAGCAGGCCCAGCCCGACCACCAGCATGCCGGTGATCGCACCGCCGCGGAAGGCGACGTCCATCGCCGCGCTGATGCCGTTGCGCGCCGCCTCTGCGGTACGAACGTTGGCGCGTACGGACACGTTCATGCCGATGTAGCCGGCCGCGCCGGACAGCACCGCGCCGACCGCGAAGCCGATCGCGGTGTACCAGCTGAGGAACACACCGACCAGCACGAACAGCACCACGCCGGCCACGCCGATGGTCAGGTACTGGCGGTTGAGGTAGGCACGCGCACCTTCCTGGATCGCGGTGGCGATCGCGATCATGCGCGCATTGCCGGTGGGTTGGCGCAGGATCCAGCGCGCCGAGACGATTCCGAACAGGATCGCGAGAATGGCGCAGCCCAGCGCCAGTGACAGCCCGTGACGTTCCAGCATTAGACCCCTCCGCAGAATGGATGTAGGCATCCAGTGGCGATGAACGGCACCACGAGGGGGACGACGGGCTGCAGCCTGGAACCAACCCGTACCGACCTTGGCGGTCGTCCGACGTATGGCGGTGTTCAGCATTCCCTGGTGCCCGCAGTATGCGTGCCGCCACTTGTAGAGTCGAGCCATGCTCGACTGGCTCCTGGGAGCCGCGGCGCATGCCGTCGGGCCCTGGGCATGATTGGCGAGCCAACGGCCTTTGCACCCCGTTAAGGCAGCCTCTGCAAGCCTGCGCACAGCCCCGTAGGAGATCCCCCATGCGCCTGTCCCTGTTGATGCTTGCCGCCCTGGTCCTGGCCGCACCGGCCTTCGCTGCGGAAACGCCGGAACTGCAGCGTGCGGTCGGTGCGCCGCAGGCGGTGGGCGCGGTGCATACGCTGCGGCAGATCCCCGAGGCCTGCGCGCGGCTGGAAGGTGCGTTCACCGGTGACGCCGCCGCGCCATATCGCTTTTCCGCCGTCCGGACCAGCGAGCAATGCCAGCCACGCGCGCGCTTCGTCGATTACACCAAGGCGCAGCCGAGTGCCGACAAGGGCTGGAAGCTCAATGATGTGATCCGCGTGCCCAATGCCGCGTGCCCGGCGCAGCAGGCGGTGGTCCGGGTGTGGCGCCTGCCTTCGAGCCACAAGGTCGAGCTGGACGGGCAGGGCCAATCGCGCATTTATCTGGAAGAGGCGAAGAAGCAGGCCGCCGCCGGCCAGATTCCGCAGGTGACGATGTTCGCCGCGCAGTTGCAGATGGAAGGCAAGGCTTGCAATTGAGGTGGCGCGGGCGCTACGCCCACGCCGTCATCCACGCGTGGTAGTGCCGGCCGCTGGCCGGCATCCGGCTGATCAATCCGCCAGCATTGCCCCCCGCGCCACCAGCAGCTCGCGCAATGCCTTGCGGTGGCAGTGCGCTTCATCCTCGCAGTAGCAGCCCACACTGATGTCGCTGTGTTGTGACATCGCCGCCAGAAGGTCCAGCGCGTGGGCGGCATCGGGCGCCTTCATCTCGGCCTTGTAATGGCGGAAGAAGGCGGTCCAATCGGCCGCCGTCGTTGCCTCATGTGCCCGCTTCACCAGCTCCGCGCTGGGTGACAGGGTCGGAAACCAGACGTCGTACCAGTCCTGTCGGGCGAACTCGCTGCGCGGCACGCCGCGCGGCGGCCGCCGCACCGTGCCGATGCGCAGTCCCTCGCCGGGTTGGCGCGGCGTACCGAGTCGAACAACACGCAGTGCCATTATGACCTCCATGAAAAGGGGACGGAGGGGATTAAGTCGTATCCGACCCACTGCTGATGCTGTTGGAGATGACAGAGGGGCGTATGCGACTTAACCCCTCCGTCCCCTTTTTCAGGTCAGCCTTCGAAGGCCGGCAGTTTCTGCTTCACCGACACGTTCTTCAGGGTGACGTACTTCGGCAGGCCATCGGTGCCATAGGGAAGCGGTGCTTCGCCCTTGATCAGTGGTGACAGGTAGGCGCGTGCCCTGGCCGTGATGCCGAAGCCATTGCGGCGGATGAAACCAGCCGGCATCTTCTTCTCGTGATTGGCGATCTTCGACAGCGGCGCGGCTTCGATCTTCCAGCGATACGGTGAATCGCTGCTGCGCACGATCACCGGCATCACGCCATTCTGACCCTTCAGGGCCAGCTGCACCGCGGCCTTGCCCACCGCCTGCGCCTGCTCCCAGTCGGTCCTGCTGGCCAGGTGGCGGGCCGAGCGCTGCAGGTAATCGGGCAGTGCCCAGTGCACCTTCAGGCCCAGCTGATCCTTGACCCGGCCGGCCAGGTGCGCCGCCACGCCGCCGAGCTGCGAATGACCGAACGAGTCCTTGCCACCGCCGGCATCGGCAACGAAGCGGCCATCGGCGGTGGCAATGCCTTCCGACGCCACCACCACGCAGTAGCCGACGCGCTCGACCACGGCTTTCACCTTGGCCAGGAACGTGGCCTCGTCGTAGGCGCGCTCAGGCAGCAGGATGATGTGCGGCGCTTCGTCATCACCGTTGCCGGCCAGGCCGGCGGCGGCGGCCAGCCAGCCAGCGTGGCGACCCATCGCTTCGTAGATGAAGACACGGGTGGAGGTTTCGGCCATCGCCGCCACGTCCAGTGCCGCCTCGCGG
Organism: Stenotrophomonas sepilia; assembly: GCF_003244875.1. Taxonomy (GTDB): domain Bacteria; phylum Pseudomonadota; class Gammaproteobacteria; order Xanthomonadales; family Xanthomonadaceae; genus Stenotrophomonas; species Stenotrophomonas sepilia. Next base: position 25,282 of record NZ_LXXZ01000088.1, read on the forward strand.
ACCGAGACCGCGGTGTACTTGGCCGCTGATCCGAAGCCGGGGCAGGTATCGGTAACGGCAAGGTCGTTGTCGATGGTCTTGGGCACGCCGATACAGGTCAGGTCGTAGCCGGAGGCCTTGGCCAGCTGCGAGACCTTCAGTGCGGTGTCGGCCGAGTCGTTGCCGCCGTTGTAGAGGAACCAGCGCACGTCGTGGGCCTGCAGCACCTCCAGCAGGCGGTCATAGCGGGCGCGGTCGGCGTCCAGCGATTTCAGCTTGACCCGGCACGAGCCGAAGGCGCCGCCCGGGGTATGGGCGAGGGCGCGGATCGCGGCGGCACTCTCCCTGCTGGTGTCGATCAGCTCCTCGCGCAGCGCGCCGAGGATGCCGTTGCGGGCGGCCAGGACCTTGATGCCCTTGGCCCGGGCCTGCTCGATCACCGCTGCCGCCGTGGCATTGATGACGGCGGTGACACCGCCGGACTGGGCATAAAGGAGAGTACCGTTGCGCATGCTTCTACCTGCTCGGGGGAGGGGACATTGCAGGGACATTACCCGGATGCGGTAAAGTGGCGCTATTGCGGTGCAGCGATACCGGACCGTCCGGGACGCGAACCTTCTTTGTTTTCAACACGTTGGAGTCAGGTCAATGCGATTGGTTCTGTTGGGACCGCCCGGTTCGGGCAAGGGGACACAGGCGACGCGCCTGAAGGAAAAGCTGGGGATCGCCCACATTTCGACCGGTGACATGCTGCGCGCGGAAATCGCCGCCGGCACCGAGCTGGGCAAGCAGGCCAAGACGGTGATGGATGCCGGCAACCTGGTGTCGGACGACATCCTGCTGGGCATGCTGGAGTCGCGCCTGACCCAGGCCGATGTCGCCAAGGGCTTCATCCTTGATGGTTATCCGCGCAACGTGGCCCAGGCCAATGCGATGGACGGCCTGCTGGCCAAGATCGGCCAGCCGCTGGACGCGGTGGTACAGCTGGATGTGCCCACCGAGCTGCTGGTCGACCGCATTGCCGGTCGTGCCAAGGAGCAGGGCCGCGCCGATGACAACCCGGAAGCGGTGCGCCAGCGCCTGCAGGTCTACAACGACCAGACCGCCCCGGTGGTCGATTTCTACGCCGGCCGTGGCACCCTGGCCCGCGTCGATGGCGTCGGTGAGCTGGACGAGATCGAAGCCCGCATCCTGGCAGCGATCAAGGCCTGATCCGGCGGGGCCGGCACGCGTCCGGTCCTTCCGGCGCAAAAAGCACAGGCCTGGTCCGCGAGGATCAGGCCTGTGTCGTTTGATAGGCGCCAGCGAAGGGCTTGCTCAGGGCCCCGCAGCATGAGCTCCCTTGGGGATGGCCTCTTGGGGAGTAGGACCGGTTCGGGTACTGCGGCTGGCAGTTCGAATTGTGTCCGGGTTCACAGAACATCGCTATCGGGAATTCCCTGACAGTTGATTGGAGTTTTCTCACATCCCGTGTAGGGGTTGTCTTACCCGATAGCGGACATTGGCCCTATACAGCCGTCATCGGTCACAATCCTCGGTCATGAGCAGCGTACATATCCTTGCAATTGCCGGCACCTTCATGGGCGGCGTGGCCGCCCTGGCGCGGGAACTTGGGCATTCCGTCAGCGGCAGCGACCAGGCCATCTATCCGCCGATGTCGACCCAGCTCGAACAGCTGGGCATCACCCTGGACCAGGGCTACCGCGCCGACAGCGTGCCGGCCGGCACCGACGAGGTAGTGATCGGCAACGCGCTGTCGCGCGGCAATGCCGCCGTGGAAGCCGTGCTCGATGCCGGCCAGCGCTATATCTCCGGCGCGCAGTGGCTGTCCGAGCAGGTGCTGCCGGGCCGCGACACGCTGGCCGTGGCCGGTACCCACGGCAAGACCACCACCACCACCATCCTCACCTGGCTGCTGGAAAGTGCAGGCCGCTCGCCGGGCTTCCTGATCGGTGGTGTCGCCGAGGATTTCGGTGTCTCCGCCCGCGTGGGCCGGGGCCGCGAGTTCGTGGTCGAGGCCGATGAGTACGACACGGCCTTCTTCGACAAGCGCAGCAAGTTCGTGCACTACCGGCCGCTGGTGGCCATCCTCAACAACCTTGAATACGACCACGCCGACATCTTCCCGGACGTGGCCGCGATCCAGCGCCAGTTCCACCATCTGGTGCGTACCGTACCCGCACGTGGCCGGCTGATCGTCAACGGCGAGGATCAGTACCTGGCCGAAGTGCTGGCGATGGGCTGCTGGACCCCGGTCGAGCGCTTCGGCTTCGATCCGGCGCTGGAATGGCATGCCGAGCTGCTGGCTGCCGACGGCAGCGCGTTCCGCGTGCATCATCGTGGGCAGGCGCTGGGTGATGTGCAGTGGTCGCTGCTGGGCCGCCACAACGTGCTCAATGGACTGGCTGCGCTGGCCGCCGCGCATGCAGTGGGCGTGGCACCTGCCCAGGTTATTCCAGCGCTGGCGCGCTTCCGCAGCGTCAAGCGCCGCATGGAAGTGATCGGCAGCCATGACGGCATCACCGTCTACGACGATTTCGCCCACCATCCGACTGCGATCGCCACCACGCTGGAGGGCCTGCGTTCCAAGGTGGGTGATGCGCGCATCGTGGTCGCGATGGAGCCGCGCAGCAACTCGATGCGGCTGGGCGCACATGCGCAGGCGCTGGCTCCCTCGCTGGCGCTGGCCGATGAAGTGGTGTTCCTGCATCGCCCGGAACTGGCCTGGGATGCTGCGGCGGTGATCGCCGCGGTGCGTGGCCAAGCCCACGCGGTGCCCGATACCGACGCATTGCTGGCGCAGCTGCAGGCCAGCGCGCGCAGCGGTGACCACGTGGTATTCATGTCCAACGGTGGCTTCGACGGCGCGCCGCGCCGCTTCCTCGCCGCGCTGCACGCCCGATGAGCGGCGACGGCTCGCTGCCGCTGTTCCCGCTGCACACCGCGCTGGTACCGGGTGCAGCGGTGGGCCTGCGCGTGTTCGAGCGGCGCTATCTGGACCTTGTCCGCGACAGCGGCCGCAGTGGTGAGGGATTTGGCGTCTGCCTGATCCTCGAGGGCGAGGAGGTCGGCGCACCGGCGACACCGGCCGCCTTTGGCGTGCAGGTACGCATCGAAGACTTCGATGTCGGCGCCGACGGCGTGCTGCAGCTGCGCCTGCGCGGCACCCGTCGCTTCCATGTCGAGCGCACCCGCGTGCGCGACAACGGCCTGGTGGTGGCTGATGTGCGCTGGTGCGAGGAAGACCCCGATGACGAACTGCGGCCGCAGCATGCACTGCTGGCCACGGTGCTGGGGCACATCATCGAGCAGGCCGGCGAGGCCTATGCGCCGGCCAATCCGGCGCTGCTGGACCAGGCCAGCTGGGTCGGCTGGCGGCTGGCCGAGCTGCTGCCGCTGAGCGAGCAGCAGCGGTTGCAGCTGCTGCAGCTGGATGACCCGCACCAGCGTCTGCAGCAGCTGCTGGGCTGGATGCCGTAGACGCCATCCTCGGGTGGGTGTGCACCTTGGGGCACACGCTGGGGTATCCGTGGAATCCGCATCCACGCATGGCGTGGATCTACTGTAGAGCCGAGCCTATGCTCGGCTTGTTGGATCGCGCACCGGTACCGGTCAGGGCGTTGTAGTCTTCAGCCGCAGCACCGGCAACCCGGTTTCGCTGTGCACGTCCTCGCGCTGCGGCAGCTCCTGCACGGCGTCCTTCACGGCATTCAATGCCGGGTCGACGCCACGCAGCGGGTGCCACATGCCGATCCACTCGAAATGGCGTTCGTAGCGCAGGGTCTGTGCACTGCCCAGCCACAGCGGCGTGTTGCCCGGCTGCAACTGCGCAGGGGCCGGCCACAGGCGCAGTACGTAGCGCTCATCACGGTGTGTACCCGGGCGTACCATCAACAGCGCTTCCACGCGGGTTTCCAGCGTCGCCGGCAGCACCGGCAGTTCATCGGCGCCGGTGTTCTTGTCCAGCATCAGCAGCGCCTGCTGCCAGCCGGCCTGCTCCTGCCGCTTCCAGCCGCGCGCTTCCAGTTGCGCCTGCAGCGGTGCCAGCGGACCGGCCACCTGCACGTCCAACGGCCAGCGCTGGTCGTCATCGAACTCGTTGCGGCGCGCCGGCAGTGTCGCCCAGTCGTGCTGCCACCAGGCCTGCGTGTCCATTGCCTGCGGGGCCGGCAAGGTCGGCTCGAAGCGTTCCAGCTTCACCGGGATGTTGCGCGGTGCGTACCACATCGCGGCGACGGCGAACACGCCGTAGAACAGCCATGCCACCGGCTTCACCCAGAACGAGCGGTTGAAGCGGCGGCGGTAGGCGATGCCCAGCACCAGCAGCCAGAACGTGCCGAACAGCATGCCGCCGATCACATCGCTCAGCCAATGCGCGCCCAGGTACAGGCGCGAGAAGCCGATCAGGCTGACCACGATGCCCGATACCAGGTACGGCCAGACGCGGGTACGGCCGGGCATCTCGCGGGCGATCAGCACCGCGAAGAAGCCGAAGGTGATGGTGGCCATCGTCACCGACACCGACGGGAAGCCGAAGCCACTGCTGGCATCGACCGGGCGCACCACATCCACGGTGGCGCCCAGCAGCATGGTCAGTGCCAGGCCGAAGGCGAGGGCGGCCAGCCAGTGCGCGGCCGCCATCCAGCGCCGGCGCCAGACCAGGTAGCCCATCGCCGCCGCAGTGGCCGGCAGCAGTACCTGCCAGGCGCCCAGTGAGGCCAGCGCGGCCATCGGGTAGTCGGCCAACGGATTGCGCAGCGCCAGCATGGCCTGGTGCACCAGCAGGTCGATCGCCAGCGGCTCGCCATGCGCAACCACCACGGTCAGCAGCGCGAACCAGCCCCAGCCCAGCACCAGCAGCATCAGCGCCAGCATCGCCAGCGGCACCGACTCGCGCCGCTTCGGGTCCAGCACACCGACGGTGTAGCGGCCCAGCGTCGGATGGCGGTTGGACCAGTCAAGCAGGCGTGCCAGCCAGTTGTCCATGCGCGCGGCCGACCAGCGGTAGCCGTACAGCACGATGGCCCAGACCAGGCCGAGGATCACCGCCAGCAGGCCGACCACCACCACCAGCCGACCGGCTACTGCGGCCACCGCGTCATAGGCCTCGCCAAGAATCCAGCCCGGGGCCAGGAACAGTACCGCCCATGAAATGCTGGCGATACCACTGGCCTGTACATAGCGGCTGGCGGGCATCTTCATCATGCCCGCGATGGCGGGCACGAACGGCCGGATCGCGCCGACGTAGCGTGCCACCAGAATGCTCTTGAACGCGTTGCGGCGGAACAGGTTCTCGCCGCGGTCGAGCAGTTGCGGGTAACGGCTGAACGGCCACACGCCACGCAGGCGGTCGCCCCAGCGGCGCCCGATCCAGTAACTGATGCCATCGCCGGCGAATGCGCCCAGTGCGGCCGCCGCCACCGCGTATGGTCCGGAGATCTGGCCCAGGCCGATGAACACGCCCACCGCAAACAGCAGCGGCAGCGCCGGCACGATGGCGCCCAGAATGATCACCGCATCGCAGAAGGCGATGAGGAAGATAACGGCACCCGCCAGCACGGGGTGAGCGGCAATCCACGCAAGCGTGGCGTCGATCCATGAAGAGTCCATTGCCCGATTATAGGGGCGTGAAGGTGACTGGTTCCCAGCCGCTTGGTGACCGTTTGCAACCGGCGCCATCGCCTAGAATGGGCCCATGCCGCATACGCCAGACACGCCACCACATGCTTTGAAGGCCGACAGCTTCGGTCGCATCCTCCGTGTGGAAGGGCCTGCCGGCCCCTTCGTACGCCGTGACCTGGGCGCCACGCCGCTGTGGTTGCGCCTGCCGGCCTGGTGGCTGGCCCGCCGCGAAGCGCGCGCGCTGCGCCATATCCATGGCATGGCCGACGTGCCGCAGCTGCTGGCGTGGAATGGACATCATCTCGACCGCAGTTTCATGGCCGGCGACGCCATGTACCAGCGCCCACCGCGTGGCGACCTGGCCTGGTTCCGCGCCGCGCGTCGGCTGCTGCAGCAGCTGCATCGGCGCGGCGTGGCCCACAACGACCTGGCCAAGGAAGCCAACTGGCTGGTGACCGAAGACGGCCGCCCGGCATTGATCGACTTCCAGCTGGCAGTGATCGGCAACCCGCGCTCGCGCTGGATGCGCCTGCTGGCCCGCGAGGACCTGCGCCACCTGCTCAAGCACAAGCGCATGTACTGCCGTGAGTCGCTCACCCCAGTGGAAAAGCGCGTGCTCAAGCGCACCTCGTGGGTGCGCGAACTGTGGTTCGCCACGGGCAAGCCGGTCTACCGCTTCGTTACCCGTCGCATCCTGCATTGGGAAGACAACGAGGGGCAGGGGCCCAAGCCGTGAGTCCACTGCAGGTAGTGACCGGCCCACCGAGTGCGGGAAGCGTCCTTCGCCCACAGCTGGCCGGTGCCGACTTCGTGCACGCCTGCCAGGCAACAACCCATCGTGATGGGCGCTCGGCCTTGCGGGCCTATCGCGATATGGCCGCGACCATTCCCGGCTGGTTCGATGGGCTGATGGCGCTGCGCAATCGCGGCATGCGCCTGCTCGGCATGAAGCACCTGGGCTCGTTGCGCGCGGTGCAGGATGTTGCGGATCCTCAACCCGGGCAGCGGTTGGGCATCTTCACCCTGCAGTCGCTCAGCGACGATGCCATCGTGCTGGAAGACGACGACCGCCACCTGCGTGTGCAGCTGGCCCTGCAGTGGCAGGGCGACGTGCTGGAGGTGGTGACGGTGGTGCATACGCACAACGCGTTCGGCCGCGTGTACATGCTGCCGGTTGCGCCGGTGCATCAGCTGATCGTGCCGCATCTGCTGAGGAAGCAGGTGCAGGTGTACCGGTAGATCCACGCGATGCGTGGATGCGCAGGGGAGAACCGTATTGTAGAGCCGAGCATGGCTCGGCTCTACAGAGGCTTGTGATCTTACGGCGTTGCCGGCACTACCTGCTGGCCGATGAAGTTGCGCTTGGCGTCGAAGTCGTAGGCGATCTGCAGCTGGCCCACATCCGGGCAGGCGTGGCAGTCGCGCAGCGGCGTGCGGTACAGCAGGCGGATGCCGCCGTTCTCCAGCGGCGTGGCCCCGGCCGACTGCGCCGGTGCGAACGGCGTGGCCTGCGGGTGGTCCTTCAGCAGGGCCTGCACGGCGGGGTCGGCACGCAGGGTGTCGTCCAGCTGCACGGCATCCACATCGATGCGCTTGCCGGTGGCGTCGACCAGGCGGGTACCCTCGTTGGTGTTGGCGCGGAACGGATACTCGACCGTGGCAATGCCCAGGCCTTCGTTCTCATGCCAGGCCGTCACGTAGGCCAGCTCGCCGCCGGTGGACAGCTGTTCGGCGGCGATGATCGCATCGGCGCTGGCGCCACCAGCGCGCATCGCATCGCGCAGGCACTCACGCGTGGCCGCATTCTCGCCCTGGCGGCAGGCGTTGAGGTCGCCATCCCACACCACTGCCTCGCTCCAGCGCAGCTTGCCGTCCGCGGCGGCTTTTTCTGCGCTGGGCGTGTCACCGGCCGACGGTTCCTTGCCGGGTTCCGGCGAACGGCCCTGGCAGGCGGTCAGCAGGGCAAGCCCCAGGGCAGGCAGCAACAGGCGGGAACGGCGCATGGCGTGGACCTCGTGCGTTGACTGGAGGCGCCAGTATCGTCAAGGCCGGGTGAACTCCACGTCGGCGCGGCATACTAGCGGCTCATTGCATACGCTGGAGTGTGGAACGTGGGCAGTCTGCAGGGCAAAACGCTTTTCATCACGGGTGCCTCGCGTGGCATCGGCCTGGCCATCGCACTGCGCGCTGCGCGTGACGGGGCCAACGTGGCCATTGCGGCCAAGTCGGCGGTGCCGAATCCGAAGCTGCCGGGCACCATCCACAGCGCGGCCGAGGCCGTTACCGCCGCCGGTGGCCAAGGGCTGGCGCTGAAGTGCGATATCCGCGAGGAAGAGCAGGTGCAGGCCGCGGTTGCGGCCACGGTCGACACCTTTGGGGGCATCGACATCCTGATCAACAACGCCAGCGCGATCTGGCTGCGTGGCACGCTGGATACGCCGATGAAACGCTTCGACCTGATGCAGCAGGTCAATTCGCGCGGCAGTTTCCTGTGCGCGCAGGCCTGCCTGCCGTACCTGCTGCAGGCGCCGAATCCGCACATCCTGACCCTGGCGCCGCCGCCGAGCCTGGAACCAAAGTGGTGGGGCGCGCATACCGGCTACACGCTGGCGAAGATGGGCATGAGCTTCGTCACGCTCGGCCTGGCCGCGGAATTCGGCCCGCAGGGGGTGGCGGTGAACGCGCTATGGCCGCGCACGGTGATCGCCACCGATGCAATCAACATGATTCCGGGCGTGGATGCAGCGGGCTGCCGTACGCCGCAGATCATGGCCGACGCCGCGCATGCGGTGCTGGTGCGTGAAGCGGCAGGCTTCCACGGCCAGTTCCTGATCGACGATGAAGTGCTGGCACAGGCCGGCGTCAGCGATCTGTCCGGCTATGCCGTGGACCCGTCGCGGTCGTTGTTGCCGGATCTGTTCCTGGACTGAGTGCTTCGTTGCGCAGGGCCGAGGGCTGCGGCCCTCGGCCTGCTGCGCTAGAATGCAGGGCTGTAATCGTTTTCAACAGGGATGTGAACACATGTCACGTACGCTTTCCGTCGCGGCGCTGGCCGCTTCGCTGTCGCTTGTCCTGGCCGCCTGCGGTGGCAAGGGCCCTGCAACCGCTGGCGACGCCGGCACCTCGGGCAAGCCGGAGGCCAACACGGTGCCGTCCGACGCACAGCAGCAGTTGACGGCGAAGCTCAACGCCTACATCGGCTGCTTCAACGCGCTTGATTCGAAGACGCACGACAGTCTCCAGTCCTATACGCGCTGGATCAAGGACGTCGAGACCGGCCCGACCGGGCGCGAGACACAGGTGTACGGCCCGTTCGAGATCAGCGATTACGACATGAAGCAGTGCGATGGCCCGGTGACCGAGGCGATGGCTGCCAAGCCGGCGCTGGCCGAACTCGATGCTGCTGCCAGCCATTATCAGCAGGCGCTGAAGGCGCTGGTGCCGATCAGCAAGGAGGCGCACGACTACTACGATCGCCAGGACTACGAAGACGACCAGTTTGCCAAGGGCAAGCAACTGCACGCGCCCTTGATGGCCGCATTCAAGGACTTCGTGGCTGCCAGCGAAACGTTCAACGCCGAGCTGGAGCGCCAGAATGACGCTGCCCAGCGCGAGCAGCTCAAGGTATTGGAACAGGCCGAGGGGCGAACGCGCGAGTACTACCGTCTGGCGATGATGCTGGAAGCCAAAGCGATCGTGGAGCTGATGAGCGACGACGACTTTGATCCGGCCCAAGCCCGTGAACGACTCGACGCCTTCAACCGTATTTCCGACGAGGCGCATGCCAAGGTGGCCGATCAGGAGCCGGGCAAGCTGGACTGGAACAGCTTCGAGCGCGAAGCCGAGAACTTCCGTCGGGAAGGCAAGGAGCGGCTGCAGCGGGTCAGCAGCAAGACGCCCTACAGCGATTTCGAACGGCGCATGCTGGATTCGCCCTCCATGGCGCCACGCGGCTCGGCCAGCAAGCTGATGCAGGAATACAACTCGCTGGTTTTCCAGAGCAACCGCCAGTAAGCGGGAAGCTCAACGCTTCATTTTTGTCGCGATTGAGCAGGTTGATTGCGGCATGACACGCCCTGCAGCCCCGAATGCCAGCACCTTGCCGAGGTGCTGGAGCGCGCGCTCGCGCCATGCATGACGATGCCTGCAGTTTTCACTTGTGCAAGGAACTGATTTGAATGCATCCACACGCCTGATTCCTGTTCTCCTGCTCTGCGCGCTGGCCGGCTGCAACAACCCGGCCGGGCTGGCTGTCGCCGATCCCGGGTTGGAAAAGGTGAACGCCTATATCGAGTGCTACAACGGCGTCGAACAGCCCATCCACGAGGGTTTCCAGACCTACACCGGTTGGATGAAGGATCCCGAAGCCGGTCCAACCGGCAAGGAAGCGCAGCCGCGCTCACCTGGCAAGGTGTTGTCGCACCGGGTCGAGTACTGCGGCCAGCCGTTGAGCGAGGCGCTGGCAAAGGCCCCGGCGACGTCGCTGGATGCGGCCGCGCGGCAGTACCAGCAGGCGTTCCTGGCGCTGAACACCCTGATCGAGCGCGCCGATGGCTATTTCACCCGCGAGGACTATCGTCGCGACGGTGGTGAAGGGATGCGCAGCCAGCATGCCCCGCTGATGCAGGCCTATGCTGATTTCTTCAAGGCCAGCGAGGCGATGGATGCGGCACTGGAAAAGAACGAGAACGATCGCCGCGCCGTCCAGCTGAAGCAGATCGAGGAAAGCGAAGGCCGCTCGCTGGCGTACTACCATCTGCGCCTTGTCGGCGATGGCAAGCAGCTGGCAATGACGTTCCAGGGCGAGGCACCGGACGTTGCGGTGTTGCGCGGCCAGCTGGCCGACTTTCAGGCGCTGGTGACGGAAATCCAGAACGGTGGTGTCGGCAAGGACGACCCGATGTGGGGCCATGTGCAGCGCTCGGCCGACAAGCTGGTGCGTACAGCCGGGCGCGGAGTCGAGCGCCTGGAACAGGGCAAGCCGATCACCGCCGATGCGCTGGCTGCCGAGCGCAAGGCGTCGGGCAGCTGGCTCACCACCGACCCTGAAGGCGCACAGTCGACGATTCTGGATGCCTACAACGACCTGGTAACCACCAGCAACCGCATGCGTTGAGGGCGATCCACGCGGGGCGTGGATCTGCTCACGGTAGCGCCGGGCCATGCCCGGCGCGCACCCTGTTGGTCCGGTAGTGCCGGCCGCGGGCCGGCATGTGCCTCAATGGCTGAACGCATCCGGCAGCTGGCCACCACACTTGCGGCAGTGGCGCGCATCCGGTTCATGCCCCTCCAGCCCGCAATGCGGGCAGCCGCGGGCATCGCGGCGCGCGGCCAGTTCGGCTTCGCGCATGGTGCTGGCCAGTTCGGCGGTGTAGATGCCGGTGGGCACGGCGATGATGCTGTAGCCGATCAGGATCAGCACCGAGGTGACGAAGCGGCCAAGCACGGTCTGCGGCACGATGTCGCCGAAGCCGACCGTGGCCATGGTCACCACCGCCCAGTACATGCTGGCCGGGATATTCGTGAAGCCGTGTTCGGGGCCCTCGATCACGTACATCAGCGCGCCGGCGATGATGGTGATGGTGATCACCGTGAACAGGAACACCAGCACCTTGCGCCGGCTGCGCCACAGCGACGTCATCAGGACGCCGCTTTCCTCGATGTAGCGGGTCAGCTTGAGGATGCGGAACACGCGCAGGATGCGCAGCGCACGCACCACCAGCAGGCTCTGCGCGCCCGGGATGAACATCGACAGGTAGGCGGGCAGGATCGACAGCAGGTCGATGATGCCCCAGATGCTCACCGCGTAGCGCAGCGGGCGCTTGACCACCGCCAGGCGCAGCAGGTACTCGGCGGTGAAGATGATGGTGAAGCCCCATTCCAGGATGTACAGGCCGGTGGACCACTCGGCATGCAGGTGCTGCACGCTGTCGATCATCACCACCAGGATGCTGGCGACGATCGCCACCACCAGGATCAGGTCGAAGTTGCGCGAGGGCCGCGAGTCATGGCGGTAGATGATGTCGAACCACCGACGGCGCCAGCCGGTCTCGGTGGCGGGGTTGAGCTGGGGGGCGGAAAACGGTCGCATGGGCGCATTGTGCAGCAGGGGCTCCGGCGCGAGAATGGGCGTTCCTGAACCCTGCCGACTGCCATGACCACCGCGACCGATCCGCTGATCTCCCTTTCGCACTATTACCTGCCGGTCTACAAGCCCCGCCAGGTGGTACTGGAGCGAGGGCAGGGCGCCCGCGTGTGGGATAGCCAGGGGCGTGAGTTCATCGACCTGGCTGCGGGTATCGCCGTGTGCGGCCTGGGCCACAACGATCCGGACCTGGTGGCCGCGCTGGTCGAGCAGGCCGGCAAGCTCTGGCACACCAGCAATGTGTTCTACAGCGCACCGCCGCTGCATCTGGCCGAGGAGCTGGTGAAGGCCAGCCGCTTCGCCGAGCGCGTGTTCCTGTGCAATTCCGGCGCCGAAGCCAACGAAGTGGCGATCAAGATGGTCCGCAAGTGGGCCTCCAGCCAGGGCCGTCCCGCCGACAAGCGGGTGATCATCACTTTCCGTGGCAGCTTCCACGGCCGCACGATGGGCGCGGTGACCGCTACCGCCCAGCCGAAGTACCAGGAAGGCTACGAGCCGCTGCCTGGCGGCTTCCGCTACATCGATTTCAACGATGAGGTGCAGCTGGAAACCGCGATGGCCGCCGGCGACGTGGCGGCGGTGATGCTGGAGCCCATCCAGGGCGAGGGCGGCGTGATGCCGGCCAAGTCCGGTTTCCTCAAGCGCGTGCGTGAACTGTGCGACCAGCACAACGCACTGCTGGTGCTGGACGAGATCCAGGCCGGCATGGGCCGTACCGGCACGCTGTTCGCGCACTGGCAGGATGATGTGGTGCCGGACATGGTCACCCTGGCCAAGGCACTCGGTGGCGGCTTCCCGATCGGCGCGATGCTGGCCGGCCCGAAGGTGGCCGAGACCATGCAGTTCGGCGCGCACGGCACCACCTTCGGCGGCAACCCGCTGGCTGCTGCGGTGGCCCGCGTGGCGCTGCGCAAGCTGGCCTCGGCAGAGATCGCCGCCAATGTCAGCCGCCAGTCGAAGGCACTGCGCGATGGCTTTGCCCGCATCAACGACGAGTTCGGTGTGTTCAGCCAAGTGCGCGGCCGCGGCCTGATGCTGGGCGCGGTGCTGGGCAAGGACTTCGCCGGCCAGGCCGGGGCGATCCTCGACCATGCCGCCGAGCACGGCCTGCTGACCCTGCAGGCCGGCCCGGACGTGCTGCGCTTCGTGCCGTCGTTGAACATCACCGACGAAGAAGTGGCCGAAGGCCTCAAGCGCCTGCGCGCAGCGATTGCGGCGTTCATCGCCGCGCGCTGAAGCCGGCAGAGGCATCTGTAGAGCCGAGCCTACGCTCGGCTCCACAGTGGTTCACGCAATCTGGTAACGCTTCAACACCTTGCCCAAGCCACGGCCATCGCGCACGGTTTCCGCGTGCAGGCCGGCGGCGCGTGCACCGCGCACATTGGCGAACAGGTCATCGACGAACAGCGTGCGCGAAGGCGCCACGCCGAGGGCCTCAAGCGTGCGCAGGAAGACCTCCGGTGCGGGTTTGCGCAGGCCGAAATCGGCGCTGCAGAACACGCGTCCCTGCAGCGCAGGGAACAGTTCCGGCAGCAGGGTGGGCAGCGCCTGCACCATCAGCGCGCCATTGTTGGTCAGTACCGCCAGCGGCAGCTGCAGAACCTGCAGCCGCTGCAGCACCGCGTGCTGCGGATGGCTGGCCGCTTGGCGTGCGGCGATCCAGCTGGGTACATCGATGGTCCTGCCCAGGCACTCCCCCAGCTGCGCCAGATAGGCCGGGCCATCCAGCGTGCCGTTGTCATGCGCCGCTTCCAGTCCGCTGTCATACAGCGCGGCCTGTACGGCCTGCGTCGGAACCTGCAGTGCCTGGGCCAGATGCAGCACGCGCTGCGCGCGCTGGTACTGCACCAGCACGCCATCCACATCCAGTAGCAACAGGTCGATCCGCATCGGTCGAGCATGCCATTGCAGTGAGTGCGCGGGAAACCCTGGAGTAGGCATGCGACAGACGGTCGCAGACGCGGCCGCAGGGGCCTGCCTAGAATGGTGCTTGAATCCGCAGGAGAGGCAACGATGAAGGCTTGGTGGGTGGCAGTGGGACTGGGCGCGCTGATGCTGGCGCCGTCGGCGATGGCGCGGGTGTGTGCGGTGAGCATCGACAGCACCGACCAGATGAGCTTCAGCACTCGCGAGATCAAGCTTGCCGCCGACTGCACTGCCGTGGACCTGACCCTGCGCCATACCGGCAAGCTCGCCGCTACCGCGATGGGCCACAACTGGGTGCTGACCCGCACGGCCGATTACCAGCCGGTGGCGATGGCGGGCATGCGCATGACCCTGGCCGACAGCTACCTGCCGAAGGCCGACAAGCGCGTGCTGGCGCACACCAAGGTGATCGGCGGTGGCGAGATCACGCGCGTGCGTTTCTCTACCCAGGGTCTGCAGAAGGGCGGTGACTACACCTTCTTCTGCTCGTTCCCCGGCCACTTCGCGATGATGAAGGGCAAGTTCGTCTTCGGTTGAAAAAAGGGGACGGAGGGGATTAAGTCGTTTATGCACAAACGACTTAATCCCCTCCGTCCCCTTTTTTTGCGATCAGCCCTTGGCGGCCTTGAATGCCACGCGTGCAGCGGCGAGGGTGGCCTCGATCACGGCATCATCGTGCGCGCTGGACAGGAAACCGGCCTCGTACGCCGACGGCGCCAGGAACACGCCCTGCTCCAGCATCGCGTGGAAGAAGCGGTTGAACGCTGGGATGTCACAGGCGGTGGCCTGCGCATAGGTCTCCACCTTCTCACTGGTGAAGAACAGCCCGAACATCGCACCCACGCGGTTGGTGGTCACAGCCACGCCGGCTTCGGCGGCGGCCGCTTCCAGGCCGGCGCACAGGCGTGCAGTGCGCTCGGCCAGGTCGGCGTGGAAGCCCGGCTGCTGGATCAGTTCCAGCATCGCCAGGCCAGCGGCCATCGCCACCGGGTTGCCGCTCAGCGTGCCGGCCTGGTAGATCGGGCCGGCCGGGGCGATCTGCTGCATCAGCTCGCGGCGCCCGCCGTAGGCGCCCACCGGCATGCCGCCGCCGATGATCTTGCCGAAGGTGGTCAGGTCCGGGGTGATGCCGTAGTGCGCCTGCGCACCGCCGAGGGCAACGCGGAAGCCGGTCATCACTTCGTCGAAGATCAGCAGCGCGCCGTGGTTCGTGCACAGTTCGCGCAGGTGCTGCAGGTAGCCCTCGCGCGGCGGGATGCAGTTGGCGTTGCCGACCACCGGTTCGATGATCAGGCCGGCGATGTCATCGCCCTGCTGCTCGAACAGCGCAGTGGCCGCTTCGAAGTCGTTGTAGGGCAGGGTCAGGGTCAGTTCGCTCAGCCCGGCCGGGACGCCCGGCGAGGTCGGCACGCCCAGGGTCAGCATGCCGCTGCCGGCCTTGACCAGGAACGAGTCGCCGTGGCCGTGGTAGCAGCCTTCGAACTTGACGATGCGGTTGCGGCCGGTGGCGCCACGCGCCAGGCGGATCGCCGACAGGGTGGCCTCGGTGCCGGAGTTGACCATGCGCACCATCTCGCACGACGGCACCAGGCGGGTGATGGTCTCGGCCATGGTGACTTCAGCCGCGCATGGCGCGCCGAACGACAGGCCGTTGTCGATCGCCTTCTTCACCGCCTGGCGTACCGCCGGGTGGTTGTGGCCGACGATCATCGGGCCCCAGGAGCCGACGTAGTCGATGTAGCGGTTGCCGTCGACGTCGTACAGGTAGGCGCCGTCGGCGCGCTCGACGAAGAACGGTTCGCCGCCGACCGACTTGAACGCGCGCACCGGCGAATTGACGCCGCCCGGCAACAGCTGCTGGGCGCGGGAGAACAGGGCGTGGGACTGGTCGTGGTTCATGGGGGAATATCCTGGGCGTTACGCGAACTGGGCGAGGAAGGCGCGCTGGGTCGCGACCGGGTCTTCGGCGGCGAACACGCTGCTGACCACGGCGACCAGATCGGCGCCGGCGTCGATGATGGGACCGACATTGTCCGGCGTCAGGCCACCAATCGCCACCCGCGGCACGCCCAGTGCGGCGCTTTGCCGCAGCAGGTCGGTATGGGCGCGGCTGGTGGTGATCTTGGTGGTGGTCGGGAAAAACGCGCCGAAGGCCACGTAGCTGGCGCCGGCGGCGACGGCCCTCTCGGCATTGGCCAGCTGGTCATAGCAGGAGGCGCCGATGATGGCCTCGGGGCCGAGCAGGGCGCGCGCGCTGGGGATGTCGCCGTCGGTACCGCCCAGGTGCACGCCCGCCGCGCCCACGGCCTTGGCCAGCGCCGGGTCGTCGTTGACGATCAGCGGCACGCCGTGGTCTGCGCACAGTGCCTGCAGCGCGGTGGCCTGTTCCCGCCGCAGCGCGTCGCTTGCGGTCTTGTTGCGGTACTGCAGCCAAGTGGCGCCCGTGGCCAGCAGCGGCGCGGTGCGGGCCAGCAGGCGTGCGGTATCGGGCTCGTCCGGGGTGATCAGGTAGACGCCGCGGGGCGCCGGGGAAGCAGAAGTCATCGATGGCTACCGGTGAGTGGACCGCGATGGGACAATGGCGGCCCGTGAATCCAGTCCTGATTATCCGATGAGCGATGCCACCCCCACCACCTTGCGCACCTGGATGTGCGTGGTCTGCGGCTTCCTGTACAGCGAAGCGGAAGGCTTGCCGGAGGAAGGCATCGCGCCAGGGACGCGCTGGGAGGACATTCCCGAGACCTGGACCTGCCCGGATTGCGGGGTGACCAAGGCTGATTTCGAGATGGTCGAGGTCGATTGATGAGGGTAGGTGTGGACTGCCGGTCCACACACCGACTCCCTCAATGCAGCCGCGGCATCGGCCCGCCGAGGTCGATCAGCTTCTCGCGCAGCCACTGCGCATCGCTGGCTTCCGGGTTGCGCTTCAGGTACTGGCCCAGATCGTGCCGGGCACCGGCCAGGTACTCCAGCTGCAGGTAGGCCAGGCCGCGGTCGCGCAGCGCATCGTCCTGCTCCGGGGCCAGCTTCAGCAGGCGGTCGGCACTGCGCGCGGCGCGGTCCCACTCGCCGGCTTCGGCATACACGCCGTACAGGTTGCGCAGCATGCGCATCAGGATCGCGCGCGCGGGCGCCGGGTCGAGGATCTGCGCCAGCACCTGGTCGTCGGGCATCTGCCCGCCCAGGTGTGACTTGGCCCGCTCGCGCAGTTCGTCCACGTCCAGCGGTCGGCCACCGTTGAACGGGTCCATCACCAGCACGCCGTCGTCCACCGGCAGGCGCACCAGGAAGTGGCCGGGGAAGGACACGCCATCGAGCGGAATACCCAGCCGGCGCGCGACTTCCATCTGGACCAGCGCCAGCGAGATCGGATTGCCCAGGCGGCGCTCGAATACCTGGTTGAGGTAGCTGTTGCGCGGGTCGTAGTACTCGTCGTGGTCGCCGCTGTAGCCCAGCTCGTCGAACAGGTGGCGGTTGATCGCCGCCATCTTCAGCGGGCTGTTGTCGATGCTCTCCACTTCCGAGCGGAGGTGCTCGACATGGCTCTGGATCAGCGCGTCGTAGGTGGACGGCTGCAGATCGGGGTATTCATCGCGCGCGATCAGCAGCGCGGTCGGCAACAGTGGCAGCGCCTCGTCTTCGAGGTCGGCCAGGGCATCCCAGTCGGGGAGTGTGATCCGGTCCTGCATGGCCACAGACTGGCGTCATTCGCAGGCGGTTTCAAGCGGTATCGCGTGAAAAATTCAGGGGTCAGATGCCTTTCGCGAGCGAATGGGATCTGACCCCTGCAGGGTTGCCGGCCAGCGGCCGGCACTACCGCGCGTGCCGGCCGCTGGCCGGCCGCATCGTTTACTTTTCGATGCCCGGACCGAATTTCAGCTCCGTGCCGTCCTTGAGCTGCAGCTTCTCGGCCTGGCCGGCGTTGAGTTCCAGTACATAACGCGCCGGACCGCCGCTGGGATAGGGCGGGCACATGTCGCCGGCCGAGCACGGCGGTACGTCGCGCTGCTGGCTGACCAGCCTGCGCTGGCTGTCGAAGTAAAGGATGTCCAGCGCGATCCTGGTGTTCTTCATCCAGTACGCCTGCATTTCCTCGCGGTCGTGGATGAACAGCATGCCGTGGTCGGCCGCCATCTGGTCGCGGAACATCAGCCCGCGCGCGCGGGTTTCATCGTTGGTGGCCAGCTCGACCTGGTAGCGGGCGCCGTCCAGCTCGACCCAATGGCGGGCCGCGTCGGTGGCGCAGCCGGCCAGGGCCAGCAGCGGAAGCATCAGCAGCGAACGCAACAGCGACATCGTCAGGCTCCTTCGGAAGGGTCAGAGCACGACCGGCGGCTCGCCGCCGACGATCACCACATCGGCGCGACGGCGCGCGAACAGGCCGACGCAGACCACGCCCGGCAACTGGTTGAGCTCGCGCTCCAGCTTTTCCGGATCGGTGATCTGCAAGTTGTGGATGTCCAGGATCTGGTTGCCGTTGTCGGTGACCACGCCCTCGCGCCAGGTCGGCTGGCCGCCGGTCATGTCGCGGATCTGGCGGGCGACCAGGCTGCGCGCCATCGGGATCACTTCCACCGGCAGCGGGAACCTGCCCAGCACCGGTACCTGCTTGCTCGGGTCGACGATGCAGATGAAGCGCTCGCTGGCCTCGGCAATGATCTTCTCGCGGGTCAGTGCGGCGCCGCCGCCCTTGATCAGGCACTTGTTCGGGTCGCACTCGTCGGCGCCATCGACGTACAGCGACAGGTTGCCACTGTGGTTCAGCTCGATCACCTCGATGCCGTGCTGCTTCAGGCGTGCGGTGCTCTGCTCGGAGCTGGACACGGCTCCCTTGATGCGGTGCTGGATGCGGGCCAGGGCATCGATGAAATAGGCCACGGTGGAACCGGTGCCGACACCGACGATCATGCCGTCTTCGACGTACTCGATGGCTTTCTCGGCGGCCAGGCGCTTGGCTTCGGACATGGGAAGAACTCTCAGGCGGGGAATCAGGATTTCTTTTCCAGCGACAGCAGCAGCTTCCACTGCGCGGCGGTCACCGGGAACACCGACAGGCGATTGCCCTTGGCAACCAGCGGGAAGCCCTCGCCGAGCTCGTCAGCGTGCAGCTTGATCTCGTCCAGCGCGATCACCTGCTTGAGCTTGCGGTCGAAGGCCACGTCCACCAGCATCCAGCGCGGGTTTTCGCGCGTGCTCTTGGGGTCGTGGTAGTCGGATTTCGGGTCGAACTGGGTGTCGTCCGGGTAGGCTGGGCTGGCGACGGTGGCCAGGCCGACGATGCCGGGCACCTTGGTGTTGGAGTGGTAGAACAGGATGCCGTCGCCCACCTGCATGCCATCGCGCATGAAATTGCGCGCCTGGTAGTTGCGCACCCCGTTCCAGGGTTCGACCTTGACCTTGGCCAGGTCATCGATGGAGAAGGCGTCCGGTTCGGACTTCATCAGCCAGTAGCGCTTGCGGGCGGTCATGCGTTCACGGGGGCAGCGGAGGGGAACAGGGTGCCGTCTTCGGTGCAGATCGCATCCACCGGCACGTCCCACGACGCCACCGGCAAGGACTCGACCTGCTGCACCGCGAACGCAGCACCGACCAGCCAGGGCGGCGCCGGCCGGTCGTGGCGGAAGGCGAAGCTGCGATCATACCAGCCGCCCCCCATGCCCAGCCGACGGCACTGTGCGTCGAAACCCACCAATGGAGTCACGACCAGCGCCATCCGTTCCGGTTCCAGGGTGTCTTCCACGGCCACGTCCGGCTCGGGGATGCCATAGCGGTTGCTGGTCAGCGGCTGCCCGGGCCGCCATGGTGCGAAGCGCAGCACGTCGCCGGCCAGCACCGGCAGGCAGTAGGTGAGTCCTTCGGGCAGCTGCAGCTGCCAGCGGTGCAGGGCGATTTCGCCATCCAGCGCCCAGTAGCCGGCCACGGCGCCTTCGCGCGGGGCGAACGGCAGGGCGAGCAGGGCATCGGCAAGCGATTCGGCGGCGGCGATGCGCTCACCAGCGTTAAGGTCACGACGGCGTTGCCGCAGGTCGTGGCGCAGGGCCTGGCGCGGGTCGGTCATGGCAGCGAGCGGCAAGGATCAGCCGTCATTGTGCCGGAAAGAACAAGGGCGACGCCCGAAGACGCCGCCCTTGCTGGAATATTGCATTCTCCGCAATGTCGATGCATGCGAAACGACCTTGAACCCGGGGGCTCAAGTGGGAACGCTGGAGAACCATCGGGCTTCCCGCTACAAGGCGGACCTGCACTCCCGGCGCTGTCGCGCTCCCGGTGTCGTTCTTAAGGGACAAGGCGAATGTTTGCACATGCCGTCGAGTACCGCAGAGAACGCGTGGCCATTATAGCCAGCACGCAGGATCTGGATAGGCCGTTCGTCGGCAACAGTCCGTGCCAATTCAGATATGAGAAGACGCGTTGTGCACGGTCTTCAGGCGCCGCCGTCGATCGCGCGGTCCAGGCGCCGGTTCAGGTCGGCCAGCGTCTGCTGCAGCGCCACGGCCTGGCGGGCGTTCTCGTCGCGCAGCAGCTGCAGTTCGTGGGCCAGGTTCAGCGCGGCCAGCACGGCGACGCGGTCGACGGCGGCCATGCGGTTGCTGCCGCGGATCTCGCGCATGCGCGCATCGAGCAGGCGTGCGGCGGCCATCAGGCTGTCGCGCTCATCGCCGCCGACGCCCACGGTGTATTCACGATCGAGGATGCGGACACTGACCGGTTCGGCGCTCATGTGTGCTGCTCCAGGGATTTGAGCCGGCTGATCATCGCTTCCACCCGCGAGCGTGCCTGCTCGTTCTTGGCCAACAGCGTCGAGCGCTCGGCCACCAGCTGTTCCTGCTGGTGGCGCAGGCTGCGGTTCTCCTCGGCCAGACGCTGGTTGCGTTCAAGCAACGCGTCCACGCGGGCGGCAAAGTCCTGCAGCTGGGCAAGGGGATCGGCGGGTTCCATGCGGGCACGATAGGCAAGCCGGGTGAGGGCGGTCAAGCGCTGTCGCAGCAAGGCCGGACGGCCACGAGAGGATGCCGCAGGGTTGCTACACTACGGGGTCTCACGGGCGCGCGCGTGCGCACCCCGGGTTTCCTTATTCCGAACGAGCCGCACGATGACCGAACTTCCCTCCGTCGACGACGTTACCCGCGCCAGCCAGGCGCTGGGCCTGGGCGCTACCGCTGCCGAGCTGCACGGCGCGCTGTGCGGCTGGCTGGCCGCCGGCGGCGCCCCCGGCAACGATTGGCCGGCGCGCGTGCTGGCCGACGACACCCTGCCGCCGGTGGCCGCCGACAGCGTGCTGGGGCAGCTGCTGCAGGCCACCATCAAGCAGCTGGAAGACCGTGACTTCGCCTTCGAACTGCTGCTCGCCGACAGCGACGACGTGTCCGCGCAGGCCGATGCCATGTTCAGCTGGACCCGCTCGTTCCTGGGCGGCTTCGGCCTGGGCAGTGGCGGCCGCCGCCCGGCCCTGTCCGAAGAGGGCGAAGAAGCGCTGACCGACATGGCCAGCCTGGCGCGTGCGTCCAGTGAGGATTTCGAGGCCGGCGGCGATGACGACGACGAAGCCCTGTCGGAGATCGAGGAGTTCATCCGCGTGGCGGTGCTGCTGCTGCACGGCGACGTGGTGCTGGCCGCGCGCCATCGGCAGCGCCTGAACTGATGGATATCAAGCAGCGTACCGGCATCGCGGCCGGCGAATACAAGCGTCGCCGCCGCCAGCTGATGGACATGGCTGGCGAGGACGCGATCCTGGTGCTGCCGGCCGCAGCCGAGAAGGTGCGCAGCCTCGATACCCATTATCCGTTCCGCCAGGATTCGGATTTCCAGTACCTGACCGGCTTCCCGGAACCGGAAGCGGTGCTGGTGCTGATTCCGGGCCGCCGCCACGGCGAGGCCATCCTGTTCTGCCGCGAGCGCGATGCCGAGCGCGAGGCATGGGACGGCAGCCGCGCCGGCCAGGAAGGCGCGGTAGCGCAGTACGGCATGGACGATGCCTACCCGATCGATGATCTGGACGACATCCTGCCGGGCCTGTTGGAAGGGCGCTCGCGCGTCTACTACCACTTCGGCCGCGACGCCGACTTCGATCTGAAGCTGATCGGCTGGGTCAACCGCGTGCGTTCGCAGGTACGCCACGGTGCGCAGCCGCCCCATGAGTTCCTGGAGCTGGGCCACCTGCTGCACGAGCAGCGCCTGTTCAAATCCGGCGCCGAAGTGGCACTGATGCACCACGCCGCACAGATCAGCGTGCGTGCGCATCTGGCGGCGATGAAGGCCGCCAGGGCCGGCATCCACGAGTATGAACTGCAGGCCGAGCTGGAACGCGTGTTCCGCGCCAGCGATGCGGTGCCTGCGTATTGCAGCATCGTCGGTGCCGGCCGCAACGGCTGCATCCTGCATTACCGCGACAACAACGCGCGGTCGCGCGATGGCGAGTTGGTGCTGATCGATGCCGGTGCCGAGTACCGCGGCTACGCCAGCGACATCACCCGCACCTTCCCGGTGAACGGCCGCTTCAGTGCCGAGCAGCGCGCGCTGCACGACCTGGTCGGTGAAGCGCAGGCGGCGGCGCTGGCCCAGGCCAAGCCGGGCGTGCCCTACGAGGCCGGCCATCTGGCCGCAGTGCAGACCTTGACCGAGGGCCTGCTGCGCCTGGGCCTGCTGAAGGGCACGCTGGAAAAGAATCTGTCCGAAGGCCTGTACCAGCGCTTCTACCGGCACAAGACCGGCCACTGGATCGGATTGGACGTGCACGATGTGGGCGATTACCGCCTCGCCGGTGATTCACGTCTGCTGGAGCCTGGCATGGCGTTCACCATCGAGCCGGGGCTGTACATCGGCGTGGACGACACGACGGTGGAACCGCGTTGGCGCGGTATCGGCATCCGCACTGAAGACGATGTGCTGATCACCGATGATGGCCATCGCGTGCTGACCGAAGGCCTGGCGCGCAGCGCCGATGAGATCGAAGCGGTGATGGCGGGGTAGGGTGTTTTTCTGCAGGGCTTGCGGCCCTGCACCCGCAGAGGCAACAGCTGGAGCAACAGCAACAGCAACAACGGGTTATCCGTGGGATGGCGGGGCACTGTGGGTTTGCGGGGACGCCGCAAGTACATCCCTGTAGGCTTGGTCGCCGCATCCATGCGGCTCACACCCCGCAAACCCACAGTGCCCCACCTTCGACAGGTTCGCGCGGCTGTTGGTGGGTGCCGATCGTTGGTCGGCACATCTGTCAGATATCGAATGAATCATCCACGCATGGCGTGGATCTACTGGTAGGTGTCGACCTTGGTCGACACAGAGCGAGCGCAGCAAGCGACCCGCTTTTGCTTTTCTTTCTTTCTTCCGTGGTTGGACGCACACGGAAACTGTCAGAGGTGGGGCGGGGTGGGGGGGCGGGGGGGGACGCGGCATGGATGCGGC
>NZ_LXXZ01000089.1 GCF_003244875.1 Stenotrophomonas sepilia
ACAAGCAAAACACGATGAATCACGTCCGTGCAGTTGCCGGCCAGCGGCCGGCACTACCGTGCTGCAGCCGCCAGCTCCCGCGCGATCGCACCCAGCCGTTCCACCGCACCGATGAAGCGTGCATCCAGGCTCTGGCAGCACGACAGCCGCAGGCAGTGGCGATAGCGCGCACCACGCGAATAGACCTGGCCGGGCATGAACACGATGTCCTCCTGCAACGCTCGCTCGAACAGCTCGCGCGTGTCCACGCCCGGCAGTTCCAGCCACAGCAGGAATCCGCCCTGTGGTTCGGTGGCGCGGGTGCCTGCCGGGAAATGCTCGGCTACCAGCTGGCGCAGCCGTCCCACCTGTTCGCGGTACAGGCGGCGCATGCGATGCAGATGGTGCTCGTAGCTGCCTGCTTCCAGATACGCGGCCACCGCATCGCCGAGCAGCTGCGGCTCACCACCGGTGGACTGGAACTTCAGCAGCGCGATGCGCTCTGCGAAGCGGCCGCCATCCAGCCAGCCGATGCGGTAATCCGGCGCCAGTGTCTTTGAGAAGCCACCGACCACCATCACCCAGCCATCGCGATCGAAGGCTTTCAGCAAGGGTGCCGGCGGCTCGCAGAACTGCAGCTCGGCGTACACCGCATCCTCGATCAGGGGCAGCTGCCGTGCGTTGACCAGCTCGGCCAGGCGTTGTTTGGCGGCGGTCGGCATGGAGCAGCCGAGCGGGTTGTGCACGGTCGGCATCACCACCAGTGCGGCCAGCGGCGTGTGCTCCAGCAGCGCATCCAGTGCATCCACATCCAGCCCGTGCTGCGGGTGGGTGGGCAACTCGATTGCCTGCAGGCCGAGGTTGGCCAGCAACGGATACAGGTTGAAGTAGGACGGCGCCTCGATGCCCACTGCGTCACCGGGCTGGGTGACCGCGCGCAACGCCAGCTGCAGGGCCTCCATCGCACCATGGGTCAGCAGGAGTCGCTCGGCGTGGGTGTGCAGGCCCATGCGCGGACTGCGGCGCACGATCTGCGCCAGCAGCCGGGGGGAGCCGTTGGGTCTCGCATAGGTCTCCACCGTCTGCTGGCCGTGGCGCAGCACCTGCGCGGTATGCCGGGCCAGCTGCGCGCCGGGATAGAACTGGCGACCACGTGGGCCGGCGAAGGCCAGGTCGACCACACCCGGGCGGCGCTGCGCTTCCAGTACCCGGGCCATCAGCACCTGCTGCAGCGGCGCGGTGGGCGCGGACGGGGTGTCGCGCAGCGAACGCTCCGGCACCGACAGCCGCGGCGCGACTTCGAAGCCCGCCTTCGGCCGCGGAATCACCAGCCCGGCATCTTCCAGCTGGCGATATGCCGCGATCACCGTGTTGAGGCTGAGCCTGCGCTGCGACGCCATCTGCCGCAGCGAAGGCAGGCGGCTGCCGACCGGAAGGCGGCCGCCGTGGATGGCCTCGGCCAGTTCGTCGGAGAGCCGCTGGTAGCGTGGAGGGATCATCGTGGCCTGGTCATCTGTATCCATCGAACATGCCGCCATCTGGTTCTGTACCCATGATGATGGCGAGCCTAGCATGTCGTCGTCGGCCGGGCCTGATCGGGGCGTGGCCGGCGCATTCCAAGCGCACGGCGGGACCGCCGTGCGTCTTTTTTTGGTGTGTAGAGCCGAGCACCGATCAGCCCCAGGGGAAATGCCGTCAGCGCATCGGCACCAGCACCGCGTCGCGCCGGTACAGCGCCGGAAACTGCTTGGCCAGGGCCGCCAGCTTCGGTGCGTCGTAGTAGCGGATGTAGGCGGCCTGCGGGTAGTTGGTCATGTAGTTCTGGTGGTAGCTCTCGGCCGGGTAGAAGCGCTGGCCGCTGACCAGCTGGGTGACGATCGGCGCGCGGTAGCTGCCGGCCTGGCCGAGCTGGGCGATGTAGGCACGGCTGGCCGCCTGCTGGCGGGCGTCGTCAGTGAAGATCGCCGAACGGTACTGGCTGCCGTGGTCCGGACCCTGGCGGTTGAGCTGGGTCGGGTCGTGCGCGACTGAGAAGAACACCTGCATCAGCTGTCCATAGCTGACCTGGCGCGGGTCGTAGTCAATCTTTACGGCTTCGGCATGGCCGGTCTGGCCACCGCTGACGCGCTCATAGCGCGCATTGGCTGCACTGCCACCGATATAGCCGGACACCGCATTGCTCACGCCCTTGACGTGCTGGAACACGCCCTGCACGCCCCAGAAGCAACCGCCGGCAAACACCACGCTGGCGTGGGTGGCGTCATCGCGGAACGCCGCATCGCCGGTGGGGGCCGGCAGTGCCTGGATCTGCGCGCTGGCTTCGACCGGCGCCGCAGCCGCGCCGTGATCGACCAGCAGCACCCCGGCAATCAATGCCATGGCCACCAGGCCGGCAACACCGGCGGCGATGCTCTGTTCAAAGGAGAGTTTCATCATGTGCTCCCGGTTCAACCGAAGGTGAAGGCATAGGCCTGCACGCCCGCATCGAGGAATTCGATCTCGAAGCGATGCGGACCGACCGTGCCGCGCTGGCGTACCAGCTGGTACAGGCGATGCTCGTCGACCACGCCACTGCCATCGGCGCCGACATCACTACCGGCATCGGCAGCGGGCAGCGCCTTGCCATCCAGCCAGACGCGGAAGCGCACCGGCGTGCCGTCGCGGCTGGGCGCCAGCACCAGGTGCAGGTCACGCGCATGGAACTGGAAGGCAATGCGGCCACCGGCCTGCTGCAGCTGTGCGGCTTCATCGGTGACGGTCCAGCGCCCCGACAGTCCCCACTGGTTCAACGCCAGGGTGGTCGGCAGCGTGTAGTCGAACGCGCTGTTGCTGCGCTGTCCGCCGGGCGAGGCGAACTGCTCGGCGCGGGCGTGGCCCAGATAGGTTTCCGGCGAGCGCAGGTTGCCCATGTCGGCCTGCACGGCCACGCCTTTCAGGTCGGCGGCAGCAGGATCGGCAGGCGGCGGCAGGTTGGCCTGCCCGGCTTCGGTCAGCAGGCGACGGATCATCTGTTCCGAACGCGCGTAGTTGCCTTCGCCGAACTGGTGGCCGCGGATGTTGCCCTGCGCATCGACGAAGTACTGCGCCGGCCAGTAGCGGTTGTTGAACGCGCGCCAGATCGTGTACTGGTTGTCCAGCGCCACCGGGTACTCGACCTTCAGCTGCTGCACCGCCTTCATGACGTTGCGCGGGTCACGCTCGAAGGCGAATTCCGGCGTGTGCACGCCGATCACCACCAGGCCGTGGTCGCGGTAGCGGCGCTCCCATTCGTGCACGAACGGCATCGCGCGCAGGCAGTTGATACAGGAGTAGGTCCAGAAGTCGACCAGTACCACCTTGCCGCGCAGCTGCTGGGCCGCCAGCGGTGGGCTGTTGAGCCAGCCGGTGGCCCCGTCCAGCGCGGGCAGGGTGCCCTCGACCGGCAGCGGTGCATCGCCAGCGGCGTTGGCACCGGCCATCATCATCATCGGTGGTGCCGCCGGCTGCGCGCCGGGTACCGCGTCCAGCAGGCCCTGCTCGATACGCGCGGTGCTGACCGTGGAAAGGCGGGTCAGCAGGCCGGTATCCCAGCCCAGGCCGATCGCCACCACTGCCAGCAAGGCGGCCACGCCCAGCACCTTGCGCAGCACATCGCCGAGGCCAAGCCGCGCCTGCAGCGCACGGAACACCCGGCCGCCCACCCACACCGCCAGTGCCAGCGCGGTGATCGCGCCCAGCGCATACGCCAGCAGCAGGGCACTGGTACCCACGCTGGCACCATGCAGGGCGGCACCGGTCAGCACCAGGCCGAGGATCGGACCGGCGCATGGCGCCCACAGCAGGCCGGTGGCGATGCCGATCAGCAGCGAGGTCCACGCGCCGCCGCGCCCAGCGGCATCCGCGGCATCGGCGCGCGCGCTCAGACGGGCACCCACGCGCTGGAACGGCGCCAGCAGATGGTCGGCCACTCGTGGCCACAGCAGGGCGACCGCGAACAGCGCCATCAGCAGCAGGGCGATCCAGCGCCCGACCTGGTTGGCCTGTGCCACCCATTGGCTGCCCACCGCGGCCAGGCTGGCGACCACGGTGAAGGTGAGTGCCATGCCCAGCAGCAATGGCAGCGTGCTGCGCAGGAACGGACGGTCGGCACGCGCGAACACGAACGGCAGCACCGGCAGGATGCAGGGGCTGAGCAGGGTCAGCGCGCCTCCCAGGTAGGCAAGCAGCAACAGCAGCATCGTCAGGCTCCGGAAACAGGGGAAGAACCGACCGGCACCCGCCAGCCGTCGGCAGTGCCATCCGTGGCGCCGGGAACGAACACCATCGCTGCACCGTTCATGCAGTAGCGCAGCCCGGTCGGGCGTGGGCCATCGTTGAACACATGGCCGAGGTGGCCACCGCAGCGGCGGCAGTGCACCTCCACCCGCAGCATCCCGAAGGTGACGTCGCGGTCTTCGCCGATGGCGTTGTGCAGCGGCGCCCAGAAGCTGGGCCAGCCGGTGCCGCTCTCGAACTTGGTGGACGAGGAAAACAGCGGCAGCGCACAGCCGGCACACGCGAAGGTGCCCTGGCGGTGTTCCTTGTTGAGCGGGCTGCTCCACGGCCGTTCGGTGGCCTGCTGGCGCAGCACCGCGTACTGCGCCGGGGTCAGGCGCTGGCGCCAGTCGGCATCGCTGTGCATGACCTCGAACTGTCGCGACGGGCGCGCTTCGGCGGCGGCGGGGGCGGCGCGGCTGCAGGCCCCCAGGCCGAGCAGGCCGGCGGCGGTGGCAACACCGCCCAGGCCCAGCAGATGGCGGCGGGACAAGGACATGGCGGACTCCGGGAAGGGGGTGACGGGGCCATGCTGCGCCCGCCCGGGTCAACGAATCCTCACGCAGGATTCAATTTTTCGTGAGGTATCGGCGGCCGTCCCGCGCCACAATGCAACCCGCCTCCCCACTAGCCTTGAGCTGACGATGTCGACCAAACGCGTGCTGATTGTTGAAGACGATGCCCACATCGCCGACCTGCTGCGCATGCACCTGGGCGATGAGGGCTACGACGTCGCCCATGCTGCCAGCGGCGATGCCGGCCTGCGCCTGCTCGAGCAGGAAGGTCCCTGGGACGCGCTGGTGCTGGACGTGATGCTGCCCGGCGTGGACGGGCTGCAGGTGTGCCAGCGCGCACGCGCGATGGCGCGGTATGTGCCGATCATCATCATCAGTGCGCGCGGCAGCGAAACCCAGCGCATCGTCGGCCTGGAACTGGGCGCGGACGATTACCTGGCAAAACCCTTCTCGATGCCGGAACTGGTGGCACGCGTGCGCGCGCTGCTGCGCCGCGCCGAGGCGATGGCGCAGAGCGCACGCATCGATGCCGGCGCGATCGAGCTGGGGGGACTGCAGCTGGACCCGGTCGCGCGCACCGCCTCGGTGGATGGCAATCCATTGGAGCTGACCCCGCGCGAGTTCGACCTGCTGTTGTTCTTTGCCCGTCACCCGGACCAGGTGTTCGCGCGCATGGAACTGCTCAACCAGGTCTGGGGCTACCAGCACGATGGCTACGAGCATACGGTCAACACCCATATCAACCGCCTGCGCAGCAAGATCGAGCCCGATCCGGCCAATCCGCGGCGGCTGCTGACGGTGTGGGGCCGTGGCTACAAGCTGGTCGACCCGGCCGGAGCAGCGGCATGATCAAGCCGAACCTGTGGCAGAAGCTGGCAGTGGTGACCGCTGCGCTGATGCTGACGTGCTGCATGGCGCTGCTTGCACTGCAGATGCGTGCCAATACCCGCCACGAGCAGGAGGTGGTACAGCGGTTGTCGCTGGGCCTGGCCGAGCACATCGCCCAGCGCAGCGAGCTGATGGATACCAGCGGCATGCGTGATGCGGCGGTGCGGGCGTTGTTCGGACAGTTGATGGCGGTCAACCCAAGCGTCGAGGTCTACCTGCTGGATGACCAGGGCCGCATCCTCGGCCACGATGCACCCAGTGGGCACCTGGTGCGAAACCGGGTGGACGTGGCGCCGCTGCGCCGCCTGCTGGCCGGTGCGCCGTTGCCGATCCTCGGCGATGACCCGCGCAGCGCGAATGGCCGCAAGGTGTTCAGCGCGGCACCTCTGATCGTGCAGGGCCGGCCGGCGGGCTACGTGTACGTGGTGCTGGTCGGCGAGCACCGGCAGATGCTGGCCGACGATCTTGCCGCCGGCAGCCAGTGGAACACCACGCTGTGGTCGGTGGTGCTGGTCGGTGGCCTCGGCCTGCTGGCCGGGCTGGTGGCGTTCTACTGGGTGACCCGTCCGCTGCGGCGGCTGACCCGACGCATCCAGGCCTTCGACATCGACGCACCCACGCCGTTGCCACCGCCGGAGCCGCTGCGCCCTGGTGAGCGCGACGAGCTGGTGATCCTCGAACACGCGCACGCGCAGATGGCGCAGCGGCTGGGCGAGCAGTGGCAGCAGCTGCGCCAGCAGGACCTGCAGCGCCGCGAACTGGTCGCCAACATCTCACACGACCTGCGCACGCCGCTGTCGTCGCTGCATGGCTACCTGGAAACGCTGGCGTTGAAGGACGCCACGCTGACAGCGGACGAGCGCCGCCGCTATCTCGGTATCGCGCTGGCGCAGAGCGCCAAGGTCGGCCGGCTGGCGCGCGCGCTGTTCGAGCTGGCGCGGCTGGAGCATGGCGAAGTGCGGTTGGAGTGGGAGGTGTTCGCGCTGCCGGAGCTGCTGCAGGACGTGCTGCAGAAGTTCGAACTGGCGGCACAGGCGCGCGGCCAGCAGCTGCACGCAGCGTTCCCCCCCGGCCTGCCGCTGGTGCGCGCCGACCTGGGCCTGGTCGAACGGGTGTTGACCAACCTGCTCGACAACGCGCTGCGCCATGCACCCGACGGTGGACAGATCGAAGTGCGCCTGCGTGCGACTCCCGACAGCGTGGAGGTCAGCGTGGCCGATGACGGCCCAGGGGTCGCGCCGGCGTTGCGCACCCAGCTGTTCCAGGCACCGGCCGCGCTGGGCGCGCGGCGCGGCGAGAACGGCGGATTGGGGCTGTTGATCGTGCAGCGCATCGTGCAGCTGCACGGCCGCCGCATCGAACTGCGCGACAGCGAGCGTGGCGCGCTGTTCGTGTTCGCCTTGCCGCGTGCGGAACCGGCGGCCTAGCAGGCCGCTTCGCATTCGACGATGCCGCCGTTTTCCAGCGGCAGGCGCAGGCGGATGCAGGCACCGCCCAGCGCCGAATCGGTCACTTCGACGTGGCCGCCATGCTTGTCGGCCACCACCTGCACCAGCGCCAGGCCGAGGCCGAAGCCGGGACTGCCCGGGTCCAGCCGGACATAGGGCTGCAGCACCTGGCCGCGTAGTTCGGGTGCGATGCCGGGGCCGTCGTCCTCCACCTGCAGGCATAGCCAGCCGTCATTGACGGTGCTGGCAATACGGATCTGCCGGCGCGCGTAACGCAGTGCATTGCCGAGCAGGTTGCGCAGTGCCAGCTCCAGCATGTGCCGGTTGACGTTGACCAGGCCCACCGGCGACAGCGCCTGCTGCACCGGCATCGGCAGCGGCGCGAACTGGGCGACCACGCCGCGCACCAGCGCCGCCAGCTGCAGGCGCTGGCGGGTCAGCTGATGGCAGCGGCCCAGTGCGGCGTACTCGACGCCTGCATCGGTCAGGTGCTGCAGCCGATCCACATCGGTGCGCAATCCGCCCAGTGCATCGCGCTGCCCATCATCAAGCGCGGTGTCCTCCAGGTCGGCCAGGCCGAAACGCATCCGCGCCAATGGCGTGCGCACTTCGTGCGCCACCGCCTGCGCCAGCACACGCTGGCTTTCCAGCAGCTGCTGCAGCTGCTCGGCCATGTGGTTGAAGGCATTGGCCAGTGGCCGCACCAGCGCGGTGCCCGCACGCGGCGCACGCGTGTCCAACTGGCCATCGCGCATCTGCCTGGCCGCCTGCGCCAGCTGCGAGACGTCGCGCCACAACCGATAGACCATCACGTACATCGGCAATGCCACCGCCACCATCAGGATCAGCAGCAGGATCGCCACGCCGGACACTTCGCTGTCCTGCCAGCCCTCGTCCGGCAGCGCTTCATCCAGCGGCCCCAGCATCACCGCGTAGTCGCTGTCACCGATGCGCTGCAGGCTGCGCATGTGCTCCAGGTCGATCTGCACGCGGCCGTTGTTGAACGGCGGACGTTGGCTGGCCGGCAACGCCTTCACTGCCTCAGCCAGCGGCACCATGCGCAGCGCGTAGGCGAAATCGGCGTCGAGTTCGCGTGCCAGCACCGGCCACTGGTCGCGCGGGGTTTCGGCGAAGCGGTGCTGCAGCAGGGCATGGGTGCCACGCATTTCGGCCTGCAGCCCGGCTTCGGTGCGGTCCTCCAGCAGGGCATCCCAGGCCCACAGGCCCAGCACGATCAGCAACAGGTGGGCAACCAGGAAGCCGATGCCGTAGCGCAGGAAGTGGAAGGCGTGGCCGCGCATCGCCGAGGGCGTGCGCTTCATCCCCATGCCGAGCGGCTGAACAGGTAGCCGCGGCCACGGACGGTCTTGATCCGTTCCGGCTGCTCGGGGTTGTCGCCCAGTTTGCGGCGCAGGCGCGAGATGCGGGCATCGATCGAACGGTCCAGGCCGTCGAAGGCGATGCCACGCAGGCCGCGCAGCAGCGCGTCGCGGTCCAGGATCTGGCCGGCGTTGCTGGCCAGCAGGAACAGCAGGTCGAACTCGGCCGTGGTCAACTCCAGCAGGCTGCCCTGCAGGTGCACGTTGCGGGTGGACGGGTCGATGTTCAGCTCGCCGAAGCGCAGGCTGCCGTCACGCGGTTCGACCCGGCGGTGGCGGCGCAGGTGGGCGCGCAGCCGCGCCAGCAGCACCCGCGGTTCGATCGGTTTGCCGATGTAGTCGTCGGCCCCCAGCTCCAGCCCCAGAACCTGGTCGATGTTGTCGGTGCGGGCGGTCAGCACGCAGATGATGCCGTCATAGAGGGGCCGGATCTGCCGACACACTTCGAAACCATCCTGGTCGGGCAGGCCGACATCGAGCAGCACCAGGGCTGGTTTCTCGGCCAGGATGCGGGCCACTGCGCGCTCGCCGCTGCGCTCGTGGGCCACCTGGTAGCCATGCCGTTGCAGGTAGTCGCTGACCATCGTTCCCAGGCGGGCATCGTCTTCGACCAGTACGATATCCAGCATTTCCAAGGCCTCCGTAGGCGCAAACGTACCGCCACGGCACGAGCGCGGCGATGCTATCCCAGCCATCGGGCCGCCCGGGTCCCGGGGGCGGGCGCCATTCAGCCGGGGTTGCTGGCGCAGGGGCCGGGTCTCAGTCCCGACAACAACTTGGCGTTCAGCATAGCCTGCCGCTGTTACAAAACGTTACCTTCGTGATACGGCGGGTGACGATCGCTGACAGCAAAGCGACTGACGCGACGGGGCCTGCGGCCGAGCATGGAGTCTTCTCCGCTCCGCGTGCCGTCCCCATGTCGCCCGCCGCCCCCTGCCTGCTGAACCCGTCCCGCCGCCGCCAGTGCGGAGGCTCCCGATGAGCGGCGTGGTCGGGGCCTGGCTGCCGCCCGCCGAGGACGAGCAGCTGCTGCAGCAGCTGGCGCCAATGCTGCGGGCGCTGCAGCAGCGTGGGCGTGGCCGCATCGGTTACTGGACCGACGCCGAGGCCGGCCTCGCGCTGGGCCACTGCCGGGCGCCGGCCGACACGCCGTTGCAGCCGCTGAGCTCGGACTGCGGTCGCTACGTGCTGTGCCTGGACGGCCGCCTGTACAACCGCGCTGACCTGCAGGCGCAGTTGCGCGATCTGCCACGCAGCTGCAGCGATGCACGGCTGCTGCTGCAGGCGATCGTCGAATGGGGCGTGCAGCGGGCGCTGGCGCGTATCGAGGGCGCGTTCGGTTTCAGTGTCTGGGACCGCGAGTCGCGCGTGCTGTGGCTGGCCCGTGATCCGGTGGGCGAGCGGCCGCTGTATTACGGCTGGTGCCAGGGCCGGTTCCTGTTCGCCTCGGAGTTGAAGGCGCTGCAGGCTTTCGCCGGGTTCGCCCCGAGCATCGACCAGGATGCGCTGAGCCTGCTGCTGCGCCACGACTATGTGCCGGCGCCGCACACCATCTACCGCGGCATCCACAAGCTGGTGGCGGGCGCGATGCTGCGCATCGATCTCAGCGACCATGCCGCGGGTTGCTCCAGCCAGGCCGCGCAGGGGGGCGCGCGTTACTGGTGCGCACGCGAAGCAATGCAGCGTGCACTGCAGGAGCCGGTGCAACCGGCGCCGAGCCTGGAACAGGCCACCGATCAGCTTGAGGCGGTACTTCAGAAAGCCATCGCTTCACGCATGCACTCGCCGCTGGCCTGTGGCGCGTTCCTGTCCGGTGGCACCGACTCCTCGCTGGTGACGGCGATGATGCAGGCCCAATCCAACCTGCCGATCGAAGCATGGACGGTCGGCTTCGACGATCCGGGACATGACGAGAGCGACTGGGCGTCGCAGGTCGCGCGCCATCTGGGTGTGCAGCATCACCTGCACCGCATGGACGCGCGCCAGGGCCTGGATCTGCTGCAGCGCCTGCCGCAGGTCTGGTGCGAACCGTTCGCCGACGCGTCGCAGCTGCCGACGCTGCTGGCCAGTGAACTGCTGGGGGCACGCAAGCCGGTGGCGCTGACCGGTGACGGTGGCGATGAACTGTTCTTCGGCCACCCCAGCTATGGCCGCGCGCTGCGCAATGCGCGCCTGTGCGGTGGCTTGCCGGACTGGGTACGCGACCTGGCGCGGCGCAGCGGCAACCGCATGAACGCCGAGCGTGGTCGCTTGGGTGGCTGGCGTGCATTGGTGGCCGAGGTTGCTGCCAACGATGTGGAAGGCCACTACCTGCAGCGGGTGACCCGCTGGCGGCAGCCGGCGCAGGTGGTGCTGGGCGCGCGTGAACCGGTGACGATCTTCCAGCAGCAGGACACGGCGCTGCCGGCCGAAGCGCGCATCCAGCTGCTGGATTTCCGCATGGACCTGGCCGAGGGCATTCTCGCCAAGGTTGACCGCGCGGGCATGGCGGCGGGCGTTGAAACCCGTGCGCCGCTGCTGGACATGGAGGTGGTGCGACTGGCCTGGCGCCTGCCGCAGCACCTGAAGTACCACGATGGCGAACACAAACTGATTCTGAAGCACCTGTTGGCACGCTACCTGCCCGAGCCGCTGGTGTACCGTCCCAAGCGCGGCTTTGGCCCGCCGATGGCGCGCTGGCTGGCCGGTCCATTGCGCGATTGGGCGGAGGCGCTGCTGGACCCGCAGCTGCTGCGCAACCAGGGCTGTTTCGATGCGGCGCGCGTGCGCGGCATCTGGGAAGCGTTCCTGCGCGGCGAGCGCAAGTGGCACACGCACCTGTGGAACGTGCTGATGTTCCAGGCGTGGCACCAGCACTGGCACGGTGGTCGCGGGCGCTGAGGTTCCTTTGCGGTGTGTTCTGCGTGGCGTGTGGCGGATTCGTTCTGCGTGGCGCAGGGCGGAGGCCCTTGCGTACGAATGTCCTCCGGCGCCGGCCGTTGGCCGTCACCTCCTCCTTTACTTCGTACGCAAAGGCCTCCGCACCGG
>NZ_LXXZ01000090.1 GCF_003244875.1 Stenotrophomonas sepilia
TCACGCGGCCGGCGGCGGCGCGCGCGCTGCGGGCCGGTAGTGCGCTTGCTCCAGCGCGCCGTGCTTCTCGAAGTGGGCGAGGATGGCGGCACGCATCCGGGCGCCCGCCTCTCGGCGACTCAATCGCCAGCGGGCGACGCGGGTGCGCGGATGCGATCGGGCACGGACTCGATGGTGTCGCGTACCGCGGCCTCCTGCGGCGCGGCGGCGTCCGGCGCACGCCAGCCACCGCCCAGCGCGGTGTAGAGCGCGATCTGTGCCAATGCGACGGCGCGCTCGGTGTCGAGCGCCTGCTGGCGTGCATCGAGCCATGCGCGCTCGGCATCGAGCAGGTCGGCGAGATTGGCCAGGCCCACCTCGTAGGTGCGTCGGGCCATCGCCCGGGTGCGTTCGGCGCGTGACAGCGCTTCCCCACGGGCGGCGCGCTGCGCCCCGCGCGCGGCGAGCTGGGCGGTCGCGGTCTCGACCTCCTGCAATGCGGTGGCCAGCGCCTGGCGCAGCTCGACGAAGCCGGCGTCGGCCTGCGCGTCGGCGAGATCGATCGCCGCGCGGCTGGCGCCGAAGTCCAGCCACGGAAACCCGAGCTGCGCGGCGAGCGAGCGCAGGTCCGAAGCACCGGACAGATCGCCGATCGCGACCCCGCTGCGCCCGAGCGCCGCGCTGACCCCCAGCTTGGGGAACAGGTCGCGGCGGCTGGCCAGCGCCGCCAGTTCGGCGGCCTCCAGCCCGGCGACCGCGGCGATGACGTCGGGTCGTCGGCGCAACAGATCCATCGGCTGTCCGCGCGGAATCCCGGCATCGGCCATCGGCACGCGCGTGCCGTCGCCCAGGCGCTGCAGCACCGTTCCGTGCGGCCGGTCGATCAGCGTATCCAGCGCGAACGCGGTTTCGGCGAGACCGGCGTCGATGTCGCCGCGCTGCGCTTCGAGCGCCGCGCGCTGCGCGCCGGCGGCTTCCACATCCAGTCGGGTGACCTCGCCCAGCCGGAAGCGCCCGTCGGCGACACGCTCGGCCTCACGCGCGATGCGCACGCCTTCGTCGAGCAGTGCACGCTGGGCGAGCAGCGCGCGCGCCTGCACGTAGCCCTGCGCGAGATTGGATGCGACGCCCAGGCGCACCGCCACCAGCTGTGCCTCGGCCGATTGCACCTGGCGCCCGGCCCCATCGCGGCGCAGCCGGTTCGCGCCGAACAGATCCACTTCCCACTCGGCCTGCAGCGCCAGCTGCCAGGTGTCGAAATTGACGTCGCCGCCGACATCGAATTCCTCGCCCAGCGGCGTGTCGGCCAGCGCATCGGTATTGATGATCTGGCGGCTGGCCTGACCGCCGAGATCGAGCCGCGGCAGCAGCGCCGCGCGGGATTGCCGCAGTTGCGCGCGTGCGATGCGCAGCTGGGCCAGCGCCGCCTGCTGGTCGAGACTGCGGACCAGCGCGGTCTCGACCAGTTCCGCCAGCAGCGGATCGTCGAACTGGCGCCACCAGTATGCGAGCGCCGCCGGATCGGCCGGCCGCGCAGCATCACCCGCGGGCGCGTAGTAGGCCGCCGGCAGCGGCGGCCGCTCGCGCACCGGCGGCGTGCTGCAGGCGGCGAGCGCGAGCGCGGCCGCGAGGACACCGAGCCTGGAGATCTTCATGCGCGTGCCTCCGCGGTTCTGCGGTCGTCGTCGCGCGGCACCTTGAAGACCAGCAGGTACAGGCACGGCACGACGACCAGGGTGAGCACGGTCGCGAACGCCAGACCGCCCATGATCGTCACGGCCAGCGATGCGAACAGATCGTCGAACAGCAGCGGCACCATGCCCAGCACCGTGGTGCCGGCCGCCATCGTCACCGGCACCAGGCGGCTCGTCGTCGCTTCGACGATCGCGGCGCGGCCATTGCCGCCTTCGGCCATCCGGCGGTCGATCTCCTCCACCAGCACGATCGCGTTCTTGAGCAGCAGGCCGGTCAGGCTGAGCAGACCGAGCAGCGCCACGAAGCCGAACGGCTGGCCGGAGATCGCCAGCCCGATGGTCACGCCGCAGATCGACATCGGCACCACCAGCCAGATCACCACCGGCTGGCGCACGCGGGAAAACAGCAGCACGGTCACCAGGATCATGCCCAGATACGGCAGCAGCAGCGTGCGCATCAGGGCCGTCTGCGCATCGCCGGAACTCTCGAATTCGCCGCCCCAGGTCAGGGTGTAGCCGGGCGGCAACGGCATGGCTTCGATCGCCTCGCGGATGTCGGCGTGGGCGTCGCTCGCCTCCACGCCGACCACCGGCTCGGCCTGCACGGCGATGGTGCGCACGCGATCGCGGCGCTGGATCGCGGCGTCCTCCTGCACCACGTCGACGCGATCGGCCACCTGGGCGATCGGGACGTAGGCCGTCGCGCCCGCGCTCCAGGCGAGGCGATCGAGCAACCCCTCCGGCGCAGGGCGCTCGTCGTCCGGCGCGCGCAGCAGCACCTGGCGCTGCGCATCGCCCTCGCGCAGCACCGCCAGCGGCACGCCTTCGGTGGCCATGGTCAGCGCCTGGGCGATGTCCTGTCGACCGAGTCCGGCCTCGGCCATGCGCTGCAGATCCAGCCGCGGCCGCAGCACGAGCTCGCGTTCGCCCCAGTCGTGGTGCACGTTCTCGAGCATCGGCGTGTCGCGGAAAATGGCCTCGGCACGCGCCGCGATCTCGCGCAGCGTCTCGCCCGAGGGACCGCTGAAGCGCGCCTCGACGCGCGCCTCGGACGCGCCGCCGAACATCAGCCGCGCCGCGTGCACGCGCAGCTCGGGGAAGCGCTCTGCGGCTTCGCGATTGAGGCGCGTGAGCATGTCCTCGAGCACGTCGGCGTCGTCGACCAGCAGGATGACCTGCGCGAACGCGCTGTCGGGCATCGCCGGCGCGTAGGTCAGCATGAAGCGCGACGCGCCCTGCCCCACGAACGCGACCCGGCTGAGCACCTCGGGGAACTCCTGGGCCAGATAGTCCTCGACCTCGCGCACCGCGGCGTCGGTGGCGCGGATGTCGCTGCCCTGGCGGGTGTTGATGTCGACGAAGGCCATCGGCGTGGACGCGGGCGGAAAGAACGACTGCGGCAGGAAGCCGAATCCGACGACGCAGCCGATGGTCAGCAGTGTCGCCAGGGTCACGGTCAGGCCGGCACGACCGAGTCGCGCATCGAGCACGCCGCGAAAGCGGTCGTAGAACCTGCCCCGGTAGGGGCTGTCGCCCGCATCGCCGTCGCCGTCGCGTCCGTCTTCGTCGTCGCGCTCGCGCGCGTCCTTCGACGCCAGCCACCAGTAGCCCAGCAGCGGCACCACGGTGATCGCCAGCACCCAGCTGAGCAGCAGCGAGATCAGGATCACCGAGAACAGCGAGAACAGGAATTCACCGGTGGTGTCCTGCGACAGGCCGATGCCGGCGAACGCGAGGATGCCGATGATGGTCGCGCCGAGCAGCGACCATTGCGTCAGCCGGACCGACTCGCGCGCCGCGCGCATCGCCGAGTGCCCCTGGCGCAGCCGCACCTGCATGCCGTCGCAGATCACCACAGCGTTGTCGACCAGCATGCCCATCGCGATCACCAGCGCCGCCAGCGACACGCGTTCGAGCTGCAGGCCCAGCAGATACATCGCCAGCAGCGTGCCGCCGACAGTCAGCAGCAGCACGCTGCCGATGATCACGCCGGCGCGCCAGCCCATCACCAGACACAGCACGCCGATCACGATGCCCAGTGACATCGCCACGTTGATCGCGAAGCTGGTCACCGCCGCGTCGACGACATCGGCCTGCTGGTAGATCGGATGCAGTTCGACGCCGAGCGGCAGGGTCGGCTCGAGCCGCGCCAGGGCCGCGTCGACGGCCTCGCCCACGTCGACGATGTTCACCGACGGCAGGCCGGCGACGCCGATGGTCAGCGCCTCGCGCCCGTCGTGGCGGATGATCTGGGCCGGCCGCTCGGCGAACTCGCGGCGGATCTGCGCGATGTCGCCGAGGGTCACCCGCGCATCGCCGCGCCCCACCGGCAACGTGCGCAGGGCCTGCAGCGTATCGAAGGCGCCGCCGGGCGCGACGCGCAGGTACAGGTCCTCGCTGCGCAGCCCACCGGCGTGCAGTTCGGTTTCCGCATCGGCCAGTGCGCCGGCGATCTCCTCGGGCGCGATGCGCAGCGCGGCGAGGCGCGCCTGCGGAATCTCGACGACGAACCGTTCCTCGATCGCGCCGGCGATCTCGACCTTGCCCACGCCCTCCACCGGCAGCAGGCCGCGGCGCAGGGTCTTGGCGGCCTCGTGCAGCTCGGTGCGGGTGAGGCCGTCGCCGGTCATCGCGTAGTACAGGCCGAAGACATCGCCGAAATCGTCGTTGACCACCGGCGCCTGCGCACCGGGCGGCAGACTGGCCGCGGTGTCGTTGATCTTGCGCCGCAGCTCGTCCCAGATCTGCGGAATCTCCTCGCTGGAATAGCGCTCGAGGATCTCCACCCGCAGCTCGGAATAGCCGGGCCGCGACGTCGTGCGCACCTGCTTGAGCTGGGTGAGCTGCTGGACCGCGCTTTCGAGCACGTCGCTGACTTCGCGCTCCACCTGTTCGGCGCTGGCGCCGGGGTAGATCGTGGTCACGACCGCTTCCTTGATCGTGAACTCGGGGTCTTCCAGCCGCTCGAGATTGAAATAGGCGAACACGCCGCCGACCAGGCAGGCGAGGATCAGCAGCCAGACATTGACCGGGTGGCGGATGGCGTAACGCGCGATCTCCATGCCGGGTCAGCGCCGGATGCGCGGTTCGACGATCTGCCCGGCCTGCAGCAGGCGTGCACCGGCGACGACCACCTGCGCCGATGGCGCAAGTTCGCCTTCGATGCGCGCCTGCGTGCCCTCGATCGCGTGCACCCGCACCGGCACCGGCTGCGCGGCGCCGTCCTCGCCCACCGTCCACACCACCGCCTGCCCGTCGGCCGCGCTCAGCACCGCGCTCGCCGGCACACGGTGCTGGCCGGCCGCGAGCGTGGCGGGCGCCGGGTCTTCGATCGCCACCTGCACCGCCATGCCGGGCAGCACGTTGGCACCCGGCGGCGGCGTACCGCGCAACGCCAGCCGATAGCTGCGTGACTGCGCATCCGGCGCGGTCGCATGTTCACGGTAGGCCAGGACCATCGGCGGCAGTTCGGGCAACGCGAGCACGCGACCGCGGGCGACGAGTGCGGGACCGAACGCCAGGCGCGCGGCGTCGCGCTCGGGCACGTCGACGACGACCTCGATCAAGTCCGCATCCTGCATCCGCAGCACCGGTTCGCCGGCCGGCACCACCACGCCGGCCGCGGCGAGGCGGCGCACCACCACGCCCGCGTACGGCGCGCGCAGCCGGGTGAATCCCACCTGGCGCGCCGCGGCATCGCGGTTCGCGCGCGTACTCGCCAGCTGCGCCTCGGCCTGTTCCACCGCGGCCGGCGCGAGGATGCCTTCGTCGCGCAGGCCGCGGCGGCGGGCGACATCGGCCTCGGCGGTCCGCAGGGCGACCTCGGCCTCGCCCAGTTGCAGGCGGTAGTCGGTGTCGTCGAGTTCGGCCAGGACCTGGCCGCGTTCGACCCGTTCGCCGTCGCTCACCCGATACCGGGTGATGCGGCCATCAGCCTGGAACGCGAGTTCGGTGCCTTCGGCGGCCTCCACACGCCCGGGCAGGCGCAGCGTGCGGTCGGCGGACGCGCTTTCGACCAGCTGGACGATCACCGGGCGCGGCGGCGGCGGGGCGTCGGGCGCATCGCTGCAGGCCGCCAGCAGCACGCTCAGTAACAACAGGACACGGACTCGCAACGCCACACACCCCGGGCAGGCCGACGTGCGGCAGGACGCCTAGGGTCGCCGAAGTCCCGTCACGGATCTGTGAACAGGCCGTGTCCGCAGCGCGGGTGGCGCACTCAGGCGATGGGAGCGACGCCGCCGCGCCCGCGCCGCATGCGGTGCAGCGCCCACAGCAGCGCGGTGACCAGCAGGCAGGCGAAGAACCAGACGACGGCAGGCACCGCACGGGGCGGCGGCGTCTGCGCGCCGGCGCCGGCGCCCGCGAGCCGTCGGGTCCCGGCCTGCAGCGCGGCCGCCTGCATGCCGGGCGCATCGTCGACGCCACGCACCCACAGCACGTCGCCGCCGTCGACGCGGTGCCAGCCGGGCGCGCGCGGCCACAGGCCGGCGCAGCCGTCGGCGGCCGGATCGGGCACGGGGAGGATCGCGCGGCCATCGGGCGCCACCACGCGCGCGCCGGGCGCCAGGTCGCACAGCGCCACGCGCTCGCCGACCCGCGCCTCGCCGCGGAAGCCAGCCACGGCCGCGCCGGGCGGACGGGCCAGTGCGGCGGCCCAGGCACTCCACAACTCGCCGTGCAGATCGGCCCGGCCCGCCAGCGGCAGCTGCCAGCTGTCGGCCACGGTGACGACACCGATGCGGCCCCGGCCCAGTGCCTGCCAGCGCATCATGTCGGCCGCGCCCGGCCCGGCCGCCGGCAGCCCACCGGTCAGCGGCCGATAGCCCAGCGCGGGTGGCGCCTCCCCGGCCAGCTGCGGATCGAAGGGCGCATCGTCGCTGCCGGGGCCGGACCAGGCGCGCAGCCGTGCGGGATCGTCGGGGCCGGCGTCGGCGCGCCACTCGCGCACGCGCCCTGGGTATAGGAAGTTCAACCGCCCTTTTTGGCGAGTCTGGCGGGTAGGACGCGGCCACGCAAGCGCCGCTTTGGGCACAGATCGGGCACAGATCGGGGGTTCATGCGTGGGTTTTCGACATCGCGGGGCCACGCAGCGGCTCAGTGCGTAGCCATTTCTCACCGAATCCCGGCACAGGGCCGAGCGCAGCCCTGCGGGGTCGTGGCCGCATCGGATCGGACTCTGGCTTGGCTGCCGGCTGCGTGGCCGGCACCTCGTCACGCGGCCGGCGGCGGCGCGCGCGCTGCGGGCCGGTAGTGCGCTTGCTCCAGCGCGCCGTGCTTCTCGAAGTGGGCGAGGATGGCGCGGATGGCGGTGGGTTCCTCGATGCTGGCGACGATCCGTACCGCGCCGCCGCAGTGGGCGCAGGTGGTGATGTCGATGGAAAAGACCCGCTTGAGCCGTTGCGCCCAGCTCATCGCACGGCGCTTCTGCTCGGGGCTGCGCGGCTCGTCGTGGGCGCTTGCGTCAACCGGCGCCGCATCGCCCGCAGGCCGCTTGCCGCGCCCCGAGGGCGTCAGCTGCGCACGCAGGTTTGCATTCGGGGCGAATACGCCGTGGAAGCGGGTGAGATGCGCGCGAGGTGGCGGGACCAGTGCCGCCAGCTTGGCGATGAAGTCCACCGCATCCCATTCGACATGCGTGGTGCCATTGCGCCACGGCGTCTTGAGCTGGTAACGCACCCTGCCCTGTGGCGAGATCGATAGCCGCTGCTCGCTGATCGCCGGGCGCGTGATGTAGCGGCACAGCTTTTCGAGCTTGTGGCTTTCGTGTGCTTCCGCGGCCACGCCGGCATGCAGCGAGAAGCCGCCGACCTTGCCGGCGTCGCCGTCCAGAGAACCCGCATCACCGGGTAGCGTTTTCAGGGTGACGACCTTGCGGCCAGCGTCGCGACCGGTGGCGATGCGGTAGGTCATCGAACTCATCCGCAGCCCATCCATGCCGTCGTCGCTACCCGCGCTGTCGGACAGGAACACGGATTCGTCTTCGCCTTCGAGCCAGCCGCGGCGCGACAGGTGCCGGCACACGCGATGCGCGATGGTGTTGGCCAGTTCCGTCAGTTGCGCCGATGTGGGCGCACGGGTGCGGTGCAGGCGCGGCTTGCGCTGCGGACGCTCGGTGGTGTCCTCGTACACGCCGTCGAGCCACAGCATGTGGAAGTGGATGTTGAGATTCAGCGCGCTGCCGAAGCGCTGGATCAGGGTCACCACGCCGCATTGCGCCGTATCCCGCGGCACGCCGGCCTGATCGGCAAGCCAACCGGCGATCACACGATGCACGATGCCCAGCACCGGGCTGATGGCCTCCGGCTTGCTGGCGAACAGGAAGCGCAACGGGTAGGGGAGGAACAACGGGGTCAGGTTCACTTCCTGATCGCTCAGAATGCGGAGGCCCAGCAGAGATGCGGGCCTTTTCGATTCAAATCATGCGAATGTCCGCTTCGGGTGGCGGTTTCAACCGGTCAACGCAACAGCCTGTCGGTAACGCTCGATTGGCGTCTCGAATTTCAGCGTCTTGCGTGGCCGTTCGTTCAGTCGTCTTGCCACCTCATCCAACTGGGCCTGCGTAAAGCCCGATACATCGATGCCCTTCGGAAAGTACTGCCGCAGCAGGCCATTGGTGTTCTCATTGGAACCGCGCTGCCAAGGGCTCTGCGGATCGCAGAAATAGACCTGGATGTCGGTGGCCAACGTGAAGCGGCGATGGTCAGCCAGCTCCTTGCCACGATCCCAGGTCAGCGACTGGTACAGCTGGTTCGGCAACTGGCGCGCATGCTCAATCAGCGCATCCACGACTGTCTTCGTGTCCTTGCGATCGACCTTCACCAGCATCACGTAGCGTGTGCTGCGCTCGACCAGCGTGGCGATCTGGCTGTTGCCGCTGCCGAACAGCAGGTCGCCTTCCCAGTGCCCCGGAACCGCCCGATCCTCGACATCGGCGGGGCGTTCACGGATCGATATGGTGTCGCAGATGCGGCCATGGTCCGCCGTCTTCTGTGTGTGGTGGCGCGATCGCCGCATGGCCCGCGTCCGTCGCAGATGCTCCAGCAGCTCTTTCTTCAGCGCGCCGCGCGACTGGATGAAGAGCGTGCGGTAGATCGTTTCGTGGGACACCTGACAGGTCGCATCGCTCGGAAAGGTACGCATCAGCCAGCCGGCGATCTGCTGCGGCGACCACTGCTGCTGCAGCTTGTCCGCCACCCGTTTCGCCAGCGCAGGATGTAGTGCCAGCTTACAAGTCTTCGGGCGATGCGCCCGGTCCCACGCCGCCTGGTCCGCATGGCTTGCACGGTACCGCTCGGCGCCGCCATTGCGCCGGATCTCCCGGCTGATCGTCGACGGTGCCCGCCCCAGCGCCACTGCGATCGATCGGATCGAATGGCCGGCAACCAACGCCCGCGAGACATCTTCGCGCTCGGCCAGGGTCAGCGCCCGGACCGATCGCCGTCTAGCCGCAGGGCGGATACCGCCGGTCGCAGCAAGAATCACGCGCACCGACGTGTGGTGCCTGTCGAAGAGCTTGGCGATCTGGTGCAGCGACTCGCCTTTCTGCCAGCGGTCCCACATCAGGCCCTTCTGGGCATCGGTGTACTGGATCCGGGTTCTTCGCTTCATCCGCAACACTCCTGCTGCCTGGGCAGTTAGCTATGTGTTGCATCGAT
Source organism: Stenotrophomonas sepilia (assembly GCF_003244875.1). GTDB lineage: Bacteria > Pseudomonadota > Gammaproteobacteria > Xanthomonadales > Xanthomonadaceae > Stenotrophomonas > Stenotrophomonas sepilia. The sequence goes on from NZ_LXXZ01000090.1 coordinate 9,332, forward strand.
CGTATGAAACCGCCGTCGAAAGCGGACGTCGGCTGGCATGCCGGTCAGCCACAACAGCAACCGTGACGGAGCGGCATTATGGAACGCACCTCCGGCCGAGCGCGTTGAACAACGCATCAAAACGCGATTCAAAAGAATCTTACCTACATATCACCTCGTTGAAGCCAGTAGGGTCTGGCTTTGCGCAAGGGCACAGCGCTCCTTGTGTGCCTTAATCCTGGATTCCCTATGAGTGACAGGTCGGAGGCGATCTACTGCATCCTTGTGGTAATCGCAACAGCTCTGGTGAGCGTTGCCAGCTGCGTCCGCAGTAAACACCCGAAGTTCCCGTGATCCAACCCGTGACACACCACAAGGCCCGGCAATCGCCGGGCCTTGTGCGTTTATGCCCGAGATTAAGGAGAAGAGACGATGCACCTGGTTGAAACAATGGCCTATGCCGGCGAGCGGCCGTGGCACGGCCTCGGTCACAAGCTGGCGCCGCAACAGCCGATCGATGTTTGGAAGCGGGAGGCCGGCATGGACTGGTCGATCGAAGAGTCGGAGGTCCGCTACGTGGTTGGCAAGAACGGGATCGGTGCCATCAACGCCTTCCCGGAGCAGAAAGTCCTGTACCGGTCCGACACGCAAGCGCCTTTGTCGGTCGTGTCCAAGCGGTACAAGGTGGTCCAGCCGGGTGAGATCCTGGAGTTCTACCGCGACCTGACCGAAGTCGGCGGCTTCGAGCTGGAGTCGGCCGGCGTGCTCCGCGAGGGGCGCAAGTTCTGGGCGCTGGCCAAGACCGGGCAGAGCACCGTCCTGAAGCGAAGGGACCGCGTGGACGGCTACCTGCTGCTGGCCACGGCCTGCGACGGTACCCTGGCCACGACCGCCCAGTTCACCTCGGTCCGAGTGGTCTGCAACAACACCCTGTCGATCGCCCTGGGCAGCAACGCCGGGGCCGTGAAGGTGCCCCACCGCAGCCAGTTCAATCCGGACCTGGTGAAGCGCCAGCTCGGGATCACCGTCTCCACCTGGGACTCGTTCGTCGCCCGCATGAAGGCGCTGGTCGACTGCCCGGTGGATCCGGACTCGGTCGATGGCCTGCTTCGTCGGGTCCTGACCTATCCGAACCCGGACGGGGAGGGCGTAGCGGTCAATGAGCAGGCGTTCAAGACCGCTCGCGCCCTGTACGACGGCGCAGGCAAGGGGTCCGAGCTGGCGAGCGCCAAAGGAACGGCTTGGGGCGTGCTGAGCAGCGTCACCGAGTTCGTCGACCACCATCGGCGGGCCCGCAGTGACGATCACCGCAGGGAAGCGGCCTGGTTCGGTGCGGGCGCCCAGATCAAGCAGCGCGCGTGGGATGAAGCGCTGAAACTGGTGGCCTGAGCGATGGCGGTCGATCGTCTCGACGTGGCCTACATCGCCATTGACGCCAAGCACGCCCTGGACAAGAGCTGCACTCCCTACTCGGACATGCCGTTCGAGGGGGAGTGGGGCTACATCCGGGCGTGCATCGACCAGGCCGAGCTGCTGGGACGGACGTGGCAGGCCTGCAGCGAGGTGTTTCCGGGCCTGTGGTGCTACGAGGTAGCGGAACCCTTCGGTCGGGACTTCGGCCGGCACCTGCTGGCCGGAGGGTCCGTTGATCTTGCCCCCGCCATCCTGGATCGCATCGTTGCCACCGCAATGAAGGTCTCGCCGGCCTAGAAGCCAGCACTCGTCAAGCCGTTTCAACAGCAACCCATAGGCCCGGCCTCCGAAAGGAGCGCCGGGCCTTTTTCTTTGGAGAAACCGTAATGAGCAGATCACCGGCATTGCGCCTGATCGACACGCGGGAGATGGCGCGTGAGGAGTGGTTGGAGGTCCGTAAGCAGGGAATCGGCAGCTCGGACGCCGCCGCGGCAGTCGGCCTTTGCCCCTACAAGAGCCAGCTGGAGCTATGGATGGAGAAGACCGGCCGGGCCGTCCAGGACGAGGAACCGGGTCAGGACTCGCCCATGTACTGGGGCACCTTGCTGGAGCCCTACGTGGCCTCGGCCTACACGCAGCGGACGGGCATCAAGGTCCGCCGGCTCAACGCCGTCCTGCAGCACCCCACCTACAGCTACATGCTGGCCAACATCGACCGCGAGGTCGTGGGCAACCCGGACGTCCAGATCCTTGAGTGCAAGACGGCCGGGGAGTTTGGAGCGCGTCTGTGGCGCGATGGCGTGCCCGAATACGTCCAGCTCCAGGTCCAGCACCAGCTGGCGGTCACGGGCAAGGATGCCGCGGACGTGGCGGTACTGCTGTGCGGCCAGAAGCTGGAGATCCACCGGGTCGAGCGGGATGAGGAGATCATCTCCCGCCTGGTCGTTCTGGAAGCCCGGTTCTGGGAGTACGTCACCCAGGACGTTCCACCGCCGGCCGACGGCAGTGAATCGGCCGCCAAGGCGCTCAGGAGCCTGTACCGGGGCAACGACACCACGGTGGACTTCAGCGAGGACGGGGCGCTCTCGGAAGCCTTCAGGGGCCTTGTCTCGCTCAGGGACGAGATCGATGAGAAGGCCAAGCAGGCCGAGTGCCTTCGCCAGCGGCTGCAGGAGGCGATGGGGGAAGCCTCGAAGGCAGTGTTCCCGACCGGTGAGATCACTTTCCGCCGATCCAAGGACAGCTCCAGCGTCGACACCAAGAAGCTGGTCGAGGCGCACCCCGAGCTCGTGGCCGAGTTCACCGTCACCAGGCCCGGGAGCCGTCGCTTCCGGATCGTCACCCACTCACCAGAAGGAGCATGACCATGCTGAAAGGCCTGGCAATCACGCCGCCCGTGGTTGGGCGGATCTCGATCGGCCGTGTGGTCGAGCGCAACGGCAAGCGCCTGCCGGAGAAGGATGACCAGTTCACTCTGACCAGTCAGGTGCAGAACAGGGAAGGGTGGATCCTGCACCCGCTCGACGAGGCCCTACGCAAGGATGCCGGCGGCAAGCTTCGATCGGTCCCGGTCCAGCTGCTGTTCGACGACCCGGCGTTGAACCTGAGGGCGGACTACTCCCTGTTCGACCGGAGTACGGGCAGGCCGGTGTGCGTGGGCAATGGAGAGACCAGCCGCCGGATGGCCAAGGAGGGCGTCACCCAGGAGTCCTGTCCGGGTCCGGACGCCTGCGCGTTCGCCATGGGCGAATGCAAGGCCTATGCCCGACTCAACGTACGAGTGGGGGAGGAGGACGAGCTGGGCAGCTTCGTGCTGCGCACCACGTCCTACAACACCATCCGCACGCTCGCGGCCCGGCTGCAGTACTTCCACGCCGTGTCGGGCGGAAGACTCGCCTGCATGCCCTTGGAGCTCAAGCTACGGGGCAAGTCGACGACGATGAGCTTCCGCTCAGCGATCTACTACGTCGACCTGGTCGTCCGCTCGGGGCTGACGCTGGAACAGGCCATTACCCAGGCGCGGGAGGTCGACCAGAGCCGCAGGGACGCGGGGTTCGATCAGGAAGCCCTGGACGAGGCCGCTCGCCGTGGGTTTGCCAATGGCGCGTTTGAGGACCTGGCAGAGGATGTCCCGGCCGTGGTGGAGGAGTTCTATCCGGATAGCCAGGAGCCGGGTTCCGGCGCCCCAGCGCAAACCAGCGACACCGTCAGCTTGCACGAGCGCCTTCAGAAGAAGGTCGCCCGTGCCGGCACCGCATGACGCCAAGCGAAGGAGGGTGCGATGACGAGGGTGATTGGCGCAGTGGTCGTCTACGGCTTCGCGTTGTACGGCTTTGGCAGGTTCCTGGTGTGGATGTACACCGCGACGGGGACGAAGTACTCACCCGGACACCAGGCGTCTCCTGGCGGCTGACCGGGCAAACACGAACAGCGATCGAAGGGGCGCCCGTGCGCCCCTTCGTCGTTTCCGGTCCTGTAGGGCCATCTTATAGATGAGGAAGCGATGGACAAAGACACGCCAGAGCACCTGTCGCTCTACGTGAGGAGCAAGTCACGCAGATACAAGGTCGCCAGCGGTGACGAGATCGTGGAAGCGGCACGAGCCGTGGTCGGGCAGCGGATGAGGCGAGGGGCGTCTTTCACCGATCCGAAGAAGGCAAAGGAGTTCTTTCGGGACAAGTTGTCGGGACTCCAGCGGGAGATGTTCGCCGCAGCGTTCCTCGACAGCCGTCACCGCCTCATTGAGTACGCAGAGCTGTTCCAAGGAACGATCGACGGTGCTGAAGTACACCCCAGGGAGGTTGTTCGACACGCAATCCGGACGAACTGCGCCGCGATCATCATTGGGCACAACCACCCTTCTGGATCGGTTGAACCTTCCGCAGCGGATCGAGCTGTCACGGCGCAACTCAAACAGGTGCTCTCCTTGGTGGATGTGCGACTGCTCGACCACATTGTTGTGGGCGGTCACCAGACGACGGCCTTGGCTGAGCGTGGATGGGTGTGATGGTCATAGGCCAGACCCGGTGGGTGCTTGCCAGTCAATTCACCCGCCAGCCAATAGGGGCTGGCGGGCTGCCATCGGTAACCTACTTTTTTCGTTCGCGCGCATTCAGGCCACAAGACCAACAGATCGAACAACGATGCTCAGGTCCGATGAGACGGCTTTCGACCCTAAGCGGACATTGCTTTGGCGCCCCCCCCGGGTTGAGCTCGAGGATGCGCTGTAGTTGGCCGAGCTGCTGGAGGGCTCGCCTATGCTGGACGCCAAGCGGCCTTCGAGCCGGACCCGTGGCCCGCCTCCGACATAGGACTTCGACTGACCTCGAGGCGCCGACCAAGGTCGAAAGCGCAAATTCTGCGGCGGGTGGAACTTCCTCAGGGCGAGTTCTATCTCTGGAGGCTTGTCAGCCCTCGATTGAGGTGACTGAGCTTGCGCCGTCTCTAGCGGCACTCTGAGGACTGGCTAGCTAGACCCGGCTCTCAACACTCGAGCCGGAGCTGGTGGCGGTTCCAACAGGATCAACCGGTACGGCCGCCTTCCCCCGGTCGGGGGCTGCACCGCATGGGTGACTGGCAGCTAGCTCCCAACTAGGGACTGCCTGTGGGAGACGGAAGCCCCTGCGCTTGCAGGGCGTGGGGCGAACGGCCATGCTGTCCCCTGGACCGCGCAGGCTGTCGCACCCCCTGCGATGGGACGGGGATAAACAGGGGAGGCTATGGACGAACTGCAGTTCGCAATTATTCATTCGCTGGACAAGGCCGCAGGATCGGCCGCCGCGAGCATCCGCACGCGTGACAGCGTATTGGACATCGATAAGCCTGCGGTCCGATCGTTGGCCGAGCAACTGGCCAAACTGGTCGGCAAGGATGGCAGCTCGGTTTTCTGGGGACAGTTTGGTACCAACCGCCGCGAGGGTCTGTTCCCGAGTTCGGTTCAGTCCCTGCTCGGCGGCTGTACGGAGGAGGCATTCATCGCCTCTTCCCACGTGGCCATGCGGGAGCTGGAAAGTAAGGCGTGTGAGGAAAACTTCGCTACCGGCGGGCACATCTGTTTTATTGCCTATCGCATCCAGGCGACGGACTTTCTGCTTGTCGCCATGATCAAAGAACGTAGCGGCATGGTGTTGTCGGCCGATCTGGAGCCGACGCAGATCACTGAGATCGACCTGTCCAAGCTGCATCAAGCCGCACGCGTTAACCTGGATCGCTACCAAAGCGTCCTGGCGCAAGCATCGGGAGAATCGCCCGTCGCCGACGACCAGCCGGAAGCCGCTGAGGAAAAGACTTATCTGTGCTTCGTCAATCGCAAGTCGCAGTCAGACGTGGCCGATTACTTCGTGGAGGCCCTGGGTTGCGAGAAAGGCGTGGCGTCGGGTCGAACGACCAAAGCGGTCGTCAGCGAAGTCTACCGATTCGTTAAGTCCGTGGCGGAGATCCGCGACAAGGCTTCTGCTGCGCGCATGGCTGTCATCGATTACATGTGCGAGCAAGGGGATGGCACTCTGGTGACGCTCGACACGATCGCTGCTGTGGTTCGTCACACGGTCGGTGTGGATTTTGAGCGCCATGTCGATGGCTTGAAGGATCACTTAAATAGCGACGGCGTGCAGATTCCGGACGAGTTCCCGCTAAGCGCGAAAGTGCTACGCGCGTATACGCGGATCGTCGGCAAGGGGCCACGCTGGCAACTCAGCTTCGAGAACGGCGCGCTGGGCGTGGGCGAAGGCGAAATTATCTACAATCCGCAAGAGCAAAGCGTAACGGTCACGCACCTACCACAGGGCATGGTCAGACAGATCGAGGCGGCCTTGGCAGCACGGGCAATGTTGCCTGGTGATGAGGACAGGTAGTGCGATGTTCTCTCACGTCGTCTCGCTCTATCGCGAAAGCCAGCACCCCGCCTTCGAGACGGGGCGGTTTTGCTATTCGGGCATGGCTTCGGCGCCTCTTCGTGCGGCAATTGCGTCCTGTGAGGCAATTGATGACGCGTACGGGCGCTTTATAGATCCGCCCGATGAGGACGGAAGCGGCCACCTGGAGTTCTGCTGGCTGGTAGGTGATAACGATCTCGGCCGTTTCTATCTGGACGTTGAAGATTTTGTCGCCAGATCCCAAGCGCTTAGCCGAGGCGAGCAGCCCCAGAACTTTTACCTGGTCGAAGAAAACTACTGGGCAGGCGAGCCTGATCCGCCCGAGGCATTGAGTCGTGCCTATGCGCTGTGCGAGTTGATCCAACTGCTTGTGAGGATCTCCTTGCCCACCGAGCAAGGCGGGCCCGCCGACTCACGGCGGCTGGTGTTCGTCATCCCGGCGGGCGACAAGGCCCCGCCGCGTACGCTCACGCTTTCTACCCGGTTGGAGCCATCCGCGCTCGCCGTGCCCCACCTTGATCTTGAGCCCCTGCGCCGGCTGACGTCTGATCAGAATGCGCTTGCCCTTCATGTTCACGAGCATCGTGCGCTGTTCCGTTTGGCCGTGGCCGAGGTTGTGGGCCGCGCGCCGGTGGGCGAAAACGCCTTCACCTTCCTGGTGACACATTGGTCCGACGTTTTGGCGAAGCATGCCTTCGATGTCGATTGCTACATCAGCAACTTCTCTTTCGAGAAAGTGCGCCTGGAAATCTCACAGATGGAGTTGGAGTTCTCCAACAAGCTTAGTTCGGTCATGGGTGATAGCGCGGCCAAGTTCCTGGCACTGCCCCTGCCGTTCGCGGTCCTGATCGCGATCTACAGGACGGGTGGAATTGTCGAAAGCTATCTGCTGTTTCTGGGTGCCTTGGTGGTATCGCTGCTCTTCTCCGGACTGATTCATAACCAGCTGATGCAGCTGGGACGGATCGACCATGGTTTCGAGGTGATCTTCGACCAGTTCAGAAAGAAGATGCAAAGCTATCCGACCTCCATCGCAGATCGGCTGCGTCAGGCCGGTGGTGGATTCTTGAATCAGCGCACGTTTCTCATTCGCACACTTTGGGGTATCCGGGTGCTGGCTTGGGTTCCGATTGCGATGGGGCTTGTCTTGCTGGCATGGAAATTTCACCCCGGCCTTCAGAAGTGGCTCGGTCTCTAATCTTCTGTCTGTGCAATCCTCAGGTCCTGCATGCGGCGGCGAGCTAAGCGAACAGCGACCTGCTTTTCGCGTGACAATTCGCTAAGGCAGGCATCGGCTTGATCCTGTAGACACTGAGCAAGGGATGAGCGTGCTTTGGCCCGAGCCTGGCAACTTGAGGCACGGTGTCCGCTTCTGGCCGAAAGCCTCCTTCCGGGGGTTGCTGATCAACGTCGACCTGCTGATTGTCGACGGTTGGCTGGTTTGAGTGATCAGCCCCGTGAGTCTGCGCAGTCACCGGATCGCATCTCAGCTTAGTCTTGCGTTGCTGCTACCAGAGGCCTCCCCACCAGGCGCACCGGGTCGAATGAAAACACGTGCTCCAGCGGCGCATCATGGCAGCGACCAACCAGCCGGTCCGGAAACGCCGCCCGCCCGGAGTCCAGGTCGACCTCGGCCGAGCAGATCGGACACGTGCCCCAGTGGCGCACGACAGCAAACTCACGGGATCTCAGCTTCCGCCCCGGCACCGGCATGGTGCGAAGCTGTCCGTAGAGCTCGCTCATCGCCAGATAGGACGGCCCCGCCATCGTGACTCGCTGCGTCGGCAGGCGGAACACCGGCAGCGACACCCACCACAGCCACCCAGTAATCAGCATCGCGAGACCGAGCTGGGCTGGCGCGGCGGTGGTCACTGGCTGGCCCTTTGCCCATGAGGCGTACAGCCACCACCAGACGAGCCCAATCAGGGCCATGTTCAGGACTACGCTGCCGATGAGCACGTAGCCGCGCCATGACTGCACGGGGAACGGCCTGCTGCCCACCGTCAGCCTCAGCCACAGGGCTGGCTTGACGGGATCCATCTGGTAGCGAACCAGGGTCGAATCGATCTGTGATGAGGCGCTGTCCTCCTCAGGCTCCGCCTCAATGGTCCGGTGAAATTCGAAGGACAGCCTGGAGGGCAGCCCGCGGCCCCCGCCTTTCTTGACCACGAGGTGTGGCGTCAGGGAGCAGCCTTCCTGAGCGCACCTCTGGCGGATCTGTTCCTGGCGTGATCCCCACCAATTCTCCAGCTCGGTCGCCCGGAACGCCTTCAAGGAGGTATCCCCAGCCCCTTCCAGCTCCTGAAAGAGCGCCCGAAGGGTCGTGGTGTCCGTGTCAGGAGGCGGTTCACCGCGCGAAACAGCGGTCAGGGTCGTGTCCACGACCTCCCGAAGCACTCGAGCATTGCGCTGCTGGCCCCCCTCCCGATCCAGCCAATCAAGCGCCAATTGGAGGGATTTGACCTCTGGATTACCCGTTTGGGCGGGTTTGGAGCTGTTTTCGTCCATGGTTTGCCGCGAATTTTTGCTTTCCCTCCGATCAAGGAAAGCACCATGGATACCATCCCAGAGCCGTTCTCACTCCGCAATCCGTCCGGCAACCCGCAGGCGCGGCGCGGCGGGTTTCGAGTCCCGTTCGGGCTGAAAGACGGCCGGATCTGGGCACCGAGCGAGGTGCCAAAGGGCAAGGCGTGCGGCTGCGTCTGCCCGGCGTGCCATGCGCCCCTGGTCGCAAAGGCCCAGGAGAGCAGGCGCAAGCGCCCCCATTTCGCCCACCTGACCGACACCGGCTGCCAGACCGGTCGCGAAACCGGGATCCATGAGCGGGCCAAGCAGCTGATCGCCGATCACCAGCGGCTGGTGGTCCCGGCTTGGACCGGCGACCCCATCGACATGCCAAACCCGCCGCGTGCCCGGGACGAGGATGGGCACCTCCATTGGGGGCGTCAGGTTGACCGACCGGCCTGCAGCATGGAGCTGCGCGACATTGAGATCGAGCGATCGTTCGGCACCTATACGCCCGACGTCGTTGGCAGGGATGAAGTCGGCGAGCTCCTGATTGAGGTTCGTGTGACCCATGCCGTGGGCGACATCAAGGCGGAGCGAGTCCAAGCCCAGGGCCGGAGGATGGTCGAGATCGACCTTTCCCAGCTGCACCGGGACATCCCCCATGATCTGGCGGCCTTCGAGCATGCGGTGCTCGATGACGCTGCCAACCGCAGCTGGATCTCGTGCCCCGAGGCAGTCGCGGAGTGGGAGGCCTACAAGCTGGAGCTGGAGGAGCAGGTTGCGGCAAGAAACCGGGAGATCGCTGAGCTGCGGAATCAGATGGTCAAGGCCGCCAAGGCTCGCCAGGAGCGCGAGGCGAGCCAGGCCAGGGACAAGGAGGGTCGGAGGTCCTACGTGCGCCGACAGAAGCGTGCACAACACGCCGCGGATCTGGGGCAGCTGATGGAGCTGACATCGCCTGAGCGAGTCGACGGGCTTCTACGCGAGTACCGGATCAGTGCAGAAGGCCGGGTCAGTGAGCTCCTGGACTCCGTTTCCCCGGCGGTTCGGTCTGCCTGTCTCCGCGCCCACGAGGATGCCTGGATCTTCGGCGTGGATCCGGCGCTTTGGCAGCTCCTGGCCCACTGTCATTTCGTGGCACAGCGGCGACCGGGTGACCGGTTCAACCAGAGGGACGTCGCCGCCTGGGTCCGCCGCAGCTTCCATCCCGAGCGGGAGCTGTACAGGCTCTTCGTCGCCCAGTACGCCAATCGGGCCGAGGCCCAGCGCGCGGGATTTCGCAAGCGGCGACTGGCCTACTGGGTGTTCACCGATGAGGAGAACGACCGGATCCCGAACTTCTACTCTCCCGTCAACGACTTCATCGACCGGCTGGAGTCCGCTCGAGTCATCCGGAAACTGCCGGCGCCCAAAGGCGAGTGTGAAGTCCTGGCGCCGCCGTCGACGGGGTTCATGCCTGCAGCGGCAGTTGGAACGGGGCTGTCTCCGGGGGGCTGGAAGTAGGAGTAGGTGGCCTCAGCCCAGCTTTTTTCTTTTTGTTTCAATGGGATAAGGTGATTGCGTCGTTGTTGACTACGCCCGAAAAGATGAACAAAAACTAAACAAAAGTATGGCAGTAGGAAATTACTGCAGGATTACAATTGACCTACTTCTACTCGCGGTGCAATCTACGCTCAACAGCGGAGGGCACTGCAATGCACAAGACAAGGCATTTTCAGCAGCGGATGGGCCAGCGGGGCATCAATCAGGCGATGATCGATCTGGTGCTGGGGTACGGCGAGAATGAGGGCGACAAGGTCGTCCTGAGTCGCAAGAAGTCGGAGCAGCTCCGCGAAGCGCTCCGCACTCTCATGAAGATCATGGACAAGGGGGGACTGGTGGTCGTTGCCGAAGGCGACGCCCAGATCACCACGTACAGCTACACGGGCAGGGGGCACTGATCATGGCCAAGGACAATGCCGGGCAGGTCCTGTTCCAGGTGCAGGAACACTTCCGCAGCACCTCTCTCCGCCCGGATGAATCCAGGCTGCTGGCGTTCCAGTTGCTCACCTGGGCGCATCTGTCGGCTAAGGGCAGGCTTGCTGCCGATGTCACGCTTGATACCGCTCTGGCCCAGGGAGGCGTCGATGGGCTGCTGAGCGTACTCAAAAAGCTGTTCTGGCAGCCCGGCGCGCTGGGCGTGGCGTTCTTCAACGCCACTCGATACGTCGAGCAGGCAAATGATGCGGTCTTCGCCGCGCTTAGAACTGTGAAGTACCTGGTCGACGGTGGCGTGTTCGAGAGGTTCGCGTCGGTCGATGTTGCCGGCGACCTGCTTGGTGACGCCTTCGAGGGTTTCGATGTGCCCGTTGAGCTGGCACGACTGATGAAGGACCTGGCGATCGATGAATCCACGCAGTCGGCATACTTGCCCTGGGAAAATAGTGGCCGGCTTGTCGGTGTGCTGATGGATCATTCCAGCCTGCGCGTCCACGCTGAAGTACACGCGGGATCGCAGATTGCTGCATTGCTGGCCCTGTTTCGTGATGCGCCTACAACAGTTGCGTCAAGCGATCCGCTGCGCGCGCCCGCAGCAGTCCATGGGGGACACCTGGAAAGGTTCGATGCAACCTTGTCGATTCCCCCGATAGGAATGACGAGCGGCGTCGATGACGTGGTTATGCAAGACATCTACAGGCGTTTCCCTGCGGCCAAGGCGAGCACGATGGGCCTGATGGTGCAGCACATGGCAGCCCAGACGGACGGGATCGCCGTGATTGTTGTTCCGAACAGTTTTCTGTTCAGTTCGGGCAAGGATCGGGATGTTCGCGATTACCTGTTGAAGCAGGGCTGGGTCGAAGCAGTCATCGCGATGCCCAATGGAGTTTTCCAGTCCAGTGGGCTGGGGACATCCATGCTGGTGCTGAACACGCTGGCATGCCATCGCCGCGTTGGGTTCGTGGATGCATCGCTGCCGTATTTCCATGCGCCGGTGGGGAAGGGGCGGGTGGTGCTGCAGAACACCGACTTCATTCGGGACTTCTGCCTGAGCCTGAGGGGCGAAGCTGACACCAAGTCACCCGCTCAACGCCAAGAGGCGGGCTCGTATGCGGAAATGGTCGGCGTGAATGAAATTTTCGCCAACGATGCCACGCTGGATGTCGGTCGTTACGTGATTCCAGAGCAGCAGCGTGAGGCGCAAGCGCGCCTGGAAACCCTGCCAACCGCAACACTGGAGGATGTGGTCCGCATCCTCATTCCGGTCTCCAACAGGGATCGCGGAGTGGATGTGGCAGAAGGAGTCGAGGTTCTCGAAGTTGGGGCCGCCGATCTGCCCAGCACCGGCTACATCCACACTCCTGAAAAGAGCGTGAGAGTGCGCTTGGCGACCAAGCGTTCCGGCAATCCAATGGACATCTTCCTGCGGCCGCGTGATCTGCTTTTGGTCGTGAAAGGCACCGCGGGCAAGGTCGGCATCGTGCCGGACAACGTGCCGCCACCGGGAGAGGGCGGCTGGATCGCAGGGCAATCGTTTGTGGTCCTGAGGGGGGAGAGACCTGAGGTGGACCTGCGTGGCTTGGGCTTGTGGCTGCGATCGAAGATGGGCCAACAGGTGTTGGAAGGCATCAAGACTGGCGCGACCATTCCGATGATGTCCATCGGCACGCTTCGCAAGCTCAAAGTCTTTGCACTGAACGCGGCGCTAGCCAATGCGGCGGTCGATATTCTGGAGAGAGAAAACGAACTGCAGAGGCAGATCGAGGGTTTACAAGCAGAGCAAGCCGAGATCGCCGAGGACTTCTGGACTGAACTTCTCGCAGAATTGCAGCAGACGCACAAGGATCAGAACACCCCATGAACATCCAGCGACTTGAAGGCGACCTGTGGCAATCGGCAGACGACCTCCGCGCCAACTCCAAGCTCACTGCCAGCGAGTACTCGATGCCGGTGCTGGGGTTGATCTTCCTGAGGCACGCCAGCAACCGTTTCAACGCCTACCTCCCGGATATCGCCGCCGGGATCGACCCCAAGGTTCCCGCGTCGCGGCGGGAGGCGCTCATCAAGCTGGGCTTCCAGGGCAAGGCCGCCATCTACCTGCCGGAAGCCGCGCGCTTCGAGCACATCGCCAGCCTGCCGACCGGTGCCAACGTAGGCGAGGCGATCGATGCAGCCATGGACAGCATCGAAGCCGAGCATGAAGTGCTGCAGGGAGCACTGCCGCGCGGCTACGCCGCGTTCGAGCCGGACCTGTTGGCACGCCTCATCAAGATCTTCGACGGGGAGGCGATCCGCAACGCCACTGGCGACGTGTTCGGGCGCATCTACGAGTATTTCCTCAACAAGTTCGCCATGACCGGGGCCCAGGAGGGCGGCGAGTTCTTCACCCCGCCGTCCCTGGTGCGGATGATCGTCAATGTCATCGAGCCAGACCATGGCCTGGTGCTGGACCCGGCTTGCGGATCGGCTGGCATGTTCGTGCAGTCCGGCCACTTCATTGAGAGCCATGGTCAGGATCCGCTGGATGCCGGCGTGGTCTTCCATGGGCAGGAAAAGAGCGACACCAACACCAAGCTGGCCCGCATGAACCTTGCGGTTCACGGCCTGGATGCCAGCAATATCCGCCAGGGCAATACCTTCTACGACCAGATCGAACCACTGATTGGCGCGTGTGACTTCGTGATGGCCAACCCTCCATTCAACGTGGATGGGGTGGAGACCAAGAGGGTCGAAGGCCAGGTTGCGCCCGATGGCCGCTTGCCGTTCGGCCTGCCAGGCCTGGCTGGCAAGACCGGGGCGATCTCCAATGCCAACAGCCTCTGGATCCAGTACTTCTACGCGTACTTGAATCCGACGGGCCGTGCCGGGTTTGTGATGGCCTCCAGCGCCTCGGACGCAGGAAACAAGGACAAAGAGATCCGCGAGAAGCTGGTCAACACCGGCCACGTGGATGTGATGGTCGCCATCGGCAACAAGTTCTTCTATACCCGCACTCTGCCTTGCACGCTGTGGTTCTTCGACAAGGGCAAGCCGGAGTCGCGCAAGGATACGGTGCTGATGCTCGATGCGCGCAATGTGTACACGGTGGTGTCGGCGCGATCGCATGTGTTCAGTGAGGAACAGCTTGCCAACCTCAACGCGGTGGTGTGGCTGTATCGCGGGCAGGCTGACAGGTTTGCGGGGCTGGTGGTGAGCCATCAGCAGCAGGCGGATGGTTGGTTGGCGCGACTGTCCCAGCGGCTGGCCGATGACACGGAGGCGATCGAGACGCTGGTCCAACACCTGACCGTGTTCGCCAAAGGCGCGACGCTGGCCGAGCTCAATGACGGCGTGGACGACGAGGCCCGGCTCGATGAAGCGACGCTGGAGGCCTTCAAGGCAGAGCTTGACGCGGCTAGCGAGGACGGCAAGGACACCGGGCAAGCCATCGCAGACCTTGAGGCGGCGGTGGAGCTTGCACGCAAGGTCGTTGCGAAGGCCCGGCCCGACAAGCTTGCCAGCGTGAAGGACGCGCAGGCCGCGCTGGAAGACCTTGCGCCGCAACTGAAGGCCACGGCCCGGCAGCTTGAGGCCCGACACAAGCAATGGCTGAAGCTGCTGGACAAGGCCGAGAAGGAACTGCGCGCGCGCAACAGCCGCGCATTCGACTCCAAGGCAGTGCGCGAGGCCAGGCGCACCCTGCTGGCCGCCGATGCGAAGAAGGACGAAGCGGCCACGGTGCGTGACCTTGTATTGGAGGCGTTGAAGCAATCCGGTTACTTCATCGCACAAGCGCACTGGCTACTGTCACGGTTTCCTGAGGGCGAGTTCGTGGACGTGCCGGGCCTGTGTGCTGCCGTCACCCGCAAGCGCATCGAGCAGAACGACTGGTCGCTCACGCCGGGGCGTTACGTGGGCGTGGCGGCGGTTGCCGAGGATGACGAGGAAGGATTCGGCGAGCGTATGCGCGCCATCCATAATGAACTGGCGGAATTGAACGAGAGGGCTGGCGATCTGGCCGCGACCATCACTGCCAACTTCGAGGAGTTGTTGGCGTGAGGCTTGGTGACGCCGCAGACATGCTTATCGGCTTTGCCTTCAAAAGTTCGGGATTTCTCGATGCGGGTTCGGAAGGTGTGAAGCTGATGCGCGGAGACAATGTGCAGCAGGGTTTCATCCGCTGGGGCGACAAAACCAAGCTCTGGCCATCGGCTGAGATATCTGGTTTGGAGAAGTATCAGCTTGCTGAGAATGATGTGATTCTCGCAATGGATCGCCCCATTGTCGATGACGGTTTGAAGATGGCGTGGGTTCAGCCCAAGGATTTGCCTTCACTTCTCGTGCAACGAGTTTGCCGTCTTCGTGGAAAATCGGGAGTCGCTGAAACAAGCTACTTGCGTTATGTACTTGCTGCGCCGGAATTTTCGGCGCATATCCAAGCTGTGACGACGGGCGCGAACATTCCCCACATCAGTGGGAAGGATATTGCCGCGTATGAATTTCTCCTGCCTGAACCTGACGAGCAGCGCCAAGTTGTCGCGGTACTTTCCGCCTACGACGACCTCATCGCCACCAATCAACGCCGCATAGCGCTGCTGGAAGAAGCCGCCCGCCGGCTCTACCGCGAATGGTTCGTGCACCTGCGCTTTCCCGGTCATGAAGCCATCAAGGTGACGGATGGTGTGCCGGAGGGGTGGGGGCGTAAGTCGTTGACTGATGTTGCGGATTTCATCAACGGCTTCGCATTCAAGCCAGCTCATCTTCAGGGAGTCGGCTTTCCGGTTGTGAAGATTCCAGAGTTGCGAGACGGAGTCTCTCCCAAAACCCCATACAACCCCGGACTGATCGTCCCAAAGCGCAACCACATTGATACTGGCGACGTGCTTTTCTCGTGGTCGGGCACGTTGTTAGTGAATGAGTGGAGTGAAGGACCTGCTTTGCTTAACCAACACCTTTTCAAAGTGATAGCGAAGAGTGAGTCGCACAGAAGGTTGGTGCGGTTTGCAGTTGAGGCGGCGATCCCACAGCTCGTAGGCCATGCAGTCGGTGCGACGATGCAGCACATTCGCCGATCGGCGCTTGTCGAGCATTCGATGCTTGTTCCGAGCACTAGTATTGCGACGGCGTTCGCCGAGCACGTTGACCCAATGATGGATTCGGTGCTGGCACTCAAAAACCAGGTTCGCGTGCTCACTGAAGCCCGCGACACCTTGTTGCCCAAGCTCATGAGCGGGCAACTGGACGTCTCCGGTATCCGGCTGTCGCAGCCGGGGCCGTATGACCGGTAGTCCGGCTTGCCAAACATCAACGAATACCTTAACGTTATTATCTACATAGCGTCGGAGCCAGCCATGCCCATCACCTCGCAGGACATCGTGCCCTTCAACAAAGCCCGTGCCGAACTGACCCGGTTGGCCGATGAGGTGCGCTCTGGCCACGAGAAGATCATCACCCGCAACGGCGAGAGCTACGTGGCGCTGGTGGATGCCCGAAAGCTGGACTACTACCACCGGCTTGAGCGCGAAACTCTGGCGCGGGGCAGCGCTCAGCTTGGCCTGTTGAACGACGTTGCCGGCGGTTTGCAGGACATTCGCGCGGGCAAGCCCGGCCTGCCAGTGGAGGGGGCTAGGGCGCGCTCGCAGGCCCGGCTGGACGCAGCGATCGCTGCCCGCAAGACGGGCACCTGACGCATGCGGGTCCTCCTGGGCGCGGCCTACGAGCTCAGATTGGACGAGGCTGTCGCGCATCTGCTGGACGTTGGCGCGGATGCCGCGGCGCAGGCGCTGCTGGACCAGGCCTACGAGGCCCTTCCCAAACGTCTGGCGCAGGCACCGCGTATCGGACGCGAGTTCATCGTCCGCAACCCCGAAACGTCCGAGGTGCTCGCTGCCTGGACGGCCGTGCGGGAGCTGCTGGGCGATGACATCGAGCTGCGCGAGTACATCCTGGGAGACTACCTGGCGCTGTATGTCATCCATCAGGACTGCATCCATCTGCTGACGCTGCGCCATCACCGTCAGTGCGGCTTCGATTTTAGCGAGGGGTGAGGGGATGAACGCAAGGGGGGATTACAGCGAAGACGGGATGATCCAGAAGCACGCTGCTGCGATTCTGGACGATCTCGGCTGGACATCGATCCATGCCCAGGCTGAAACCGAGGACAGGCCGCATCTCACCGGGCGCAGCAGCTTTACCGAGGCAGTGCTCAAGCCGGACCTGCGGGCAGCGTTGGAACGCCTGAATCCCGGCCTGCCGGAGGAGGCCTACCAGCAGGCCATCGATCAGGCGACCGCACACGACCATGCCAAGACTCTGGTCGCGATCAACCAGGACAAGCACGAGCTGTTGCGCAACGGCGCGCTGGTCCGGTTCAAGGACCGGGCCGGACGCGCCGTGGAGCGCCGCCTGCGGCTTGTGGACTTTAGCGAGAGCGGGCTGGACAACAACACTTTCAAGGCCGTGCGCGAGCTCTGGGTGCGCGGCTCGAAGAACTACCTGCGCCGTGCCGACCTGGTGGGTTACGTCAATGGCTTGCCGCTGGTGTTCGTCGAACTCAAGCGCTTCGATGTGGACTACAACGACGCCTACAAGAAGAACTACCGCGACTATCGCGGCACCGATGAATCCGGCAAGCAGGCCGCGATCGAAGGCACCATCGAGCAGCTGTTCCACTGGAACCAGTTCGTGGTCTTCTCCAACGGTCATGTCGCCAAGTACGCCAGTATCACGGCCACGCCGGAGCATCATTACCAATGGAAGCGGCTGGATGAGAACGACCCAGAACCGGCCAAGACCACGATGCAGCTCCCGATCCTGCTGCGCGGCATGATGGACAAGGCGCGGCTGCTGGATATCGTCGAGAATTTCGTCCTGTTCGATACCAGCGAAGGCAGCGCCAGCAAGATTGTTGCCCGCAACCACCAGTACCTGGGGGTGAATCGCGTCATCGCTCGCCTGCAGTCGGACGATGAGAAGGCAAAAGGCGAACTGGCGAAAGGTCAGCTCGGCGTGTTCTGGCATACGCAGGGCTCAGGCAAGTCATACTCCATCGTGTTCCTGACCGAGAAGATCAGGCGCAGGGTGTCAGCGGCTTATACCTTTGTGGTCGTCACCGACCGCACCGAGCTGGACGACCAGATTGCCGGCACCTACACCCACTGCGGGCGTGCCAACGCGAAGCATGACCAGGCCCAGACCGGCGCCAGCCTGAGGGCAATGCTCCGGGACAGCAATCGCAGCTACGTCTTCACCCTGATCCAGAAGTACCGGGAGCGCGTGACCGAGCCCTATTCGGAGCGCGACGACATCATCGTCATCAGCGACGAGGCGCACCGCAGCCAGTACGGGCGCCTGGCCCTGAACATGCGCAAAGGACTGCCCAATGCCAAGTTCCTCGGCTTCACCGGTACGCCACTGATCGAGGCGGCGGAGAAGCAGCTGACCCGAGAGGTGTTTGGCGACTACGTCTCCGTTTACGACTTCCAGCGCGCGGTCGCCGATGGTGCGACCCTGCCGCTGAAGTACGAGAACCACGGCGAGAAGCTGAAGATCGTTGATGACGATCTGAACGAGAAGATCACCCGCTATATCGAGGAAGCCAGGCTCGGAGCGACGGCGGAAGACCCTTGGACGGACGAGAAGGAGGATAAGCTCTACCGGACCTTGGCCAAGGAGTACTCCATCTTCACCTCGCCCACGCGCCTCGACGCGGTGGCGGAGGATTTCGTCAAGCACTACTCGCAGCGCCGCAATGCCGTGGCCGGCGGCAACAGCAAGGCGCTGATGGTCTGCATAGACAAGATCACCTGCGTGAAGATGTACGACCTGATCGCTGACAAGTGGAAGGTACTGGGCGACGTGCTGGAGAAGGAGCTGGTTGCCGACGAGTTGGCTTATACCGCCAAGTTCCCTGATCGCCCCTTCCCGAAAATCATGCAGCAAAAGCGTGAACGCCTGGAATGGATGCGCGAAACCGAGTTCTGCGTGGTGGTCTCCAGCGAGCAGGGCGAGGTGGAGGAGTTCAGGAAATGGACCAACCATCGAGGTGAGCCGCTCGAAATCGCGCCCCACCGGGCAAAGATGACCTCACGCAACCTCGAGAAGGACTTCAAGAAGGCCGAGAACCCGTTCCGGGTCGCCGTCGTCTGCGCGATGTGGCTGACCGGCTTCGACGTCAAGTCACTGGCCACCCTGTACCTGGACAAGCCGATGCAGGGCCACACGCTGATGCAGGCGATTGCCCGGGTCAATCGCGTCGGCGGGGGCAAGGCGAACGGTCTGATCATCGACTACAACGGTATGATCAAAAGCCTGCGCAAGGCGTTGGCGACCTTCGCCCAGGGCGACCGTGACGGCAGGGTCGAAGTAAGAGAAGGCGAGGATCCAGGTTATCTGGAGGACGACGACGAGGCCATTGCCGAGTATGCGGCGAGCATCCAGCACGCGACCGAGTTCCTGACCGACCTCGGGTTTGAGCTGCAGGGCGTGATCGAGGCCCAGGGCATGGACAAGGGCGAGAAGATCCTGGAGGCGTGCGACTTGCTCGCGGCCAGCAATGAGCGACGAAAAACGTTCATGGTGATCGTGGAGGACGTTGCCGCCAAGTACCGGGGTCTGTTCCCGAATCCGGGCCTGTTCGCCTATGACGCCCAGGAGAGCGCCCTCAATGCCATCTACAACAAGCTGCAGGCAGCACGTACGTCGCCGGACATCACCGGGTTGCTACAGGGCTTCTACGACGTGGTGGATCTCGGGATCGGCCTGGAGCAGAGGGCCAGTAAGGCGCCTGCACAGTTCGATCTGAGCACCATCGACTTCGATCGTTTGCGGGTTGAGTTCCAGAACATCAAGCAGAAGAACCTGGTCGCGATGAACCTCATGGAGAAGATCGACGAGCGACTCAAGGCCATGCTGGAGGAGAACCCGACGCGGGTCGACCTGTACGAAAAGTTCCAGCGTATCGTGGCGGAGTACAACGCCGACAAGGACGAGGCGGAGATTCAGAAAGTAATGGGGGAGCTGTTCGCCACCCATGACGAGATGGACGAGGAAGCGAGGCGCTTTCAGCGGGAAGGTCTGGAGACCGAACAACAGCTCGCCGTGTTCGACCTGCTGCGGAAGAAGTCACTCGGCCGGAAGGATCGCGAGGCGGTCAAGAGGGCGGCCGTCGAGCTGCTGGCCAGGCTGGAGGAGCGCAAGCTGCTGATGAGTCACCTGCGCGACATGGCTGCCAAGCAGGCGCAGTTGCGCCACGAGATCGAGAACCACCTGTGGGCCAGCGGAATGGCCGACATGGGCTATTCCGAAGACGAGGTGGTGAGCAAGGGCGATGCCGTGTTCGCCTATCTGTTTGTCGGTGCTGCCAGCGGCAGTGCGCGGATGCTTCACTGACGCGAGTCAGTAGGCCTCCCCTCAGGCCAGTATCGTTGCAGATCTGGCTAAGTTGCTGAAGTGACTAACTCGCGCCATCTGTCTTCAGTTCCACGAACCAGTGAAAGTAATTTTTCACCCGCGTAACACTACCCTATGAGCAGGGATAGATTCGATGAGTGGTAATCCGCAGTAATCAGTCCTGGGTTGTCCCCATAGTGATAGGGGGGGGGCAAAGCCTTCGCGCACTTACCGTTTCCTCACGGATCATTTCAATTGCTCAAGACCGGCCAAGGCAACCTGGCCGGTCTTTTCATTTCCGCAACCAGCAAAAAGGGTAGTGCATCGATGGCAACGTTTCATCTTCAAATCAAGAGTGGAGGTAAAGGAACCGCAGGTGGTCATGCGGATTACATCGCCAGAAACGGCTTTCATCGCAGACGCGATGATCTGGTTCATACGAGCCATGGAAACCTGCCGCATTGGGCGGCCAATGATCCGAAGGTTATGTGGAGGGCCGCGGACAAGTACGAGCGCAAGAACGGTGCCGCCTACCGCGAGGCGATCATCGCGCTGCCTACAGAGCTGACATCAGAGCAGAACGCGGCCTTGGTGGACGATATCGTTGCGAAGCTGACACCTGGAAAGCCATACCAGCTTGCAGTCCATGCTCCATCCTCTTCGCTGGAGGGTGAGGCCAATCCACATCTCCACCTGATGACGTGTGATCGCATGGATGATGGAATCGAGCGCTCTGCAGACCGCTTCTTCGCTCGGCACAACAGCAAGCGTCCGGAAGATGGTGGGCGCAGGAAGGCCAGTGGAGGACGCAATCGAATGCAGCTCAGGGACGAGGTCATTGCGATGCGAAAGTTGGTGGCGGATACCATCAATCAGCATTTGGAGATCAACGGGCATGCTGCGAGGGTCGATCACCGGACGCTCAAGGAGCAGGGTGCTGATAGAAGGGCTGAACGCCATCTCGGGCCGGCGAGGATCCGAGGGATGTCACCGCAAGAGAAGGCCCAATACGTTTCGTTACGTCGAAATGGCAGGTGCGATTCCGTCTGATCTGCCTTGGGGGCGCCGATGGGCTGGCGGGTCCGTGCCATGACCCTCGCGGTGTGCCGGCAGGCCTGCACTGGGGGCGATTTGCGATACCTGTAGCAGAATCGCACCTCGTGCAGGCCCGTCGGCGGACGGGTAATGAACGAGGCCGCCCCATAAACGGGGCGGCCTCCATTGCTGTAGTTGGCAGGGTCTCGTTATTAGGTGGTGACCTGGCTGAAGACAGCCCCGTTCAAGTGGATCCAGAGCCTGCCCTTTCCTCGGGCGGCGTCCTGATGCATCACGCGAACAGAGTCCTCCATCTGCAGTTGGTGGAGCGCCGCTTCGAAGCGTCCCTGGTTCCGGATCGGGCCGTTCTTTCGCACTTCGTTGCGCAAAGCTACCCCATATCCTGCACACCAGTAGCGCCTCCACAGGTACATGGCCAGAGTACGAACATCCCTAGCCTGCTCAGGTTCGTGATTCCTGTCTCCGAATACATCGAGGAATTCTTGGAAGTGCCAGCCCACGACTTCCAGCGCTCGCTCCAGAGTTTCCTTACTGATCAGGTTGCCCTCTTGTGCGCTGAAGTGATGCAGGATTGCGGCAACCCGCCCCGTGATCTCCATCGATTTGGATGCGAAGTCCCGAATGCTGGCCAGATCACCATCCTGACGCAGGCGCGGTTCAATCGCGTTCTGAGTTTGCACCCAAAGTTCTTTCGCCTCTTGCCTGAACGCGAGCGTCTTACGGGTGTTATCACCGGCGATACGACGTGCATGTGCCGCCGCGAGAAGCTCGCTTACACGCTGATGGAAGCGGGGCAGCTGCTCCCAGGCAGGTTCCTCAAGTGACATGAAACGGAAGCCCTGTGTGGACGCGGGCCAAGCGACGAGGTATCGCGCAAGGTGACCTGATCCGCGAGCCATCTCGCCCCGCTTGTTCATGAACTCCCTGAAGACCCGTTCCTGCACCATCATGCTGATGGTCAGGCGGGGATTGGTGACCACGATGCTGTCGTCCGCGCGATCCAAGGTCAGTGTCGTGGCGCCGTCCCAAGCCTTGTTGAGCGTGCCAAGCTTGTTCATTGCACCTCCTTTGAGCACGATTTCGCCTTCATCGCTCAGGATTGCAATCGACTTGCCATCGCCCTGCATGCTTTCCATCAGGGGGCGTTCGGTGATGTTCTGGTGCACGATGCGACTGAGGACAGGTCTGGCGGGCTCACGCGCGCCATGGCGGATGAGTTCTTCACGGAGTTGCTCGATGTCGTCGTCCGTGCCGTTGTCCAGTGCCTTGGCCACCTTGCGTTGCAGGGACGCCTCCTTTGCATCCCAAAGGCGCCGATCTGCCTTGTGCGCGAGCACGGCCTGGACGTGATCCCGTGCCACCTTCTCGTCGTGCTCGTAGATGGGCGCGCCAACAATGCTGTCGGTGGCAGACTTGCGTTCGCCGGAATCGGCAATGATCAGGACATCCAGCGAAACCGGGCGGATCTGGCCAGTGGGAAGTTCGACATCCACATCTCCCTGCGAGGCGATGGACATCGCCGTGAGGAACGAACCGGCGATCAGCGCGTCGGGCGCTTTCAGGTTGTGCTGGACTTCCAGGATCGCGTCCCGGATGACGCTGTACATGGCGTGGATGGGGTAGGCGCGAGGAAAGTAGGGAGTGTTCATTCCGTACCCTCCTCGGCACCGCCGGAGCCAGGAATACCGCGGATCTTCTGGGCTTCCGTCGCCATCATCTCCTTGAAGCGGGCAGGATGGAGCTTCAGCCCTCTTTGCGCGAGGGTGGCCAGGATCGCCTTTTGGGTGACGTTCTTCTCGAGCATTTCGACGATTGCCGGATAAAGCAGCGAGAACAGCTGCCCCTTTCGGTGCTGAGGGTTGGACTGCAATTCCCGAAGCGCTCCCATGATGTCGTCGGCTTCGGACTGAAGGTCATTGTTGATGTCGTGCTGCATTTTTCTGTACCAAGATTCTTGTGAAGTGATTCGCCACGTTGTGAGTGGCGGGGTGTGGCAGGGAGCGTCTAGAGCAGCGCCCCGCAGGACAGTCGCGAACCAGTCGCGCATCTACTGTCAGTCCACACCCCCTCTGGCCTGCATCAGGCCAAGGATGTAGTCGTCAATCTCGTGCTCAATGAATCCGACGCTTGAGCCGTAGCGCACGGGCTTCGGCAGATCAGGGTCGAAGTAGGGTGATTTCCGATCGAGACGCGTGTAGAGCGTGGAGCGCGCGAGGTTCAGGCGCTTCGTCGTCTCGAGCAGGGAAATGATTTGGAGTCGCTGCGAATTCATGAGTGTGTCGGCAAGCTGATGCTTGGACACACGTTAAAAATTCGGAGAGAAAGTGCCGATCCCTAGCAGGTGCTATACGTTTTTATAGCAGCTATGATGCTATCTAATAGCCGCTATTCAACGAAATCGTGGCGCCAGCGTTGCCGCTCACGGCTTGAATCCCTACGAATCTGCATTGATCAGTGCCCGCGGCGGTGTTCAGCGGGTTCGTCTGCTGGTGGCCGGCAGAACGTTTTTAACGTCGCTTCGCTTGAGCAGCGCACGCCACTGATAGTCAGTTGCACTGAATCCGGGAACTTCGTCGGCCACTTCAAAGAACCGCCGATGGACCTCCTGGCGACTCTTCCATCCGTTCTTGGGTGTGGCGGCAATGAGTTTGCTGGCGACAGCGTCTTGAAGCTGCTTGGCGTTCTCGCCCTTCTTCAATCCGCCTTTGCGGCCATATTGTTCTAGCTTCGCATTGATGGCCTGTTCTGGCGTAGCCAGGGACTCGGCTTCATTGATGCCAATGAGGTAGCCCAATTGCTCCGATGCTTGGACGAGATAGGACCAGGCAGCAGATTCTTGGTTCTCTTGGATGGCGGAGTGGGCTGCATCCAGCAGCGCGATCACCGCTTCGCGCTTTATCCCGTTGAAGAAGATGACGTCGCTGCGGTTGGACGTCTCGGGTGTCCTGTCGAACGTAGCCGCGAGTCCTGCCAGGGTTTCCTCTATGCTCTTTTGTTCCACACGCACTACCTTCGACATCGACTCATGTACCTGAGAAGCTTAACGCGGCGACCTGTGAGCTGGTGCGCTCGACGCGGTTTTTGAATCGACCGAGTGACCCAAGGGGCATTTTTAGTTCCGGTTGAAGCCGTGGTTGCGTGATAGCAGAACGGACTTCCAGTGGCTCTCCCTTTCGCAGAGATCGGCCTCGGTTGCCGACAGGTCAGCGATTTCCAGGACGGCAAAGCGCAAGGCGTGCCGCCGTTCCTCGGATGCCTCGATGCCGAACTCCTGGCGCAGGGCGACGTTGCCCCCGTGCCCGTTGGCGGCATACGCGCACCAGCGCCGCCAGATGCCGTCGGCGCCCGATGCCTTGCCAACGTAGAGCCGGCCAGTGGCCGTGTCGGTGATGACGTAGACCCCCTTCACCGACGACAAGGCCGCGCTCCAGGCGGCGGACTGGTTGCGCACCACAATGTCCAGCTGCGCCTTGGTGAGGTTCACCGCCTTGAAGCCTGGAAAGTCTGCGATCGACAGTCGCGAGGGTAGCAGTTCGACCACAGTGAGATCGTTTGCCAAAGTCTCCCCGCGGAGGTAGGAAGGCCGTCCCGTGTAGACGCTTTCTAGATAGAGGCGACCGACCCACTCCTCGCAGGAGGGCACCCGCTCAAGGGTGTAGAAGTAGTGGGGCTTTGGGTCGGCTTCTTCCACATAGTCGATGGATCGGAATAGTCCAGCGTAGAGCCAGCGCGTGGGGGAGCCCGCGTTGACCAGCGACACGACGAACTCGCGCTGGAAGTTGCGCTTGGTCTGCCAGCGCTGCCACCAGTCGAATTTCCCTTCCAGGAACACGTCCAGCGGCCGCTCGTTGCCGTTGTAGCGCGCCAGGTGGACCTTGGCCTTCGACGCGTCGAACGCGGGCTCCCATACTTTGAGCAGGTCGAAGAGTCGCATCGGCTTAGAGCCCCGAGTGGCGAGCTTGGCACCGCGCCGCGTGATCGGCCAAGTGCGCCGCGTTGGGGCGGTGGGCCGGTGAAGCGGGCAAGGCCAGCGCCTTGCCCTGCAAGGCGGCGTAGTCGGTGGTGAGCAGGGACGGCGCCAAGGCCACCGTATGCACGGGGGTGATCCACAGTAGTTGGCAATCGAAAAGCGTGTGGAGGTCGGCGCGCAGCAGCAGGCCGTTATCCACCCGGTTGGTATGTATGCCCTTGTAGGGCAGCACGTGCGCCGCTTCCAGCACTTCAATCGCCGAGCACCCGGTGATGGCGCAGCGGCCGCCGTAGGCGTCCAGCAGCTTGGCGCGGAACAACGGCTGGCCGCGGCGCTGGGCCACGGCGCGCATCGCCCACACGCGGGCGTCCTGGTCGCTGTCCACTGGAGCGGTGAACGCGCCTGCCTGCGCGTCTGCCTCCACCCGCGCCTGATCGTCCATGATCAGGGGTCTGGCTTTCCACTTTCCGTCGCCACCCTTTTGCAGGTCCACGTGCCCGTGGTCCGCTGGATTGAACAGAACGTAGCGCGTGCGCCGCGGCGGGCCGGGATCGACCAGCTTGAACAAGCGGTCGTGCGGGTGATCTTGGTCGCTTCGCCAGTTCGTGCGCGAGTAGTTGTAGTGAACTCGGCTGGGCGAATTGACCGTGAACAACTCCAGGTCAGCGCGGGCGTTGCCCAGCGGGTCGTGAGGGTGGCGCGACAGGTCCCACTCCTCGACCTCGGCCAGCGACGCGCTGCCCAAGGCCTCAATGGCGTCTACGGCTCGCCAATACTTGACGCCATCGCGTCCCGGCTTCTGTGTAGCGGCCATCGGCTACGTCCCCTGCCAATTGTCGCCACGGCCCATGGAGGTCAGCCCACGCGCGGCGCGATGAAGAAGACTGGATAGTACTTTCCTGTACAGCGTGGGACTATTGCTTCACTGCTCACAGCGATCGTCAGGCTTCGAATCCAGTCCCCTTCTGGGGAATGTGAGTAACGGTGCGAGTAACCGCAGCTGGCCGCCCGAGAAAAGTTCTTCCCCAACAATCTCTTGGGGAATGAATGTGATTGCTGGTGGGCCACCATAAAAAAAAACAGGCACTTAGGCTTACGCCCAAGTGCCTTTTTTGTGCCGGCGGGAAAATTCGCGGGAAAACTCAACGCTTGCGAGGTGGTTTCACGACTGGCAAGTCGTGATCGTAGCGGCCCGTAGTGGTGGGCGATTGTGCCCGGCCGCATCCTGCTTGTCGCCACGGTTGCCCTCGGTGTTGGACGTGAGCCATGCGCGCCTGATGGGTGGCAGGCCCTGCGAGGACGCCATCTGGCGCCAGATCGTGACCGTGCTGGACGCGGCGGACCGTGGCTGTGACCTGTTCGATATCGAGGAACTGCGCCGTGACTACAGCGCCGAGGAGTTCGCCAACCTGCTGATGTGCGAGTTCGTGGACGACAGCGCCAGTGTGTTCCCGCTCACGATGCTGCAGCCCTGCCAGGTCGATAGCTGGGTCGAATGGGCGGACGACCACAAGCCGTTTGCCGTCCGGCCCTACGGCGACCGCGCCGTGTGGATCGGCTACGACCCGGCTGAGACCGGCGACAGCGCGGGCATCGTGGTTGTGGCCCCGCCGCTGGTGCCTGGGGGCAAGTTCCGCGTGCTGGAACGCCACCAGTTCAAGGGCATGGAGTTCAAAGACCAGGCGGCGTTCATCGAGCAGATCACCAAGCGCTATTGGGTGACCTACATCGGCGTGGATGCGACCGGCATGGGCACCGGCGTTGCTCAGCTGGTGCGCCAGTTCTTCCCCGGCGTGACTGTCTTCAACTATTCGCCCGAGGTGAAAGCGCGGCTGGTGCTGAAAGCCTATGACGTAATCAATGACGAACGGCTGGAATACGACGCCGGCTGTATCGACCTCACGCAGTCACTGCTGGCGATCCAGAAAACCATCACCCCGAGCGGGCGCCAGGTGACCTACACCGCCGGGCGCTCGCGTACCACCGGCCATGCTGACTTGGCTTGGGCACTCACGCACGCGCTGCAGAGCGAGCCGCTGGAAGGCGGACGGGCTGCGCGCGGCACCATGGAGATTTTCTGATGACCGACACCGACCAGAGCGCCATCGCCGCGCCGCCGGTGAGTATCGAAGCCTTCACCTTTGGCGAGGCCAGCCCTGTGCTGGAATCACGCGGCTTCCTCGACTACCTCGAATGCTGGCGCAATGGCCGCTACTTCGAGCCACCGGTGGATCTGCAAGGGCTGTCGCGCACAACGCGCTCCAACCCGTACCTGCACAGCGGCCTGACATTCAAACGCAACATGCTGGTGCGCACGTTCCGACAGCACCGGCTGCTGAGCCGTGAGGCGTTCTCGCAGCTGGCGCTGGACTACACCACCTTCGGCATGGGGTATGTCGAGCGTCGCCGCCCCATGTCAGGAGCCGCGCACAGTCTGGCGGTGCCGCTGGCGCAGTACGTGCGCCGTGGCGTGCAGCCCGGTGAGTTCTTCCCGGTGCGTTCCGGACGGGTAGAGCATGAGTTTCCCGCCGGTGAGGTGTTCCAGCTGCGAGAGGCAGATGCTGATCAGGAGATCTACGGCCTGCCGGAGTGGATGCCAGCCGTACAGGCCGCGCTGCTGAACGAGTCGGCCACGCTATTCCGCCGGAAGTATTACAACAACGGTTCGCACGCCGGCTACATCCTCTACATGACCGACCCTCAACCCGAGGGCTTGGACGTGGACGCGTTGCGCGACGCGCTGCGGCAGTCGCGCGGGCCGGGCAATTTCAAGAACCTGTTCGTGCACTCGCCCAATGGGAAGAAGGACGGCTTGCAGGTGATCCCGGTCAGTGAGGTGGCGGTCCGAGATGAGTTCACCGGGATCAAGAGTGTGACCCGCGATGACATGTCGGCGGTGCTCCGGGTGCCACCGCAGCTTCTGGGTATCGTGCCGCAGAACAGTGGCGGGCTTGGGTCGATCCGCGACGCGGCGGGCGTGTGGGCGGCGATGGAACTGGCGCCGCTGCAGACGCGCATGGCAGCTATTAACGAGTGGCTGGGCCAGGACGTGATCCGCTTCGAACCCTTCGAACTGGAGGCGACCGCATGATGATTCGAGAGCGCCCGAGCTGCAGCGTGGGCGCTCACTTTTGGGCCAAGGCGGTGGAATGAATGGCGCCGATAGCACAGTGACGGCTTTATCTCGAGAACGATGGCCCGTCTCGCGTATGTGCCTGCTGTGCCGGTTGTTGTTCAAGGCTCGCTGCTTGTGATTGGCTCAACGCATCAGCGCGATGGAGCGATTCCGCCTCCGGTGCGCGAAGCGCATCCATCGTATTCATATGGCCTCGACGATGGGCGGGATCGTCCATTGCTCCCTCGACTATGAAGACCCTCTCACCTCGAGCTAGGTTCTCTGTCGGGTTGTTCAAGACAACATGGTCAACCCGTGAAAGGCCCTGCTCCTTCGCCAGTACCAGCAAGCTTGCAGACATGCGCTGACTCGACTCGTCCCAGGGTTTCCCATGCTCTGCGTCCAGGCGTTCCACACCTGCCCTAATCTGCATGTAGAGAGAGCGGTCAGCATCGCCGAGTTCAGGGGCTGAGGAGGATGCTCGCTGCCGTGAGGGCGAGTCGTCGCTGTCCGAACCGACTCTTCCCGCAACCGCAATGCGCTCGGCGTCAAATTCTGGATCTGGCCTACGCCGCCGTTGCGTGGGTGCTATTTCCCGATCGTAGTAGTCGCCATAGTAGAGTTCGTATGTCGCATGAGGACCAACAGACGGCGCCTCTGTCTTGAACACCTCAGCGATCTGCCCAAGTGCTTGGTTACGGTTGATCCGTCCGGCCTGGAGTTCCGCCGCAATGGTTCCGTATTGTTGTGGACGATTACCTGTGCCGGAAACGCCAATATCTGGACCGCCAGCTGCAACGATCTCACGCTGGACCTGGACATTGCTGAGAGTCGCGGCGGCTTCTCCTCGCAGCTCGCTGTTCACATAGGCTTGCTTAGAAGTTCGATTTTCGGGTTCGGTGAAGAGATGGTGCCCAACTTCATGAGCAAGAGAACTTGCGATCCTTGAGCCTTGCCCAATCGCATTCTCGTCAATAACGATCTTGACGCCGGGTATAAGATAAGTGCCTTCACCGGCTGCCCCCCATTGGATAACGATACCTTCACGCCTCGCCTGGGTGAGGCCCGCCTGAAGTGTTGGGGATTTTGCTAGAAGCGGCGCCAAGGAGGGGTCGTCCAATGGCGATGCGGGACGCCGTGTGGCTCCTGGGCGGCCTCCCTCCTGCGGCTGTGGCAGTCCAGATTCTTCAGTACGCTCCATGCTCCGGCTCCTTCGCAATAACAGGGATCAGCGCTGACTGATCGATATGTAGGTCAGCGTCACGTTATCGGAATCGAGTCCGAGCACGACCTTTGCATCGTTCACCTGCGCAGACCAGTAAGGGCGAGAGCCAGGCGCGTCAGGCCGAGGTGGATGTTTGGTCGAGTTTTCCCAGATGATTTCCTTGAGCGCAATGCTTGGTGGTGCGATCTCAAAGATCAGGTTCGCGAGTGCAGGATCGTCAGCAGCACTTCTCAGCCTGATGTTCCGGACCTCAAGGTCGCCCAACATTCCGTGTTCTGCGATCCGTTCGTCCATCACGTCCTGGCGTGTCGGCTCTCCCAGATGCGTGTGGAGCTGTTCATTTAACGCGTCGACATCATCAAAACGTACACTAGACAGGCGCTCGATGTCGTTCTTGAATCGCTCCATACCAATTTCACTCCCTGATTTGACGGACTGTCTTTGATTAGATTTATGCGATGGGGTTGGTGAGGCACCGCTCGAACACGCTGACAGTATCAACGCTGAAACGGCTATTGAGAGGCAGCGATACGCTGCAAGCCGGAGGTGACTCCGATCTCCGCGCCTTAATGAAGTAGCGCATTTGTTGAGCCATGCATCCATGAAGGTACCTCTCGCGCCAGGAACACTGTCCCGAATCTAGCACAGCGTCTTGTGATGCACGGGTCGGAACCCCCACCTGATAGCGAATCTGGGAGATTTCGCGCAGTGTTAGATTGTTCGTTTAGTTGGAAGGGGCGAGCTATGGGGGCAAGAGGAAAACGTTGATAGGACTGCGAAGTAAGGTTGCCGCAAGTTGAGCATTCGAGCGACTTGGGATCATGAGCAGTTCCGCTTCATATCTGAGCTGATGTCGGTGATGGACGGTGGACTGGGCATCTGGTGTAGATCATGTTGCTGGAATGGAGAGGCGAGTATCGGCGGTGCTCTTCTCGAGACAAGGGCAATTATTCTGGCAGGAAGCGTGTGCACCCCAACCTTCATGCTTGGATCATCATGAGGTAGCAACGCTCGCCCCGTTCTGGAGTCACTTGCAGCGGATGCTTGCTTGGACCAGGACGGTGCGGCCAAAGTATCGTCTGGTCGTATCGGTGACCGAGGACCGGAGTTTCGCTAGGCTAGTCGAACCGCAGTTGGATGAGCGGAACGCGCTCCTCATCAATGGGTGTCGGTCGAGCTTTGATCTCTACGAACTAGAACGCGAGCCAGATGGCTGGCGCGAGCAGCGGGATCTTGAGTGGCAAAAGTGGTGATTGCGAGCATTTGGTAGGGTGATGTAGTGCACTGCGCGCACACCCATTGCCTATGCCCCCCCCTACTTGCGGGACGTGGTGATCCCGCTTGCCTGATCTGTTCTGCGTTTCCAAAGCTACCTCGGGCGAATAGGAGTAATCGGTTTGACCGTTACCCTTCCGCTGCCGCTGCCTCCGCAGTTGCCGTGGCAGCCTCCACCCAGATTGGCTCCGCCCGTGCCACCGCTACCTCCTCCGCTGCCGGCGCCAGCGCCGCCGCGACTGGAGGGTGGACGCGTGATGGGCTCCTGGTTGGTTCCATTCCAGTCATTGCTGTCTGTCAACTCGTAGGTAGCGCAGTGCGTCGCGTTGCAGACGATGACTTTGGAACCTGCCTGAATTGAGAATTCGAATCCCCCCTTTCTCTGCTGGTTTGTTACATCTCTGTATCTATTCAGGAACGCCTTCGTGGCATTGTCTGGAATTCGAGCCTGCAACTGACACGTACCACAGCTGACTGGGCCAAAGACGGTGGGGGCAGGATCAAAGGGCCAAATCGCATAAGCCACGGGAAGGGCAGCAATTGCGACAACCAGGGAGGTTGCAATCAACCATTTCTTCGAAATAATTGCTTTCATCGTGCGCCATGTTGGGTGAGTAGGAAACTTCTGTTGGGTTACAAGCAGCAGGATCTGTATATAGCCTCAGACATCTCGTTGGATCGCTCTATCTGGTTGGGCTGCAACAGTTTGGAGAGTCTCGCAATGGATGCCGTCGATTGGCTATTGGGGTGCGCGCGCTGATATGCGAGCCAGTATGCAAGGCTATTTTCAGGGGATTTATCGGCAATGATCCCTCGGTCATGGATGTCAGCAAGGGCTTCAATCGAGTCGACGCTTCCCTGTGAAACCGACTCATTTAGATAATCAATCGCATACCTTCGATAATTGGTTATTCGTTCCGGATCCTTGAGCGCTTCGGTCAAGTTTCCAATGATGGCTTTCGGGTCTTTGGCGAAGATCAGTCTCGCTTCGACCGACCCTTGGGCGGCAGCTAGAGAGAGCCAATTCTCATCTCCGAGTTCCGTTCGCCCTATCAGCCCTTGGCAGTGGTCAATCTCCTGATCGATTTTCCTTGAGTACTGCTCCCCCAGGCCCACTGATGCGTAGGCCTTGTACTCATCGGCATCACCTGAGTTAAGCGCTCGCTTGCAACTGGCAATGCGGTTATGGATCTCATAGCTCGACTGGGCATCGCCCGCCCGTGCAGCCGTGATGCGCCTGTCAATGTATTCCGAGGCGTCGCCTTCGTAGTGAGGTGTTTCGATCTTGAGCAGAAATGCCTTGCCACCCAAAGCCACTGTTGATTCGATGGATTGGTGTGGTGAACGCAAGGATTGATGAATGCTTGATTCAGATGCGACATGCGTTGGCGAAGTGCTTTTTTCACTGGGAGGAACCTCATCTCCTTTGCTTCCTGTGACATCGGATGGTCTGCAGGTCGACCAGGAAATGGTTGCGACTACGCCGATGACGAACATTCCATATGTGAGACTTCTACTGATCTTCACCTGATTCTTTTTCCCTTGTCGTGGCGGAGCTTTGCGATGGACTGGACCTCGGGCCGTGGTGATAACTGATTTCGGCGCTGATCCCCTGCCTCTCGATTCCCGGGGTTTCATATTGCGGGGTGAAATTCACTGTCAACCAGAAATTCGTTGCAGCTGGCTACGCTTGGCTCTTGGGTGTTCTCAATCACGCATCGGTGGACGTAAAGCGACAAATACCCTTCCTCGGAAGGCGAGCGCATGAGTGGCAAAATGGCCATTCCGTGCCGCGGTAGCAATTGGCTTGTTCTCTCGCTAGCCCGACGGCGGCCGCCGCAGTTGCGATCTCACCGCGAAGGTTGCGCCCTCCCTCGTGGTGCGGCCGCGACGCGATCGCGTTGACCGTTGGCCTTGGTGTATCTGCAGCGGAACCTGAGCCCACCGCCGGCGAGCTTCCGCACATCCGGGCAGCCCACACCATGCGACGCTGGATCCAAGGCCCGTTTGCCGATCGGCAAGGTGGCCAGTCCGTTCTCTCCGAGCATTCCCTTCATTGCGCCCATTGGCGACCGCTCGGCGACCTTTTGTCAGCGGAAGGAGGTGCACAAAGATGAGCGAAGATGGTCGCGGGGCCTGGGAATCAGCCGCGTGGACTACGGCCGGAAGGTCTGTGGAGGCGCGTGGAAGCGCTGTAGAGGTCCCATACTCCGTCGATTCCAGATTCGAATCGTGATGGGCCCCCACGCGACCTCGCACGACTTGTTGCAGATCTCATTGCCCCCGCCCCCCACGCACCCTGCAGCGTCGGTACCATCTGATCCGCACACAGGGATCGACCATGCCCAACACCGATACACCGGTGGAAGACTTCGCCACCGAAATCGAAGACAGCCGGCACCTGTTCGCCTGGTGCCTGGTCCACTATGGCCAGGTGCCCGAGGCGCAGGCGCTCGAACAGGCACGGAAGCGCTATCCCGACCAGAGCCCCGGCCGCGAATACGAACACGCGCTGATCTTCCACGACGAGCCCTGGCACTGGGCGATGCTGCACGTGAAGGGCGAAGGGTATTGGCAGCAGCACCCGGAACTGGCGCATCCGTCGCTGGACTACGAAGCCGAATCGGACGCACTGTGCCTGGCCCGCGGTGAGCAGGTGCCGCTGCTGGATGAGGACGAGTACCTTGGCGCGCTTGCGCATGCACGCCACATGCGTGCATGGACGCTGGTCCATCAGGCGGGTCGTTCGCCGGATGAAGCGCGCCAGGAGGCGCTTGGCCACTACGCGTATCATCCGCGCCATCATCGCGGGCGATTTCAGGTTCACGATCCGCGTGACGGCTGGTGCCATGTGATGAGCGCGTTGCATGGCAACGACTACTGGGCGCGACCCGAGCTGCGGGAACCGCCACAGGCCTATTGGAGCGAGTCCCGCGCCTTTGTTTTGGCGCAGGGAATCCGCTTGCCGCCCCCTCCGGGCTGAGGCCTGCGCAGCCGGCGAAGGTGCAGCTTCATCGATCACCGCACTCTGTGCCGAATGACACATGGCCTGCCATTTCTGCTGGCGGGAAGATGGCGGCATCCTGAAGTGGAGTGATCTGATGCCTGGTACGCTCAGTCGTCGCACCTTCCTGGCCAACGCCGCTGCCGTTCCGGCGGCCACGCTCATGCCCACCGGCGTTGCTGCGGTGACGCAGCCAACCGTCACCACTGCGAGCCTGATCGACGCGGAACGCGGCGTGATCCGCTCGGCCATGGACGGCAGCGGCATCGGTGCCGTTGCCGTCTGCCTGGTCGAAGGCGGGCAGGTGCGCTGGACTGAAGGCTTCGGTCACGTATCAGGCCAGGGCAGCGTGCCCGTAGACGCCAGCACGATGTTCAGCATCCAGTCCACCTCGAAGAACTTCGCGGCGGTGGCGGTGCTGTTGGCCGTGCAGGACGGCATCCTTGATCTGGACGCGCCCATTACCCGCTATCTGCCGTCGTTCACGGTGCGCAGCCGCTTCGAGCATGCTCCACAGGGGCGCATCAGCCTGCGCCTGCTGCTTGCCAATCGCGCGGGATTCACGCACGAGGCGCCACTGGGCAACAACTACGAACCGGCGTCGCCGGGCTTTGATGCGCACGTCCGCAGCATCTCGCAGACATGGCTGCGCTTTCCGGTGGGTACGCGCTATCGCTACTCCAACCTGGGCTTCGACCTTGCCGGTCATGTCCTTGAGCAGGTTGCGGGCATCAGCTATCCGGCCTGGCTGCAGCGCCGGATCTTCGAGCCGCTGGGAATGCACGACAGTACGGCCGATGCGTCGGTCTACCTGGCAAGCAAGGTGCGGGCACTGGGAACCCAGGAAGGCCATACGCAGGTACCGCCGGTGACGCCGCTGGTGGTGTCGGGAGGCGTGTGGACCAGTGCCGCCGACATGGCGAAGTATCTTGGCTTCCTGCTCGGTGGCGGCCGATCCGGTGCGCAGCAACTGCTTGAGCCCCGTCTCTGGGACGAGATGCATGGTTTCGGCCTGGGCGGCGACTACGGGCTCGGTGTCATGCGCAGCGAACGCCTCTACGGCAGTACACCGGTGCGGCTGCTGCACCACCGCGGCGGGGGCTTCGGATTCGGGTGCGTGTTCACCTACTGCAGGCAGGCAAACGCTGGATTTGCCGCGATGTTCAATCGCGCGACGTCTGCGGGGTACGGCATCGGCGAGCGTCTGCTCGATCAGCTGTTGTCGGCGCGTTTCGGGCCCCGTCAGCCGCGTGTGCCCCTATCAAGCCTGGCGCCGATCAGGTTGACCCAGGACCAGATGCAGCAGATGGCGGGAAGCTGGATCGGGCGCAGCGGCAAGGCGAAGATCGGGGTTGCCGGAAACGGGGAGCTGCAACTGCATCGAGGGGCGCACGCCGAGGGTACCCGCTTTGCGGCCATCGACGGCGATCAACTTTTCACTGTGGACACCGATGGAGAGGTTGCGACGTACCGTTACCATGCGGCGACGGACATGCTGCCGGCGTACCTGGAATGCAGCAACGGCGAGGATGGCCTGGACCAGAACGATCCCATCGATGGGCCCACCGGGCCGCAGGCGCCCCATTGGCAACCCTGGCTGGGACGCTATCGCGTTGACCAATGGGGCAAACCATCGATGTTCGTTGTGCTGGAGCAACGACACGGCTGGCTGTACATCGATGGCATCCGCCTGGTTGCTGAGGTGGAGCCAGGATTGTTGTTCACCAGCGATGGCGAAGCGGTGGATTTTCGCGGCTCCCAGCCGACATGGCGCAACCTGCGCCTGCGGCGCGTCGCGCCCATGGGCCAGGGGTGATGGCGGCATGCCGCGCGCTCATCCGCGCCGCCCACGCCCATCGATGCTGTAACGTCCCGCCCCGGTGCACGCCAGCAGCAGGAAGCCGCCGGCGAGGCCCAGGTTCTTCAGGAACATGATCTGCTGGGTCTGGTCGGCGAAGTTGTGGTGGAAGATGAAAGCGGTGACCAGGCTGAAGCCTGCGAGCACGACCGCCACCAGCCGGGTCTGGAAGCCGAGCAGGATGCACAGGCCGCTGCCGATTTCGAACGCGATGGTCGGCCAGAGCAGGATGCCGGGTACTCCCATTGCCTCCATGTAGCCCTGGGTACCGCTGAGATCGCCGAGCTTGCCCAGCCCGGAGACCAGGAACAGGGCCATCAGCAGGATGCGTGCAAGCAGGTAGGCGAGCGAATGCGATGAAGTGCTCACGTCGAGGTCCTCGGAGATGGCCGACGCAGGCGATCGGAGCCCACCGGCGGTGAAGCCCGTGTCTACGCGCCGGGCAGGGCGCCTTGACAGCTGCCGCGCTGCAGTAGACCTTTCCCGCATGACGATCGATATTGAATCGCTCAGCCTTCGCGAGCTGGGTGCCCTGGTGGTTGCCGCTGAACGGCGGAAACAGCTGATTTCCAGCCGCCGTCCGGCCAGTGCGGTGCGGCGGATGCTGAAGGCCGCCGCCGCCGAAGCCGGCTACACCCTTGAAGAACTCTTTGGCGGCCAAGCCTCGGAAACACCTGCGCCCGCCCGAAAAGCCGTCCGCCGTAAATCCGGCAAAGTCGCGCCCAAGTATCGCGACCCGGAATACAAGCGCCTGACCTGGACCGGTCGCGGGCGCATGCCGCGCTGGTTGGCGTCCAAGGTGTCGATGGGCCACAAGGTCACCGATTTCCTGATTCCTGGCTTGGCCAGGCCGACCGCTGGCAGGACCAGCACCATCGGCAAGCGGACCGTCATCAAGAAGGGATGACGCTGCAGCACTGCTACCCTGCCCGGGTCTTTCAACCAAGGAGCACGGGATGGCACACGAGAGTGGCATGACGATCACGCCGAAAGCCCTGCACGCCGCCGCAGTGGCGGGCATGTTGGTCAGCCTGCTGGCCTGGGCGGTGGAATGGAGCGGGATGGCCTATGTCTGCCCGTACTGCCGCGTGCAGCGCACGGTCATCGGCGTGCTCGGCCTGCTGACGCTGTTCGCGCGCCCGGGGAGCCTCATCGTGCCCTGGTTGTCGTACACAGCGGGTGGCTTCGCGTTCGTGGTCGCAGCGATGCAGCACTTCAACGGTTGGAAACGCATTTCCGCAGGCGACTTCAGTTTCAATGAGCAGTGGTACATCGACCCTTGGCTGTTGTCGGGCTGCGCAATGCTGATCCTGGTGGCGCAGCTGATGCTGGTGCAGGCCACCTGCCGGCGCAGCTTGCGCTGAGTGTTTCCACGCATGGCGTGGAACTACCCGTTCTGGAACACCGCCAGCTGCGCGGCGAAGGCGCGCTGGTAGGGGGGCCGCTGCGTCGCGCGGGCCACATAGGCGGCCACCGTCGGATACTCGTCGAGCAGCCCGCTGCTCTTCAGGCGCAGCAGCACCGAGACCATCATCAGGTCGCCCACGCTGAAATCGCCGTCCAGCCACGGCGCCTTGGCCAGCCATGTCGACAGTTGCGCCAGTCGCGCCCGAACCCGCTCATCCAGCAGCGGCAGCCGCTGTGCGTACCACGGCTGCTCGCGCTCCAGCACCCAGGCCATGGAGCGCTCAACGATGGGGGGCTCCACCGTGTTCAGCGCAGCGAACATCCACATGATCGCGCGCATGCGGGCGTCCGGGTCGCGCGGCAGCAGGCCGGGGTGCTGTTCGGCCAGATGCAGGACGATGGCGCCGGATTCGAACAGGGTCCGGTCGCCCTCCTGCCAGGTGGGAATCTGCCCGAACGGATTGCGTGCCAGGTGTACGGGCTGCTTCATCTCGGTGAAGGTGAGCAGTTGTACGTCATAGGCTACCGACAGTTCCTCCAGTGCCCAGCGCACGCGCATGTCACGGGCCAGGCCCTGGCCACGGTCGGGGGAGGTGGCGAAGGCGGTGAGGATGGGAGGCATGGGGTCCGCAATCAAGGAGGGCTTTGATGATCTGACGAGCGAGTGTGCCGGAAATCGACATGGGTGTCGGTGCTCTGCACGTCGCCTGCACATGTCCTGCACGCACGCACCGTCGCCGATCCATCAGTCTGCCGGGGTCATCCGCAGAGACAGGTAGCAGGCATGAATACTCCCGGAAAACCGAAACCCAGTTGGCGCCAGAGAAACGTGCTGATGGGAGCGATCGCCGCGGTCCTGGTGATCGTACTGATCATCCTTTTCGTACCTTGGTGAGCCTGCCCGGGCTCGCTCGATGTGATCCACGCGCCACTGTGGCGTGAAGCAGTCAGTGCGGGTTGAGTGACGTGATGTGCGTATCAATCGCTGCTCACCCGGGAACCACACAAGCATGTCCACAGTGGATACGCAGGCAGCGCAGTCGAAGCTGCTTTTCTCCCCTGAAACGAAGATACAGGAGCAACGCCATGAGCACCCAGTCCACCATCGAACATCGCCTCAACGACCTGATCGAGATCGCTCGTGACGGCAAGTCGTTCTATGAAGAAGCGGCGACCAAGGTGAAGGATGCCGAGCTGTCGGCCTTGTTCACCCGCATCGCCGGCGTCAAGGGCCGCATCGTCGCGGCGCTGAGTGGTTCGGTGGCTGCCAGCGGCGGCAAGCCGGCCGAGCATGGCACCGTGGTGGGTTCGATGCAGCAGTTCTACGGCAAGGTGCGTGCAGCCTTCGGTGACACCAACTATGGCTATGTGGCCGAGCTGGAAGAGTCGGAGGACCGCCTGCTGGGCGCGTTCAAGGACGTGCTGAAGGACAACGAGCTGCCGCCGGCGGTACGCCAGGAAGTCACCCAGCTGTTGCCGGAAGTGCAGGAGTGCCACAACGTGATGCGCGCGCGCAAGCATGCGATGAAGGCGGCCTGACGATCAGCGGCGCCCCACTCCCCAGGGTCGCCGCGGCCGGGGCGGCACCGCTGCCCCGGCCACCCTGAATCGGTCGCTGCTACACTCTTGCCGGTTCCGCACTGCCAACAATGAGCACCATGAACAACGGGAACGGTCCGCAGACAGTTCGCTGAGCCGCAACAACGATGCAGACGTTGTTGCGGTGAACATCCCTGCGATGCATGCGAAGTGGATGGATCACCGCCGGACTCAATCTGGGCGGAGACTCCCCATGTTCAATCGACAGGCCCCGCGTTGGGCCCACACCCTGCCATCGGCCATTGCGCTGATGGCGCCGTTCGACCTCCTGGCCTCGCTGGCCATGGATATTTATCTGCCTGTAGTGCCCTTGATGCCCGGCGCGTTGGGAACATCGCCTGCGCGGGTGCAACTGACGCTGAGCATCTACCTGCTGGTGCTCGGCGTCGGCCAACTGCTGTTCGGCCCATTGTCCGACCGGATCGGGCGCCGCCCCGTGCTGTTGCTGGGGGCGCTGCTGTTCACCGTTGCCTCGTTTGCGCTGGCGCTGTCCAGCAATAGCGTGATCTTCCTGGCCTGGCGCACAGTGCAGGCGATTGGCGCGTCGGCAGCGCTGGTAGCGACGTTTGCCACCGTCCGCGACGTATACGCGGATACACCGCAGGGGGCGTCCTTGTATGGACTGTTCGCTTCGATGCTGGCCTTCGTGCCGGCACTGGGGCCGATGCTGGGTGCACTGGTGGCTGCGGCAGCAGGCTGGCGTGCGATCTTCGTGCTGCTGGGTGTGCTTGGCCTGATCGCCGTCCTGCGCGCGCAACGCCTGTGGAAGGAAACCCGACCCGCAGGGCGCAGGGACGCTGGACCGGCACTGCAGAAAATTCTTCGCAGTGGTGCCTTCTGGGTCTACACGCTGGGATTCAGTGCCGCGATGGGCACGTTCTTCGTGTTCTTCTCGATCGCACCGCGCGTGCTGGTCGAGCGCATGCAGTACTCCCAGATCACCTTCAGCCTGGCGTTCGCGACGGTGGCACTGGTGATGATCCTCACGTCGCGCATGGCGACGACGTTCATCGCGCGCTGGGCGGTGCCTGGCACATTCGTGCGTGGCCTGTGCGTGATGGTGGCGGGTGTGTTGTTGATGGCGCTCGCTGCGGAGTTGCCACTGTCATTCGCCAGCGTCGTGCTGCCCATGTGGGGCATCGCGGTGGGGCTGGTGATGGTGGTTTCGGTAGCTGCCAACGGCGCGTTGAGTGAATTTGCCGATGCGTCGGGTATGGCGGTGGCGCTCTACTACGCGATGCAGAGCCTGATCGTGGCCTGCTTCGGAACACTGGCTACGGTGCTGCTGCCAGGCGATACGGTATGGCCGCTGGTGGCGTATGGGCTGTTGCTGCCAGTGGCCAGCCTGGTCGCCGCGGCGATGTTGCGCGGCCGCCGCTAGCCTCGGCCAGTGGAAAAAAGGGGCGGCCATGAGGCCGCCCCAATCTTTCATGAGAACACGTGACGGGAACTAGAACCGCACCGACCAGCGCACATTCGCACTGTGGTCGCGGCTTTCACTGCCGTACTGGCCGCTGTAGCCCAGTTCCAGCTGCTGGCGCTCGGTCAGCCAGGCCGACAGGCCCAGTTCGGCCACCACCGCGTTGTCGGCGATCGGCGCGCCGTTGACCGCAAACGTCGTGCTTCCGTTGGCGAAGGCCAGGTTGGCGACCTGGCTGCGATCACCGGAAGCGCGGCGATAGCCGACGCCACCGCGCAGGTGCAGCCAGCTCTCCTGCTGGAACGAAGCCTTCAGTCCCTTGTCGAAGCGCAGGCCGGCAGTGGCGATCGTGGTTCCGGTATCGTCCACCTTGCCCTGCAGTGCCGCTGCTCCGCCGCGTTCGTTGACGCGCTTGAGGTCCACTTCGACACGTGCGACCTGCAGGTAGGGCTCCAGCCCGGCTTCCGGCCCACCGAAGCGGTAGCCGGCTTCGATGAAGGCTTGGCGGGTGCGGGCGTCGTAGCGCGCGCTCAGGCTGTCGCTGAAGCCTGCGAAGGCGACATCACGCGTGCTCTTCACCTCGTGCTTGCTCCACGCCACACCACCGCGCAGGCCGAAACCGCCCCAGTTGTGGCTGGCGTAGGCACCGAAGTGCGTGTTGTCGATCTTCGACTTGGCGCGACGCTCCTGCTGCTTCACGTCGGTGCGGCCCGTACCGGCCAGCACGCCGACCTGCCAGCCGGAGAACCCGCGGTCGATGCCGACCAGCAGGCCGTTGCTGTTGGCTTCGGTGCGGGCAGTGTTGACGTCACCGTCCAGCTTGCTGTTGCCACCGATGGCCTGCACCCATGCACCCGTCGCGTCACCCACGTCGCTACCGGGTGCGGCGGCGCCGGCACGGCGTGACAACGCGGCATCGCGCACGTAGCGGCTGCCCTCGACCAGGGCGATGGCCGTGGCCGGATGCAGCTCGCCGCTGAGGCCATCGAGCGCGCCTCCAACCTGCTGCGGGAACAGCTGGGTCAGTGGTTTGGGCAGGCCCTGGGCGATCGGCAGCAGGTCGGCGGCGGCCGCCACGGCACGCTGGTTGGGCGTGTGCGCGGCGGTGGTCAGTGAAGCGCCACGGGCGACGTCGATGCGCGTGCCGTTGGTGCCGTAGGCCAGGCTGAACTGCAGGAATGGGGAGAACGCGCTGAAGTCGGTTTTGGCGAACTGGCCGTTGATGCCTCCGTCGGCACGCAGGAAGTTGAACTGCTCGCCGAGGTAGTACACACCCGGCTCCGGCAGCGCGACCAGCGTGCCGCCAAGGGTGGCGGTGCCGGTCACGTGCAACTGGTCACTGCGGCCACCCGGGGCCAGCTCGGCGGCATAGACGCCGGTGGCGCCCTGCACGTAGTTGCCGTTGATGGTCAGCGTGCCGATCGAGTTGCCCGGCGCGATGAGGCCGTCCACGCGGGTATTGCCGAGCGTGCCGACGCCCTTCAGCAGGCCATTGGCGCCGACCGTGGTGGTGCCGCCGGTCTGCGTGCCGTTGAAGGACACCACGCCGCCGTTGATCACCAGGTTGCTGTTGTTCAGCACGCCGCTGGCGCTGACCGTGCTCACGCCACCGGTAGTGGTCAGTGCGGTGGAGACCAGGCTGCCGTTGAGCAGCAACTGGCCGCCCTGTACTTCGACCGCCGATGCAAGCGTGTTGGCGCCGTTCAATTCCAGCGTACCGTCCTGCAGTACCGCGCCGTTGAAGCTGTTGTTGCCGCTCAGGCGCAGCCAGCCGATACCGGATTTGGTCAGCTTGCCAGGGCCACCGATGTCGTT
The DNA here is from genome assembly GCF_003244875.1 of Stenotrophomonas sepilia. Taxonomy (GTDB): domain Bacteria; phylum Pseudomonadota; class Gammaproteobacteria; order Xanthomonadales; family Xanthomonadaceae; genus Stenotrophomonas; species Stenotrophomonas sepilia. The sequence goes on from NZ_LXXZ01000090.1 coordinate 51,196, forward strand.
GGTCCAGTTGTCCCAGGCATCGCCTTCCCAGACTTTCAGGCCGCCGGCCTTCTGGTTCATCACCACGTTGGTGTCCACGCGCAGCGAGCCGTAGCCCTCGATGGCCTTCTTCAGGTCCACCATGCCCCAGCCGTAGATCGGATCGATGCCTGCTGCACCCAGGTCGCGTGCGGTGGTCAGCAGCACGTCGCGCACCTGCGCGTTGTCCAGATAGGGGAAGCGCTCCATCAGCAGGCCGAGCGCGCCGGTGATGTGCGGCGCCGCCATCGACGTGCCGGTCTTGGTGCCATAGACGTACTGGGTGTTCTCGCTGTCGATGATCAGCCGCACATAGGCGGAGGTGTTCTCGACGCGGCCCTGGATATCGCCGGACACGATGGTGCTGACGATGTCGGTGCCGGGTGCCGAGATGCACCAGTTGGCGGCAACGCCGCAGATACTGGAACTGCCATCGATCACATAGTCGGTTTCGCCCGCAGCGGCGTTGGGCCGGCGGACGTTGGCGACCGCGAGCCAGTACGGTTCCAGTTCGGGCTTCCAGCGCGGCATGGCGGCCGTGATTCCGGCGACGGCGCCGCTGCCGTTGCCAGCCGACCACACCTGGATGAGGGTGGAGCCCGGGGTATCGCCATTGCTGGCGTAGATGCTGCCGTACACGCCGTAGTCGGCACCGATGTTGGCGTACTGCTGGTCCAGCGCGGCGGCGGTCATGTTGCGCGTGGAGATGCCCCAGCTGTGGTTGATGGCACGCACGCCCTGCGCCTGGATCTGTGCATACATGTCCAGCGTGGCGGCGTCATCCGGATCGGTGCGGTACACCGCGCGCGGGCGATAGTACTTGTCCGGATCCAGGCGCCACTCATAGTAGGTGTCGCCGAACACGCGGGCGGCGGTGAGATCCGCACCAAAGGCCACGCCATGCATGCCGGTGCCATTGCGGTTGGCGCCGATGGTGCCAAGTACATGCGTTCCGTGGTCGGCGTAGCTGAAGCCATAGGGCTGGCCGGCCGCGATGAGGCGTGCCGCGAGTGCGGCCGGAACGCCGGCACCGAGGCCGTAGTAGTTGTAGCCGGGCTGTTCGCCGCGGGTCTGCCCGCAGGCACCGGTCCCCGCGACCACACCCGGCGTCGCGCAGTGGGCACCGATAGTGATGCTGGAGGTATTGCGTCCTGCAAACTCCGGATGCGCCAGCGCGGAGCCCGAATCGAAAAGCGCCAGGCGTACGCCCTTGCCGGTCAGGCCGCGTGCATAGGCGTAATCCGCGCCCATCGCAGCCAGGCCCCAATCGGCGTTGAATTCATCGCTGCGCCAGCTGGCGGGATCGCCCGGGTTGCCAAGAACGGCGGTGCTGCTGGCGGCAGGCGCAGCGGTTGTCGCTGCGGGTGCCGTGCTGGCAGCGGGCTGCGCCCACGCGGCCTGCAGCTGGCGCTGCTGCTGCCAGGCCTCGAGTGATTCGCTGGCCATGGCTGGCAGTGCGGTGGCCAGCAGCAGCGAGCTGGCGACGGCAAGCGCCAGCGGGCGGTGCGACAGGGAGCGGGACGAACGGCCGTACAGCGGGTGATTCATCGGACAACTTCCTTGGTTGACGGACATCAAGGCCGTTAACGTCAAGGCGTGGCGATATCCCCCAGCAATGTGAAAGGGATTTTATGAACGCGTTAATGATTTGTGATCGGTGCATGACGTGGTTCCGCCGGGCCGGGCACCGCGACCTTTCTTTCCGAGGCCTTGGAGCCGTCCATGCGTAACGCATTGCGTAAACCACAGTTGGCGATATTGGGTAGTGCCGATCCTGGCAGCGACGCGTTCGAGCGCGCAGCTGAAGCAGGACGTTTCCTGGCCGTGCAGGGCATCACGCTGGTCAGCGGCTGTGGCAGTGCCGCTACGCGGGTAGCTGCCGAGCAGGCGGTAGCCGCCGGTGGCCAAGTGCTCAGCGTGATCCCGGAAAGCGGCATGCCGGCAGCCGATTGGCCCGCCACGGTGGTGGTGCCCTGTGGCATGGGCGATGCGCGCAACCTGATCATGGCCCTGGCCGGTGATGCCTGCACCGTGATCGGCGGGCGCGCCGGTACGATCTCGGAGGTTTGCCTGGCCTGGCTGCACAAGCGGCCGCTGCTGCCGCTTGTCGGGGCCGGTGGCTGGTCCGATGCGCTGCCGGACAACCCGCCGGACGAGCGCGGCAATTCGCCGATCCTGCCGTGGCGCAACGTTGATGAGTTGGCCGGGCAGCTGCGTGTGCTGGGGTTGCTGCACCGCTGAGTCGAGCGGCATCGGCCTTCACCCAGCGTCCCGTGTGCAGCGCTAAGGTGGCCCGGCCTGGGATCACCAGGCTTATCAAGGAGCGATGTCGATGCGTACTTTCGGGAAAGTGATCGCCGGTGTTGTGTTCGCGTTGGCCTGCAGCGGCTCGGTGGCCCTGGCCGGACCGGTCCAGCCCTGCGATCTACCCTGCTGGAAGGCTTACCAGGCATGTGTGTCCGGTGGTGGTGATGCCATGGAATGCCAGTACGAATACGATCGATGTGTCATGGAGCGCTGCGGCGCGGTGTAAGCCCAGCCATGCTCGGCTGAAGACGGGCCCCGTCCGTGACGGGGCTCTTCTGTTCATGCGCAAGGTCGGGCAGTCTCGACACATTCTTCCTGGTGGAGTGGAACATGGCCGTCAAGCGTGTCGTCGCCAACATCGCCACGCCCGATCCCTCACGTGCCGCTGCGTTCTATGGCGAGCTGCTCGGCATGTCGGTGGTGATGGACCATGGTTGGATCGTCACCCACGGCGGGCAGGGCAGTGCGCAAGCGCAGGTCAGCTTCGCCAGCGAAGGGGGCTCGGGCACGCCGGTGCCGGACCTGTCGATCGAAGTGGACAATCTGCAGGACGTGCTGCAGCGCATGCGCGCGGCCGGCATCGCGCTGGAATATGGCCCGGCCGACGAACCCTGGGGCGTGCGGCGCTTCTTCGTCCGCGATCCGTTCGGTCGGCTGTTGAACATCCTCGCCCACGCCTGAGCGGTGGATGGTGCCTCGCCACGCCTGACGGTGCGCGCGGGACGATGACCGTCTACCGGCGTGCTGGCCCTGCTCGCGGCATCCGGGCTGCTCCGGCAGCCCAGGCGCGCCTGAACGCGCCGCGGTCAGCCCTGCTGGCGTTGTGAACCGTCCCTCGTTGGCGTCGCTTCGGCCGCTTGCCGCTGCTGCCGTGCATTGGCGTGGCGAGCGTGCCCGCCTTCGCGGCCGATCGCTGCCATGTGCTGTCGGTTGCGGCTGATCGCCTCGCCGCCCTTGCGGCCGGCCACGCGTGCCTCGGCCGGGCTGAACTCGTGTGCATTGCCGGACGCATGCGCGGCGCGTCCTCCCTTCGCGGCGATCGCGCGCTGCTTGTCCTGGTCCATCGAGGCGAAGCCACGATGGGAAGTGCCGTGGTGCTGGTCGGCCATGGGAAGGCTCCCGTTGCATGGAAGGGAAGCTCATCCTTGCCGGTGCCCGGCTAACGGAGTGTCCGCACCGGTGCGGCTGCCTTCACGCCGCACCGTACTGCTTTTCACGGCGCAGGTACGCCGCTGCGCGCATCGCCCTGAGTGGCTAGGACGAACTGCACCCTTCACCCAGGCCGGCGTGATGGGCTCGACCGAAGAGGAGTACGTGCTCGGCAATACAGCCCCTTTGGCCGCGCAGTGCCGCACGATGGAGCTGCGCCTGGGCAACGGCGGCTGGACCTTCCCCAGCGAAATCGAAATGGCCGCAGAGCAGTAAGGCTTCAGCGCCGGCGGGCGTCCTGCAGGCGCTGCGCGAAGGGCCGCTGTGCGAGCGCTGCAAGGGCGTCGCGCAGTACCTGCTCCAGCGGCTGGCCCAGATCGGCATCGAGGCTGCGCGCCGCTACGGCAGTGGCCTGCCATTGCGCCTGCAGCGCAGGCATCGCGCGCTGTGCGCGGGGGCTCAACTGCAGGATGGATTGTCGGTACGCGCAGTGGCGGTGCCGCGCATATGTTTGGTGATCCTGTGCTGCTGCCCGATGGCTATCAGGTCAGTATTCCCGACCGGCAACCCATCAATCTGCGCACCGGTGGAAACTGGGAACGTACTGGCGTGAGGCCTGATGTGGCCGGCGGCGACGATCCGCTGTTCATCGCGCGGCAACTGCTGGCGCCTGCGAAGTCGTCAAGATGAACGCACGATTGCATGGCTGTCCTATCGCGGATGCGCGATTGCATGCCTAGAATCGAAGCATCCCGGTAGTTCCCGGGCGCTTCGAGTGAATGGACTCAATGAAGATTCTGTTGACCGGCAGTTCCGGCCGCATCGGGCGCGCGATCTTCGGTGCGTTGGCGGCTGCCCACGAAGTGGTGGGGCTGGACCGCAGTCCGTTTGCCACCACGCGCATCATTGCCGATGTCAGCGATCGGCAGGCCGTCGCGCGCGCGGTGCAGGGCGTGGATGCGGTCATCCATACCGCGGCCCTGCATGCCCCGCATGTCGGCCTGGTGCCGGATGCGGTGTTCCAGCAGATCAACGTGGAGGCCACCGCACACCTGCTGCAGGCGGCACGCGAAGCCGGTGCACGGCGCTTCGTGCTGACCAGCACCACTGCGTTGTATGGCCATGCCGTGGTGGCCGGTGGCTGCCGTTGGATCGACGAAGACACCGAGCCGCTGCCGCGCACGATCTACCACCGTACCAAGCTGCAGGCAGAGACCCTGGCCGAAGCCGCCGCCACGCCGGGCTTCAGCGTTCGCGTGCTGCGCATGGGCCGGTGTTTCCCGGAACCGCCCGAACGGATGGCGATGTTCCGCCTGCATCGCGGCATCGACGCCCGCGATGTGGCCAGCGCACATGCTGCACTGCTGCTCGACGAAGGCGCCCGGTTCGCGCGCTACCTCGCCTGTGCCCCGACGCCGTTCCGGCGCGAGGACTGCCTGGAGCTGGCCACCCACCCGCGTAGCGTGCTGGCCCGTCGCGCGCCACAGCTGCTGGCCGAATTCGAACGCCGTGGCTGGCCGCTGCCATTGAGCATCGACCGTGTCTACGACAGTGCCCGCCTGCGCGGCGCGCTGGGCTGGAAACCGTGCTTCGGGCCCGACGACGTGCTTCAGCAGTATGCCGTCGGCAGCATCGAGGTACTGCCGCGGGCACAGTGGATCAAGGACCGCGTGGCCGAGTGAGGGCATCGCGAGGGGGGGGCGCTGAGCCGAGCCTGAGCGGATTCAGGAATGTGCAGGCCGCCCGCCTCAACCTCGTTGGCGGGCGGCCGCTAACCCAGTGCGCTTCCAGCGCCGGGCGCGCCCCGGCGGCCGGTGGCCTGCGCGACGGATCGCGCGCCTGCGCGGTGCCCTCGTGGTGCCGGTCGTCCTGAACTGCCTTGCGGACCCTCCCATGTCTTCTTCCCGCTCTGCCGCTGCCCAACGCCCGGGCAGCATCGCCCACAAGTTGATGCTGGGCACCGCTGTGATCGCGCTGCTGTGCTTCGGCCTGACCGCCTTCCTGATCTACCGGCAGGCCAGCGCCAGTCTGATCAGCGCCTCGCGCCAGACCATGACCAGCGAGGCCAACGCTGAGGCACGCCAGGTGGCGGCTGATCTGGGCACGGCTTTCGCCAGCAATGACGCCATGGTCGAGGCCGTGCTGGCCCAGCGTGCCCGTGGTGACATACCCGACCGCGCCAGCCTGGCGGCGGTGCTCGGCGAACAGCTGCGTGCTCATCCTCAATGGCTGGGCAAGAGCACCATGTGGGAGGCCGATGCCTTCGACGGCAAGGATGCGGAGTTCGTCAATACCGAAGCACACGATGCCACCGGCCGCTACATGAGCTACTGGGCCTGGCAAGACGGCAAACCGCAGCAGTCGGTGATGACCGACTACACCGAGACTGCCAGCGGTTCCGGTGACTGGTACATGGTGCCCAGCCGCGACAAGCTGCCCAAGGTCAGCGAACCTTACGCCTATGACATCGCCGGCCAGAAGGTGCTCATGAGCACCCTGAGCACGCCGATCATCGAGAACGGCAGATTCCTGGGCGTGTTCACCGTCGACTTCTCGCTGGCAGCGCTGCAGAAGCACCTGTCAACGCTGAAGCCGATGGGGGCTGGCCGCGTCGAACTGCTGTCGCCCAAGGGCGTGGTGCTGGCCTCGGCCAATGCCGCCGAGATCGGCAAGCCGCGCAACGATGCCCTGACCCGCAGCATGCTGGCCGACATCGCCGCCGACCGTCCGTTCGAGGCCTTCAGCCCCGACGCGGCCGGCAACGTACGCGTGTATGTGCCGCTGCGCGTGGGCGACGCCCCGCAACGCTTCGCGCTGGGCGTGGTGATGCCGCATGCGGTGATCGTGTCTGAGGCACGCCAGCTGCTGTGGCTGACCCTGCTGGTCGGCGTGATCGCCGCGCTGACCCTCAGCGCCGGCGTCTACGTGCTGCTGCGCCGCCTGGCGATCCGCCCGTTGGCCGAAGCGGTACGCGTGGCCGGTGATGTCGCCGCCGGCAAGCTGGACAGCACGCTGCCGGCGCGCAGCAACGACGAAGTGGGGCGCCTGCTGGACGCAATGCAGGGCATGCGTGGGCAGTTGCAGTCGGTGATGGCTGCGCAGGCCGAAATGGCGCGCCGGCACGATGCCGGTGAACTCAGCTATCGCATGGATGCTGCGGCCTTCCCGGGCGAGTACGGCCGCATGGTGGCCGACAGCAACCAGCTGGTGGCCTCCAGCAACGCGGTCACCCAGCGCCTGGTTGAAGTGATGCAGCGCTATGCCGTGGGCGACCTCAGCGTGGACATGGAAGTGCTGCCGGGCGAGAAGGCGGTGTTCACTGCCGCAATGGCGACCACCAAGCGCAACCTGGCCGCGATCAACGAGCAGATCCAGCAACTGGCCGCCGCCGCCGCCGCCGGTGACTTCGCCGTGCGCGGTGATGCACTGCGCTTCGAACATGATTTCCGCCGCATGGTGGAGACCCTGAACACAATGATGCAGGTCAGCGACCACAACCTGGCGGCACTGTCGACGCTGCTGCGCGCGATCGCCGCCGGTGACCTCAGTGCCCGCATGCAGGGCGACTTCCACGGCGTGTTTGCGGTGATGCGCGACGATGCCAACAGCACCGTGCAGCAGCTGACCCAGATCGTCGGCCAGATCCAGCAGTCGGCGGCCAGCATCCGCCTGGCCGCCGGTGAGATCGCCGCCGGCAACAGTGACCTGTCGCGCCGCACCGAGCAGCAGGCCGCCAACCTGGAGGAAACCGCCGCGTCGATGGAAGAACTGACCTCCACCGTGCGCCAGAACGCCGACCATGCGCTGCAGGCAAACACGCTGGCCGGTTCCGCAGCGGGCGTGGCCAGCGAAGGCGGCCAGGTGGTCAGCCAGGTGGTGCACACCATGGAGCAGATCGAGGCGTCTTCGCAGCGCATCGCCGAGATCATCTCGGTGATCGATGGCATTGCGTTCCAGACCAACATCCTGGCGTTGAACGCCGCAGTGGAAGCGGCGCGCGCCGGTGAACAGGGCCGTGGCTTCGCAGTGGTGGCCAGTGAAGTGCGGGCGCTGGCGCAGCGCTCGGCGGGTGCTGCCAAGGAGATCAAGGAGCTGATCGACGCCTCGGTGGCCCAGGTCGGTGCCGGCGCGCAGCTGGTGCATGGTGCGGGGCGCACCATGCAGGACATCGTCGGTCAGGTCGGCCGGGTCAACGAGATCATGGCCGAGATCTCGGCCGCGTCGCGCGAACAGTCTGCCGGCATCGAGCAGGTCAACCAGACCGTAGTGCAGATGGACGAAACCACCCAGCAGAACGCCGCGCTGGTGGAGGAAGCCAGTGCCGCCGCCCGTGCGATGGAGGAGCAGGCCGAGCAGCTGGCAGTGGCGGTGTCGCGCTTCCGCCTGCAGGCCGAGCCGGAGGGCATGGCCCGCCGCGCGGCCTGATGCCGGAAACGAAGACGCCCGGCGGCTGCCGGGCGTCGCATGCATCCTTGCCGCGCATCCTGCGCAGGTCTGATGGCTCAGAACATTCCTTCAAACGGATTCCAGCTGGCGCGTCCTTCCACCTTTTCCAGGTAGTAGCTGTAGTTGGTGCTGGAGGCGACCAGCAGGTTCATGGCGATGAACAGCATGCGCCCGACGACATCCGGCAGGAACATGCTGACGATGGCCAGCGCGATGTTGATGCCGATCACCACCAGTGCCTTGCGCCACATGCCGAGAATCAGCAGGTAGATGGCACCGAAGAACAACGCGAAGAAGTTCAGGTTGATCTTCAGGCGGTCACCAAAGGACAGTGCCTTCCAGGCCTGCTTGAAGCCGGGGTTCTTGGGGGCGCCGTGCTGGCGGAAGAAGTTGAAGCGGAACTGCCACTTCGGGCTGAACTGGGACAGGTCGGTGGTATTCATTGGGAAACATCCCTGTGAGAAAACGTTTTCATGATAGGACAAGTCCTATTCAGGATCCAAGCGCTAGCGTCAAGAATGTGACGCCTGCCTTGTTCCCGCGCCTGCGGCCAAGCGCCGCGCCGTCACCCGCCCGCCTCGTTTTTAGGATAGGGTGCGCAGTTCCGCTGCCGCCCCGGCTGAACCCGTGCGGCGGCGGGATGTCCATGGAGGTTGCATGACCACAGCTGCTACACCGGAAAACGCACCGGGACCGGTGCTCCTGCCGACACCTGAAGTGGTGCAGGCACAACAACTGCTCGCACGCCAGCAACTGGCGGTGGCGATGGACCGTGCGCGCACGGCCGCCACGCGGGATGCGGCACCGGCCGCGCTGGAACGCGAGTAACCCGCAACACCGTCGATCGCGCTGGCATGTCGCCAGCGCGATCACGGCGCGTGCCGCCGGTCAGAACCGCGCGGTCATGCTCAGGAAGTAGCTGCGCCCGGCGACGAAGTAGTCGGTGGAGCCTTCCGCATACAGCTTCTTGTCGGCCAGGTTGCTGACGCCACCGCGCAGGGTCAGCACTTCGTTGACGTTCCATGCCGCGGTCAGGTCATACAGCGTATAGGCCTTGAGGAAGGTCGTGGCGGTGCCGGTCTGCCTGCCGGTGTACTGCGCCGACAGGCTGCCGGAAAACACCGTGCTGGGCGCCCAGTCCAGCGACGAATAGCCGGAGAACTCCGGTGTATCGATCAGGTTGCGGCCGGTGGTCAGGTTCCTGGCTTCCTTCATCCAGGTCGCCGAGGTGCGCCAGCGCCACTGCTCGCCGAAGCGGACGTTGAGGTTGCCTTCCATGCCGCGAGTGCGCGCGCGCTGTACGTTGCTCATGCGCGTCCACCAGATGCCGTTGAACCGGCCCAGCGGTGCGTACTCGATCTTGTTCCGGAAGTCGGTGTGGAAATAGGTCACGCCGACATCGATCAGGTCATTGTCGAAGCTGATGCCGATCTCGCGATTGGTGCTGGTCTCCGGATCGAGGTCCGGGTTGCCGGCCATGTAGCACCCGCCGCGGGTATAGCCCAGCGGAATCAGCGAGGTGCAGCCGCGGCCCCCGGACTGGGTAGCGGCACTGGCCGAGTTCTCGGTCAGGCTGGGCGCACGGAAGCCCTTGGAGACGCCACCGCGGATCGTCCATTGTTCGGCAGGGTGCCAGACCAGGTACGCACGCGGGCTGACGTGGCCGCCGAACTGCTCGTGATGGTCCAGGCGCGCGCCCACGGTCAGGGCCAGGGTGCGGTGCAGTTTCAGCTCGTCCTCGGCAAACAGCGCCCAGGTGTCCACGTCCAGAGTGGAGCCGCTGACCGCGTTGCCGGCATAGTCGATCGGCGCGCGGCCGATGGTGTCGGTGTTGGTCAGCTCCTGCCGCTTCCATTGGCCGCCTACGGCGAACTGGTGTTCAACGCCGAGGGTGAACGGCGTGGTCAGGCTGCCCTCGATGATCGTATCGGTCGCTTCGGAACGGCCGGCAGCACCGATGTCGTTCCTGTACTCGGTCCAGTACGCACTGATCTTCGAATTGCCGAAGCGCCACTTGCCATCGTGGTTGAGCGCCAGCGAGCTGCGCTTGAGCTCACTGGCACCCCAGGCACCTTCGTCCTGCTTTTCCAGCGACGCATCGATGAAGGCCTGCTGCACGCCGTGCCCGGCTTCCAGCGACAGTTCCTGTGCGTCGCTCAGCTTCCACTGCAGCAGCGCATCGGCGTTGCGGTCCTTCTCGCCGGCATAGGCGTTGCCGTAGACACCGCCGTTGGAGCGGTCCGAACCACGGCGCATGCTGTTGGCACCGATGCGCAGGCCGAAGCGTTCGCCCAGCGGTCCGGAGAACGTGGCGCCGATCTGCTGGGTATCGCCGCGCTTGCCGTCAGCCGGGCGGGTGTAGCTGTGGGTGGCGCTGCCGTTCCATTCGTCGCCGATGCGCCGGGTGATGATGTTGATCACCCCGCCCATCGCATCGGAGCCATACAGCGACGACATCGGCCCGCGCACCACTTCGATGCGCTCGATCTGGTCCGGCGAGATCCAGTTCAGGTCCTGGCGGCCGAGGTCGGGGCGATAGTTGGTCGAGGCCGAGCTGCCCATGCGCTTGCCGTCCACCAGCACCAGCGTGTAGTTGGACGGCATGCCACGCAGCTTGATCTTGGACTGCTCGCCGACGGCGCTGAGGCCGCCGGTCACGCCCGGTACGCGGCTGAGCAGGGCGGCCAGGTCCGGTACCGGCTGGCGCTCGATGTCCTCACGACTGATCACGCTGATGCTGGCCGGGGCATCCTTGATCCACTGCTGGCTGCCTGAAGCCGTGACCACCACGGTATCCAGGTCCTTGGTGGAGGCATCGGCGGCGGCCTCTGCGGCGGCCAGGCCTGGCAGGGCCAGCAGGCAGGCGGTGGCCAGGCGGGTGCGCGGCAGGCGCGCGGAACGGGAACGGGACGACAGGGACATGACGGCTTCCATGGGAGGTGGGGTGACCCGGTGGAAGCAGCAGGCGCAGGCAGACAGCAGGCAGCCCCCCCTTCCGTGGGTCGTCGGGTGCGCGGTCTGGACCGGCGCAGCTGGGTGGGTCGCGGCCGCGCGGAAGACGGTGACCTGCCTGGTTAATTAAATGATAACCGTTCGCGTTTGTTACGATCCAGTACCGGGGGCGATGCAGTGACATCTGGCCATGCCCTGGCGTGATCGCCTGCTATTTGCTGAATGGGGACAAATCCCGGTGTAGACCTTCGCACCCGGCTTACATTCTGGGCCCTAGACTGGGCCGCATTTTCGATTCCGCCCCGTTGGAGATCGTGTGGGTTCCGGTAGTGACAGACATCGACTGTGCGGCGTGAGGCCGACACAGCCAGGACAAGTGCGGGCGCCGGGAAAGCGCGCCGGGAACCTTGGTGCATGCAGCCCGGCCGGGATGGCCGGCCGTGCCGACGGCGCGGAGTAAGCGACGATGGGGGTGCAGACCATCCAAGCGGAAGCAGGAACGCCCCGGCTCGATGCCGGCTGGGCGCTGCTGCCCGCTGAATCGCCGTTGCCGATGCCCGAACAGACCCTGCGCGAAGGCGCGCTGAAGGTCCGGCGGCATCGCACCTCGCCGCGCTTGATCGGCCTGCGCCGGCTGTACCTGTTTGGTGGCACGCTCGGCATGACCGCCGTGGCTACGCGGATGATGTGGCGGGTGCTGTCGGCCAATGGCATCAGCGTGCTCGAAGCCTGCCTGCTGGTGCTGTTCGTCGGCCTGTTTGCCTGGATCGCGCTCTCGTTTGCCAGCGCCCTGGCCGGCTTCCTGACCGCTGTGTTCGACCGGGGCTATCGGCTCGGCATCGACCCGGACAAGCCGTTGCCGGCCGTGCACAGCCGTACTGCGCTGTTGATGCCGACCTACAACGAAGACCCGCGCCGCCTGCTGGCCGGCCTGCAGGCGATCTACGAGTCGGTGGCGGCCACCGGCCAGCTCGACCGCTTCGACTTCTTCGTGCTCAGCGACACCCGCCGCGAGGACATCGCCGCTGCCGAGGAACAGGTGTTCGCCGAGCTGCGCGAGCGTGTGCCGGAGGGGCAGACGCGCCTGTTCTATCGTCGACGTGGTGACAACAGCGGGCGCAAGGCCGGCAACATCGCTGACTGGGTCCGCCGCTTCGGCGGTGCCTATCCGCAGATGCTGATCCTTGATGCCGACAGCCTGATGACCGGCGACAGCATCGTGCGCCTGGTGGCCGGCATGGAACACAACGCCGACGTCGGACTGATCCAGACCCTGCCGTCGGTGATCGGCGGCCGCACCCTGTTCGCGCGCATGCAGCAGTTCGGTGGCCGCGTGTACGGGCCGGTGATCGCCCGCGGCGTGGCCTGGTGGCACGGTGCCGAGAGCAATTACTGGGGCCACAACGCCATCATCCGTACCCGTGCCTTCGCCGACCACGCCGGCCTGCCGGCGCTGCCGGGGCGCAAGCCGTTCGGTGGCCACGTGCTCAGCCACGATTTCGTCGAAGCGGCGCTGATGCGTCGTGGCGGCTGGGCCGCGCACATGGTGCCCTACCTCGGTGGCAGTTACGAGGAAGGCCCGCCGACGCTGACCGACCTGCTCGTGCGCGACCGTCGCTGGTGCCAGGGCAATCTGCAGCACGGCAAGGTGGTCGGCAGCCGCGGGCTGCACTGGATCAGCCGCACGCACATGCTGATCGGCATCGGCCACTATTTCACCGCACCGATGTGGGCGATGCTGATGCTGATCGGCATCGCCATCCCGCTGTTCCAGGAAGGCATCGATTTCAACGCCCTGCTGCACCTGTCGCCCAGCGTGTACTGGCGCGCACAGGATGAAGAGCAGGTGGTGCGCCTGTTCGCCGCCACCATGGCGGTGCTGCTGCTGCCCAAGGTGCTCGGCTACCTGGCAATGCTGCTGGACCCGGTCGACCGCCGCGGTTGTGGCGGTCCGATCCGTGCCTTCGTATCGATGCTGGTGGAAACCGTGCTCGCCGCGCTGATGGCGCCGGTGGTGATGTACGTGCAGTCACGCGGCGTGGCCGAAGTGTTGTCCGGGCGCGATTCCGGCTGGGACGCGCAGCAGCGTGACGACGGCGGCATCTCGTGGATGGCGTTGATCCGTGGCTACGGTGGCTTGGGTGTGTTCGGCGCCTTCATGGGCGTGCTGGCCTGGGCGGTATCGCCGTCGCTGGCGGCCTGGATGGCGCCGGTGGTGATCGGCATGGTTCTGGCCGTTCCGGTGGTGGCGCTGACCTCCTCGCGCGGCCCCGGTGCTTTCCTGCATCGCCTCGGCCTGCTCGATATTCCGGAAGAGAACATTCCGCCACCGGTGCTGGTACGCGCCGCGCAGCTGCGGCGGGAAGCGGCCGAGCAACCGCCGCTGTACTGATTGCCCAGCGCCAGCGGCATAATGCGGCTCGAACTTGAAGGAGCCGCATCATGCTGCAAACGGTGGAACAGGAAACCGGCGCCTCGCCGCAGTGGTCGGTGATCTGGTTGCACGGCCTCGGCGCCGACGGCCATGATTTCGCGTCGATCGTGCCGGAACTGGTGCGGCCGCACTGGCCGGCGCTGCGCTTCGTGTTCCCGCACGCACCCGTGCGGCCGATCACGATCAACAACGGCGTGCCGATGCGCGGCTGGTACGACATCGTGGGCATGGACTTCCGCTCGCGCGCCGACATGGCCGGCGTGCAGGAATCGGTGGTGCATCTGGACGCACTGATCGCGCGCGAGATCGAGCGCGGCATCGCGCCGGAGAAGATCTTCCTGGCAGGCTTCTCGCAGGGTGGGGCGATCATCCTGACGGCCGCGCTCTCGCGTACCGCGCCACTGGCCGGCCTGATCGCGCTGTCCACCTATCTGCCCGAAGCCGACAGCGCCACGCGTGTTGACGGCGCGGTGCAGGTGCCGGTGTTCATGGCCCATGGCAGTGGCGACCCGGTGATCCCGCAGGCCGTCGCCGCGCACAGCGCGCAGACGCTGCGTACGCTGGGCCTGGATGTGGCGTGGCACAGTTACCCGATGGCTCACCAGGTCTGTGCCGAGGAGATCCAGGCACTGGGTGACTGGCTGCAGGAACGCCTGGGCGCCGCCTGAGCCATGTCGCCGGCCAGCACACCGCCGTGGATGCCGGAACTGTGCCGCCTGCCACGGCTGGCGGCGATGCTCGGCCTGGCCGAGCTGGTGGTGGTGGTACTGGCGCTGGCGCCGGACGGCAGCCGTCACTGGACCTTCGGCGAACTGCTGTCGGCCAGCGGATTCGCGCTGTGGCTGGCGCTGGCGGTGACCGCCAGCCTGTGCATGCTGCGGCAGACCCTGTCGCGGCTGCCGCCGGTGCTGGGCGCCATTGCGGCGACCGTGCTGGCCACCCTGATCGCGGTGGTCTGCGCCGGCATCGTGCACGCGCTGTACGCGGTGCTGGGCGACAACTTCGCCAGTGGCATCAGCTTCTGGCGTTTCACCCTCGGCAGCGCGGCAACTACGGCGCTGATCGCCGCGCTGGCGCTGCGCTACTTCTACGTAAGCGATCGCTGGGCCGCGCAGGTGCAGGCCAACGCGCGCGCGCAGGCCGACGCGCTGCAGGCGCGTATCCGCCCGCATTTCCTGTTCAACAGCATGAACCTGATCGCCAGCCTGCTGCATCGTGACCCGGCAGTCGCCGAGCGCGCGGTGCTGGACCTGTCCGATCTGTTCCGTGCCGCGCTGGGGGCGGGCGAGGGCGATTCCACCCTGCGCGACGAATGCGAACTGGCAGAGCGCTACCTGTCGATCGAATCGCTGCGCCTGGGCGAACGCCTGCAGGTGCGTTGGCAGCGCGACGAGCCGCTGCCATGGGACCTGCCCTTGCCAAGGCTGGTACTGCAGCCGCTGGTGGAAAATGCCGTGCTGCATGGCATCTCGCGCCTGCCCGACGGCGGCACCATCGAACTGCAGCTGGCGCGCGAGGGCAATGAACTGCAGATCCGCGTACGCAACCCGGCACCCGATCCGCAGGCGCCGGGGCTGGCGCTGGCACGCGGCGCCGGCCATGCCCAGCACAGCATCGGCCATCGGCTGGCCTGGCGCTTCGGCAGCACCGCGCGGATGACGGCTGGCTGGAGCGAGGGCTACTATGCCTGCCAGGTGACAGTGCCGATCCAGTGAGGGAACGATCGTGAGGGTAGTCATCGCCGACGACGAACCGCTGGCGCGCGAGCGCCTGCGCAGCCTGTTGGCGGCACAGGACGGCGTGGACGTGGTGGCCGAGGCCGGCAACGGTGAGCAGGCCCTGCATGCGTGCGCGGAGCTGCAGCCGGACCTGGTCCTGCTGGATATCGCGATGCCCGGGCTGGATGGCCTGGAAGCGGCCCGCCATCTGGCCAGCTTCGAACCCCGGCCAGCGGTGGTGTTCTGCACCGCCTACGATGCGCATGCGCTGTCGGCGTTCGAGGCCGCAGCGATCGACTACCTGATGAAGCCAGTGCGTGCCGAACGGTTGGCGGCGGCGATCGCGCGTGCGCGCACGTTCCTGGCCGGCCGCGGTGGCCGGCCACAGGAGCACAGCGGGCAGCAGGCACGCAGCGTGCTGTGCGCACGCCTGCGCGGCAGCCTGCGCCTGATTCCGCTGGACGATATCCACTACCTGCAGGCCGAGGAGAAGTACGTGGTGGTGCACCACGCGCGCGGCGAGGACCTGATCGAGGAATCGCTGAAGTCGCTGGAAGAAGAGTTCGCCAGTCGTTTCATCCGCATCCATCGCAACTGCCTGGTGGCACGCCACGAGCTGGTGGAGCTGCGTCGGGGCTCGGGCGGGCAGGTGCAGGCGGTATTGCGGCATGGCAAGCAGCCGCTGGAAGTCAGCCGCCGGTGCGTGGCGACGCTGAAGCAGGAACTGCGGCATCTGTGAGTGTTCCGCGCGGCCTGCGGCCGCGACTGCTGCGAAATCAACAGCAACAGCAACAGCAACAGCGGGTTGTCGGCTCTGTGCTCTTATTATTTTATTTT
>NZ_LXXZ01000091.1 GCF_003244875.1 Stenotrophomonas sepilia
GGGGAGGGAGGCTGCCGGGGCTGGCGAAAACTTTTTTGAGCAGCTGAGCGTGGCGGGGGCGAGGGGCATAGGGGTCTCCGGTTGGGTTGAGGATTGGGGCTTTCCTTAACTTCTACCGGGGAAAAGCGGAAGGGCAAGAGCAGGGGAGCGAAAACTGGGGAGGGACTGCGGGGGAAGATGTTGGCTGCCCATTCACCGTTCAGGGTTGTCCGAAGGGTGAAGTGAGTAGGCCATACACAAGTCGCACCTCCGATGGGTTCCGGCTTGGCTAGAAACGCTGCGCGTTTCCACCCGCCCAAGCCTTACTGCGCCTTGTTTTCAGTCTTGGCTAACAACTTGGCCAACAGTTCGGCTGAAAAATGGCCTGCATCCCAGCAAGACAGAAGAAAATCGGCTTAGCCCACTTGCGCTTCTTAAATCCTTTGCTAATCCATGGGTATGGATTTTCATTGCAGGGGGTTAAGTGGTTCGTCCGTCGCTAATAACCAAGTCGTTCAACATTGCTCCCGATGAGTTGGAGAGCGCGAGGTATTGCGCGCGCGAACAGGGGGTCAGTCTCAATAAATACCTGCGTCTCGCTGTCCTGGAAAAGAACCGGGGCGTGGTTCAGTGGCTTGAAGCGTCCGATGCGTTGGGCGACATCCGAGCCACGGTCCGCGAATCCGAAACCCGAAATGCCCTTGCCCTGGAAGGCCTCATAGCGGACCTGCGAGCCGAGCAGGACGCGGCGCTCCAGGACAACCGGAAGCTCATCTTCGAAACGCTCCGAGGGTTTAGCCACTTCATCGCCGAACAACAGGCCGACCACGAAGCCCCCGCCGAGCCGACAGCTGCCAAGCCGCATCGCGGGCCGTCCCCCACCCCTTCAGACAACAGCGCGGATTGGCGACGTCACGCCAACCGCTCTTAACCCTTTCCCCCCACTGCCTCAAAGGAGGTCTCCATGAAACGCTTTGCTCTTACTCTCACCATCGCCGCGTTGCTGGCCCCTGGCATCTCGTTCGCTCAGGACGCCGCTCCGGCGGAACCGCAGAAAACCAACAAGCTGCGCCTGTTCAAGGCGGGCGGGATTGGCTGCGCTGCCGGTGCAGGCATCGCCCTGCTGACGGGCAAGAAAGAAAAGACCCTGACGGCGTGCGCCGCGGGCGCGGTCGTTGGCGGTATTGCTTCGTTTCGCGCACAGGTTCAGGAGGCGGAAGAGGTCGCCCAAGCCGCGAGGCAGGCGGGCTTGGACGCGCAAGTGCAGACCAAAACAGTGCAGACCACTGACGGCCAGGCCCAGGCTTTGGACGCGCTGACGATTCGCTACAACCCCAAGGACATGCAGGGCAGCAATCCGAAGACGGCCGCGACCTTGGACAAACTGGCGGCTCTGCTCAGGTCATCGGAAAGCCAGTTGACGATTCGCTTTGAGGGCGGGGATCTCGCGGTGTGCCCGATCCCCGCGGAGGAGTTGTATCGCCGTGGGGCACTGACTGCTCATCGCTCGATTGTGGCGTGCGGGGAGGACAACGAGCCCTTCCTCATTCGTGTGACGCCCATCCCTGACGTTCGCTAAGCCAACCGAGAGCTGGGGGGCGAAAGCCCCTTGGCTCAAATCTTTTTCAAACTCTTGGAGGATCCGATGAGCAACACCCCCCAAAGCCCCGAAGAGCTTCGCCGTCTCCAAGAGTTGGCTGAGCTTTTTGATGACGACACCGCGCCGTCGCCCGCCACCACCACTCCGCCCACAACGCCAAGCGGAGGTAGCGAGGTGTTGAACGCTGCCAAGCATTGGGGCCGTGCCTTCGGGCGCAAGACCAAGGAGCTGACGGAGAAGGCTGTCGAGAAGACCAAGGAAACCCAGGGAGCTTTGGCACGCCGAGCAGAAGAGGCCAAGGCAGCCAAGGCAGCCAAGGAGGCCGCCGCAGCCGAGCAGGCGCGGCAACAGCAAGAACAAGAACAAGCCGAACGGGAGGAAGCGGCGAAGCCTGACGCCCGTTCGCAGCCGGTGGACGTGTGCGCCCCCGAGCCGGGTTTGGAACCCACAACGGTTGCACCGGAAGGACCCAGCCGGGCCCAAGATCCGCTGGCTCCGGTGGTCGTTGTCGAACCAGAAGCCGTAGAGCCGACGCCGGACGTGCTTGCGGAAGAGGAGGCAGTGAAGCCGGCGGACCTTTCCGTTGCTTCGGAGGCATCGGAGGACGTGGAGGCGTTGCCCCCGTCCACGCCCGCGCCTCATGTCGCGGACGCGGCAGCGGTTCAACCGGAGCCCTCGCCAGCGCATGCCGCCCCTGCTGGCTCGACCTCAGCAACGGTCAGCCGCAAGAAGGGCTGGTCAATCGTCGTTGTGGCCAGCGTCGCCTGCCTGGTGCTGGGTGGGGGGATTGCATGGTGGGTCACTCGCGACACCGGGAAAAACGAACCCGCTCCCGCTGCGGCTCCTGCGTCTGCGGTGGCTGCGCCTGTTTCAACGCCGGCAGTGCCGGGCCCAGAGGTTAAGCAAGCGTCCCCTGTTTCGGCTCCTGAACCTGAGCAAGCGCCGGTTGCAGTCGAAGCGCCGCCCGCGTTGCCGGTTGAGAAGGGCGCCGCGCCTGCTCTCGCAGAAGCGCCCAGGGCGGCAGCACGGGCCGAGGTTCAACAGGTGAAGAAAGGCGACAAACGCGCTCCTGAGGAAGTGAAGAGGCCGAGGGCAGTGGTTGCCAAAGCGACGTCTTCGGCAGGCGTAGGAGCAACGCCTGCAGCTAAGAAACCAGCGGCTGAAAAGCCCCGGGAAGAAACGCAGTGGCAGGAAAAGGCAGAAAGCGACATGGATGCCTGGGCAAAGAAGGCTGGAATCAACTAACCCCTTGCGCAAACAAGATGGTCGGTTACAAGTAAATGGTGGTTACATTCAAGGGAGGTTTTATGTTGGGTTGGTTCTTCTTGCCGTATCGCGGGGCGGGGGGTTCATTCACATCTCGCTTCATGCGGTGGCATGGCGAGACGTTCTTGGGGCGTCCTGATGATCTGGGTTTAAAAAATGTCCCGCAGGCCGTCAAAGACAGTTACTACGATCTGGCCGAGGATCGTCCGATTGAGATGCAGCAGCACAATCTGAAAGCGTGGTCCCTTGGGCAGCAGCACGCAGAGGAAGCCCGGCAGGTCAGTAAGGCCGAAATCCCGAAGGCAACCTTTTTGGCCGTAGTGGCCGTCAGCTTTGGTTGTGCCCTGATCGCGGCGCCGTTCTCCAACTGGGGTGGATCGCCGGTTGGGATGGCAGTTCAGTTGGTTGCTGGTGTTCTCAGCCCGTTGAAGAGTGGACAAGAAGCTCGGCCCAAAAGGGCGGCGGCGTCCGCCGAACCAAAAGCGAGCACGGCACCTGCTCAAAGGGCTGCGTTACCTGCTGAGAAGGAGGCCACTGCGGAGGAACTTGCCGCGCTTCGCGCTGAGTGCGAGGACAGATGGAAAAGGAACGACGTTACCAGCAATGCGGTTGTTCGGTGCAGAACGATTTGGAATGAGTTGGGCCAGGAGGAACTGAAATGAGATTGAATCTTTACAACCTGTTGGACCTCGCCAACCAGCTCAAGCATCGGATCCTGCTGCGCGGGGCGCCTCAGGGGATCGTTGATGCCGTGCGTCAAAAATCCTCGGCCAACTTCAAGAACGTCCAAGGCCTGGTCAACGCGCACAACCGTGTCTCCAGCCGCCGGCTGGTGGTTCCGAAAGGCCGTGAGAAGAACGCCACGGATTTGGGAGCAGAATACGACGCCGTAAGCGGCTGCTACGTGGTTCCGGGGTCGATGGACGAGAAGGACGAGAAGTTCTCTGTCTTCTGGCCTTCGGCTCCATTGGATCTGCAGAATCAGGAGGGCCGGGCGGAGCTGACCAAAGACGGGCGGCTGATCGAGAGCCGAGTGCTGCCCAGGGACAAGTTCCAAGGGGGAGATAGCACGGCGCTGTTCTTGATGTATGCGGCGCTTCCCATCTCTGGTGCGCTGATCTCAGCTCTCACTTCCATCCCTTACGTCGGTATCTTGGGGTGGTTGCTGCTTCCGGTCGTCGTCCCCTACGTAAGGGCCATTCAAAGGAGCGAGGGCACCTCGGATGCGTTGCGGGCATTCTTCCTGACCTTTGCATTGCCGTTGGTGCTCATCAAAGGCCTGGGGACGGCAGCTTGGACCAGCGGCATCGTGTTGAGCGGTGCCATGACGGCACTGACCCTTTATCTCGTGGCCGGGTTCCTCTACTGCCTGATTGCTCCGGTGGAGCAAGATCAGGAAGCGTGGGGCGGAAGGCTGGCACGTCTGAAGGCCTTTGTCCTTTGGAGCAGTGTTGGCATGGTTGCGCTGCTGATCACGACGCTCTTCCCGCCGGTGATCGGCGGCTTCGCCTGGTTCGTGATGGCCGGTGCATACGGGTTTGTCTACTACTCGCGGGACTACAAAGAGCGCACGTTGGCGCTTCAGTCCCAAAGCTCCCGGTTCAACCTAGGCAAGCAAGGGTTGATGGAGCGGGCGACGGCCGAAGCCTTGGAAAACCAAGTTCGGAAAGCCTTGGCTGACAAAACCCCATTCATTGCCTGGGGCACGGCGACCGGCCACCTGAAGAAAAAAGGGGCGAAGTTCTGCTACGACGCCGGTTCCCCGGCAGGCATCAGCGTCGATGACCTGTTCATGCACGCGATGATTTTGGCCGAAAGCGGCATGGGGAAATCGTCCTACATTCGGTGGCTGATGGCCGAAATCATGAAGTCGGGCTACCCCTGCGCGTTCGCGGTGTTCTGCGGCAAGGGGGCGCTCGCGGGCGAGGTTCGCGGCATGTTGGATTACGTGGTGGAGACCGGCGTTCACTTGGGCTTGATTGAAGGCCTGGATGCCCAAGGCGTGAAGGCTGCGCTGACCAACACTCGCATGGAAGACGACGAGACGGATATTTGGAAGGGGATGTCCGCGGACATCATCGACCACGCGACCGTCATCCTGGAAGCGCTACACAACCATGAGAACAAGATGCGGGCGTTGGATGCCGCAGAGAAACTGGGCTTGGAGCTTGAGATTGAAGGATTGCTTCAGAAGCAAGATGCTGAGGTGGCCAATGGCGGGGATGGTGCTGACATCGATCTGGTGATCGCCGACCTGGAAGCAAAAATGGCCATTCGCCAGCAAGAGCTTTCCAAGGAGCGCGAGTGGCAGTGGACGCTGGAGCGCCTGAACAAGGTTCTCATCGCCATCAACGACATTCGCACCACGCAGACCAGCAGCTTGCCCGGTGAAAGCTTGTTGGCGGCGGCCAACTTCCTCGGCGTGCAACCCATGCATCTGGGAAGCGATGAGGACTTTGCGGCCCGCAAGAAGGACTGGGACCTTCGGCTGGAAACGGCTCAAAAGACCATTCACCCGGACCTTCTCGTCGGCGGCTCATTGCTTCAGATGTCGTTTGAGTTCGTGCTCAAGAAGTGGCCGACCTACCCGGCCGAAACGCGCGGCAGTTTCATGGCCAACGTGGACCGTCGGATCAATCCCCTGATGCGCGGCAAGTATTTGGTGGACGAGAACGGCGTGCCCTGGCACAGCATTGAGCGAGGCGAAGTGGACGTGGGCCAGATGCTCAAGGGCACCTCCATGGGCGTGAACCTGCCCGACACGCGCCACGGCACCGCCGGCGTGTTGGTGCAGAACCTCATCTGCCAGCGTCTGAACAACGGCATCAAGCTGCGGAACGAAGTCAGTGAAGAAGAATGGCGCCAGCGCGGCGAGCTGCCGGTGATCTTGATCAAGGATGAGTGCCAGAACCTCATTGGGCGCGAGGATCAGATCATCCTGCCGATCTGCCGCTCAACGAAGATGGGCTGCATCTATGCCACCCAGAACGTGGACGGCATTCGGGTGAAGTTGCCTGGCGATGCGGCTGATCAGTTCTTGGGCAGCTTCCAGAACCTCGTTCTGCAGCGCACCACCCCGAAGAGCTACGAGTATGCGGCCAGCCGCTACGGAGTCGAAGAAATGACTTCCTTCAAGCAGAAGGCCGTTGGCTTGGACTACTCCGGTGGGATTGAGATGGCGTTGGACAACTCGTTGTTCGACCCGAATCACCCCATGGCGGCCGGCATGAAGCAACTGCGCAGGGCGGGTGCTGGGCGCTTGGTGGCGACCCACATCGACCCCGTGACCAAGATGCGCTGGACCGGCCAGAAGCTCACTGGGGTTAATGCCGTGAAGGACATTGAGGTGCCGGCGTCCGGTCACCGCGAGGCCCAACCGCTGTTCTCGCAAGCCGAGTTCACCGGCCTGCTGAACCAGCAGGGGCGAGCCATTCTTTGGTTCAACCGGGCTGGCGTTCGTCGCGCCGACGTGTGCAACACCCCCTTCCTTCCACTTAGCCAAGTCGAGGAGGTGGTTGCGGCCATCAAGAAGGAGCGCGAGGCGCGCTCCAAAGATCTTAAATCCCCACAGCAGGAGACCAAGCAATGAACAATCCAATGAACAATCATCACGAGAAAGATCAACAGTTCCGCGCTCAGATGGCATCGAGCAAGGAGCCCGTCGCAGAAAAATGGACGGAGTTGGACCGGAAGGCCCAAGAGCAAAAATCCGAAGTGGAGCGCATGCAGCGCTCCATGGAGCGACGTTTGGACCCGGAGCGGCTGGTGGCGCTGGAGGAGCGAGCCGCGGACTTGGCCAATCAGCGCCACGAAATGGAGGTGAGAGGGCGACCCAATCTCTTCCTGGTCAAGCAGCGGGCGGCGTATGACAAGCAAATGACGGAGCTGGAGGCTGGTCTCAAAGAGACCCGCAAAGACATTCGAACGTGGCTTCGGAAGTCGGATCCGGCGGAGATTGCGAAGCATCAAGAGCGGATGGCGAGCAAGCAAGAGGAGCT
The DNA here is from genome assembly GCF_003244875.1 of Stenotrophomonas sepilia. Classification (GTDB taxonomy): domain Bacteria; phylum Pseudomonadota; class Gammaproteobacteria; order Xanthomonadales; family Xanthomonadaceae; genus Stenotrophomonas; species Stenotrophomonas sepilia. Next base: position 6,844 of record NZ_LXXZ01000091.1, read on the forward strand.
GGTGAAGACCATCGAGCAGCGCCAGGGAGTGAGCCAGATGCCCTCTGAGCGCGCCAAGGAAGAGCAGCAACGCGCGGGACAGGTGGAGATTCCCATGATGCGCCTGGACGAGTGGCGCAAGCAGCGCCAGCGCAGCGACGACGTGCAGGTGGACTTTCCGAAATACGGCGCGGGCAAGTGGGGTGGGGCCACCTTTGCCGCAACGGCCTTGGCCGAGCAGAAGAAGATGCGCCTCTATGAGGAAGAGTTCGATTGGCAGAAGCAAGATCGCGAGCGCCAACCCAATGTGTTCCGCCAGTAAACACACCACTCAGGGCCCTTCGGGGCCCTTTTTATCGGGCACGTTCCTTTGTTTGTGAGTGGATCGATCTACCCATAAAGCAAACGGCAAAAGCGGATCAAAGCAAGAAGCGGGGTGGGGGTTGATCATCTGGGGAAGAGAGGAAAAAGGTTTGACTAAACATCAAAAGTGTCGATCAAACGAGATTTTTAGGGTTGCCAGTTTTATGGGATGTGGTTGACTGTAATCAGTCAAACACAACCGGGGGAGGCCCCTATGTATATTATTGCCGATGCTTACGAGTTCGCCGTGGACAACGTGGGGAACCTGCTGATCACGTTGCTTTCTTTTTCGGTGGTGAGCTACGTGGCCGCCAACGTGGCAGGGTTGCTGGCATGATGGCGTGGTTGAAGGAGGATTTGGAGCAGATGGATCTGCACACCGTTTCGCTTTTCCTACAAACCGGGGTTTTGGTTGGAGCGGCTTTCATCATCAAGATCGCTTGCTGATTGCCAAAACCGAAAAAGACGGTATGCAAAGGGGATGGAACCCCAACACGACAACCCAGCAGGCAACCCAGGTGGGGGCGATTTCTTGAATCGTCCCCACGAGCCGTTGCTTCATCCCATTCTCCACCCCCTGACGCTGGCCCAGTTCTACGGGAAGCATCACGAGGCCGCCGCTGCCGCCGATGCGCGGGAAGTGTTGGACCTGGCCACGCGGTTTTGCCGAGAGGCCCAGGTTTCCGGGTTGGACACCCACACCGACGCGGGCTTTGACTGGGTGATGACCCCCAGCCGTTTCTCCAACCGCATTTCCGTGGAGCTGGGGCAGGGCGGCCACGCCGCATTTCTTCAGGTCGATCCGGACCTGTCCGCTCACCCGCTCGACGCAGCCATCCATGCAGGCGTGCTGGGCCACAAGCCCCTGGCCGCCGCTTACGCCTTGCTCCCGGCCGAGCAGCGGGATGGGCTGTTGAGAGAACTGAGGGAATCCATCGACCAGGTTCAGTCGAACCGTTCCGCAGCGAAGCAGCTCCAGGCCCTCCGAGCCCTGCCCGAACTGCCGGTGCCGCCTCAGCCGCCGCTGGACATCGCCCAACTGCTGCGGCGGCTTGAGGTCCCCGATGCCCGCGCCCGTTTGGCTGCGGACCACGTCAAGGCGACCTATGGGGGAGCGTTGGCCACCATGCATGGTAGCCAAGTGCTGGCAGCGGCCCATGCGCATTCCCCCCACCTCGGGCTCTACGGAGCGCCTTGGCAGACCTGGCTTTGCGAGAACACAACGACCGGGAACCTGGATGGGGTGGAGGCCTGTTTGCGCATGCAGGCCGAGCCCAATGTGCCCGACGCCAACGGCGAGACGCCGCTACACCTTGCCGCGCGCCACGGCCACCCCGACATCGTTCGTCGGTTGATTGAGGCCGGCGCGGACCCCGCGTTGGGGAACCCCCGTGGGGAGACTCCCCTGCATGTGGCGGCCCAACACAAACGCGCGCAGTGCTGCCTGGAGCTCATGGCTGCAGGCGCGGACCCTGGGCAGCTGGACAGCGCCGGCCGCAAGCCGGGGGACGTGCATCGAATGAGGGAGAGGGAGCATGGGCAAGCCCTCGGTCTATGACTGCTGGAGCTGGACGGTCCCGCCGAGCATCGAGCCGAGCCGCGAAGTCCGTTACTGGCCCCAGGGGTTGCTTAGCGGGGCATGCATCGCGGCGCTGACCTATCCGGTCGCGCTCTGGCTGGGTTGGCAGATTCCCAGCAGCCACAGCCTCATGAACTACGGCCAGGCACTGACTGGCAGCCTGGCAGCGCTGGGTAACCTTGCCACCGGCACCATCTCATTCCGAGAGCCTGCCGCTGCATTCTGGGAGGTGGCCACGGAGCAGGCCACGTTTGGCACGTTGGCACGGGTCGGCGTCGCCGCTTGCTTGGCCGGGTGGGCGTCGGCTTGGGTGACGCGTCGGGGGCTCATCCCGCGTTCGAACATGTGGCACGTATCTGGGTCACAACTGCTGCAGGGGAAAGAAGCCCTGGCTGAAGCCCGCCGCCGCTCGCTCGCGAAGAAGGAACAGGAGGAGGAACTGCACGCCTTATCACTGCATCCCGACTGGACCGTCAGCAAGAAGCTGCTGGCCCGTCACATGTTCATCTATGGAAGCGTGGGCTCGGGTAAGTCGGTCATCCTGAAGCACCTGCTCCAGCAAGTGGTGATCGAAAAAAAGAAGACGTTCGTTTATGACATCAAAGGTGACTTCACGGCCATTTTTAAGCACCCGGCCATCGTCTGCCCCTTCGATAAACGAAGCTGGATCTGGGACGTTGGCCGGGACGTGGCGACGCAAACCCAGGCCGCCGCGTTCTCCCAATCCATCATCCCCCCGGAGGAGGGCAGCGGCGCATTCTGGGCGTCTGCGGCGCAAGCCTTGCTGGAAGGGTGCGTGCGCGAACTCCAGGCCACGAAGGGCAAGGACTGGGGGTGGGCAGACTTGGCCGCGTTGGTTGCCCGCCCAGCCGGACCCATGTCCCAAGCGCTTTCGATCCACTACCCCCGCGCCGCCGCGCTCATCTCCAATCCCGACAGCAACACCACATCGAGCTGCATGGCCGTGCTCGCCAACGGCACCGCGGTCATCGAGCGCCTGGCCTTGGCGTGGCCGGAGCGTAAGTCAGACCGCATGTTCTCGATGCTCGACTGGATCAAAGATTCCTATGAGGGCCGGAAGCAGGTCATCGTTCAATCTGGCCCGGACGAGGTGCTGGCGCGCAGTTACATCTCGGCCATGATCAACTGCGCGGTGCCGGAGATCATTTCGCCGTCACTTCCGGACGATGAAGCAGGGCGCTTCCTGGGCTTCTTCTTCGACGAACTCACTTCCGCTGGCAAGCTCAACATCGAGCCGCTGCTGGCCTTAGGACGCTCAAAAGGCGTGGTGGCCTGCATGGCCGTGCAGGATTGGTCACAGGTCGAGAGGGTCTACGGGGACAAGACGGCCCAGGCGTTTTCTGGGTTGGTCGGCACACACATCGTGTGTCAGCTTCAGGTCGGCGAGACCCGGGAAAAAATCTCTCGGAACTTGGGCAAGCGCACCGTGGCTTGGCGCACGCATGATGACAAGGCGACCGTCCATGAAGAGTCGAAGGCGGTTGTGCCGCCGGGGCGCCTCACCGACGATCTGGGCTTCCGCAAAGGGAAGGCTTACGGCAAAGAACGTTGGGGAATCCGGGCCATCGTGCAGACCACGGGCGACTTGTTGTTGCTGGACTGGCCGGGCGTCAGTTACGAGAAAGTGCGGGAAGGGCAAAAACGGGCTCGATGGACGAAGCAGGGCGCCAAGCCGGTGGAGCACAAGCCCTTGCCGCCGAGCGACGCGCAAAGCGCTGCCGAGGTCCAGCGCGTGCTGAAGATGACCGCCAATCAAGCCAGCGCAGAGCTGGAGAAACGGGGCGCTACGCCGCCGAAGCTCCGCGCGGTTTCAGACGACGAGCTGGAAGCCATCTTTCGCAAGTAGTGGGGTTGTGGAGTCGCTGGGTTTTGGTAGATCTGAAGGGATATTTACCGCCCGGAGAACCCCATGTTCAACGTCACCGCATTGACTGCTCAAGGCACGGACAGCAAGTCCGGCGCGGCCGTGGTCGAGTATCTGATGCTCACCGAGTATTACCTCGACAAAGACGGGAACGCACAGGACACCATGGCCTGGGGCGGCAAGATGGCCGCGCACCTCAACCTGCTGTCCACCGCGGTCACGCGCGAGACCATGAGCAAGTTGGCCGAAGGCTTTGACCCGCTGACGGGGCGCGCGCTATGCCAGAACGCAGGGCACAAGGGCAAAGCGCGGGCGAAGGTGGACAAGAACGGGGATCCTGTCCTGGATGCCCAAGGCAAGCCCGAGGTCGTGGTGGTCGGTGGCCACCGGGTGGGATACGACGTTACGGTGTCTTCGCCAAAGGACGTGGGAATCCTGTTTGCGATGGAGTCGCCCGAAAAGCGCGATGCCGTGCTCAAGGCGCACCAGGCCGCTTCTGCAACGGCGATGAACCGGTTGGAATCGATGGTTGAGACCCGCCGCGGGAAAGGGGGAAAAGACGTGATCGGCGTCCGTGGCTTGGTGTGGTCAAGCCACCAACACTTCGCGGGGCGAGACCTCGACATGGATCTCCACACCCACCATCTGGTCTATGGGGTGGCGCTGGGTGCCGACGGCAAGGAATCGACCTTCGATGCCGTGGAAATCTACCGGCATGCCCGGGCCATGGACGAAATCTACAAGCTGGAGCTCTACAAGAACCTCCAGGCCCTCGGCTACCCGGTTGAGCACGTTCGAGAGTTGGACGACGACGGCAAGGAGACTAACCGGACCTATGCGCGCTTGGCCGGTATCGACCAGGATGTCATCGACCACTTCAGCAAGCGCCGCAAGGCATTGCTCGAATATGCAGAACAGCATGGGGTCAGCAATCAGCAGGCCAATAAGGCCACGCGGAAGCACAAGGACGAGCCCACTTACACGGAGTTGGTCGAGCATTGGCAGGAGGCGTTGAAGGGCTTCGACCTGACCCCGGAGACGTTGAAAGCAGCGCAGGGCAACCTGGACAAGGTGGAGCACAAGAGCGACGCCGAGCTGCTGGAGCTGCTCCACGAGAACGAAGCCGTGTTCAACGACATTGATTTGGTGCGGGTGCTGGGAATGGAATACGCCGGCAAGTTGGACGCGGCCGGACTCCATGCCCGCATTGAGCAGTTCAAGCAAGACAATGGGCTGGTGCTGGTCAACGCCGAGCGCTTGGCAGACGAAGACCGGGGGCAGACACTGGCCCGCAAGCACACGGAAGACCGGTTCTGCGCGCCATGGATGTTGCAAGCGGAGCAAGCGGTGGTGGACATCGCCAACCGCCGGGCCAACGAGACCCAGCACCATGCTTCGCAGGCCACGGTGGATCGCGTCATTGAGGACTACCAGAAAGCCAAGGGCTTCCAGCTCTCGCAAGAGCAGTTGGTGGCCGTGAACCACATCTGTCGCGGCAGTGGCGGGGTGGCAAACTTGAGCGGCTTAGCAGGCACCGGCAAGACCACGATTTCCGAGCTCTACAAGGAAGCGCTGGAATCTGAGGGGATGGTGCTGCTGGGGGTGTGCGTGTCGAACAAAGCCGCCCAGAAGTTGGAAGTGGAATCAGGGATGCCCTCAACCTCCATGGCACAGATGCTTCACGACTTGGCCGAAGGCAAGCGCGAACTCCAGCCCAACGACGTGCTGGTCATTGACGAAGCCGGCATGGTGGACACGCGGGACACCCGAGCCTTGTTGGCCTACGCAGAGAAGGCGAAATCCAAGGTCATCCTCCAGGGCGACGCAGAACAACTGCAGCCCATCGGGGCCGGTTCTGGTTTTCAGCTCACCAAGCAAGCGGTGGGCGACGTTAAGTTGACCGAGATTCGCCGACAGGCGCGGCAGGAGGATCGCGAGACGGCGATGGGGTTCTACGCCAAAAACGAGAACGGTGAAGTGGTCGATCTGAAAAAGGGCACCCGCAGCCGGCGCGAAACCTTGGAGCTGGGCGATGAGCAGAAGGAGCGCCTGATGGACTCCATCGTGGAAGCCCACTCGCAGGAGAAATGCATCGAGCGCCTGGTGAACGACTACTTCAAGAATCCAGCGGCGCTGGACGACAAGCTGGTGCTGGCCCACAGCCGGGCCGAGGTCGGCGCTCTCAACGCAGGGATTCGAAAAGGCCTCAAAGAACGCGGCGAGATCGGCACGGATGAGGTGGTGGTGGAGGGACGCGTCAATGGACGAAAGTTCGATCTGGCCTTGGTAGAGGGAGATCGGGTGATGTTCACAGCCAAAAGCAAGGACTTGGGTGTGGTCAATGGCACCCAGGCCACCATCCAATCCATCAAAGCGTCACGCTCGGGCGGCTACGATATCGTCGGCACCTTGCGTTCGGAGAACCCAAAGGAGAATGGGCGCAAGGTGGTGTGGAACACGCACGAGCACAAGGCGGTGGTCCACGACTACGCGGTGACCGTCCACAAGAGCCAGGGGCAGGGCAAGCGCGAAGTGTTCCACCTTATGAACCTGGGGATGATGGACAACGCCAGTTCGCTGGTGGCCTTTACTCGCCTCACGAAAGGCCACTACAGGCTTTACGGCACTTACGATGACGTCGAGCAGCTCAACACCCGCTTGGGCTTGGAGCGACTGAAAGCGACCGTGCTCGACGCGGGACTGAAAGACGATCCGCAACGGCCGGTTGTCCAGCCCCCTGGGGCAGCTGCACGCCCCACCGCTCAACGCCCAGCCGCTCAGCGAACGCGCATCCAAGGCAAGCTCGACGCGCTGCTGAAGGAGCACGCGGAACGCCCAAAACCGCAGAGGAGCGAGAGCGAACACAAGGCCCGTTGGCTGCTGGAAGTGCTGGAGCCGTTGCGGCGGGCGCGCCAAGCCTCTCCCAAGCTGCCGGCGCAGTCCCCGAAACACACGCAGGGCTTCTCGTTGTGAGGAGCAGGCTGGGCGGCATGGCCGCCCATGTGCTTTTCTCTCCATACCGCTTTTGCTTTGAGGCGCGGCCACTGGCCGCGTTCTTTTTGACACCAAAGCAACGTCAAAAGCGGCATGGAGCAAAAGCGCATGGAGGGTGGGGCAGGGTGGCCCGCGGCTTCCGCCGGGGCCCTCTGCTTTACAGGACCATGACCACGGCCTGCAGCACCATCACCGCGACGCCGAAAAGGAGGGGGTAGAGGAACAGCCATTTGAAGAATCCCCAAGCCAGGGACGCCGGAGCCCCTGAAAAACGGCGCGGAACCGCATCGGGCCACACATATCCGGCCGCCAGTGACTTCATGTGACCCGTGGTGCGCCTGCGGGGATCGCGGATGAGAATGCCCGGTGGCTTGCTATAGATTCGCCAGCCATGCTGAAAGGCTTTGTAACGCCAAGCGTATTCGTGTGCCTCAGCATCGGCCTGGGTGCCCGTTATGCACGACAGGAGAACGAACGAGAAGCGGCGTCCCTGCCAGCCACCGCGAGCGCTGCGGTGCTGCTGCTCGCGTTGCTTTAAATCGACGGTCTGCCCCACGTAACAGCACCCGTTATCAAAGAACAAGCCGTAGAGATGGCGTGGACGGGACAGGTATTTCTGATTGCGTTTCCAGTTCAAAGGTCCTCCCAAGATGGGTATACCTACATACCCATAAAAGAAAGATCCGATTCGTCAAGGCCCGCCACGAACAAAGGCCCCGAAGGGCCCTTGCCGAGATGCGATCACCTCCTTTTGCCACCAAGCAATCGTTTAACGCCCCAGGTTGATGCTCAGCCCGAAGCCGGCCACCGGCTTGTTGCCAGAGCCGAAGGACAGGCCCGCCGAGACGCTGACCTTCTCGCTGACTCGTGCCCCCCAGCCCACGGCCATTGCAGCACTGCCACCCGAGAAGCCAACGCCCACATTCAGGTTCACCTGGCCGACGGCAGCCCCGCCGTTCTGCGCAGCAGCCGTCGCCATCTGGGTCATCGCGCCCATCTGCGCACCCAGGCCATTGATGCGGCGATCCTGATGTCGCAGGCGGCGGTCGGTATCGACCCAGCGGTCATCCCAGACCTGCTGCATTTCGTAGACCTGCCCACCGTTCACGGCATCCGTGGAGCCGCGCTCGATGCGCCCCGGAGCAACGTTGGTCACGCGTTGATTGCCGGCATTGACTCCCGCAGTCGTAACCGAGGGCCCCCCTTGAATGGAGACGCCTTGGGCATTGACCGCGGTCGAGCCGACGCTCAGCGACCCAGCGTCCGACAGTTGCACGTTGTCGCTGACTGCAACGGTTTGGCTTCCGTCCGCGTTCGTGGTGACCTCGACGTTCTTGCCTGCCTTTGCAGTCGAGCCCGAGCCGGTCCCGGTGGCTCCGTCCACCCCATCGTTTCCGGCTGGTCCTTTAACCCCCGGCTCTCCCTTCAAACTTGCCAGCCAATCTTGTTCATTGCCTTGGAAACCGTTGGCCAACGCGACCTCGTAGGCGCTCAACCCATCTGCTCCGCGCGGGCCTGGCGTGCCACCGGCTGGATTCTGCTCTTGGACAGTCAAGCGACCATCAAGATCATCCATAGCGGCCTCGACAGTGTTGTAGGTGGCTCCACTACGGAACTGAAAGATGGGCGCGACAAAGTTGCCGTTGACGAACGTGGCGCCGCCGCCCAACGCTTGGGCCGCCTGTCGGACCTGACCGAGGTTTGCGACGTCGGTGTCTGAGGTGCCGGCCCGAACGTTCGTGATTCGGCGGGTGCTCTGGCCTCCGTCCTCAAAAGTGGATCCCACGCTGACTTCGTCGCTGGCCCAGCAACGGCTATGAGAACCCAAAGCGACGCAATCCTGCGCTCGGGCCTCAGCCCCAACGCCTAGTGCAAGTGACTGAAATGCATCGGCAACGGCAGAACTGCCTATGGCGACTGCATGGTCAGCGTTTGCCTCTGCCAAGGTGCCTTGAGCAATCGATGCATTGCCCCGCGAACGGCTGAAGTAGCCAAAGGACATGGAAAGATCCCCACTGGCTTGTGACTGGACACCAACCGCCAAGGAATGGGCTCCGGTAGCCGCGGATTGCGCTCCCAAGGCGATGGCCGCTTCGCCCCCCGCGTAGCTCAGCGTGCCTACCGCGACGGCGCTCACCGCCGCGGCATTTGCGGCTTGGCCCGTCGCAATGGAGTTCGCGCCGGACGCTTGGGCATTCGTGCCTGATGCCACCGCGTTGTCTGCGGAGGCGGTGGCTTGAACACCCGTGGCGACGGCCCCGTTCCCGGAGGCATTGGCATAGGCGCCCGTTGCAGTGGCATTGGGGGCCGAGGCTTGGGCGTATTCCCCGGTCGCCGTCGAGTTGGGCTCCGAAGCCGTGGCCCCGGTTCCCGTGGCGGTTTGAGAAAACGCTGGGGAGGCAAACAACGAAGCCCCCATCAAAGCCGTTAAAATCGAAATACGAAGCGGCGACATGAAAACCCTCCCGAGTATGGATTGATACTTCATCCATAGCAGGCGATTTCATTTCCGCAAGGTGATCATCCGATCTTTTTCAAGGTGTTAGGGAAAGTTGCAAAACAAACCCGCGCCGGGAGCATCCAGTTCCAGGCCATCCGGTTTTCATTGCCCCAGGCCAAGCACGCGGTTTCCATCCCCGCAGGGCACCAAGCCGGCGCCAGCGCACGGGCCAGCACTTCCGAAGAGGGCTCCCCGGTCACCGAAGGAAACGCGCCCGGCTTGCGCCCCTGCCGGTAGGCCCACTTGGCTTGGCCGCACTCGGCTTTCAGCTCGACGTGCGGATAGTCTTTCGGGCTGGTCCATCGGCCGCCCCAGTTCAGCCCCACGATCTCCGCCAGCTCCCCAAAGCGTTGATAGCCGGCCATCACATGGGCATCGTCCAAGTTCCAGCTGGGCTCCCCATTGACGAACACGGCGGCATCCAGGGCCAGCCCGAAGTTGTGGCAGCTGGAGAATGCCCCAACGCTGGTCACGCCAGACCCGGAGGCAAGCAGGGCCGCCTGGCGCTCGGGGCTTCGATACCCTTCCACGGGCCGCACATCAAACCCTTCCGCGGCCAGCTGGGCCTGGAC
>NZ_LXXZ01000092.1 GCF_003244875.1 Stenotrophomonas sepilia
CATGGGGGCTCGATGGCGCCATCCATGGCGCCAACGGTCCTGCCTGCCCCTCCCGCCCCGCCTTCGACAGTTTCCCGGTGACGGATGGACGTGCTTCGTGGCGTCGCGCTTGCTCGACTGATTCAGAAGCGGTGGGTCGAACGGAAACAAGAAGGGGTCGGAGCCGTTTTCCTGCGGAAAACGGCTCCGACCCCACAACGAGTGCGCGCAGCGCGCGACCCGCTTTTGATTTTCTTTTTCTTTTCCGTGGCTGGACGCACACGGGAACTGTCAGAGGCCGGGCGGGGTGGGTTCGCGGGGGTGTCCGCGGCATGGATGCCGCGGCTAAGCCCCCAGGGACGGGTTCACGGCGTCCCCCGCGAACCCACCCCGCCCGGCCAAGCGCGGCTTTTGCTTTACTCGGCCAAGCAGCCAGCCACGAGGGGCTGTGCCGTTGGCTGAAAACTCAGTAACGCTTGATCCCCGGCACCGTGCAACCTTCAATCTGCGCGTGCGCCGACACCGCATTTTCCTTCTCGCCCCGCGCCAGCCGCGACTGCTCGATCGTCGCCCAGTGCCGGCGGCACAGCGGCCCGGTCTTCGAGCCCAGATCCACGGCCTTGCGCGCCAACGTCTCCGCTTGTGCCCACTGCCCCTGCAGCAGCGCCAGTTCGGCACGCTCCTGCAGCACCGCCGGGTCACCAGCCACGATCTCCAGCGCATGGTCCAGGCTGCTGGCGGCACCGGCGAGGTCGTTGGCCTGGCGCTGCGCCTGTGCGGCCAGCCTCAGGTCTTCCACCTGCGAATCACGCAGCGGCTGCACCGACAATTCCTTGTCGTCCGGACCCGCTGCAGCATCCACGGCCGCCAGGCGCTGCGCCGGCGTGGTGGTGTCGACCGGCTTGACTACCGGCGGCGCGCTGCTCACGCAGGCGGCCAGGGCCAGACTTAGGCCGGTCAGGGCCAGGGGCTGCAGCAGGGTTCGCATGTTCATCGGCATCATCGGCTCGGGGGAGGAGTGGTGGCGGCAGGTTCGGCGGGTGCTTCCGGCTTGCGGTCCAGGCCGAACCAGCTGCGCCAGCCACCGCCCTCGCCTTCAGCCTCGCCCTGCCCCTCGGGCGACGCGGCCGGCGCGCACGGCGCATAGGCAGGCGCATAGCCCACCACGAACGGGAAACGACGCGCGCCGGGGCAGCCTTCATCGGTGCTGTTGAGACCGGTGGGAGCCACCGGCTGCCAATCCAGGCCCTTGTTGCTGACCCGCAATGGCGCACTCGGCAGGCGCTGGAAGATGCCCGACCAGACCCGCATCGCGCCAGTGGCGCCATACAGGCCGGCCTGCTGGTTCTGATCGTTGCCGATCCAGATCACCGCCAGGTGGTCGCCGGTGTAGCCGGCATACCAGCTGTCACGGCCATCGTTGGTGGTGCCGGTCTTGCCGGCTGGCTGCAGACGGCCGAGGCCATCAGCATTGAGCCGCTGCGCGGTACCACTGGCGACGACCTGCTGCAGGCCGACACTGATCAGGTTGGCGGCAATCGAATCGCCTTCCTGTGCCGGTGCCGGGGTCTTGTCGTAGCGCTTGAGCAGCTTGCCCTGCGGATCGAGCACGCCACGCACGGCGTGCAACGGCTGGATCTCACCCCCGGACGCGAGGAACTGGTACAGCTGCGCCATCGCATACGGGCTCTGGTCGGTCGAGCCGAGGATCACCGCCGGATTGGCCTCGGCCTTGATGCCGGCCAGCACATGGATCAGCTGGGTCACGCGCTCGGGGCCGACCTGCATGCCCAAGCGCACCGTCGCCTGGTTGTACGAATGCGCCAGCGCATCGATCAGGCGCACCGTGCCGTGGCTGCGGTTGTCGGCGTTGCCGGGGCTCCAGTTGCGGCCGCGGCCGAGCTGCACCGTCACCGGCGAATCATCGACCCAGCTGGCCAGCGAATAGCGGTCCGGCTGCGCCAGGGCCAGCAGGTACACGAACGGCTTGAGCAGCGAACCGACCGGGCGCTGCGCCTCGATCGCACGATTGAAGCCGACCTCGGACACCTCACGGCTGCCGATCACCGCCAGCACGTCGCCGTTGTGCACGTCGGTCAGCACCATGCCGGCCTGCAGTTCAGGGCGACGCTGGCTTTCCAGCGACTTGATGGTGCGGGTCACCGCGCCTTCGGCATAGGCCTGCGCGGACGGCGACATACCGGTCATCACGCTCAGGCCCGCGCCCTGCAGCGCAGATTCCGGATAGTCATGCGCAAGCTGCCGGCGGACCAGGTCGACGTAGGCGGGGAAGCGGTTGGCTGCCACCAGGCCCGGTGTCTTGGGCACACCCAACGGAGCCTTCAGCGCGCGCTGGTACTCGGCATCGTCGATCAGCGTGGCCTCGTGCAGCTTGCCCAGCACGAAGTTGCGGCGATCCAGCGCGCGTTCCGGGTTGCGCCGCGGGTCGTAGAAGGACGGCCCCTTGACCAGGCCGATCAGCAGGGCGATCTGCTCGGTCTCCAGCGACTGCAGGTCACGCCCGAACCAGAATTCGGCACCGGAGGACATGCCATGGATCGCCTGGCTGCCGCGCTGGCCCAGGTACACCTGGTTGAGATACGCCTCGAAAATCGTGCGCTTGTCGTAGCGCGCCTCCATGATCAGCGCGTACAGCACCTCATTGAACTTGCGGGTGAGCGTCTGCTCCTTGCCGATGCCAAGCAGGCCGCTGCGGGCCAGCTGCTGGGTGAGCGTCGAGGCGCCCTGGCGGCTCTGGCCACCGGAACGGATCGTCACCCACACCGCGCGCGCGATGCCGGACAGGTCGATGCCGTGATGGCGGTTGAAGTCCTTGTCTTCCACTGCCTGCAGGCCGGTCACCAGCAGGTCCGGCGCCTCGTCCATGCGGATCAGGCGGCGTTCTTCCTGCTTCTGGCCGTACAGCGTGGCGATGCGCGCCGGATCCAGCCGCGCGGCCTTCAGTGCCTTGCGGCTGTCGGCGTCGCGCAGCGAGGCCACGCCGCCATCGGCCAGCGACAGCTCCACCCGGCGCGGCGCCACCCGGCCATCGACATCGTTGTATCCACGACTGGAGATCACGAAGCGACCGCCGTTCACCGCATAGGTGGCCGGCTCCTTGCCCTGGCCGTCATCACGATAGGCGGAGGCGGCCAGTTCGGTCTTCAGCGTGGACGCATCCATCGCCTTGCCGGGGGTGAGCACCAGCGGGCGCGCATACACGCGCGTCGGGATCTGCCAGCGCAGCTCGCCGAAACGCTGGGTCACCTGCTGGTTCAGGTACAGCGTATAGGGAATGAGGAAACCCAATCCCAATGCGACCGCAGCCATGCTCCAGGTGATCAGCCGGCGCCGCCACAGCGGACCGCTGTCCTGCGGGTCGTCGTCGAAATCGTCGATGTCGTCGGAATCGTAGCGTCGGGGCACGGGAATGCGAGAATGTAGGGTCTGGCGAGTCTACCCCAGCCACTGCGGCTGGCGAGTTCTCCCGGGTTCCCCTGCTTAAGCTGGAGTTGCAACCGGATGGCGATGTCCCTGGCCGAGATCCGATACCTGATCAACCGCCTGTCGGGCCTGGCCCGCCGGAGCCTGGCAAGCCTGCGCACCCGCGGGTGGCGGGCCACCTGGCAACGCATCCGCGTGCATACCCAGCGCGCCGTTCCCGCGCCGCGCACGCCGCTGTTCCTGCCGCCAGCACAGGCTTTCGCTCCCTTCACGGTGCCGTTCAGCGAGTTGCCGGAGGTAAGCATCGTCATCCCGGTCTACAACCACGTCGACCACACCCTGGCCTGCCTCCGCGCCCTGGCGGCACACCCGCCCGCAGCCGCGTGCGAGATCCTGGTGGTGGATGACGGCAGCAGCGACGCTACCGCACAGTGGATGCCGCAGGTGGCGGGCTTGCGCTATGAGGTGCGTGCGCACAACGGCGGCTTCATCGAAGCCTGCAACGAGGGTGTATCGCGCGCACGCGGCCGCTACGTGGTGCTGCTCAACAACGATACGGTGCCGCAGCCGGGCTGGCTCGACGCCCTGCTGGACACCTTCGGCAGCGTCCCCGACGCCGGCCTGGTCGGCAGCCAGCTGCTGTATCCCGATGGCCGCCTGCAGGAATCGGGCGGAGTGATCTTCGCCGATGGCAGTGGCTGGAGCTATGGCCGCTTCGAGGCCGCTGACGACCCGCGCTTCGCCAGCCTGCGCGACGTCGACTATTGCTCCGGTGCGGCGCTGATGCTGCCGCGTGCCCTCTGGCAGCAGCTGGACGGCTTCGATACCCGCTACAAGCCAGCGTACTACGAGGACACCGACCTGGCCTTCCGCGTGCGTGCACAGGGCCTGCGCGTGCTGGTGCAGCCGGCCAGCCGGGTGATCCACGACGAGGGCACCAGCAACGGCACCGACACCGGCAGCGGGGTGAAGGCCTACCAGGTGCGCAACCAGGCCATCTTTGCCGCTCGCTGGGCCACCGAGCTGGCCGGCCATCCGGCGGTCGGCGCAGTGCCGTCGCCAGCGCTGCTGCTGCGCGGCCGGCGCCAGGTGCTGATCCTGGACGAGGAAGTACCGCAGCCCGATCGCGATTCCGGGTCGCTGCGCCAGGTCAATCTGATCCGCCTGCTGCTGCAGGGCGGTGCCCACGTGGTATTCGTCCCGACCCGGCGCGAGCATGCCGGCGCGGCGACCGAGGCGCTGCAGCGGATGGGCGTGGAAGTCTGGTACGCCCCCTTCCTGGACGGTGTAGCCGGCTGGCTGCGCAGCCATGGGTCGCGTTTCGACGTGGCGATGCTGGTGCGCCACCACGTCGCCCACGAGTGCCTGCCCCTGCTCAAGCGCTATGCGCCGCAGGCACGAACCGTGTTCGACACGGTCGACCTGCACTACCTGCGCGAGCGCCGCGGTGCCGAAGTGGCGGGTGATGCGGCCCTGCTGCGCGCAGCAGAACGCACCCGCAGCAGTGAATTGGCAGTGATGGAGCAGTGCGACATCACCGTGCTGGTCAGTGCGGCCGAACGGGAGCAGCTGCAGGCCGATGCGCCGCGGGTACGGGTGGAACTGATTTCCAACCTGCACGAGGTTGCCGGCGCCGGCGCTGTCTACGAGCAACGACACGATCTGGTGTTTGTCGGTGGCTTCCGCCATCCGCCGAACCTGGACGGCATGGAGTGGTTCATCGGCGAAATCTTCGCCCACATCCGCGCCCGGCTGCCGGAGGTACGCCTGCACTGCATCGGCGCTGCGGCGCCGGAATCGTTGCTGGCACTGGCCGCACGCCACCCCGGCGTGCAGATGCACGGCTTCGTCGAGGACATCACGCCCTACATGGACGGCGCGCGCATTGCCATCGCACCGCTGCGGTTCGGTGCCGGCGTGAAAGGCAAGATCAACCTGAGCATGGCCCATGGCCAGCCGGTGGTCGGTACCACCTGCGCCGTGGAAGGCATGCACCTGCATCCTGGCCAGGACGTACTGGTGGCCGATGACGCTGCCGGTTTCGCCGATGCGGTGGTCCGCCTGTACCAGGACCCGCAGCTGTGGCAGCAATTGTCCGATGCCGGCCTGGCCAACGTCGCCGAACATTTCTCACTCGACGCCGCCCGTGCGACCGTGCAGCGGGTGTTCTTCGCCTAGTCCACCCGTCCACCGGCGCGGCGCAGGCGATCTTCAAACGCCGGCAGTTCGGCCAGATCCGGCTGCAGCAACCGCGCCTGTTCGGCGGCATGCGCGGCGAAGGCCAGGTCACCGTTACCGAGCCGCTCGCTGCCGATCGCCAGCCAGCGCTGGGCCAACCGCAGCCGCGCCGAGGGCAGTCCGGCTGCGGTCGGTGACAGGGTCTGCCAAGCCTGCAGGCAGGCGCCTGCCGCCTGCACGCGGTTCTGCCGCAGATTGTCGTCGAAGCAGCGTCGGCTGGCGGGCAGCAAGCGTGCGGCGGCTGCCTTCACCCGCGCATCGCGGGGAGCCAGCGACTGGGCTTCGCGCAACGCGTCGAACGCGCTGTGCCCGGGTGGGCTGATCCACTGCCCCGCGCGCTCGGCACGTTCGATCTTCCGCAGGTGGTCGCGCAGCTGGCGTTCGCGCTGCGCCGTGCTGACCGCGGGCTGCTGCAGAGCCCGCTGCGCCTGCTGCGCGCGCTGCAGGCGCTGCGCCAGTTGTTGCCGGACGGCCTGCGAAGCCCCCAGCTCCGCCGCCAGGGCCGCATCACGTTGCGCCGCATCGAACTGGAAGTCGTCGGCGGACTTCTGGCTGCGTGCAACCACTGCCTGCAGGGTCTGCTCACGCCCGCGCTGCGCATTGGAATCATCGGCGGCCACCACCAGCACCGCCTGGAAACCCTTGGCCGCAGCTTCCAGCTGCTGCCGTCGCAACGCACGCTGCGCCTGCCGCAGGCGCCGGTCGGCCGCGCGCGCGAGGGCCTCCTCGCTCGCCGGCAGATCGGCATGACCGGCATCGAACTGACGGGCACGACGCAGGAGCGCAGCCGCCTCGGCCAACTCCCCTCGCTCTGCCAGCGTGCGTGCCTGCAGCAGCAGGTCGCTCAGCGCATCTTCGCGCCCTTCCAGCGCCGGCAGGTTGTCCGGCTGCAGGGCCAGGATGCGCTGGAACAAGGGCAACGCACTGCTGTCGCCGTCATCCAGGCGTCCGGCCGCGAACGCGTTACGCGCCTGCGCCAACAACGCACCAATACCGGCTCCGGCGCTACGTCGCGCCTGCAACTGGCGGGCGACCGCATCGGCGTCGCCCTGCGGCACCTGCAGCTCACGGGCCAGTGCCAGGGCCTGCGCGCTGCCGTCCAGGTCATCCGCCTGCAGGCGATCGCGCGCCTGTTGCAGCGCTGCCGCGCCGGTATTGGCGAGGCCCTGGCGCGCCTGCGGGCGATCACCGTCCAGCGCCAGCGCCGCCTGGTAGCGCTCGCGCGCACCACTGCCGTCGGCATCGCTCAGGCGCCCAGCCGCCAATGCACGATCCCCCTCGGCCAGCAGCTGTTCGATCTGCGGCTCATCCCAGAACCAATCTGCCAACGGCTTGCGCAGCAGGACCAGCAGCACGAACACGGCCAGCGCTGCGAGCAGCGCCCAGCGCCAGATCCGGCGCGCATGGCGCGCCTGCAGCCACCACCAACGCCCCTCGCGACGGACACGGTCCAGCGCAGGATGTTCAGCGCCATGCGGGCGATGCGGGGGCTCGCGTTCCATGCGTGCAGGGTAGCCGGGGCAGCGTGAAGCTCAGCCGAGGCGACGCGCCTCGCTCACGCCCGGCAGCGCATCGAGCTTGCCCAGCAGCGTCGACAACTGCCCGTAGTCACTGACCTTCAGGCGCAGCCGCAGATGGGCACGGCCACTGTTGCGCACGTTGTCACTGTGGATGTCGAGCACGTAGGCGTCTTCCTGGGCGATCAGGTTGGTGATGTCCTTCAGCAGCCAGCGGCGATCGACCGCATCGACCACGACGTCCACCTCGTAGCCGCCCCCAGCCTGGCCCCACTCCACCGGCAGGATGCGCTGCGGGCTGCTGGCCGCCAGCCGGGCCAGCGCGGCGCAGTCTGCACGATGCACGGTGACACCCCGGCTACGGGTCAGGTAGCCGACGATCGGCTCGCCGGCCACCGGCTGGCAGCAGCGTGCCAGCTGCACCAGCAGGTTGCCCACGCCCTGCACGGTGAACTTGGACTTGCCCAGGTTCTCGCGGCGCGCGGTCGGCCGCGGCAGAGCCGGTGCGGGCGCGGGCTGGCTGGCGGCACGCTCCGCCTCCAGCAGCGCACGGCTGACCTGGTTCGGGCCGGTATCGCCCAGCGCCACCTGGATGTACAGGTCATCGACGCTGTCGGCATGGAACTTCTTCGCCGCCACAGCCAGGTCCGCGTGCTGCAGGCCCAGCCGCTTCAGCTCGCGCTCGAGTAGCTCGCGACCGGCCTGCACGTTGCGCGCGCGGTCCAGCTTGTGGAACCAGCTGCGCACCTTCTCGCGCGAGCGGTTGCTGGCCAGGAAGCCGTTGGCCGGCATCAGCCAGTCGCGGCGCGGATCGGCCTCCTTGCCGGTCAGGATCTCGACGCGGTCGCCGCTGCGCAGGCGGTAGGTCAGCGGCACGATGCGGCCGTTGACCTTGGCGCCGCGGCAGCGGTGCCCGACCATGGTATGCACCTGGTAGGCGAAATCGAGCGGCGTAGCGCCCTGCGGCAGGTCCAGCACCTCGTCCTTCGGGCTCAGCGCATAGACCCGGTCCTCGGTCAGCTCAGCATCAAGCGCCCCGGCCAGTTCATTGCCCTGCCCGTCCTGCGCCTGTTCCAGCAACTGGCGCATCCAGGTGATCTTGCGGTCGAAGGACTTCTCCGCGCCCTTGCCACCTTCCTTGTACTTCCAGTGCGCGGCCACGCCCAGCTCGGCCTGCGAGTGCATTTCATGGGTGCGGATCTGCACTTCGATGGTGCGACCTTCCGGGCCGACCACGGCGGTATGCAGCGAGCGATAGTCGTTGGCCTTCGGGCGTGCGATGTAATCATCGAACTCGCTCGGTACCGGTGCCCACAGCGCGTGCACCACGCCCAACGCGGCATAACAGGCGGCAACGTCGTCGACCATCACGCGCACCGCACGGATGTCATACAACTGGTCGAAGGCCAACCGCTTCTTCTGCATCTTCCGCCAGATGCTGTAGATGTGCTTCGGGCGGCCGCTGACTTCGGCCTTGATGCCCTGGGCGACCAGCTCGCGCGACAGCACCTTCTTGACGTTCTCGACGTAACGCTCGCGGGCGATGCGGGTTTCATCCACCTCGCGGGCGATGCGGCGGTAGGTTTCCGGTTCCAGGTGGCGGAACGCCAGGTCCTCCAGCTCCCACTTCAGCTGCCAGATGCCTAGCCGATTGGCCAGGGGCGCGTGGATGTCGCGGGTCAGCTGGGCCAGCGCGCGGCGCTGCTCCTCGTCCAGCTTGTCGGCCGCGCGCATCCGCGCCAGCTGCCGTGCCAGCAGGATCGGCACCACGCGCAGGTCGCGGATGATCGCCAGCAGCAGCCGGCGCAGGCCTTCGCTGTTGCGCCCCGCCTCACGGCCGGCGTGCAGCGCCCACACCGGGTCGGCCGCATCCTGGCCATCCAGCAGGCCGATCACCGCCGCCTTGTGGTTGCCCAGCGGCAGCTGGTCCAGGCTGGCGCGCAGGCCCGGCAGGTCGAACAGCAATGCGGCCACCACTGCGCCTTCGTCGGCCGAGAGCATCGCCAGCGCATCGAGGGTATCGCCCAGCACCGACCAGGTGGCACGCATCTGGTGCTCGCAATCCGGCGCTTCCCAATGCTCACGCAGGGCCTGGCGCAGCGGAGCAGGCAGCACCGCTGCCGAGGGACGGTTCAACAAGGCATCCAGGCCAGGGACGGAAGCGCGGTTCACAGCATCGAGCAGGCAAGACAGAGGCCCCTACACTAGCGCCGGCGCCGTTCAGGGACAATCACTGCACCTACCATCACCCGGCATGAAGACATGCCGCTACACTCGCCCACACACCCAGGAGAGACCCGCCATGCCTTCGATTGCCCCGCGCGTCCGTCCACGGCTGCTGGCCTGTGCCGCCGTGCTGCTGTCCCTGTCCGCGCCTGCGCTGGCCCAGCGCGTGGTGGAGGGCGACCTGCAGCAGCAGATGTCGCCCTCCGAGTTCAAGGCCGCCGGCCTGGACAAGCTCAGTGCCGGTGAACTGGCCACGCTCAACCGCTGGCTGCAGGGCAAGGTCGAGGCGGCCACCAACCAGGCCGTCGCCGCAGCGCGCGAAGAAGGCCGCCAGGAAGTGATCAAGAAGAACCGCGGCTTCCTGGACTTCGGCAGCAGCGAACCGATCGAAAGCAACCTGCAGGGTGAATTCCGTGGATTCGGCCAGGGCCGCCGCTACGTGCTGCAGAACGGCCAGGAGTGGGAGCAGATAGACGCCACGCACTATTCCGGTGGCCGCAAGGACGCCCCGGGCGTCAGCATGCGCCCAGGGGTGATGGGCGCCTGGTATATGAAGGTGGACGGGGTGAACGTGCAGCCGAAGGTTCGCCGCACCAAGTAACGTCCGGGCATTCCGGCCGTGCCCGGCTCCCTGCCCGGCCGGCCCCGGTCGCCCGAGGGGGCGGCCGGGGCGCGCTCAGGCCTGGCGCAATGCAGCCACGCGCTGCGCCAGCTTCTTCGCCGAGATGCCGGTGCGTGCCCCCAGCTCCTGCGCGAACAGCGATACCCGCAGTTCTTCCAGATCCCAGCGCAGCGCCTGCCATTGCGGGCGATCACGCAGGCCCTGCTGCTCGCCCGCCTCCAGCGCTTCCAGGAACGGATGCAGTTCCAGCATGCGCGCCTGGTCGCGCGGCGGATCACGCTTGGCACGTTCGGTGCGCAGGATCATCGCCTTCAAGTAACGCGGGTACTGCGCCAGCGCGTCGGCCGGCGTGTCGCGCAGGAAGCCGGGGTGGATCAGCCCGGCCAGCTGCGCTTCCATGTCGTCCAGGTTGCCGCGCGCCCAGCCCATCAGCGGCGCCTCCAGCATCGGCTTCAGCTCCGCCACCAGCGCCAGGATGGATTCGGCCAGCTTCAGCCGCGACATCGCCTCGCCAAACAGGGCCTTGGCGGCATGCTCGCGGCGCTGCTCGAAGGCCGCCGCATCACGGATGTCTTCCAGGCCCTCGGCCAGCACCGCGTTCATCGCTGCATCGACCAGGTCACCACGCAGGCGCTCCTGCGATTCGATCGCGGCATACAACAGGCCGGTCTTGGCACCGACCGGCAACTGCTTGCGTGCCTGCTTCACCTTGTCGGCCAGGGCGATCTCCAGCAGGCGGCGCACGCCCAGCGGATGGGCGTCCTGCGCCTGCTGGCGGTCGGCGAAGATGCGCAGCGCCACGCTGTCGCCCTCGTCCAGCAGCGCCGGATAGGCCGGCACGCCGGCTTCACCGGGTACCTGCAGCGGAATCGGCGTGGCCGGGAACGTGCGCAGGCCGTCAGCCGCCATCTCGCGCCCGGCACGCGCGGCGAAGGCATCGCCAGCACGGCCACCGAATTTCGCGCGCAGCGCTTCCAGATCACGCGAGGTGGCCAGCACCTTGCCCTGTTCGTCGCGCAGCCGCAGGTTCATGTGCAGGTGTGGCTCGATCGAACCCGGCTCGAAATCCAGTGCGGTCACCGTCGCGCCGGTCGCACGTGACAGGAAACGCGCCAGCTCGCCGGTGATGGCATCGGCGCTGGGCTGCGGGAAGGCCTCGTAGAACGCGCGACCGAAGTCCGGCGCCGGCACGTAGTTGCGGCGCATCGCCTTGGGCAGGCTGCGGATCAGTGCCGAGGCCTTGTCGGCAACAAAGCCCGGCGCCAGCCAGCCCAGCTGCACCGGGTCCAACGCGTTGAGCAGGTGCAGTGGCACGTCCAGGGTGACGCCATCGTCGTCGGCCCCCGGTTCGAAGCGGTAGTGCAGCGGCAAGCGCGCCTGGCCCAGCGCCAGGTACTTCGGATAGCGCTCCTGTTCGCTGCCCTCACCGGGCAACAGGTCTGCCAACGACCAGTGCAGCGCCTTGCGCTGTTCCGGCGCCAGCCCTTTCCACCAGCTATCCAGTCCCGCCGCCGAGTGGATCTGCGGCGGCACCCGGTCCAGGTACCAGCGTGCCTGCCAGTCTTCGTCGGCAACGATGCCGGCGCGCCGCAGCTTGGCTTCTTCCTCGCGCGCGACCTCCAGCACTTTCTGGTTGTCGGCGACGAAACTGGCGCGGGTATTGATCTCGCCGGTCACCAGTGCCTGGCGCACGAAGATGTCATGCGCCTCGCCCGGCGCGATGCGGCCGTAATGGACCGGTTTCTTCGGTGCCAGCACCAGGCCGAACAGGCTGATCTGCTCGGACGCCAGCACCTGGCCCTGCGCGCGCGACCAGTGCGGGTCGAAGTGCTTGCGCAGCAGCAGGTGCGGCAGTTCGGCGATCACCCAGTCCGGCTCGATCGCGGCCAGGGTCATGCCCCATACCTTCTGCGTATCCAGCAGGTTGGCCACCAGCAGCCACGGCGGTGGCCGCTTGGCCAGCGCCGAACCGGGGAACGGCAGGAAGCGGCGCTGGCGTGGTGCCTGGAAATCGCCCTTCTCGGTGCGGTGGCCGATCTGCGTCGGCAGGCCCGCCACCAGTGCCCGGTGCAGGGTCTGGTAGGCAGCAGCGCGTACACGTTCGCTGAAGCCGCCGCCGACGGGCGCCTGTTCCTTCTGCGCGCGCGCGGCCGCCGGTGCCGGTGCGGCCTCGGCCTTGCCTTCGCGGGCCAGGCGCGCGGCACGATGCAACTGGCCGCGGGTGGCCTTTACTGCGGCCGCGTCATCACGCGCCGGTGCCGGCGCACTGCTGCCGGCCAGCAACGGTGCCATCGACGCCTCGCTGGCCTCTTCCTTCCAGCCCAGTTCCTCGCACAGCAGCCGCAGCTGGCGATGCAGCTCGCGCCACTCGCGCATGCGCAGGAAGCCGAGGAAATGACGTCCGCACCAGTCGCGCAGCTTGGACTGGGTCAGGTCCTCATGGGCCTGCCGGTAGGCATCCCACAGGCGCAGCACGCCGACGAACTCGGAGCGGCCATCGGCGAACTGCGCATGCGCGCTGTCGGCCGCACCGCGCGCTTCCGGCGGGCGTTCGCGCGGGTCCTGGATGCCCAGGAACGAGGCAATCACCAGCATCGGCCGCAGGCAGCCGGCGGCCTGCGCGGCGACCAGCATGCGCGCCAGCTTCACGTCCACCGGCAGGCGCGCCATCTGCTTGCCGATGGTGGTCATGCGCCGCTCGGCATCGATCGCGCCCAGCTGGGTCAGCTGCTGCCAGCCATCGGCCACCGCGCGCTCGTCCGGTGCCTCCAGGAACGGGAACTCCTCGATGCGGCCCAGGCCCAGCTGCAGCATGCGCAGGATCACGCCGGCCAGGCTGGAGCGGCGGATTTCCGGATCGGTGAACTCCGGCCGCGCCTGGAAATCCGCCTCGGCGTACAGGCGGTAGCAGATGCCTTCGGCGATACGGCCGCAGCGACCCTTGCGCTGGTTGGCGCTGGCCTGCGAGATCGGCTCGATGTGCAGGCGATCCAGCTTGTTGCGCGGGCTGTAGCGCTTGACGCGGGCGAAGCCCGGATCGACCACGTAGCGGATGCGTGGCACCGTCAAAGAGGTCTCGGCCACGTTGGTGGCCAGCACGATGCGCCGGTTCGGCCCGGGGTTGAACACCCGGTCCTGGTCCTGGTTGGACAGGCGCGCGTACAGCGGCAGCACCTCGGTATTGCGGTACTTGCGCCGTTCCAGCGACTGGTGCGCATCGCGGATCTCGCGCTCGCCCGGCAGGAAGATCAGCACGTCGCCGCGTGCGTCCAGGCGAGTGATCTCGTCGATGGCCGACACGATGGCATCGTTGACGGTGCGCTCGCCCTGGTCTTCGCCCTCACCTTCCAGCGCGCGGTAGCGCACTTCCACCGGGTAGGTACGGCCTTCGACGCTGATCACCGGCGCATTGTCGAAATGCTGGGCGAAGCGTTCGGTGTCGATGGTGGCCGAAGTGACGATCAGCTTCAGGTCCGGGCGCTTGCGCAGCAGCTGCTTCAGGTAGCCCAGCAGGAAGTCGATGTTGAGGCTGCGTTCGTGTGCCTCGTCGACGATGATCGTGTCGTAGTTCGACAACCAGCGGTCGCTGGCGATCTCCGCCAGCAGAATGCCGTCGGTCATGAACTTGATGCGGCTGTCGTCGCTGACCTTGTCATTGAAGCGCACCTGGTAGCCCACCAGCTGGCCCAGTTCGCTCTGCAGTTCCTGCGCCACGCGGCTGGCTACCGCACGTGCGGCGATCCGTCGCGGCTGGGTGCAGCCGATCATGCCGGCCTGGCCACGGCCTGCGGCCAGGCACAGTTTCGGCAGCTGGGTGGTCTTGCCCGAACCGGTTTCACCGGCGATCACCACCACCTGGTGGTCGCGGATCAGTTTGATGATCGCGTCGGCTTCACGCGCAATCGGCAGCTGCGGGTCCAGAGTAATGGACGGCTGCTGTTGCGCCCGCACCTGCCGGCGCTGCACCGACGCCTGCAAGGCCTGCTCGAAAGTAGCGGCCAGTGCCGCATCCTGCGGCTTGGCCTGGCAACGCGAGAGCATTCCCAGCAAACGGCCCCGGTCGCGGCTCATGGCGCCGTCGATGGCGGCGCGCTGTTGGCGCAGGCGGGGCGATGGATTTTTATCGATAGAGTTCATCAATCGGTTCGTTCAAAACTTTGAAAGCGACCAGTCATCACGACCGGTTTATTGTGAAGGCCAACGATTCCACAAGGAGGAACCCCATGGCGAAGACCAAGAGCACGACCAAGGCCAAGACCGGCAAGCAGAAGCTTGCAGCGGCGGCACCGTCGGCGCCGAACATCGATATCGGGATCACCCAGGGCGACCGCAAGAAGATCGCCGACGGTCTGTCGCGCTTCCAGGCCGACGCGTTCACGCTCTACCTGAAGACGCACAACTTCCACTGGAACGTGACCGGGTCGATGTTCAACTCGCTGCACACCATGTTCGAGACGCAGTACACCGAGCAGTGGGCGGCACTGGACGACGTGGCCGAGCGCATCCGCGCGCTGGGCTTCAATGCCCCGGGCTCCTACCGGGAATTCGCTGCGCTGACCTCGATCGTCGAGGAACCGGGCCTGACCGACAGTGCGGACTGGCGTGAAATGGTACGCCAGTTGGTGGTCGCCAACGAAGCGGTATGCCGTACGGCGCGTGAA
Source organism: Stenotrophomonas sepilia (assembly GCF_003244875.1). Classification (GTDB taxonomy): domain Bacteria; phylum Pseudomonadota; class Gammaproteobacteria; order Xanthomonadales; family Xanthomonadaceae; genus Stenotrophomonas; species Stenotrophomonas sepilia. The sequence continues at coordinate 14,688 of NZ_LXXZ01000092.1, forward strand.
GTGCTGGATGTGGCGGCCAAGGGTGACGATGCCCCGACCGAGGATCTGATGACCCAGCGCCTGCAGACCCACGAGAAGTACGCCTGGATGCTGCGTTCCCTGCTGCAGTAAGGGTTGGGGGGG
>NZ_LXXZ01000093.1 GCF_003244875.1 Stenotrophomonas sepilia
TTCGATATCTGACAGATGTACCGACCAACGGTCGACACCTACCAACAGCACACGGAACCTGTCAAAGGTGGGGCGGTGTGGGTTGGCAGGACCGTTGGCGCCATGGATGGCGCCATCGAGCCCCCATGGACGGGTTTACGGCGTGTCCTGCCAACCCACACCGCCCCGCCATCCCACGGAATGCCAGCTGTTGCTGTTGCTTCTGAGGTTGCCGGCCAGCGGCCGGCACTACCACGGGTGGCAGGGCGCAGCCCTGCAAATAGCCCTACCCCCGCGGTCGGCTGCGCGAGGGCACCAGTGCGAATGTATCCACCGCCAGCTTCTCGGCGTGGTTCAACCACGCGCGGATCTCCAGATCGTCCACTTCGTGATCCAGCCCGAACGACACATTGATCTTGCCGTTGGCATCGGGCTGCACCCACTGCTGGGCCAGCACCACCTTGCGCTGCGAGGACACCGCTTCGATCCAGAAGCCGCGGTCCGGGCGCGTGCTCGCCACCAGTTGCAGCATGTACTGGCCGGCACGCGTACGGCGTCCCTTCTGGGTGATCATGTGTGCCTGGCGTACGCTCGGGCGCGGGCCCTGGAGCGTATCCAGCGGTGCATCCACCGCGATGCCACCGCGCAGGTCGTTGTCGCGGTACAGCTTGATGCCATTGTCGCGGTTGACGAGCAGGGCGCACCAGTCGCCGTCGGCCGAGCCGTCCTCGAACGCGGTGCAACGGTCGACGTAGGCCAGGGTGTTGTCCGGGTTGGCATCATCGAACTGGCGCGAGGTGTTTTCCAGATACACGGACTTCAGGCCCCAATCCTTGTCGTACTCCAGCAGCACCGGCGGTTGCACGTGCTGCAGGCCAACGACCACCTGGTCATCGCCATCGATCTTCAGCTCGCGGGTCGGCTGGCCCAGCCACAGCGAACGGGCGAAGGCCAGGTACTGCGGGTAGTCGCGGCCATCATCGCGGCGTGCGGCCACGCTGGCGCTGGGCGCGCGCTGCGGGTCGATCAGCGAACGGCCAAAGCCCATCGTCTTCAGGTTCGGGTCCAGCAGGCTGAGCAGGGTCGCACCGGAATCCAGGGTGGTGCCAGCGTCGGCACTGAGCTGCTGCGGGGCAATGCCGTCGCCAAGGAACAGCAGCAGGTTCTCGCGCTTCTGCTTGGCCAGCACGTGGCTGAGATCGTTGGGCATCGCCAGGTGGTCGGAGGCGATCACGATCAGCGTGTCCTTGCCATACGGGCTGGCCTGGATGCGCTCGACCAGCTGTGAGATCAGGCGGTCGGTGCACTTGAGTGCATTGAGCAGGCCGATGTTGCCGTACCCGCTCCGGTAGCGCTCGCCCTTGCATGACACCGGCAGGTGGCCCGCCGGGTGGTGGGTGTCCATGGTCAGCGTGGTCAGCATGAACGGTGAACCGGCGCGCGAGAGCTGCTCGAAGCGCTGGTAGGCGGTGTCCAGCAGCACGTCGTCGTGCACGCCCCAGGCCGAGTAGTGGATGCGCCCGATCTTCTTCTGCTGCTTGAACCAGGCCAGGTCATGCACTTCGTCAAAGCCATGGCTGGCCAGGAACTGGCCCTTGCCGGCGAACTGGCCGTTGGCGCCGCCCAGGTAATGGTTGGTGTAGCCCTGCTGCTTCAGGTAGTCGCCCAGGCACACCGCCTTGGGCAGGAAACTGCCCATGCGGTCCATGCTGTTCTCGTCGCCCTGCGAGGTGGTCAGCGGCACGCCGCACATTGACGACACCAGGCCGGCGATGGTCCAACCGCTGCCTTCGGCCGAGGCCAGGCCACGCACGTCAAGCGACTTGGACGCCAGGCGGTTGAGGTTGGGCATCAGGCCGGGAAACACGGCCTCGTCCAGATAGGTGCGTTCCAGGCTTTCGCCGTAAATCCATACGATGTTGCGCGGGCGCTGCAGCGGCTGCGTCGGCACCTGGTATTCGGGGGCGATGCGGGCGAAATCGACCGGGCGCAGCTGCTGGTAGAGGCGTTGGCCGTCACGGGCCAGCGGGCTGATCAGGATCGTGGCCACCCACACGGTCGCGAAACCGGCGAACAGCGCACCACCGTGGCCGGGCCGGCGCCAGCGCTTCACCCGCGTGGCAAACAGTGGCAGCAGCGAGACCAGCGCCAGCACGATGAAGCCGGCGATGTAGCCCTTGAAGTCGGAGACACCAGCGCCTTCCATGTCGGCGCCGAGGTGATAGAGCGTGGCGGCGTTGAGCCCATCACCGGACAGCTTGTCGATCAGCCACCACGCGCTGAGCATCAGCAACAGCAGCGAGAATGCACCGGCCTTCCACCACACCCACTTGTCGGACGCGAGGAACAGCCAGCACAGCAGCAACAACGACAACAGCAGTATCCAGAGCATAGGCAGCTTCGGCAGTGACGGGGTGGTGGCGATGGACGTCGTACCGACGCGTGTCCATCCGACCGGCGCTGCTGCAAGCACATCCACATGACAGGCCGATGACCCGATAGTGCATGCACGAAGCTGACTGAAATGTTTGTTGAAAGGATGCGCGTGCAATCACGCCGCGAAGGTAAAACGAGCGTGAAAGGCTTCGTTGGATTGCATTAAAAACCGCATGAATACGCGGCTTTTCGCCAATGCATCAGCGGTGCCCGCGTTCCTCGCGCGCCCGCGCGCGACGATCGAACAGCAATGCACTGGTAACGATGCCCAGCCCCAGCACCACGCCGATCAACAGCAGTATCAGTGCGATGAGGGGATAGCCAAACAGGTGCCAGCCGGTGTCGATCTTCATCATCATTGCCGCAGCCATGATCAACGCGGCGCTGATGATGCCGGCCGCCACGCGGTTGGCGATCTTCTGCAGGTTCTCCATCAGGCGTGATTCTTCCAGCCCGGTCACCTTCATCTGCAGGCGGTTCTCGGCCAGCAGCGCCATGATGTCCGACAGCTTGCGCGGCCCGTCGCGCAGCAGCTGCTGCAGCTCCATCGCCTCGCTGGCGATGTTGGCCGCCGACAGGGATTTCTTCAGGCGCGCGCGCATCACGTGCTGCAGCTGGCGCTCGACGATGCGGCGCGTGTCCAGCTCCGGCGCCAGCAGCCGGCACACGGTTTCCAGGTTGAGCAGGGCCTTGCCCAGCAGGCTCAGTTCCGGCGGCGTGCGCAGCCCGCAGGCAGTGGCGATGCGCACCATGTCCAGCACCACGCGGCCTTCCGAGAAGCTGCCACTGGCGGCGTAGCGCGCGATCAGCTGGCCGGTCTCGCGCAGGTAGCGCTCTTCGTCGAAGGCCTCCAGCCGCGTACTGATGCTGATCAGATCGTCGGCCACTTCTTCGCCGCGGCCATCGACGGCGGCGAACAGGATCTTCAGCAGCCGCTCGCGCAAGCGCGGCGGCATGTGCGCGACCATGCCCAGGTCGAAGATCGCCAGCCGGCCATCGGGCATCACCCGCAGGTTGCCCGGGTGCGGGTCGGCATGGATCTCGCCATGCACGAAGATCTGGTCCAGGTAGCCGCGGATCAGCGCCGCTGCCAGCGGATCCATGTCCTGCTCGGTGCGGCGCACGCCAGAGATCGCATCCACACGCACGCCGGTGGCGAGCTCCATGGTCAGCACGCGCTGGCTGCTGTAGTCCCAGATCGGCTGCGGTACCCACAGGCGGCGGAAGGGCCGCAGATGCCGTCCGAAGCGGGCCAGGTTCTCGGCCTCGGTGTGGTAGTCCAGCTCCTGCATCAGGGTCTTGGCGAACTCGTTGAGCCAGTCGCGCAGGCGCACGCGGCGGCCCACCTGGGTCAGATGATCGGCGGCCAGCGCAAAGCTGCGCAGCGCTTCCAGGTCCGAGCGCAGCTGCGCGGCCACTTCAGGCTTCTGCACTTTCACTGCCACCTGGCGGCCATCGTGCAGCACCGCGCGATGTACCTGCGCGATCGACGCACAACCCAACGGCTCGGGATCGAACGAGGCAAACAGCTTGTTCACCCCCACCCCCAGCTCCTGCTCGATGATGGCGTGGATGCGCTCGACCGGGATCGGCGCCACCTTTTCCTGCATGCGTTCCAGGGCGGTGGCGAACTCCACCGGCACCATGTCCGGGCGGGTGGACAGCATCTGGCCCAGCTTGACGAAGGTCGGCCCCAGGGCCTCCAGGTCACTGACGAACTGTTCCGGGTTGCCATCGGCGGGCACGTCGGCCTGGTTGCTGGCGGCGTCCAGATTCATGCCGGAGAACACGCCCGAATGGCGGTAGCGCAGCAGCAGGCGCAGGATCTGGCTGCGCCGGTTCATGCCTTTGACCAGCGGAGGATTGCCATTGGCGGTGGGCGGATTGCTCAAGCGGAACTCCCATGCGGCAAGGACGGTAGTGCCGGCCGCTGGCCGGCTATGTCCGGATTCGGCAGTGTCGCCGGGGGAAGGTGGGCATGCGGTGAACCCCGCAGCTATCGCAGAGGCCGGCGGATCGGTCAGAATCCGCTCATTCCCATTCTTGGACGCCCCATGGCCGGTGCCAGCCTGTTTGCCCTGCTCGACGATATCGCCTCCCTGCTCGACGATGTCTCGGTCCTGACCAAGGTCGCGGCGAAGAAGACCGCCGGTGTGCTGGGCGACGATCTGGCGCTGAACGCGCAGCAGGTGACCGGAGTCAACGCCAACCGCGAACTGCCGGTGGTCTGGGCGGTGGCCAAGGGCTCGCTGGTCAACAAGGTCATCCTGGTGCCGGCGGCGCTGGCGATCAGTGCGCTGGAAGCCTGGCTGCACAGCCGCGGCTGGAACGTGCCGCTGATCGTGCCGCTGATGATGATCGGCGGTGCCTTCCTGTGCTTCGAAGGCGTGGAGAAGCTGGCGCACCGCTTCCTGCATTCCTCCGATGACGATGCCGAGCGCCAGGCCGAACGCCGCAAGGCGCTGGCTGACGCGCAGGTAGACATGGTCGCGTGGGAGAAGGACAAGGTGAAGGGCGCGATCCGCACCGACTTCATCCTTTCGGCCGAGATCATCGTGCTCACCCTGGGCGTGGTCGCCACTGCGTCGTTCACCAACCAGATCCTCACGCTGAGCGTGGTCGCACTGGCGATGACCCTGTTCGTCTATGGGCTGGTGGCGGGCATCGTCAAGCTCGATGACGTTGGGCTGTACCTGTCGCGCAAGGGCGGTGCCATTGCCGCCTTCGGTCGCGGGCTGGTGGCGTCGGCGCCGTGGCTGATGAAGTTCCTGTCGGTGGCCGGCACCATCGCCATGTTCCTGGTCGGCGGCGGCATCCTGGTGCACAACGTGCCGGCCCTGCACCACGCGGTGCAGGCGCTGGGCGGCGAAGGGCAGTGGGGCTGGCTGGTGAGCGCGGTGGGCAACATGGTGGTCGGCATCATCGCCGGCGCCATCGTGCTGGCAGCGGTGACCGGGTTCCAGAAGCTGCGCGGGAAATGATCTGTAGAGCCGAGCCCACGCTCGGCTGCTCTACGGTGCTGCGCGCCGCCGCCTGAGCATGGGCTCGGGCGCTACAGCGTCTGCACGCTGGATCATCAGCCCGCCTGCACGCGGTTCTTGCCCTGCCGCTTGGCCGCATACAGCGCGTCATCGGCGCGCCGCAGCAGGGTTTCGGTATCGTCACCGGGCTGCCACTGCGCCAGCCCGGCGCTGAAATGCACCGGCACGCGCTGCTCCTGCACGGTCAGCACGCGATGGGCCAGCGAGCGCTGCAGGCGCTGCACGGTGGCCATGCTGTCGGCGCCCTGGGTTTCCGGCAGCACCAGCACGAACTCGTCGCCGCCCAGCCGTGCGATGCCGTCGGTGGCGCGCAGCAGCAGCTTGCACACGGCCACCAGGTGCTGCAGCAACGCATCGCCACCGGCATGCCCGTGCGCGTCGTTGGTCTGGTGGAAATCATCCAGGTCGATCACCGCTACGCCCAGCGGTGAGTTGTTGCGCGCGGCTCGGGCTAGCTCGCGCTCCAGCAGTTCGTCCAGGCCACGGCGGTTCAGCGCCTGGGTCAGTGGATCGATGCGTGCCAGGTCACCAGCGGCGCGCAGTTCCTGCTCCAGCTCGGCAATGCGCTGCTCTGCACGCTCCACTTCCTGCCGCGCATTGGCCAGGTGATCGCGGGCCTGTGCGGCCTGCTGCTGCACTTTGCCGGTATCGCGCATCACCTCCTGCAGCAGCTGGTTGAGGTCGGCGATGCTGCGCGCCTCGCGCAGCTGCAATGCGTAGCTGCCAATGCGGTCGTGATACTCGCCGGTACTGGTCGCCATGCCGTCCATGCGCTCGATGAACTCGCCCATCAGCCCACGCATCGCCGCCTTCGAATCGTCGATGCCCTGGCGCAGCAGACCCTGCTTGTAGATCACTTCGCGCAACTCGGCGCGGGTGCGCTCGACTGCCTCGGCTTCCAACGGACCGTCCAGCAACTGGCGCACCGCCGCGATCTGGCCCTGCAGCCAGCTGCGGTCATCCAGCAGCTCGCTGACGTTCTCCAGCAGCAGCGCGAACAGCTCCAGCAGCAGCGCCTGCTGCTCCTGCCAGCTTTCGGCACGCACGCCGACCTGGTGGCCAAGTTCGCGCACGCCCTGTTCGATTGGTTCCAGGGCCGTGCCCGGCTGCCATTGGCGCAGGCGCAGGGCCAGCGCCTGCGCCTGCTCGCGCAGGTCCGGGTCGTGCTGCAGCAGGGCCACCACCGCACCGCCCAGCAGCAGCCGCAGCTGCTCGGACAGGCGCAGGCTTTCCGGCTGCCCGTCCGGCGAATGCTGCTCGATGGTACGGATGTACTTGTCGATCAGCTGCCGCATCGCGCGCCCATAGCGCGGCCAATCGGCGCTGGCCTGTGCCGACTGCAGGCGGTCGCCCATGTCGCCCAGTTCGCCGGGCAGGGTGGCCATGCCGTTGGCGAACGCTGCCAGCAGCGGTTCCGGCGCATCGGCGCCCGCGAACAGCTGCTGCAGGGCCACGCCACCGCCGCCCTGCAGCACCACGCGGTCACCCCGCCCATCGTCCACGACCGCGCGCACGCGTGCCGGCGGCCCAAGGGCGGTACCGGGGGCAGGGCGGTGGTCGGGCTGGTCCGTCATGGAGCGAATCCTGGGGCTGGCAGGGACTGGTTCCAGCATATCGGCGCGGCCGCCGAGGGCTTGAACGGCTAGGATGGGCGATAGGATGCCGCAGTGGAGGTGGTGATGCGCGTGATGTTGCTGGGGGCGACCGGCCTGGTCGGTGGGCTGACCCTGCGCAGGCTGCTGGACGACCCGCGCTGCGGCGCCGTGGTTGCCCCGACCCGCCGCCCCCTGGCGTTGACTCACGGGAAGCTGGAGAACCCGGTGCTGGCATTCGAAGCGTTGCCCACTTCGCCAGAATGGGCGCGCGTTGACGCGGTCATCTGCGCGCTGGGCAGCACCATCGCCCAGGCCGGCAGCCGCGAGGCCTTCCATCGCATCGATCATGACTACCCGTTGGCGTTCGCACGCCTGGCAAAAGCACAGGGGGCGCAGACCTATGTGCTGAATTCCGCAGCCGGCGCCAACCCACAGTCGTCGATCTTCTACAGCCGGGTGAAGGGGGAGCTGGAGCGGGACCTGCGCGCGCTGGGCTTCAATTCGTTGACCCTGGTCCGCCCAGGGCTGATCGGGGGCGAGCGCAACGAGGTGCGTCGTGGCGAGCGCCTGGCGCTGACGGTGCTGGGCGCTTTGGGGCCGGTCTTGCCGCGTGCGTGGCGGATCAATCCGGCCACCGAGATTGCCAGGGCGCTGGTCGAGGCTGCGTTGGCCCCGCAGCCGGGCGAGCACGTGGTGGCGTCGCGCACGCTGGTCGGCTGATGTCGCGAGCGCTGCGCCTGACCCAGCTGCTGCAGCTGCTGCGCCGTCATCGACGGCCGGTGGCCGGGCAGGCGCTGGCCGAAGCGCTGGGCATCAGCCTGCGCACGCTGTACCGCGATATCGAGACCCTGCGCGAGCAGGGCGCCGACCTGCGTGGCGAGGCCGGCGTCGGTTACCAGCTGGCACCCAGCGATACCTTGCCTCCCATGACCCTGCCACCGGCCGAGATCGACGCGCTGGTGCTGGGCCTGCGCTGGGTCGCCGCGCGCACCGAGCCGGCGCTGGCCGAGGCCGCACGTGATGCCCTGGCGCGTATCGCCCATGTGTTGCCTGCGGCACGCCGCGAGGCATTGCGTGACAGTGGCCTGCGCGTGGGACCTTCGCGTGCTGCGGCCAAGGTGCCGGCAGCACGCCTGCAGGCTGTGCGCGAAGCCGTGGGATCGCAGCAGCGCCTGAAGTTCGCTTACGAGGATGCGCACGGCCAGCGCAGCGCGCGCGTCTGGCCGTTCGCGCTGGGCTACTTCGATGAGGTGCCGATGCTGGCGGCGTGGTGCGAGAGCCGCGAGGATTTCCGCCATTTCCGGCTGGATCGCATCCGCCAGGTGCGTGTGCTGGAGGACTGCTACCGCGTGCCGCGCGCCACCCTGCTGCGGCGCTGGCAGAAGGCCCAGGGCATCGCGCCGGACTGGCTGGATCGCTCATAACCACAGCAACAGCCGAGAGCGGGGGGTAGAGTCGACTCTACCGGTAGTCCCCTCTACTGACAGAATGTGTCAGCAGGCCCATACCACCATGAATGCTCCCAACAACGGAGCTTCCCCATGTTCACGCCCAGCACCCTGCTGCAGTACGTGCACGACGTCGCCACCAGCGCAACCTTCTACAGTGGCATCCTCGGCAAACCACCGGTTGAACAGTCGCCCGGCTTTGCGCTGTTCCTGCTCGGTGATGGTGCCGCACTCGGCCTGTGGCAGCGCGATGACGTGCAGCCTCCGGTGTCCGCGCAGGCCGGTGCCGCCGAACTGGCGATGGTGGTCTCCAACCCCGACGCCGTGCAGCAGATGCACGATGCGTGGCGCGCGCTGGGCGTGCAGATCCTGCAGGCACCAACAACGCTGGAATTCGGCCACACCTTCGTCGGCGCCGATCCGGATGGTCATCGCCTGCGTGTGTACAGCCGTGCCGAGGGTATGGTCGCGCGCGATTGATCGCAGGCGATCTGTAGCCGAGCCCATGCTCGGCTTGCTTCTTGCCTTCATCCACGCATGACGTGGATACATTGCAACGCAGCCGAGCATGGCTCGGCTCTACAGTAGAGCGGCACAAAAAAACGCCGGGCATTGCCCGGCGTTCCTTGTGCTTCAGAGGTGGTGGCCGATCAGCTGGCCAGCGCCAGGTCGTCCATCATCGCGCGCAGGAAGCGGGCGGCTTCGCCGCCGGTCGCCGCGCGGTGGTCGAAGGTGACCGACAGCGGGATTACCTTGTGCGCTTCCACGCCGCCCATCACCGGGGTCATCTGGTGGCGGGCACGGCCGGCACCGACGATGGCCACGCACGGCGGCACCACGACCGGGGTCGCGTAGCGGCCGGCGAACATGCCGAAGTTGGACAGCGAGATGGTGTAGCCGCTCAGTTCCGAGGCGGCGATCGAACGCGATTCCACCTGCTCGCGCAGGCGGTTGACGCCTTCGCGGATGCCGCGTGCGTCGAGCATGTCGGCATTGCGCAGGGCCGGCACGAACAGGCCGTCGTCGGTGTCCACGGCGATGCCGATGTCTACCTGCGCGTGCAGTGTGCGGGTCAGTGCTTCACCGTCGAACCAGGCGTTCATGGCCGGCACCTTCTGCGCGGCAACGACAATGGCGCGCACCAGGCGGGCGGTGACGTCGTTGCCCGGCAGCCAGGCGTGGATGTCGGCGTCGTCGTTCAGCGTGGTCGGCACGACCTTGCTGTGCGCATCGGCCATGACGCGGGCCATGTTGCGGCGCACGCCCTTCAGCGGTTCCGGCTGGCCCTTGGCGACCACGCCCGGCGGCTGGGTGCGCATCGGCTTGCCGGCGGCGGACAGCGGGGTGCGGGCTTCGCTCTGCACCGGAGCAGACACCTGCGCCGGGGCCGGCGCGGCATACGCGGCAGCAACCGGTGCCGGGGCGGCGCCGAGTTTGGCGGTGCCGTTGGCGGCGGCCTGCTTGACGTCGGCCATGGTCACCGCGCCATCGGTGCCGGTAGCGGCCACGCGGCTCAGGTCCACGCCCAGCTTGCGCGCCATCGCACGCACGGCCGGCACGGCCTTGACGCCACCGACGGCCAGTGCTTGTTCGGCGTGCACGGCGTTGGAGCTCTGCATCGCGCCGACCACGGTACCGGCGTCGTCACGCTCGGCAGCGGCGGGCTTGGCTTCTTCCGCGACCACCGGTGCGGCTGCGGCAGGCAGCGGCGGCGGGGTCGGCGCCGACGGTGCGGCGTGGCCATGGCTGTGGCCGGTGTCCTGGCCATCGGCACGCTGCGGCAGGTTCGGGTCCAGTTCGAAGCTGGCCAGCACCGAGCCGGTCGGGATGATGTCGCCGGCGCCGCCGGACAGCTTCAGCACCTTGCCGGAGAACGGCGAGGGCACTTCCACCACGGCCTTGGCGGTCTCCATCGACACCAGCGGCTCGTCCAGCTTGATCACATCGCCTTCCTTGACGAACCACTCGACGATGGTCGCGTCCGGCAGGCCTTCGCCCAGGTCGGGCAGGTTGAAGTTCTTGGTCTGGCTCATTTGCAGTTCTCTTCCAGCAGTTCCAGTTCGCGGGCCGGCAGCCAACCCGTCGCGCCATTGGCGCGCTCGGACCACCACCACCCGCCGTGTTCGTGATGAAGCTTCACCATCTCGCCGCTTTCCACATCCAGCTCGCGGGCGTCGTAGTCGCACAGGGCTTCGGCGCGACCCTCGTCCAGCAGCTGCAACCAGGCAATGGGCGCCCATCCAGCGCGCCCATCGTTGGTGCGTACCCAGGCAAACGCCGGCCATTCCTCGTCACGTACACCTACTTCGACGATCTGGCCGGTGTGGAACCGGAGCGGGTTGGGATACTGGCTGCGGTAAGCCCCCAGAAGGCGGGCCCGCATGTCAGCCGGCCGCCACCGCGCGCTTGGCCGCCGCCACGATCCGCTCAACGCTCGGCAGGTACTTCATTTCCAGGCGGAACAGCGGAATGTGGGTGTCGTAGCCAGTAACGCGCTCGACCGGGGCCAGCAGGTCGTAGATCGATTCCTCGGCCAGGCGCGCGGCGATCTCGGCGCCGAAGCCTGCGGTCTTCGGGGCCTCCTGCACGATCACGCAGCGGCCGGTCTTGGCCACCGATTCGGCGATGGTGGCGAAGTCCAGCGGGCGCAGCGTGGCCACGTCGATGACTTCGGCACTGATGCCTTCGCCGGCCAGCTTGTCGGCCGCCTCCAGGGCTTCCTTCACCTGCGCGCCCCAGGTCACCAGGGTCACGTCGGTGCCATCGCGCAGCACGAAGCAGACGTCCAGCGGCAACGCTTCGCCGTCGTTGACGACCACTTCCTTGTACTGGCGATAGATGCGCTTGGGCTCCATGTAGATCACCGGATCCGGCTCGCGGATCGCAGCCAGCAGCAGGCCGTAGGCACGCTGCGGCGACGACGGCAGCACCACGCGCAGGCCCGGCACGTTGGTGAAGATCGCCTCGTTGGCTTCGCTGTGGTGTTCCGGCGCGCGGATGCCACCGCCCCACGGCACGCGCAGCACCATCGGGCAGTGCAGACGGCCACGCGTGCGGTAACGCAGGCGTGCGGCATGGCAGACGATATGGTCGACCATCGGGTACATGAAGCCGTCGAACTGGGCTTCGGCCACCGGCTTCATGCCCTGTGCGGCCAGGCCGATGGTCAGGCCGGCGATGGTGGTTTCGTCCAGCGGGGTGTCGAGGATACGGTCCGAGCCGAAGCGCTGCTGCAGGCCGGCAGTGGCGCGGAACACGCCGCCGTTGACGCCCACGTCTTCGCCCAGCACCAGCACCGACGGGTCGTGTTCCAGCTCCCAGGCCAGGGCCTGGGTGATGGCTTCGATGAGGGTGATCGGGGTGGTGGTCATGCTGTCATCTCCGCGCGCGACCGCAGCGCTGTCGGCGGCGTTGGTGTGCGCGCCGGGCGCGCCGTTCTTGATCTCATCCATGGCGCTTCTCCAGGGCGATCGCCTGGGCACGCTGGGCCAGCAGGTCCGGCGGCGGATCGGCATACAGGAAGTCGAACATCGCCTCGACCGGCTGCACCGGCGTGTTGAGGTACAGGTTCACTTCCTCGTCCACGCGCGTGCCGCACTCGGCGACCCAGGCGGTTTCCTCTTCTTCGCTCCACACACCGGCGTTGATCAGGTACTTGCGCAGGCGCAGCATCGGCTCGCGCTGCCAGGCATCCTTCACTTCGGCGTCGTCGCGGTAGCGGCGCGCGTCATCGGCGGTGGTGTGGTCGGACAGGCGGTAGGTCATCAGTTCCAGCACGGTGCCACCGTCGCCGGCCAGCGCACGTTCGCGCGCCTGTTCCATTGCCGCCAGCACCGCGATCAGGTCGTTGCCGTCCACCTGCAGGCAGTGCAGGCCGCCCGCCAGGCCCTTCTGCGCCAGCGTTTCGGCACCGGTCTGGGCCGAGCGCGGCACCGAGATGGCCCAGCCGTTGTTGACGATGCACAGAATCAGCGGCAGCTTGTAGGCGCCGGCCGAGTTCAGTGCCGCGTAGAAGTCGGTCTTGGAGCTGCCGCCGTCGCCGCACACCGCCACGGCGATCTGCGGTTCCTTGTTGAGCTTGAACTTCAGCGCAGCACCTGCCGCATGCAGGCACTGGGTGGAAATCGGCACGCAGAACGGGAAGTCCCTGGCCGCGTTGCCGCCGTAATCGTTGCCGCGTTCGTCGCCGCCCCAGTACATCAGCACGTCGTGCGGGCGTACGCCACGCATGAACATCGCGCCATACTCGCGGTACGAAGGCGCGAACACGTCGTCCTTCTGCATCGCCGCGCCGATACCCACGTGCGCGGCTTCATGGCCCAGGCAGGCGGCATACGTGCCGAGCTTGCCGGTGCGCTGCAGCGCGATGGATTTGCTGTCGAACGTACGTACGAACAGCATCTGCTTGAACAGCGGTACCAGCACCTTGGGGTCGCGCAGCGACGCGGGCAGGTCGTCACGGACGAGCGTGCCGTCCGTGTCCAGGTACTGCAGGTATTCGATCTTGAATTCAGCGGCAACCGTCATTGCGTACTGCACCTTCGACAGAGAAGTTACAAATGATATGAATCGCCATGTTAAGGAACGCGTACGGAATAGCCTTCCTGCGCCGCAACACGGAGATTCCCCGTTTTACCCCTGCCGGCGGGTGGGGGGCCAATAACAACAACGTATTCAGTCGTTGCTGCAAAGCATCAGAATACGCCTCTGGCTGACCGCTGGCGCAACGACCCGATCGGTTCCACGCGCAGGGCCCGCATCGGCCAATGCTCCACGGGGCACCGCACGCCCCGGTATGGACGGCGCGGCTGCCCGCGCGGCTGGCAACGCGCTACCCTTGCCGCCCCCGATCTGGCCGCACCCATGTCCGTCGACAACAACCAACGCGATCTCGAAGCCGGCATCCACACCGACCTGCAGGGGCGCCTGACCTACGGCGGCTACCTGCGGCTGGACCAGCTGCTCAGCGCGCAGCAGCCGCTGTCCAGCCCGCCGCACCATGACGAGATGCTCTTCATCATCCAGCACCAGACCTCGGAGCTGTGGCTGAAGCTGCTGGGCCACGAACTGCGTGCCGCGATCGGCTTCCTGCAGCGCGATGAAGTCTGGCAGTGCCGCAAGGTGCTGGCGCGCAGCAAGCAGGTGCTGCGCCAGCTGACCGAGCAGTGGTCGGTGCTGGAAACGCTGACCCCGTCCGAATACATGGGCTTCCGCGACGTGCTGGGCCCGTCGTCGGGCTTCCAGTCGCTGCAGTACCGCTACATCGAGTTCCTGCTGGGCAACAAGAACGCGCAGATGCTGCAGGTGTTCGAGCACGACCCGGCCGGGCAGGCGCAGCTGCGCACCGTGCTGGAGGCGCCCAGCCTGTACGAGGAATTCCTGAAGTACCTGGCCCGCTTCGGCCATGCAGTGCCGGCGGTCTACGAGGCCCACGACTGGACCCAGCCGCACGTGGCCGACGACGCATTGCAGCCGGTCTTCGAGCGCATCTACCAGGACACCGACCGCTACTGGCGCGAGTACGCGCTGTGCGAGGACCTGGTGGACCTGGAGACGGCCTTCCAGCTGTGGCGATTCCGACACATGCGCACCGTGATGCGGGTGATCGGCTTCAAGCGCGGCACCGGCGGTTCGTCCGGCGTGGGCTTCCTGGCCAAGGCGCTGGAACTGACCTTCTTCCCCGAGCTGTTCCAGGTGCGCACCAGCCTGCAGGCCGTGCCCCCGGCAGCGCTGGGCTGATCCCCATTCAGCTTGGTTCCCGGCCCGCGGCTGGATCGTTTCAGATGCAAGTTCAGGGAGCAGGCTGCCACCTGCCTCAAACGGCGTGTATTTGACGTGAACGCCAGAAGTCGGTGATCCTCGCGCGTTGCTCCAACTGCACAGCGGACGTGCTCGTCATCCACCGAACCAGGAAATCCGCATGAGCGTAAACGCCACTGCGAACACCCCAGAGCCGGCACTGCCGGACTTCAAGACCACGCTGGGCCACCCGCGCCCGTTGTGGATGCTGTTCATGACCGAGTTCTGGGAACGCTTTGCGTTCTACGGCATCCGCTGGGCGTTGGTGCTCTACATCGTTGCCCAGTTCTACAACGGCAGCGCTGCCGGTGAAGGCGACGCCAGCCGCATCTATGGCGCCTACCTGGCCCTGGTGTACGCCGCGGCCATCTTCGGCGGCTACGTGGCCGACCGGGTACTGGGCTACCAGCGCTCGATCCTGACCGGCGCGATCATCATGGCCGCCGGCCTGTTCATGATCTCGCTGCCGCAGGAGCACATCTTCAAGCTCGGCCTGGCCACGATCATCGTCGGCAACGGCCTGTTCAAGCCCAACATCTCGACCATGGTCGGCAAGCTGTACGGCCTGAAGGACGAGCGCCGCGATTCGGGCTTCACCATCTTCTACATGGGCATCAACATCGGCGCGATGATCGCCCCGGTGCTGACCGAGTACCTGGCCCGCAAGGTGTTCGGTACCGATGCGATGCCGTCCTACAAGGTCGTGTTCATCGCCTCGGGCGTGGGCATGCTGATCTCGCTGGTGTGGTTCTACATCGGTCGTGCCGGCCTGAAGGGCATCGGCGCACCGCCGGCCGGCGCTGAAGGCTTCGGCCGCATCATCATGGTGCTGGCCGGTGCCGTGGTCGCCATCCCGGTCGCGTACTTCCTGCTGGCCACCGGCGCCACCGCGCTGGCCTGGATCCTGGGCGCGATGTTCACGGCCCTGGCCGTGCTGCTGCTGGTCGAGGGCATCCGCGAGGGCAAGGTGCAGCGCGACCGCGTGATCGCGATGCTGATCATCTTCGCCTTCAACGTGATGTTCTGGATGTTCTTCGAACAGGCCGGCAGCTCGTTCACCTTCCTGGCCGAGAACATCGTCAACCGCCAGTTCGGCGACTGGACTTTCCCGACCGCGTGGTTCCAGTCGGTCAACTCGGTGGCCATCATCACCCTGGCCCCGGTCATCGCCTGGATCTGGGTGGCGATGGGCCGCGCCAATCCGTCCATTCCGCGCAAGTTCGGCCTGGGCCTGCTGTTCAACGGCGCCGCCTTCGCGCTGCTGATGTTCGCCCTGTCGCAGATGGTCGTGGACGGCAAGATCCCGTTCTGGACCCTGTTCATGGTCTACGTCATCCAGTCCGTGGGTGAGCTGTGCCTGTCGCCGATCGGCCTGTCGATGGTGACCAAGCTGGCCCCGGTGCGCCTGGTCGGCTTCGGCATGGGTGGCTGGTTCCTGTCCACCGGCATCGGCAACAACCTGTCGGGCATCTTCGCTGGCGTGGTCAGTGGTGAAGGCGGCATGACGGTCGAGTCGGCCCTGAAGGGGTATACCTTCGGGTTCTGGGCCCTGATCGGCTCCGGCGTGGTGCTGTTCCTGATCGCCCCGCTGATCAACAAGCTGATGCACGGCGTCAAGTAATGATGAGAGGGTAGAAGGCATGCGTAGCAAGCTCGGTGGTGCAATGGTGGTGGTCTGTGCGGCGCTGATCGGCGCCTGTTCCCAACCGCAACCGCCTGCCACCGCCGAGCCCACGCAGCCGCTGGATACCCGACCCACCGAGCCACCGGTCGCTGACCCCAGCGAACCGGTGGCCTCGGGCAACACCCCGGTGGCGGCAGATATCGCCGCCATCGCCGGGCTCGGTGCGCAGTTCGACCCGGCCCGCAACCCCGCCGATGACCTGGCCACCGCCAAGGTGGAAGCCCAGCGCGGCAAGAAGCGCATCCTGCTCGAGATCGGCAACGCCGCCTGCGATCGCTGCCGGGCGCTGGACGAAATGGTCGAGGGCAACGGAGACCTGCGCCGCTTCCGCGACGCCCATTACGTGTGGGTGAAGGTCAACGCCAGCGACGAACAGCCCAACACGGCCTTCTTCGCCCAGTTCCCGGTGATGGAGCGCGACTACCCGCACCTGCTGGTACTGGACGCCGATGGCAGCCTGCTGGTCTCGCAGGCCACTGCTGAGCTGCGCAAGGGCGAAGCCTTCCAGCCTGCGCGGGTGAGCGCGTTCCTCAAGCAGTGGGCACCTGACCGGTAGTGCCGGCCGCTGGCCGGCAGGGTGGGGAGGGGCCGGCCGCTGGCCGGCACTGATGCCGGGTCGCATCCACGCATGGCGTGGCTCTACTGCGCGCGCCGTCACACTCCCTGAATCGGCATCTCAACTTCGCAACGCGCTCGCCGTTACCGGCAAGGACCTCAGTCGACATTCCGTCGATGCTACCTACCGGAACGCCCATGCACAGCGACCACGCCGAACGATTGCCCGAACCTGCCAGCCACCTGGCCGAGGGTGGGGCAGGCGAGGGCGTGACTTTGCCGGCGCAGGAAACCCTGTTGGACGACGCCGGCACCGGCGAGGAAACCGTCGAACTGGCCCCGCCGCGCCATCGCCTGCCGCAGATCGCGCTGCCCGATAACGTGGTGCTGAAGGGTGCGGTGCAGAAACTGGTCGAGCAGAAGGCGCGCCTTGATGCGCTGGCCGCCGAAGGCCAGCTGGCCGGACTGCTGCCGCCGGAATGGCAGGGCCATGGCGCGCGCGCGATCGAGCTGTCCACCTTCATCCAGGGCGTGCTGCCGTTCCTGCAGACCGGGGAGCGTGGCGAAACCGCGCCTGCCCGTCTGCCGGTGCGGCACGTGCTGGGGGATGACAGCCGATGGGGCCTGGAGGATGTCACCGAGCCGAAGTCGTTGGCGTGGTACCTGGCCAGTGACGAGCGCGCCACGGCGGGCAGCAAGGACGTGGCGGAGGCGTACCTGGTGGGTGCGCTGGGCCTGGCGTGGATGCAGGAAGGGCGCAGCCGCCCGGGCTTCCTGCGTGCGATGGGCCAGGACAGCCTGGCGGCGCGGGTGACCATGCTGGGTTATCCGCCCGCCAACGAACTGGCGCTGTACAACGTCACCGCGCAGGGACAGCCGCAGATCTGGTGCGTGCATGGCCGCCGCCGCATGCGCCCGCTGGTGGCGCCGTGGCTGAGCGTGCCGCTGCTGACCGCTTACGGCGTGCCGGCCCCGGTGGCGTGGCCGTCCAGCTTCCCACCGGTGGAGGCCGTGGCCGAACTGCTGGCGACCGCCCGCCTGGGGCGCGCGCTGCCGGAAGTGGATCTGGGCAAGGTGGTGGCGAAGATCGCCGAGGATGCCGCGTCCGACGCCTGGCAACCGGTCAGCCTGCTGCAGCTCAATACCTGGTCACCGCGCTGGCATTTCTTCCTGGGCACCTTCGTCGGCCTGCCGTCGCTGCTGCTGGTGGCTGCGGCGCTGGCGCTGCCCGGGGCCGTCGAAGCCGCCACGGTTGCCGCCTCGCTGGGCTTCGCCGGCGGCGCCATCGCAGCACTGGCCGTGCCGTGGATCCACGCAAGGCGCAAGCACCTGAGCTGAAAAAAGGGGACGGAGGGGATTAAGTCGTTTCAGGCACACCTGTGCTCATTACGACTTAATCCCCTCCGTCCCCTTTTTCGTTCAGACCCCTTCGCCCATCCGCTCCAGACCTTCGCCGGCCAGGCGCAGGATCAGCTTTTCCAGCAGTTGCTCTTCCTCGTCGCTCAGGACCGACATCAGCTTGCGGGTGATCTCGATCACCATCGGCGCGATGGTCTCGTACACTTCGAAACCGGCGGCCGACAGCGCCAATACCGAGCGGCGGCGGTCGTCGCCATGCGTCTCGCGCTTGATGAAGCCGCGCTCCAGCAGGCGGGCCACGGCGCGGCTGACCGCCACCTTGTCCATCGCCGTGCGGTCGGAGACCTCGCTGGCCGAGGAGCCCGGGTACAGCGCCAGGATGGTGATCACCCGCCACTCGGGGATCGCCAGACCGTAACGATCGCCGTATAGCTTGGCGATGTTGCCGCTGACCCGGTTGGACAGCACGCTCAGCCGGTACGGCAGGAACTGTTCCAGGTCGAGCAGGACGTGCGAGGCACGCAGGCGGGTCGAGGCAGGATCGGCGGGGCTCATGTTGCGGTGCACCTTGCTGGTGGTTTCAAGTGTAACTATAAGGGGTGGGTCCAGACCCTGCATTCTCGCCGGGTCCCTACCTGCCCGCACCTGGTTTGTACCGATGCGGTACCGATTCGGAGCCACGCCATGAATACCGCAGTCCCGACCGCCTCGCATCCCAACCCCGGCATGCAGGTCACCACCTTCGAGAACCCGATGGGCATCGACGGCTTCGAGTTCGTCGAATTCGCCGCCCCGGCCGGCCGTGGCCAGGAGCTGCACGAGTACTTCCGGAAGATGGGCTTCAGCGCGGTGCTCAAGCACAAGCAGCGTCCGATTACCGTCTATCGCCAGGGCGACGTCAACTTCCTGGTCAATGAAGACCCCGCTTCGTTCGCCGCCGACTTCGCCGAAAAGCACGGTCCGTGCGCCTGCGGCTTCGCCATCCGCTTCAAGAAGCCGGGCCAGGAGGTCTACCAGGCCGCGCTGGGCAACGGCGCCGAAGCCATCGCCTTCAAGCCGGACAGCAAGGCGGTCAGCGCGCCGGTCATCAAGGGGATCGGCGATTGCATGCTGTACCTGGTCGATCGCTACGGCGCGGCCGGCAGCATCTACGACGGCGACTACGAGCCGATCGCCGGTGCCGACCTGCACCCGGTGGGCTTCGGCCTGACTTTCATCGACCACCTGACCCACAACCTGTACTTCGGCAACATGCAGCAGTGGTCGGACTACTACGAGCGCCTGTTCAACTTCCGCGAGATCCGCTACTTCGACATCAAGGGCCTGAAGACCGGCCTGGTGTCCAAGGCGATGACCGCGCCGGATGGCATCGTGCGCATCCCGCTGAACGAATCGTCCGACCCGAAGAGCCAGATCAACGAGTACCTGGACGCGTACAAGGGCGAGGGCATCCAGCACATCGCCTGCTTCACCGAGAACATCTACGACACGGTCGAAGCGATGCGCGCGCAGGGCGTGGACTTCCTCGACACGCCGGAGACCTACTTCGACGTGATCGACCAGCGCGTGCCAAACCACGGTGAAGACGTGCCGCGCCTGGCCAGGAACAAGATCCTGATCGATGCCGATCCGGAAACCCACCAGCGCAAGCTGCTGCAGATCTTCACCCAGAACTGCATCGGCCCGATCTTCTTCGAGATCATCCAGCGCAAGGGCAACGAGGGCTTCGGCGAAGGCAACTTCACCGCGCTGTTCGAGAGCATCGAGCGCGACCAGATCCGCCGCGGCGTGCTGTAAGGTCCTGGGCAGCGCAGGGTCACGCCCGGCGCCTGCTTGCCTGTAGAGCCGAGCCATGCTCGGCTGCTTTCCGTTCCGGTCTTGCCGTTTTTCAGGAGCCCCCATGTCCCCCGCCCTCACCGCCCGCGGCTACCAGTCCGGCTTCGGCAACGAATTCGCCACCGAGGCCGTCGCCGGCGCGCTGCCGGTCGGGCAGAACTCGCCGCAGAAGGTGGCCCACGGCCTGTACGCCGAACAGTTGACCGGCACCGCCTTCACCGCGCCGCGCGGCAGCAACCGCCGCAGCTGGCTGTACCGGATCCGTCCGGCGGTGACCCATGGCGAGTTCACCCCGTTCGCGCAGTCGCAGCTGCAATGTGATTTCGGCGCACAACCGGCCTCGCCGAACCAGCTGCGCTGGAGTCCGCTGCCGCTGCCGGAGCTGCCGACCGACTTCGTCGAAGGCCTGTACACGATGGGGGGCAACGGTTCGCCCGATGCGCATGCTGGCGTGGGCATCCACCTCTACGCTGCCAACCGCGACATGGTCGGCCGCTACTTCTACGATGCCGACGGTGAGCTGCTGATCGTGCCGCAGCTGGGCGCGCTGCGCCTGCTGACCGAGCTGGGCGTGATCGAGATCGAGCCGCAGCAGATCGCGGTGATCCCGCGCGGCGTGCGGTTCCGCGTTGAACTGCCCGATGGCCCGAGCCGCGGCTACATCTGCGAGAACTACGGTGCGCTGCTGAAGCTGCCCGACCTTGGCCCGATCGGTTCCAACGGCCTGGCCAATCCGCGCGACTTCGAAACCCCGCACGCGGCGTTCGAGGACATCGACGGTGACTTCGAGCTGATCGCCAAGTTCGAGGGCCGCCTGTGGCGTGCGCCGATCGACCATTCGCCGCTGGACGTGGTGGCCTGGCACGGCAATTACGCGCCGTACCGCTACGACCTGCGCCGCTTCAACACCCTCGGTTCGATCAGCTACGACCATCCAGACCCGTCGATCTTCCTGGTGCTGCATTCGCCCAGCGACACGCCGGGGACCAGCAACATGGACTTCGCGATCTTCCCGCCGCGCTGGCTGGTGGCGCAGAACACCTTCCGCCCGCCGTGGTTCCACCGCAACATCGCCAGCGAGTTCATGGGCCTGGTGCATGGCGCCTACGATGCCAAGGCCGAAGGCTTCGTGCCGGGCGGCGCATCGCTGCACAACTGCATGAGCGGCCACGGCCCGGACGCACCGACCTTCGACAAGGCGTCCAATGCCGATCTGTCCAAGGCGGACGTGATCAAGGACACGATGGCCTTCATGTTCGAGACCCGCGCGGTGATCCGCCCGACCGCACAGGCCCTGGCCGCTGGCCACCGCCAGGGCGACTACCAGCAGTGCTGGAACGGCCTGCGCAACAACTTCCGCTGACCCGAAAAAGGGGACGGAGGGGATTAAGCCGCAATCAGCACACGTGTGCTTGAAACGACTTAATCCCCTCCGTCCCCTTTTTCTTCAGGCCATCTCGGCGAACGCGTCGCAGTGCTCCAACGGCAGCGCTTCCAGCAGGCGTTGGCGTACACGCTGGCAATAGCCTTCCGAAGTCAGCCCGGGCAGCATCTGCATCGCCGAGTGCAGCACCTGCAGCACTTCACTTTCGGCGCGTGCCTGCTGCAGGTCGCGGAACAGCGCCGCCGCCTGCGGGTGGCGCTGCATTTCCAGGATGCCCAGCACGTAGATGCGCGCAGCCACCAGCGAGCGGCGGCGTTCGACCGCTGTGGACGCGGCTGCGGCAGGTGTTGCGGGCTGCGGCGCTACCGTGGCTGCCGGCGGCGGTGGCGGGGCTGCGGCACCGGTACCGGTGCTCAGGTAGCCGGCCTGCACCAGCTGGATGACCATCGCGGGCGCGTCCTGGCCGAGCAGGCCGGTCAGGTCGGTGATGCTGCGTTGGCCGTCGCACAGGATCAGCAACCGGCGCTGGCGCATGTCCAGCGGCGCGCGATGGGCCTGCAGCGCGGTTCGGGCGAGTTCGGTCTTGCGCGGTTGCATGGAAGGGACAGCCAGGTCGGTGCACGCCGAGCCTGAACGAGGGCGATGAAACCGCGATGACAATGCAGCATCTGCACGCGCGCTGCGCTAGCGTGCAGCTACCTTCGTGCCAGGGAACCGCACCGATGAAGCACCTCCCGATTGCTGGTCTGTTGCTCCTTTCGCTCGCCGCCTGCAGTGGCGGCCCCGACAAGCAGGGCGCCGCCGGCAGCGGCAGCGACACCCCGGCGGAAACCGCCTCGGCGACCGGTCCGGCCCAATCGACGGATCCTGATCTGGCGGCCCGCCCGGCGAACGACCTCCGCAAGGACAGCCCGGCGCGCCTGGATGGCTTCGGCGGCGTCACGCTGGGCGCCAGCATCGCCGAGGTCCGCAGCGGCTTCGGCACGCCGCTGCAGGGGCTGGGCACCGATGCCGCCGGCAAGCCGCTGCCCGCGGACGACGGCAACGACGGCTGTTACTTCCTGCGCCCGCAGGATGCCGAGGACCCGCGGTTGATGATCGAAGGCCGCAAGCTGGTGCGCTACGACGTGCGCAGCGCCGCCATCACTGCACCGGGCGGCGGCAAGGTCGGCATGACCCTGGGCGAGCTGCAGGTGCTGTATCCCGAGCGCGCTGACGTCGGTCCCGACAAGTACGACGAGAAGGCCCAGCACCTGCGCGTGCGGCCGGTGCAGGAGGGCGGGGCAGTGATCGACTTCGCGCTCGGTGCCGATGGCCGGGTGGGGGCCTGGCGGGTCGGGCAGACCCCGCAGGTCGACTATGCGGAAGGCTGTGGCTGATCCTTGATCCACCGCCCAGCCATGCGCTCGGGCCAAGCGTAGAATCGCGCCACCACTGCTGGGAAGTGCTCGATGATCGCCATTGCCATTGCCTGGTTCCTGCTCGGCCTGCTGCTGCTGGCACTGGGCGGGGACTCCATCGTCAAGGCCGTCTCTGGCCTGGCCCAGCGCTTCGGGGCCAGCCCGTTCACTGCCGGGTTGCTGCTGCTCGGCGTGACCACCTCGTTGCCGGAACTGGCGGTCAACGCACGTGCGCTGGCGGTCGGCCAACCGGAGCTGGCGCTGGGCAATGCAGTGGGCAGCAGCATCGTCAATCTGGGCTTGACCCTGGCGGTGGCCGCCATCGCCGCCCCCCTGCTGCTGCGCGCGCGCCTGCAGGCGGTGCTGTGGTGGTCGCTGCTGGCGGCCGGCGTGCTGCTGATCCTGTTCGGCCTGGATGGTCGCCTGGTGCGCTGGGAAGGCGGCGTGCTGGTGGCGGGCTTCATCGTCATGCAGGTGCTGCTGCTGCGCCGCGGCCGCGTCGAGAGCGCCGAGGTGCAGGCAGCCATC
This sequence comes from Stenotrophomonas sepilia, assembly GCF_003244875.1. Classification (GTDB taxonomy): domain Bacteria; phylum Pseudomonadota; class Gammaproteobacteria; order Xanthomonadales; family Xanthomonadaceae; genus Stenotrophomonas; species Stenotrophomonas sepilia. The sequence continues at coordinate 23,045 of NZ_LXXZ01000093.1, forward strand.
GCCGAATCCGCGCTGAGCCGCACCAGCCTGCCGTTGAACGTGCTGCGCGTGCTGATCGCCGCACTGACCCTGTACTGGGGCGCGCGCCTGGTGGTGGGTGCTGCGGCCGACTTCGGTGCCGCACTGGGCTGGACGCCGTTGCTGGTCGGCCTGTTGCCGGTGGCGATCGGCACCGCACTGCCCGAGGTGGCCACCGCCATTGCCGCCTCGCGTCGCGGGCATGGTGACATGGTGCTCGGCCACGTACTGGGTTCCAGCGTGGTCAACCTGCTGCTGGTGATCGGTGCGATGGCGGTGTTGCAGCCGTTGGCCTTGCCGGCCTCGTTCGTGCGCCTGGAACTGCCGGCGCTGTTGGCGTTTGCGCTGGTGCTGTACCCGATGCTGCGCGGCGACCTGAAGATCAGTCGTGGCGAAGGCGGGATCCTGCTGGTCGCGTTCGTAGGCTGGTTCGTGCTGGAGCTGCTGCTGGTCGGCGCACCGGCGCTGTAGAGCCGAGCCCATGCTCGGCTGCTGTTCGTGCCGACCAGCGGTCGGCACCTACCGGGCGTCACATTGCCGGCCAGCGGCCGGCACTACCGGTTCTGCGTGGTTTCTTCTTCCCGCACCGGTTCCGGCGGCGGCAGCTGCTCCTCGGCGGCCGGCTCGTTGCCCGGCAGGCTGGGGCGGGTCTCCATCAGCAGCGACAACGCCGCCTTGGCCATCATGTGCGCGCTGATCGGTGCGGTGATGAACAGGAACACGGTGATCAGCAGCTCGCGTGGCTGCGGGTCCTGGCCGAGGAAGATGTGGTAGCACACCGAGCACACCAGCACGCAGCCCACGCCCAGCGTGCTGGCCTTGGTCGGTGCGTGCAGGCGCTTGAAGAAGGTGGACAGCTTCACCAGGCCCAGTGCGCCGACCAGGATGAAGAAGCAGCCGAACAGCAGCAGGATCGACAGGACGATCTGGATCGCGGTGATCATTCGACGATGTCCCGGCGCAGCACGAACTTGCTCAGCACCACGGTGCTGCCGAAGCCGAGCATGGCGATGATCAGCGCCGCCTCGAAGTAGATCGGTGAGTTGAGGTACATGCCGAACAGCATCAGCTCAGCGATCGCGGTCACCGACAGCGTGTCCAGCGCGAGGATGCGGTCGGGCACGGTCGGCCCGCGCAACAGCCGCCAGGTGGCCAGCAGCATCGCCAGGCCGACCACGTGCATGCACACCACCAGGGTGGTCTGGATGACTTCAAAACCGGTCATGGGAAGATCTCCATCAACGGCGCCTCGTAACGGCGCTTGATCGTATCGATCAGGTCCTGCGGGTCCTCCAGGTGCAGCACGTGCACCAGCAGGTACTTGCGGTCGTCGCTGAGCGCGGCCGAGACCGTGCCCGGGGTCAGCGTGATCATGCTGGTCAGCGCAGCGATGCCATGGATGTTGGCGATGTCCAGCGGCAGCCAGATGAAACCGGGGTGGATGTTCTTCTCCGGCCCCAGTACCTGCAGGGCGACACGGATGTTGGACATCAGGATGTCCCACAGGGTCACGCACAGCAGTTTCGGCAACGGGCGCAGGGTGCCGATGCGGGCGAACTCGCGGTCCAGGCGTGCGGCGAACAGCGGCACCACCACGCCCAGCAGCAGGCCCAGCACGATCTGGCCGAGGGTGAAGCTGTCGGACATCAGCAGCCAGAACGCCACCACCATGATGCTCAGCATCGGCGACGGAATCAGGCGACGGAACAGGGAGCGCTGGGCGGTCATGGCTGGCGGATCTCCGGTGCAGTCGCACGCAGCTGCTGCACGTACTCGCTGGGGTGCAGCAGCTGCGCGGCGGTGGCGTCGGTGTAGCGCATCAGCGGTGCTGCGGCCAGGGTCATGCCGATGCCGTAGGCCAGCAGGATGCAGGCCGCGTACAGCTCGACCCGGCGCAGCCGCGCCTTGCGCGGTACCGGCGCTTCCGGATCGACCGGCGGCACGCGCCAGAACAGGCGGATGCCCCCCCGGGTCAGGCCCATGATCACCAGCAGGCTGCTGACCAGCACAGCGGTCCAGACCGGGGCGGTGTACTGCACCGGCATGCCGGCCAGCAGCGCAGCCTTGGCCAGGAAGCCGGACAGCGGCGGCAGGCCGGCCACCGACACCGCGCCGATCAGGAACAACACGGCGGGCGTCTCCTTGCCCGGCATCGGCGCGACCACTTCCTTGCGGTCGCTGGCGCTACCGCGACGGCGGCGGATCAGATCGGCAACCAGGAACAGCGCGGCAGCGACGAAGCTGCTGTGCGGCAGGTAGTACAGGCCAGCCGAGAGCACCTGGGGCGTGCCCACCGAGAAGGCGATGAACAGCGTGGCCGCCGACACGATCACCAGGTAGGAGATCAGCACGCGCAGGCGGGTGGCGGCCAGTGCGCCGAGGCCGCCCAGCACCAGCGTCGCGACGCCCGCCCACAACATCCAGTCGCGGCCATAGCCGGCCATCGCGCCGGCATCGTCGCCGAACCACAGCATCTGGATGCGCAGCACCGAGTACAGGCCGACCTTGGTCATGATCGCGAACAGCGCAGCCACGGCCGCCGGTGCGCGCGAATAGGCTTCCGGCAGCCACAGGTACAGCGGCATCAGCGCGGCCTTGGCGCAGAACACCAGCAGCAACAGGCCCATGGTCGCCTTCACCAGGGTCAGCTGTGCCGGCGGTACCTCGGCGATGCGCTGCGACAGCTCGGCCATGTTCAATGAGCCCAGCGAGGCATACAGCAGGCCCAGCGCGACCAGGAACAGGGTCGAGGCGGTGACGTTGAACACCACGTAGTGCAGGCCGATGCGCATGCGCAGGCCGCGGCCGCCACTGAGCAGCAGGCCGTAGGAGGCGATCAGCATCACCTCGAAGAACACAAACAGGTTGAAGATGTCGCCGGTCAGGAACGCGCCGTTGAGGCCGACCAGCTGGAACTGGAACAGCGCATGGAAGTGCGGCGCGCGGCGGTCCCAGCCCGAGCAGGCGTGCAGCAGGCAGGGAATGGCCAGCAGCAGGGTGGTCAGCAGCATCCACGCCGACAGCCGGTCGGCCACCAGTGCGATGCCCAGCCGCGACGGCCAGTCGCCAAGCAGGTAGACGTTGATTTCACCACTGGCCGTGGTGGCAAACAGCAGCCCGACCGCCAGCGCCAGCGCCGACAGCGCGGTCCAGGCCACCGCCCGCTGCACCCTGGGGCCATAGCGGCGGTGTTCGACGAACAGCGACAGCGCCGCACCCAGCAGCGGAATCAGGATCGGCAGGATCACCAGGTGGTTCATGCGCGGTCCTCGCCCCGGCGCGGCGGCACGCGCTCATCCTGCAGGTCGTCATCCGGCTCGTGGGCATCCACGTGGTCGCTGTGGTTGTCGCTGCGGCTGCGCATGGCCAGCACAATGCTCACCGCGGTCATCGCAAAGGCGATCACGATAGCGGTCAGCACCAGCGCCTGTGGCAGCGGGTCGGTGTAGTTGCCCAGGTGGCTGTCCACGCCTTCCTGCAGCACCGGCGCCTTGCCCAGTACCACGCGGCCGCCGGCGAAGATCAGCAGGTTGGTGGCGTAGGACAGGAAGGTCATGCCGAGGATCACATCGAAGCTGCGCGCACGCAGCAGCAGGTAGATGCCGATGGCGGTCAGCACGCCGATCGCGGTAGCCAGGGCCAGTTCCATCAGTGCATCTCCCCGGTGCGTGCCGAGCGGCGTTGCAGGTCGATCTCACCCTTGCGGGCGGTGCGGGTTCGCGACGGCTTGATCGTGCCCATCATCGACAGCATCAGCATGGCACCGCCGAACACCACCAGATAGACGCCGATGTCAAAGCCGATCGCGCTGGCCAGCGGTACGTCGCCGATCAGCGGCAGGTGCAGGTCGAGATGGCCGCTGGTCAGGAACGGCACGCCGAACAGCATCGAGGCGCTGCCGCTGAGCAGGGCGATCAGCAGGCCCATGCCGATGCAGCGGATGTAGTCGAAGCCGAAGCGCGACTCCACCGATGCAGTGCCCTGGATCACGTACTGGATCAGCAGCGGCACTGCCAATACCAGGCCGGCGATGAAGCCGCCACCCGGTGCGTTGTGCCCGCGCAGGAACAGGAAGATCGACACGGTCAGGGTCAGCGGGAACATGATCTGCGCCAGGTCGGCCGGCACCGGCAGCTTGATCGGCGGGCCGGGCATGATCTGCTCCGGTGCCATCCGCGTACGCCGCAGCAGCGCATGCACCACCAGCGCGGCGATGCCGAACACGGTGATCTCGCCGAAGGTATCGAAGCCGCGGAAGTCGACCAGGATCACGTTGACCACGTTCTGGCCGTAGGCCTCGGGCAACGCGCGGGCGAGCAGCTCGCCGGCCATGGTGTTCGGCGGCAGGGTCATCGCCGAATAGGCCAGCGCGCCAAGCCCGGCACCGGCGATGATCGCGATCACCGCGTCGCGGCGCTTGCGCCAGCGCGGCCGCTCAGGCCCGGACTGCGCGGGCAGGTAATTCATGCCCAGCAGCATCAGCACCAGCGTCACCATCTCCACCAGCAGCTGGGTGAGGGCCAGGTCGGGCGCGGACAGGAACACGAAGGTCAGCGCCACCATCAGGCCGACGCCGCCGACCAGCAGCACCGCCAGCAGGCGCTGCTTGTAGATGCGCAGGGTGGCGACCGCGCAGGCCATCATCACCAGCCACAGGGCCCAGCCCAGCAGCGGAATCGGCTGCGGCGCGGTCCAGTTCGGCGAGGCTGGGTTGGCCACGAACGGCGCAGCGGCAACCACGATCGCCACCAGCACCAGGCCCAGCAGCATGCGCTGCAGGCTGCCATTGGCGATGCCGCTGGTCAGGCGCATGGCCAGCGCGGACACGGCGTCCAGCTGGGCGTGGAACACATTGCGGCCCGTGCTGACATTGGTCACGGCATGCAGGTTGATCAGCCTGCGCAGGCCGAAGTACAGCGCCACGCCACCGACCACGCCGATCGCGCTCATCGCCAGCGGCAGGTTGAAGCCATGCCACACCGCCAGGCTATATTCGGGCATGGCGGTGCCGAGGATCGAGGCCGCAGCGGCGTGCAGCACCGGCGCGACGGTCAGTGCGGGTGCCACGCCCACCGCCACACAGATCACCACCAGCAGCTCCACCGGCACCTTCATCCAGCGCGGCGGCTCGTGGGGCACGCGGTCCAGGTCGTGCGGGCCAGTGCCGAAGAAGGTGTCGTGCACGAAGCGCAGGCTGTACGCCACGCCGAACACGCCTGCCAGCAACGCAGCGATCGACACCGCCGTGCGCATGATGCCCGGGCCGCCGGCCGTAATCGCTTCGGCGAACAGCATTTCCTTGGACAGGAAGCCGTTGAGCAGCGGGATCCCGGCCATCGCCAGCGAGGCGATGATCGCCAGCGCGCTGGTGAACGGCATCAGCCTGCGCAGCCCCCCCAGTTTGCGCATGTCGCGGGTGCCGGTTTCGTGGTCGATGATGCCGGCGGCCATGAACAGCGAGGCCTTGAAGGTGGCGTGGTTGAGGATGTGGAACACGCCGGCGACCACCGCCATCGGCGTGGACAGGCCGAACAGCAGGGTGATCAGGCCCAGGTGGGAAATGGTCGAGTACGCCAGCAGGCCTTTCAGGTCGTGCTGGAAGATCGCGTTCCAGGCACCGATCAGCAGGGTCAGCGCGCCGATGCCGCTGACCGTATAGAAGAACAGGTCGCTGCCGGCCAGCGCCGGATGCAGCCGCGCCAGCAGGAACACGCCGGCCTTCACCATGGTGGCCGAGTGCAGGTAGGCCGAGACCGGGGTCGGCGCTGCCATCGCGTGCGGCAGCCAGAAGTGGAACGGGAACTGCGCGCTCTTGGTGAAGATGCCGGCCAGCACCAGGAACAGGGCGTACGGATACAGCGTGCTGGCGCGGATCTGCTCGCCGGCGGCCAGCACCACATCCAGGTCGAAACTGCCGACGATACGGCCGATCAACAGCACGCCACCGAGCAGGGCCAGGCCGCCGCCGCCGGTGATCACCAGCGCCATGCGCGCGCCTTCGCGTGCGTCCTGGCGGTGCGACCAGAAGCCGATCAGCAGGAACGAGCTGATGCTGGTCATTTCCCAGAAGATCATCAGCAACAGCAGGTTGCCCGACAGCACCATCCCCAGCATCGCGCCCATGAACAGCAGCAGGTAGCAGTAGAAGCGGTGCGCGTTGTCCTGCTGGCTCAGGTAGTAGCGCGCATACAGCACCACCAGGGCGCCGATGCCCAGCACCAGCCCGGCGAACATCCAGGCCAGCCCGTCCAGGCGCAGGGTGAAGTCCAGGCCGATCTGTGGAAGCCAGGGGACCAGGGTGCGGACCACCTGGCCATCGAGCACCGCCGGGGTCAGCCAGCCGAGGATGGCCAGCCCGCCCAACGGCGCCAGTGCCGCCAGCCAGGCAGCAGCCGAGCGCGAACTACGGGGGAAGGCCGCAACAGCCGCTGCCATCAGGAACGGCAGGGCCAGCAGCAGGGGCAGGCTGGAGAGCATGCAGGGAATCCATGATTCACGAGCAGGTCAGGGAGAATAACAGGCTGCGAAATGTCGCCGAAACCCATCAAACAGCGATCAATTGCATGTAACGTTCGCTGATTCATTTTTTCCGCGGCGCAACATCACATTCCTGCGGTCCCTCCCGGTTGCCCTCGGGGGACACCCTACGCCCACGCAGGGAGACCGCAGGCCCTGTCGCACAGGGGCTGCCGTCAACGGACGGGAAGCGGGGAGCGAGTCACCGGCGCAGGCTGGCAGGGCCGCCGTGGAGTGTGGGTGATGGAATTCGCCCGTTCAGGAAACGACAGCCGCTGTCGGCCGCCGGCGATCAGTAGCGCCAGTCGAGCTTGCGATAGAACTTGGCCATCACCCAGGCCGGGCCGATCAGCAGGTAGGTCAGATCGGTCAGGAAGCTGGGCTTGCGGCCCTCGAACGTGTGGCCGATGAACTGCGCGATCCAGGCCACCACGAACACCCCTACCGCCAGCCAGCGCAGCCCCTGCAGGCCGATCTCGGCCTCCAGCAGGCGGCACAGGCAGCCGAATACGAAGAACTGGACGAGCATGCCGATGCCCAAGGGGCGCGACAGCTTGTTGTAGAAGCACCAGGCGCTGAACATCGCGAACGCCGACCAGATGCCGTACTGGAACCAGGTGATCAGCGGCGGCAGGCACCACAGCAGGGCCACCACCGACCACAGGATCGCCGGCACCGCCACCACGTGGATGCGCTGGTTGATCACGTTGCGGTGGTCGTCGGAGTAGCTGGCGAAATAGCGGTCGATCGGCCGCGCAAGCTCGGTGGATGTCTGCATGCTGCGTCGCTTCCTCGGACAACGGTAGTGCCGCCCGCTGGCCGGCAAACCAGAGCATAGCCGAGTTCGCGACGTCGCCGGCCAGCGGCCGGCACTACCAGGACCAGGCCATGCCTGGTTGCAGGTTCACCGAAGCGCCGGCCAGCGGCCGGCACTACCGAACGCGCCCCCCGCCTTTCCGGCCAGGGGCGCAGGCGGATCAGTCGACGCTGATCCCGGCTAGGCGCTGCAGCGCCTCGGCGTACTTGGCGCGGGTGCGCTCGATGATGTCGGCCGGGATGTTCGGACCCGGGGCGGTCTTGCCCCAGTCCAGCGTCTCCAGGTAATCGCGCACGAACTGCTTGTCATAGCTCGGCGGGCTGGTGCCCACTTCGTACTCGTCGGCCGGCCAGTAACGCGAGGAATCCGGCGTCAGCATCTCGTCCATGATGTACAGCCGGCCATCGGCGTCGGTACCGAACTCGAACTTGGTGTCGGCCAGTATGATGCCGCGCTCGCGGGCGTAATCGGCGGCGAACTTGTAGATGCGCAGGGTGGCGTCGCGCACCCGCTCGGCCAGTTCCGCACCGACCTGCTTCACCATCGCGTCGAAATCGATGTTCTCGTCATGGTCGCCGACCGCGGCCTTGGTCGAGGGTGTGAAGATCGGCTCGGGCAGCTGTTCGGCCTGGCGCAGGCCGTCGGGCAGGTCGATGCCGCTGACCTTGCCGGTGCGCTGGTAATCCTTCCAGCCGCTGCCGATCAGGTAGCCGCGGGCGATCGCTTCCACCGGCACCGGCTTCAGCTTGCGGGTGACCACCGCGCGCTTGGCGTACAGCGCCGGGTCCACGCCTTCGGGCAGCACGCTGGCCACGTCGATGCCGGTCAGGTGGTTGGGCATCAGGTGCGCGGTCTTGGCAAACCAGAAGTTGGAGACCTGGCAGAGCATCTCGCCCTTGCCCGGGATCGGGTCGGGCAGGACCACGTCGAACGCCGACAGGCGATCGGTGGCCACCATCAGCAGGTAGTCGCCCGGCGGGGTTCCGGCTGGCAGCCGCTCGCGCGGGATATCGAACACATCACGCACCTTGCCGCGATGGCGCAAGGGCAGGCCGGGGAGATCGGATTGCAACAGCGTGGTTGGCACGGGCACTCCTGGGGCGTTGTCGATACGGCTGCTGCCCAACGGACCCGGCGGGCCCGCTGACCAGCGGGCGGCCTAGTGTAAAGCCGTCCGGGCCCGCTGTGACGTAAAATGAGCGTCCATTTCGTCGGTCGACCCCGGAGCGCCATGCGCTGGTACGGAAAACTGCTCGGATTCATCGCCGGCGCCCTGCTGTTCCGGCCCAATCCGCTGTTCGGCGCGGTGGTCGGCCTGCTGATTGGCCACGCCTTCGATTCGGACTGGTTCCGCCTGAACAAGGAGAACCCGTACCGGGAGCTGGGGCTGACCTCCGAGGCCACCGATGCCGAGATCGAGCGCGCCTACCGCAAGCTGATCTCGCAGTACCACCCCGACAGGCTTGGCGGCGCCGCCCCCGAGCTGCAGCAGCAGGCCGAGCAGAAGTCGCGGCGGATCAATGCCGCCTACGACCGCATCAAGACCCTGCGCAAGCGCTGACCCACTTTCCCCTCGTTGCAAGGCCCGGCCATGTCCCACTGCCTCATCGCCCCCTCCATCCTGTCCGCCAACTTCGCCCGCCTCGGCGAGGAAGTCGACAACGTCCTCGCTGCCGGTGCGGACTGGGTCCACTTCGACGTGATGGACAACCACTACGTGCCGAACCTGACCATCGGCCCGATGGTCTGCCAGGCCCTGCGCAAGCACGGCGTCACCGCGCCGATCGACGTGCACCTGATGGTCGAGCCGGTGGACCGCATCATCCCGGACTTCGCCGAGGCCGGTGCCACCTACATCAGCTTCCACCCGGAGGCGAGCCGGCACGTGCACCGCACCATCCAGCTGATCCGCTCGCTGGGCTGCAAGCCGGGCATCGTGCTCAATCCGGCCACCCCGGTGGACATCCTCGACTGGGTGCTGGATGACCTGGACCTGGTGCTGCTGATGTCGGTCAACCCGGGCTTCGGCGGCCAGGCCTTCATCCCCTCGGCGCTGGACAAGCTGAAGGTGGTGCGCAAGATGATCGATGCCAGCGGCAAGGACATCCGCCTGGAGATCGACGGTGGCGTGAAGGCCGACAACATCGGTGAGATCGCCGCCGCCGGCGCCGACACCTTCGTTGCCGGTTCGGCCATTTTCAACGCCAGGACCAGCTACCAGGACGTGATCGCGCAGATGCGCGCCAACGTCGCTGCGGCACGGGGCTGAGCCATGAGTACGGTGGCCGTGTTGAACATTCGCCCGGCCACCGTGGCCGATGCTGGCCTGATCCTGCATTTCATCCGCGAGCTGGCGATCTACGAGAAGGCCGAGCATTCGGTGCAGACCGATGAGATCGGCATCGCCGAGAGCCTGTTCGGCGCCGACGCCACCGCCCGCGCGCTGATCTGCGAGGCCGACGGCGAGGCCATCGGCTATGCGGTGTACTTCTACAACTACTCCACCTGGCTGGGCCGCAAGGGCATCTACCTGGAAGACCTGTACGTCAGCCAGGAAAAGCGCGGTGCCGGTGCCGGCAAAGCGTTGCTGAAGTACATCGCACGCCAGGCCGTGGCCGAAGGCTGCGGCCGTTTCGAATGGTCGGTGCTGGACTGGAACACTCCGGCCATCGAGTTCTACACCGCCGCCGGTGCCAAACCGCAGGACGAGTGGACCGTGTACCGGCTGCAGGGGCAGGCGCTGCACGATTTCGCCAACGGGTGAGGCGTGTGGTGGGTGCGAACCGCAACCCGGTGGGTGCGAACCCTGGTTCGCACTCCCTGCGTCCCCCCCCCCAAAAAAAAAAGCCACGCCAATCACTGGCGTGGCCTCGCTGCATGCGTGGGAGGCTGATCCTGCCTCCATCCGTCGTCCCTGCTATGGCCTTCCATTCTCCAGCAGCTGAATGACACCTGCGTGACATTCACTGCGGGCAAACAGTGCATTGCTAGCCTGTGCCGCCCCGACCTGGAAGTACCGCATGACCACCCCGCGCTGGCGCCTGATCCTCAATGGCAAATCCGCAGGCAACGAAGAGTTGCGCGACGCCGTGGGCCATTGGCGCGGGCAGGGCGTGCAGCTGGAGGTGCGGGTGACCTGGGAAGACGGTGACGCTGAACGCTACGTTGCCGAGGCCATCCATCATGGCGTGGACGTGATCGTGGCCGCCGGTGGCGATGGCACGCTCAGTGCGGTGGCCGAGACGCTGGCCCATCGTGAGGAACCGGCAGAAGCGCTGCCTTCGCTGGCGTTGATTCCGATGGGGACCGCCAACGACTTCGCCACGTCGGCAGGCATTCCCACCGAGCCCGGCGATGCCCTCGCGCTGATCGGCCAGGTGCCGGCACGGCCCATCGACCTGTTGCGCGTGGATGCCGATGGCACGCCCTGGTGGTGCGCCAACCTCGCCAGTGGTGGCTTCGGCACGCAGGTGACGGTGGAGACCGATGCCGGCTTGAAGAAGATGCTCGGTGGGCTGGCCTACGTGATCACCGGCATCGCCAAGCTGGGCCGCATCGAGCCGATCGCCGCGCGGCTGTCCGGCCCGGACTTCGCCTGGGAAGGTGACTTCATCGCGCTGGGCATCGGCAACGGGCGCCAGGCCGGTGGCGGCCAGCAGCTGTGCCCGCAGGCACTGATCGATGATGGACTGCTGGATGTGACCGTGCTTCCGGAACTGGAAGGGGAGGTCACCGCCACCCTCGGCCAGATGCTGAAGTCCGGTACCCAGGCCGCACTGGAACAGCTGGCCACACGGGCGCGGTTGCCGTGGCTGCAGGTGGAATCCGAGCGTCCGTTGACGCTCAACCTGGACGGCGAACCCGTGCAGGCCCGTCACTTCCGCGTCGAGTGCGTGCCGGGCAGGGTGCGGATGCACCTGCCGGTCGGTTGCCCGTTGCTGGACGGGCAGGGGTAGAGTCATCGGTCCCCGCGGCCGCTGCGGGCGTCCAGTGGTTCAGTTTCCCAGGGTTCCCCTGCCGCGCAAGCTGCGATACAGTCAAGGGGTGTCCAGCCTGACGACCCCGCATACTCTTTCTTCCGCACGCCGTTGGTGGCGATGGTGGCCCGTTGCCGTCGTCCGCCCCCATAACGCTGTGTCCCGGAAGGAAAGTCGTCTTGAACTCGCACGCTCAGTTTCAGCAGCAGGCCGCTGAAGGCCACACCCACATTCCCGTCGTCCGCGAAGTGCTGTCCGACCTGGACACGCCACTCTCGGTCTATCTGAAGCTCGCCGACGGCCCCAATACCTACCTGTTTGAATCCGTCGAAGGCGGCGAGCGCTTTGGTCGTTACTCGATCATCGGCCTGCCGGCGCGCCGCGTGTATGCCTTCCACGGCCACACGCTGACCGTGCGCGAAGACGGCCAGGTGGTGGACACCCGCGAGGTAGCCGATCCCTTCGCCGAAGTCGAGGCGCTGCGCAGCGCCCACTCGGTGCCCAAGCTGGAAGGCCTGCCGGGCTTCACCGGCGGCCTGGTCGGCTGGTTTGGCTTCGAGTGCATCGGCTACATCGAGCCGCGCCTGGCCCCGCCGGCCGGCCGTGATGAGCTGGGCACGCCGGACATCCTGCTGCTGGACTCCAACGAGCTGGCGGTATTCGACAATCTCAAGGGCCGGCTGTACCTGATCGTGCACGCCGACCCGCGTGTCGACGGTGCCTTCGAACAGGCGCAGGCGCGCCTGGACGCACTGACTGCGAAGCTGCGTGCACCGGGCGCCGGCTATCCGGCACCGCTCAACAGCGACGTGCTGGACGAATCGGATTTCGTCTCCGGCTTCACCCGCGAAGGCTTCGTCGATGCGGTCCAGCGCAGCAAGGAATACATCCGCGCCGGTGACATCTTCCAGGTAGTGCTCAGCCAGCGCCTGAGCGTGCCGTTCAAGGCGCGCCCGGTGGATGTGTACCGCGCGCTGCGCGCGTTGAATCCCTCGCCGTACATGTATTTCCTCGATGTCGGCGACCTGCAGGTGGTCGGTTCCTCGCCGGAGATCCTGGTACGCCTTCAGGATGGCGAAGTCACCGTGCGCCCGATCGCCGGCACCCGCCCGCGTGGTGCCACGCCCGAGCTGGACCTGGCACTGGAAGCCGAGCTGCTGGCCGACCCCAAGGAACGCGCCGAGCACCTGATGCTGATCGACCTCGGCCGCAACGATGCCGGGCGCGTCTCCAGGGCCGGTACCGTGGAAGTGGGCGAGCAGTTCGTGATCGAACGCTACAGCCATGTCATGCACATCGTCAGCGAAGTGACCGGCCAACTGCAGCCGGGCCTTAGCTATGCCGACGTGCTGCGCGCCACCTTCCCGGCCGGCACGGTCAGCGGTGCGCCAAAGATCCGCGCGCTGGAAGTGATCCGCGAACTGGAGCCGATCAAGCGCAACGTCTACGCCGGCAGCATCGGCTACATCGGCTGGCACGGCGATGCCGATACCGCGATCGCGATCCGCACTGCGGTCATCAAGGATGGCCGCCTGTACGTGCAGGCCGGCGCCGGCATCGTCTACGACTCGGACCCGGACAAGGAATGGGACGAGACGATGAACAAGGGCCGTGCGCTGTTCCGCGCCGTCGCCCAGGCCGCCAAGGGCCTGTGACGCTCCCCGTGCCGTGGCCTGCGCCGCGGCATCTTCCGCTGTTCCCGTTGAAGACAAGGAGTACCGCATGAAGCTGCTGAGCGCATTGCTGTGGTCGTCGCTGCTGGCCACGATGGCCCCGTCTGCGTGGGCGCAGGCCAATACCATTCCGTCGCAGCCGCACCTGCTGGTGAAGGGCGAGGCGCGTCGGGTGGTGATGCCGGACCGGTTCGGCCTGCAGTTGAACATCGAAGAAACCGACATGGACGCCGACGCCGCGCGCCGCCGCGTGCAGGACAACGTGGCGCGCGCGCTGGCGCTGTTCAAGCAGCACAAGGCGGTGGACGGCAGCGTGCGTGCGGACAACCTGCGGATCGGCCCGGCGACGCGCTATGAGCAGAACCGGCAGGTCTTCATCGGTACCCGCGTATCGCGCCAGCTGCGTGCGAGCTTCGCCAGCGTGAAGGCGATGCAGGATGTGCTGGGTGCGTTGAAGGCCGACGAGAACGTACAGGTGAGCAGCCTGGCGCCAACCTATTCGGGTGAAGTGGCGCTGCGCCGCGAACTCAAGGGTGAGGCGGCGGCCCGGACCCGCGAGTCCGCGCAGGGCCTGGCCAAGGCCTACGGCACCCGGCTGCGCGGCCTGTACAGCATTTCCGACGTAGCGCCGAACTTTGCCTATGGCATCCAGGCCGGCAGTTGGCCGAGCAGTGGGGATCTGGTGACGCCGCCTTCGCCGCCCGCGCCCGAGGCACCGATGAACAGCATCGAGACCACGGGCTCCCGCCTGCCCGAGTCGGTCGAAGCCGGCCCCATCACCTACACCGAAAACGTGTACGCCATTTTCCTGATAAGCGACGGAACCTGACCATGTTGTGGATGATCGACAACTACGACAGCTTCACCTACAACCTCGTGCAGTACCTGCAGACGCTGGGCGCCGAGGTGAAGGTGGTGCGCAACGATGCGATGAGCGTGGACGAGATCGCCGCGCAGAAGCCCGAGCGCATCGTCATCTCGCCCGGCCCGTGCACGCCCAACGAAGCGGGCGTGTCGCTGGAGCTGATCCAGCGGCTGGGCCCGACCACGCCGATCCTCGGCGTGTGCCTGGGCCACCAGGGCATCGGCCAGGTCTACGGCGGCACCGTGATCCGCGCCGGCAACATCATGCACGGCAAGACCTCGCCGATCCGCCACGAAGGCAAGGGCGTGTTCGCCGGCCTGCCGGACCGCTACCAGGCCACCCGCTACCACTCGCTGGTGGTGGACAAGAACAGTCTGCCGGACTGCCTGGAAGTGACCGCCTGGACCGAGAACGAGGACGGCTCGATCGAAGAGATCATGGGCCTGCGCCACCGCCAGTTCCCGGTGGAAGGCGTGCAGTTCCACCCCGAATCCATCCTCACCGAACACGGCCACGCCCTGCTGCGCAATTTCCTGCAGCGCCCGGCGGCCTGATCCAAGGAGCATTCCCATGAGCTTCTCCCCCCAGGAAGCCCTGCAACGCACCATCGAGCACCGCGAGATCTTCTTCGACGAGATGGTCGACCTGATGCGGCAGATCATGCGCGGCGACGTGTCGCCGATGATGACCGCCGCCATCCTCACCGGCCTGCGGGTGAAGAAGGAAACCATCGACGAGATCGCCGCCGCCGCCACGGTCATGCGCGAATTCGCGCTGGCGGTGCCGGTGGCCGACAGCACCCACCTGGTCGACATCGTCGGCACCGGTGGCGATGGCTCGCACACCTTCAACATCTCCACCTGCGCGATGTTCGTGGCGGCTGCGGCCGGTGCGCGCGTGGCCAAGCACGGCAACCGCAGCGTGTCGTCCAAGTCCGGCAGCGCCGATGCGGTGGAAGCACTGGGCGCGGCCATCGAGCTGCAGCCAGCGCAGGTGGCCGCTGCCATCGAGCAGACCGGCATCGGCTTCATGTTCGCGCCGATCCATCATCCGTCGATGAAGGTCGTCGCGCCGGTCCGCCGCGAGATGGGCGTGCGCACCATCTTCAACATCCTTGGTCCGCTGACCAACCCC
The DNA here is from genome assembly GCF_003244875.1 of Stenotrophomonas sepilia. GTDB lineage: Bacteria > Pseudomonadota > Gammaproteobacteria > Xanthomonadales > Xanthomonadaceae > Stenotrophomonas > Stenotrophomonas sepilia. Next base: position 38,045 of record NZ_LXXZ01000093.1, read on the forward strand.
GCCAGCGCGCCGTCGGTGCTGATGGGCGTGTTCCATCCTGATCTGGTGGGTATCCAGGCGCGCGTGCTGCGCGAGCTGGGCACCGAGCGCGCCATGGTGGTCTGGGGCCGCGACAACATGGATGAGATCTCGCTCGGCGCCGGCACCCTGGTGGGCGAGTTGCGCGACGGCAAGGTGCGCGAGTACGAGATCCACCCGGAGGACTTCGGCATCGCCATGTCGGCCAGCCGCAACCTGCGCGTGGACAGCCCGGAGCAGTCCATCCAGATGCTGCGCGCGGTGCTGGACAACGAGCCCGGCCCGGCGCTGGACATCGTCGCGCTCAATGCCGGCGCCGCGCTGTACGTGGCCGGCGTGGCCAGCGACATCGGTGATGGCCTGGCCCGCGCCCGTGCCGCCATCGCCAATGGCAGCGCCCGCCAGCGCCTGCAGCAGTATGTGGAGACCACCCGCGCGCTGGTTGCCTGAGCGCGCGGTTCAGCCTGACCCCGTCGATGGCCGATAATGGCCGTCCTCAGCGCCCCCGCACCGAATCGAAGACGATGAGCGACATCCTGCAGACGATCCTGGCCCGCAAGGCCGAAGAAGTGGCCCAGCGCCGCGCCCAGCGCCCGCTCGAGGAGCTGCAGGCCGCCGTGGCCAGCGCCCCGCCGGTACGTGGCTTCGTACGCGCGTTGCAGGCGGCCGTGGCCAACGGCGACCCGGCGGTGATTGCCGAGGTGAAGAAGGCCAGCCCGTCCAAGGGCGTCATCCGCCCCGATTTCCGGCCGGCCGATATCGCGGTCAGCTACGAGTTCGGTGGTGCCAGCTGCCTGTCGGTGCTGACCGACGTGGACTTCTTCCAGGGCGCCGATACCTACCTGCAGCAGGCCCGTGAAGCCTGCACGCTGCCGGTGCTGCGCAAGGACTTCGTGATCGACGCCTACCAGGTGTACGAGGCGCGCGTGCTGGGCGCCGACTGCATCCTGCTGATCGTCGCCGCGCTGGACGACACCCAGCTGGCCACGCTGTCCGAACTGGCGCTGTCGCTGGGCATGGACGTGCTGGTGGAAGTGCACGACATCGACGAGCTGGAGCGCGCGCTGCAGGTGCCGGCGCCGATGATCGGCATCAACAACCGCAACCTGCGCACCTTCGAGGTGTCGCTGCAGACCACGCTGGACATGCAGCAGGCGGTGCCGCGTGACCGCCTGCTGGTCACCGAGAGCGGCATCCTCGGCCCGCAGGACGTGGCGCTGATGCGCGATGCAGGCATCCATGCCTTCCTGGTCGGCGAGGCCTTCATGCGCGTGGAAGAGCCGGGCGAGGGCCTGCGTCAGCTATTCTTCGCAACATGACAACGCACTATCCGACGCCGCGCGAGGATGCGCCGCTGGTGGTCTTCGACTTCGACCACACCCTCTACGACGGCGATTCGGGTACCCACCTGTTCGCCTCGCTGATCAAGCGCAACCCGTTGCGCATGCTGGCGGCGCTGCTGGTCACGCCGATTGCCGGGCCGATGGTGGCGATGCTGCCGACCCGTCGCGCGGGCATCTCGGTCTATGTGTGGATCGGCAGCTTCGGCCTGCACCGTGCGCGCGATTTCAACAAGGTGATCGACGCCTACGTGCTGCGCAACCAGGCGCAGATGCGCGCCAAGCTGCTGCCGCAGGCGCTGGAGGTGTTCGCCGCGCACCGCGCCAAGGGCGATCGCGTGGTGGTTGCCACCGGCGCGCCGCCGGAGCTGGCCCGCGCGATCCTGGCCTTCGTCGCCCATCAGGACGTACCGGTGATCGGTACCGAGGTCGGCCCGCGGCTGGGCGGTGTTGGCCCGACCCGGCACTGCCACAACGAAGAGAAGATGCGCATGCTGCGCGAACGCGGCTATGGCGACATCGATATCGCCTACTCCGACAGCACCGCCGACCTTCCGCTGCTGCTGGCGGCCAAGGCGCCGGTGGTGGTGAACCCGAAGCCGGGGCGGGTGGCGTTTTTCCGCCGCGTGCTGCCGGCCGGCACCCGCATCCTCAACTGGGGATGCGTGGATCGCGGCGGCGACAAGGCCTGACCCGCGCCTGTTGTAGAGCCGAGCCATGCTCGGCTGCTCTTCGTTGCGGGATCCGTGCGTCCTCAGCCGAGCATGGCTCGGCTCTACAGGGGATGCTTCAGCGGTAGAGGTGCCCGTACACCGCATGCCCGATCTGGAACAGGCTGATGCCCAGCACCAGCACGCCGACGGCCACCAGCACCCAGCGCTCCTTCACCCGCTTGACCAGGATCGCCGCCACCGGCGCGGCCATCATGCCGCCGATCAGCAGGCCGGCGACGATCTGCAGATGCTGCACGCCCATCGACAACAGGAAGGTCGCTGACACCGTCAACGTGACCACGAACTCGGCTGCGTTGACTGTTCCGATGGTGGTGCGCGCCTGGCCGCCGCGGGCGAGCAGGGTGGACGTCGCGATCGGCCCCCAGCCACCGCCGCCGCTGGCGTCGAGCAGGCCGGCGAAGAAGCCCAGCACCGGCACCCGCCGGATCTCGCCCTTGGGCATAAAGCGCCCAGCGGCGCGGGCCAGGATGATGATCGCCAGCACCAGCAGGTACAGGTAGATCAGTGGCCGGATGATCTCGCCCGGGAGCTGCGTGAGCACGTACGCGCCCACGGCACCGCCCACTGCGCCGGGCAGGGCCAGGCGCACGAACAGGCGTTTATCGACATTTCCGGCTGCGAGGTGCGACACCCCCGAGGCGCCAGTGGTGAACACTTCAGCGGTGTGGATGCTGGCGCTGACCTGTGCCGGGGGCAGGCCCATGCTGAGCATCACCGACGAGGACACCAGGCCGAAGGCCATGCCCAATGCACCGTCCACCAGCTGTGCGCCGAGGCCGATGAGAATGAACCACCAGAATTCGCTGCTCAGCTCCATGTACCGAGCCTAGCTCAGCGGGCCGCGCAGGGGCCGTGTAGAGCCGAGCCCTTGCGCGGCTGCCTTTGACGTACCGCAGCCGAGCGTCGGCTCGGCTCTACAGGATGGCTCCGGCAGCGTTGGGTTGCCTTGCAATCAACGGGTGCCGTACAGCACCACGGTCTTGCCGCGGGCATGCAGCAGGCCGTCGGTCTGCAGCTTCTTCAACACGCGGCCGGCCATTTCGCGCGAGCAGCCGACCAGTCGCGCCAGTTCCTGTCGCGAGACGCGCAGCTGGCTGCCCTGCGGGTGGCTCATCGCCTCCGGTTCCTGCGCCAGGTCGTGCAGGGTGCGCACGATCCGGTCGGTAACGTCCAGGAATGCCAGGCGGCTGGCCTTGCGGCTGGTGTCGAGCAGGCGCTTGGAAATCTGCTGGCCCAGCGCATACAGCAGGCGCGGGGCATCGGCCGACAGCGGGCCGAGGAACAGCTGATGCAGGCGCTCGTAGCTGATTTCAGCCAGCTCGCAGGCGGTACGGGTCCGCAGGATCACCTCGCGGCGGTCCGATTCGACGAACAGGCCCATCTCGCCGACGAACTCGCCGGCACCGAAGTAGCCCAGCACAAGCTCGCGATCGTCATCTTCCTCGGCCATGATCGAAACCGAGCCGCTGATGACGTAATACAGGGTTCCCGCCGGGTCTCCGGGCCGGAAGACGTCGGTACGGGTGGGATATCGCCGCCTGTGGCTGTGCGCCAGGAAACGATCGATTGTGGCGATATCCAGGGCCAGTGGACTGCTAGCTAGGCGCACGGTTGACACGATAGGAGCGCTCCCTCTGCGCATGAACGGATTCACGGGGTCGATAGCGGAGCTTAACCAGCGCAATTGTTAAGGGCAAACAGTGTGCCAGAACTCTTGCGTCTTCACGTTCCCCCCGGGGGCAGTTTGCCCCATAATTCCCCCTTTCCCTTCTTACACAGGAATCGACCGCCGTGGTCAAGCCGTTGCCTCGCCTGAGGCTGCAGGGTTTCAACAACCTCACCAAGGCGCTGAGCTTCAACATCTATGACGTGTGTTACGCGCGCACCGAAGAGGAGCGTCAGCGTTACATTGAATACATCGATGAAGAGTACAACGCCGACAGGCTGACTCAGATCTTGACCGATGTCGCCGAGATCATCGGCGCCAACATCCTGAACGTGGCCCGCCAGGACTACGATCCGCAGGGTGCCTCGGTGACCATCCTGATCTCCGAAGAACCGGTGATCGACAAGAAGCTGGCCGGCAAGGAGCTGATCTCCGACGCCGTGGTCGCGCACATGGACAAGAGCCACATCACGGTCCATACCTACCCGGAAACCCATCCGCAGGAAGGTATCGCCACGTTCCGCGCGGACATCGACGTGGCCACCTGTGGCGTCATTTCCCCGCTGAAGGCCCTGAACTACCTGATCGAGAGCCTCGAGTCGGACATCGTGATCATGGACTACCGCGTCCGTGGCTTCACCCGCGATGTGAAGGGCAAGAAGCACTTCATCGACCACAAGATCAACTCGATCCAGAACTTCCTGGCCAAGAACATCAAGTCGCGTTACGAGATGTTCGACGTCAACGTCTACCAGGAGAACATCTTCCACACGAAGATGCACCTGAAGGACTTCGACCTGGACCAGTACCTGTTCGAGGAAAAGGCCAAGAACCTCTCGTTCAAGGAACGCATGAAGATCGAAGCGCTGCTCAAGCGCGAGATCGAAGAGCTGTTCCACGGCCGGAACCTGTCCGAGTAAGTCCCATGTGCGATGCCCGCAGGCATCGCCACCCAGGCGGGACGACCCGCCCCGTGGAACCAGTGCCCCACACACGTTACAGTTCCACGGTGATGTACCGACCCACGGCCCGGTGTGAAAACACCGGGCCGTTTCGTTTTTCTCAAGAAAGGTAAGGAGCCCCCACCCATGCCCTGGATCTACCTGCTGCTGGCCGGCCTGTTCGAGATCGGTTTCGCCCTCGGAATGAAGTACTCCGAAGGCTTCAGCAAACCCCTGCCCACCGTTGCCACGGTGGTATCGGCCCTGATCAGCCTGTACCTGATGAGCCAGGCGATGAAGAGCATCCCGGTCGGTACGGCCTACGCGATCTGGACCGGCATCGGTGCCATGGGCGTGGCTGTGCTCGGCATCTACCTGTTCAATGACAGTGCGTCGCCGGCCCGCCTGGCCTGCGTGGGCCTGATCGTGGCCGGCGTGATCGGCCTGAAGCTGGTGTCGCCCAACTGATGGATGGCCCGACCAACGGTCGGGCCCCACCGTCGCCCCCCGCACCTCCTGGTAGGCCCGCACCGTTGGTGCGGGCGACCCTTCAAATGCGGTAGGCGATGGTCTTCATCACCCTGGAGGCCAGCGCCATCACGCCCGGGATCGGGAACGGCAGGCGGCGTGCGCCGGCCTGCTCGGCGTGCTCCGCATGGCGGGCTTCGTCTTCCTTCATCACCTGGATGACCGCACGGCTGCGCAGGTCGCCGGCCGGCAGGTCGACCAGGTGCTCGTCCAGATGGGCTTCCACCTGGCGCTCGGTTTCGACCACGAAACCGAGGTTCCAGCCGTCGCCGCGCAGCCCGGCCAGGGTGCCGATGGTGTAGCTGCCGGCGTACCACAACGGGTTGAACAGGCTCGGGCGGCTGCCCAGCTCGCCCAGCCGGGTGGCGCACCACGCCAGGTGGTCGGTCTCTTCCTGGGCCGCTTCCAGCAGGTGTTCACGCGTGGCAGGGTCGCGGGCCACGGCGGCCTGGCCGAAATACAGGCCCTGTGCGCAGACTTCGCCGACGTGGTTGATCCGCATCAGCCCGGCCGCGTGGCGGCGTTCAGCGTTGTCCATGCCCGGCTCGCTGGTGTCCGCGGCCGGGTAGGGGCGGGCCGCCGGCGGGTTGCCGAACACCGTGTCCAAGGCGCGCTGCGCTTCGGTCAGCAGGTGGTCCAGCGGTGTGGTCTGGCGGAGCACGGTCATGGCGGTACGCGGTGGGACGGAAGACCCCTCGATTCTCCCCCGGCTCCGGCCCCCTGCCAACCCGGGACATGGCCGGCTTGCACCGGGGGCTTGACCTGCGTACAATCCCGCCTCTTACGCTTCACCTTTCACAACGCGTGGCAGAGTTCCGGCGAGCCGTTCGCCGCAATGAGCCCGACCTAACATAGAGTTCTTCATGAGCACTTTCACTGCCAAGAACGAGACCGTCCAGCGCGACTGGTACCTCGTCGACGCCGAGGGCAAGACCCTGGGCCGTCTCGCCACCGAGCTGGCCCGCCGTCTGCGTGGCAAGCACAAGCCGGTCTACACCCCGCACGTTGATACCGGCGACTACCTGGTCGTCATCAATGCAGAAAAGATTGCCGTCACCGGCAAGAAGCTGCAGGACAAGATGTATCACCGTTTCACCGGTTACATCGGCAACCTGAAGACCGAGTCCCTGGCCCAGGCGCTGGAGCGCCACCCGGAGCGCGTGATCGAGATCGCCGTCAAGGGCATGCTGCCGAAGGGCCCGCTGGGTCGCCAGATGTACCGCAAGCTCAAGGTCTACGCCGGCACTGAGCATCCGCACGCCGCACAGCAGCCGCAGGTTCTGGATATCTAATCATGGCTATCACTCAAAACTACGGCACTGGCCGCCGCAAGTCCTCCACCGCTCGCGTGTTCCTGCGCAAGGGTTCGGGCAACATCACCGTCAACGGTCGTCCGCTGGACGAGTTCTTTGGTCGTGAGACCGCGCGCATGATCGTGCGCCAGCCGCTCGAGCTGACCAAGAACACCGAAAGCTTTGACATCCTGGTCACCGCCGCTGGCGGCGGCACCACCGGCCAGGCCGGTGCGATCCGTCTGGGCATCGCCCGTGCTCTGGTCGAGTACGACGAAACCCTGAAGTCCGAGCTGCGCAAGGCTGGCTTCATGACCCGTGACGCCCGTGAAGTCGAGCGTAAGAAGGTTGGTCTGCACAAGGCCCGCCGCGCCACCCAGTTCTCCAAGCGCTGATCTACCGCGCCTGGTTGGGCTCCTTCAGGAGCCCGCTGGATGGGAAAGCAAAAGCCCGGCTTCGGCCGGGCTTTTGTCGTTTCGGGGGGGATGCATTTCCGGGTTGCCGGCCAGCGGCCGGCACTACCCATGGTTTCGCATCTCGGAAGGGGTGGGGTCAGAGCCCTTTCCTTGGGAAAAGGATCCGACCCCGGGCCTCTCTCTGGAGAAGAGCCCCCTTGTTGTTCAAGGGGGGCGCGCCGACAGGCGCGGGGATAAGGTGGAATGCGCGACCAAATCAAAAGCAAAAGGCCAGATCTTTCGATCTGGCCTTTTGCTTTTAATTTGGCTGCCCCGGATGGATTCGAACCACCGAATGCCTGAGTCAGAGTCAGGTGCCTTACCGCTTGGCGACGGGGCAAAACGTGCAACTATTTTCTCACTTTTCACACTGAAAAACAACTTGATTTTCAGCGTGGTGGCTATGGGTGGACTCGAACCACCGACCCCAGCATTATGAGTGCTGTGCTCTAACCGGCTGAGCTACATAGCCTTGGTGAGCCCGCTATTCTGCGGATGTGTATCGGCCCTGTCAACACTTTTGTGCCGCGCTTGTGGGCCGACAGAGGGCATGGGATAGTCCCGACCAGTAGATTTTCTTAGGAGTCCGCATCGTGATCGATCCGGACGGCTATCGACCGAACGTCGGCATCGTGCTGATGCGGCAGGACGGCCAGGTGTTCTGGGCACGACGCGTGCGCCGGGACGGCTGGCAGTTCCCGCAGGGTGGCATGAACACCGACGAGACGCCTGTCGAGGCCATGTATCGTGAACTGCAGGAAGAGACCGGCCTGCTGCCTGAGCACGTGGAAGTGCTCGGGGCGACGCCCGGCTGGCTGCGCTACAAGCTGCCGGCACGGGCCATCCGCCGCAATGAGCGGCAGGTCTGCATCGGGCAGAAGCAGGTCTGGTTCCTGCTGCGCCTGACCGGCGATGAATCGCATGTGCAGCTGGACCATACCGACTCGCCCGAGTTCGACCACTGGCGGTGGGTGGACTTCTGGTACCCGGTGGAGCACGTGGTGATGTTCAAGCGTGGCGTCTATGCGCGCGCGCTGCGACACCTGGCGCCGTTGGCGCGTGGGGTGGCCGGGCAGGGCGTCAGCGCCATGCCCAAGAGTGCCGCCGAGGCCTGGATGCCGGGCCACGCAGCCGGCCACGACAGGCCCCGGAAGCGCACGCCCAAGCGCGGCGGCTACTGGCCGCGCAAGGCCAAGGGGGAGTCCGGGGCGGTTTGAATGGGAGGCCACGCAGGCTGTGGGCCGATTCGTCACAACGCGTCCCCCGCCGGCTGTTTCCAGCAGGACCTGGCTGCCCGCCGGGCCGGTCAATCCGACTCTGAACGGTATCGAGAATGGTTCAGGTCTCTGATTGACAACCATTCTCGTTTCCATTGGAATACGCAACAGGCCGCTTCTGGCCTGTCAGCCCGGTTCCCGCCTGTGTACGTCTGCATCTGCAACGGAGTCACCGACCACCAGATCCGCGAAGCCGCCAGCCATGGCGTCAGCACGGTGGCCGAACTGACCATGCGTACCGGTTGCGGTGCCACCTGCGGTTCGTGCCTGGACATGGCCGGCGACCTGCTGGCCAAGGCACGCGCGACGCACGATCTGCCGCTGCCGGTATTGGGCCTGGCCCAGGTTGCCTGATCGTTTCCTCGCGGCCTGTTGACGCCGCGCTTTCGCGTCCTTCACCTGCAACCGCGCAGGCCAATGCGCACGATTCGCGTTCCTTCACCACCGCACGCAAGGCGTTACAGTGCCTGCGTTTTCAGCGTGCAGGAGCATCCCCATGAAGGGCGACACCAAGGTCATCGAATTCCTCAACAAGGTCCTCTACAACGAGCTGACCGCGATCAACCAGTACTTCCTGCACGCCAAGATGCTGAAGAACTGGGGCATCAAGGAACTGGCCGAACACGAGTACAAGGAATCGATCGACGAGATGAAGCATGCCGACATGCTCGCCGACCGCATCCTGTTCCTCGAAGGCCTGCCGAACTTCCAGGCGCTGGGCAAGCTGCGCATCGGCGAGAACCCCACCGAAATCCTGCAGTGCGACCTGTCGCTGGAACGCGATGGCGTGGTCACCCTGCGCGAGGCGGTGGCCTATTCCGATTCGGTTGGCGACTATGTCAGCCGCCAGCTGTTCGTGAAGATCCTCGACTCGGAGGAAGAACACATCGACTGGCTGGAAACCCAGCTCGACCTGATCGAGCGTATCGGCGAGCCGAAGTACCTGCTGAGCAAGCTGGAAGAGTGAATCAGCGGTCCTGGCCGGCGCGATGCTGTGCCAGGTAGCCCGTCAGTGCAACGCGCGCCCGGGCGAATTCCGCAACCAGCAGCGCCACCGCCACTGCGGGGCGCTGCAGGCTGCCACTACGGGTCTCGTGCTCGATCCGCTGCGCGATCGCCGACAGCGACAACGCCCCCACGTTCGCGCTTGATGATTTCAGGCTGTGCGCGACGGCCTGCATGCGCGGTTCATCGCTGTTCCGCGCGGCCAGCTGCAACTGCTGCACCATCGCTGGCGCATCTTCAAGAAATGCCGTGACGATCTGGGTGGCAGCATCGCCGATCACCGCGTGCAGTTCATCCAGCACATCGCGGTCGAGCACCGGTTGTGGTGCTGGCGCCACCTGCTTTTCCGGATTCTGTAGAGCCGCGCCATGCTCGGCTGATGGCGTGCGACTGCAATTGGCCGTCAGGCGAGCATCACCCGGCTCCACAGAAGGCCGTGCAGGTGCTGCGGCTTTACCGCCACCCCAGCGCTGCAGCAGCGCATGCAGCGTTGCGCGCGCGATCGGCTTGGACAGGTAATCGTCCATGCCGGCCTGCAGGCAGCGCTCGCGGTCGCCGGCCATCGCATTGGCGGTCATCGCGATGATCGGCAGTCGCGCACGCCCGGTTTCCGCTTCTTCGGCGCGCCAGCGGTGCGTGGCGGCGTAGCCGTCCAGCACCGGCATCTGGCAATCCATCAGCACGATGTCCAGCCCGCCTTCGCGAAGGGCGGCCAGGGCCTGTTCGCCATCGGCGGCGTTGCGCACCTCGCACTGGAACACCCGCAGCAGCTGCTCGGCCACCATCCGGTTCACCGTATTGTCCTCCACCACCAGCACGCGCAGATGCAGCGGCGGCAGCGTGGCAGCCGGTTGCTCGTGTTCCGCGCTGGCCAGCAGCGCAGCGGGGCGGGCAGAGGCGACCGGTGCCGCCAGCAGTGCATGCAGGGCGGCGTCGTCGAAGTGGGAGGGCAGCTGGCGCTGGCGGGGGCGTTGCGCAATCGCATCCTCCTGCAGCCACAGTACCTGCAGTGCATCGTCGTCGTCGCGTTCCCCCAGTGCGAGCTGCAGCGTGGCCTCGCCGTTGCGGCGTGCGCGCGCATCGACCAGCAGCCAGGCGGGTGCCGGTTTTCCGGGCCGCGCGGGAGCGCGCAGGCGCTCGACCACGCTGTCCAGTTGCGCCAGCACCTCCACCTGCAGTCCATGGTGGGCAGCGATGCGCTCGATGCGTGCCTGCAGCGTTGCATCGGCACTGAACAGCAGCAGCGGTGCCGGCGCGCGCGTCATCGCCGGCAGGTCGCCAGGAACCTTCAGCAGCGGGATCTCGAACCAGAACGTAGCACCCTGGCCGGGCGTGGACTGCACACCAATACGCCCGTGCATCAGGTCGATGATGCGCTTGCAGATGGCCAGGCCCAGGCCGGTGCCGCCGTAGATGCGCGTGGTGGATGCGTCGGCCTGGCTGAAAGACTGGAACAGGCGTGCCTGCAGCGCGTCGTCGATGCCGATGCCGGTATCGATGATCTCGAAGCGCAGCTGGTGCTGCGCGGCACCTTCGCCCAGGCGCAGCACACGCAGCTGCACCTGGCCGCGGGCGGTGAACTTGATCGCATTGGCCAGCAGGTTGCTCAGCACCTGGCGCAGGCGCACCGGGTCGCCGCGCACCGGCAGGCGCACCGATGGATCCAGCTGCAGGCCCAGTGCCAAGCCCTTGGCGTCGGCGGCGCGCTGCATCAGCTGCACCACGCCGTCGAGCAGATCGCGCAGGTTGAAGCTGGTGATTTCCAGCTCCAGCGCCTGTGCTTCCAGCCGGGAGTAGTCGAGGATGTCGTCGACGATGCGCAGCAGCTGCTGCGAGCTGGCCGAGGCGGTGGCCAGCATCTGCCGCTGGTCCTCGCCCAGTGGCCCGCGTGCGATCAGCTCCAGCATCGGCAGGATGCCATTGAGCGGGGTGCGGATCTCGTGGCTCATCGTGGCCAGAAACTCGCCCTTGGCAAGCACGGCCGCCTCGGCGGCCTGCTTGGCCTGCAGCAGCTGTTGTTCCAGCTGGCCCTGGCGTTCAGTGGTATGGCGTAGCTGGTCCCGTTCAGCGGCCAGCGCGCCGTGCGTGCGCTGCAGCTGCGCCAGCGCACGGTCGCGCGCACGAAGCCGCAGGCCCAGCACCATCAGCGCGATGGTGGCCGCGGCGAGGGCAACCAGCAGCACGCCCCACAGCGGCACGTCAGAGCACCGCGTTGTGGAAGTCGAAGTTCAGGTCGCTGCCGGCCGACTGCACCATGTTGCCCTGGATGTAGTCGACGCCGCCGACCCACATCGCCGCCGCAGCCTGCGGATCCTCGATCTGCTGGCCGATGATCTGCAGCCCGGCGGCATGGGCCTGATCGATCGCCTTGCGCAGCTCCTCGCGCGTGGCCGGATTGGCGTGGCTGCTGGAAAAGCGCGCAGCCATGCGCACGAACGACAGCGGCAGCTGGTTCAGCAGGGCATCGGCCTCGCCGCTGGGTTCGAACTGGCTCAGGCAGAAGCGCACCCCGGCACTGGCCATGCGCTGGCAGAACTGCTGCAGCGGCACGGTGTGGATCAGTGCGTCCGGCAGGCGCACGTCGATCACCAGTGCACTGCCCGGCAGGTCGCGCTGCTGCAGTGATTCCAGCAGCCAGTCGGCGAAGGCGTCGCGCTGCAGGGTGCGCAGCGACTGCGAGACGAACAGGTTCAGTGGCTGCGTCGCGTGGCGGTACAGGTCCAGCAGCCCCAGCGCGTGATCCATCACCTGCTGGTCGAGATCGGCGATGCGGCCTGCGGCTTCCGCGGCCGGGATCACCTGCCCGGCCGCCAGCACGGTGCCGTCGGCCTGGCGAAGGCGCAACAGCAACTGGTACTGCGCGGTGTTGCCGCCGGCAACAGCGACGATCGGCTGATAGGCCAGTTCCAGCTGTCCTTCCAGCAGCGCCAGGTGTTCCTGTTCGGTGACTGCCTGGCGGTGCACATGGCCGGCCACCCCGGCGCTGAGCAGGCGCGCCTGCAGGGTGGTGCGCTCGACGGCTTCCAACGCACTGTTGGCATCGTCGAAGCCCGGTGACAGCGGTGCGTAGCCAACGACGCCGCGCAGGTGCACGGATTCGTCGTCGCGGATCACGAAGGCACGTGCCGACAGCTGCTCGCGCAGGCTGGCAGCGATGCTGTCAAGGGCGTCCTCGTCGGCGCTGCGGGCCAGCAGCAGGAAGCTGTTGTCGTTCAGGCGTGCCAGCAGGTGCGGATGGCCGGCTTCGGCCAGGCGCTGCCCGGCCTGCACCATCAGCCGTTCAAACGCGGCATAGCCATAGCGTTCGCGCAGGCCCAGCGCGCTGGCCACTTCGATGAAGAACACGCCGCCCTGATCGCGGTGGGCGAGTGCGGTGTTGAGCTGCTGCAGCACGTGGTGGCGCGTCGGCAGGCCGGTTTCCGGATTGCTGGTGGCCGGTGCGCCGGTGGCGCCGGGCAGGGTCGCGGCCTGGGCTCGTGCGCGGCGGATGCGGTTGGCCACCGCTGCGATCAGGTGGCGGGGCCGGATCGGCTTGCTCAGGTAGTCGTCCGCGCCGCTGTCGAGAACTTCGAACTGGCGCTCCGGATCCGGATCACCGCTGAGGAACACGATCGGAAGCAGCTGCAGGCCGGGCTGCTGGCGGATCAGCGCGGTCAGGCGCATGCCGTCCAGGCCGGGCAGATGAAGATCCATCAGGATCAGGTCGGGGCGGTGCTCCTTGATGGCCTGCAGCGCGGCATCGGCATCGTTGTGGACGATCGCCTGCATGCCGGCGCCGTGCAGCACGCTCTGCGCGAACAGGGCCTGCGCGCGATCGTCTTCAACGATCAGCACGCGGTAGGGCGAGTCCAATGGCGACGGGGCCAGATCGTTGTTGCCGGCGTCGGCCAGTGCGACCGGGCCGGGCAGCGGCGGCGGCGCGCTGTTGGCCGGCGTGGACGCATCGGCCGCGACAGGGGATGGGGTCGCCGCCATCCGTGGGTCCACGGCCGGAGGTGCCGTCTCGGGGGCCCAGCGTTGCCAATGGTCGGCCGGAGGGGTTTCAGCGCGTCCCGGGCGGGCGCCCGCGGGGGATTCGTTTGCGGCCATCGGTGCTCCTGGTGTTCGCGTCCATTATGCGACAAGCCCGGCGCTCAGCCGGTACCGGTGTGCCCTGGCGGTGCTGCCGATGCACCGCGCGCCAGCCAGCGCACGCCCTTCCACAGGGCGCGCCAGACCAGCCACACCAGCAGCGCACCGGCCAGGCTGCAGGCCAGCACCACGATCAGCGCGATCCACGGGTGTGCCAGGGCGAGGGCCAGGCCACCGATCACGACGGTGTCTTCGGCCGCAGAGGCGACCCAGTTGCTGGCCGGTTCCGGCGAGGTGTTGAGCAGGGCGCGGGTACCGGCCTTCAGGCCATGGCTGGCCAAGGCGACGCCGGCACCGGCGGCGAGCGCACCGGTGCCCAGCTGGCCATCCGGCGACAGCGTGGCCGCCGCAAGGAATGCGCCGGCGGGTACGCGCGCGAGCGTCTGCACCAGGTCCCACACCGAATCCACGCCAGGGATCTTGTCGGCGAAGAACTCGGCCACCGCCAGCGCCGCCGAGGTGCCCAGCACCCACCAGGATTCGGTGGCCTGCAGGGCGGGGGGCAGATCGACCCAGCCAAGCAGCCCGGCCAGGCCGACACCGAACACGGTGAGGTAGACGCGGATACCGGCCAGCCAGGCCAGCAGGATGCCGATCACGAACAGGTGGGCTTCGGTCATGGCGATGCTCCGGCGACGGAACTGTGCAGGGGGCCACACTATCGACGATGGCGTGCCTGAACGCCACCGACCGTGGCCGGCCACTGCGCAGGAAACCCACCCGTCCTGTCATACACTAGCCCGTCGTTTGCCACAGGGGCCGTACCGGTGTCGCCCTTGCGATACCCCGGAAACCACCCATGACCAACCGTCCTCCCATGCGCGTGCAGGTCCGCCTGCCCGGCGCGCCGCAACCGCCTGCCGACCGTCGTCGCCTGCTGGTGATCGGCGGCATCTGGCTGCTCAGCCTGGTGCTGGCGGTGCTTGGCGGCTGCTGGATGGCCACCCCGCGCGATGCCCAGGGCCAGCGCCTGCAGGCCGCCGAGAAGCGTGCCGAGGCGCTGCAGGCGCAGCTGACCGAGCTGCGCCAGAAGCAGGCCACGCTGGAAGCCTCCGACCGCATCAGCCGTGCCGCCAATACCGAGGTGCAGTCCTCGTTGGCCGAGCGCGATGAGGAAATCGCCGGGCTGCGCGCCGATGTTGCCTTCTATGAGCGGCTGGTCGGCTCGACCAGCCAGCGCAAGGGCCTGAACACCCATTCGATCGAGTTCAGCCCGGAAGCGGCCGGCACCTGGCAGTACACCGCCGTGCTGACCCAGAACCTCAACCGCGGGGCCATCAGCCAGGGGCAGATGCGCTTCACCGTGGAAGGCGTGAAGAACGGCAAGCTGGCCACGATCAGCTGGGATGATCTGCACCAGCGCAGCAAGGTGCCGGGACAGGACTACTCGTTCCGGTACTTCCAGCAGCTCACCGGCAGCGTGATGCTGCCGGCTGACTTCACCCCGCAACGCGTGCGGGTGACATTGGGGAGTGGTACGGGGGGTACCACCCAGGTATTCGACTGGAAACAGGCCGGTGCGCCGGCCAGCAAAGGGGAGTAGGCAGATGTTCGGAAGCAGCAAATCCAACCGTGAAGGCCAGCTGGTGGTGGATGCCCTGATCGGCAACCAGGTGGTGATCCGCGGTGATGTGGAATTCAGTGGGGGCCTGTATGTGGAAGGCCGCATCCACGGCAAGGTGATCGCCGCCGAAGGCGCCAGTGGTGCGACCCTGACGGTTGCCGAGCACGGCGTGATCGAAGGTGAGATCCGGGCCCAGGTGGTGGTCATCAGTGGCCGCCTGGACGGCGATGTACACGCTACCGAGAAGGTCGAGTTGACCCCGAGCGCACGGGTCAATGGCAACGTCCATTACCAGGTGGTGGAGATGAACGCGGGCGCGCAGCTGAACGGCCGCCTGATCCATGCCAGCGCCCCGATGGCAGCCTTGCCGGCGCCGGAAGGCGAAGACGCCCATGATGGCAAGGGCGATACCGCCGCGCGTCGCAAGCTGGCCGAGGCGATGGCTTGAAAGCCGTCGTCGGCACCCCCATGCTCGCAGCATGAGCACGCTAGTCTCCCTGCCCGGCGCCACCCCGGTTGCCGCGCCCGATTACCAATCGCTGGAGCGCCCGCTGAACTTCACCGAGTCGGCGGCCGCCAAGGTCAAATCCCTGATCCAGGAAGAGGGCAACCCCGACCTGGCCCTGCGTGTGTACATCGAGGGAGGCGGCTGTTCGGGCTTCCAGTACGGGTTCGAGTTCGACGAGAACCGTGCCGAGGATGACCTGGCGGTACAGACCAGCGGGGTGACCCTGCTGGTCGATCCGCTGAGCCTGCAGTACCTGATGGGCGCGGAGGTGGATTACACCGAGAGCCTGACGGGTGCCCAGTTCGTGATCCGCAACCCGAACGCAAAGACCACCTGCGGCTGCGGCAGCAGTTTCAGCATGTAAGCAGGGCGCGGGGCCTGTTTCCCGCGCGACAAGGTGTGTGGAGCAAGCTCCACACCCACAGACGGTTTCCGCAAAGCCTGCGGCTTGCCACCTGCATCGATTGGCGGCACGCTTGGCGGATGCCCAATACTCCTTCGCCGCTTTCCGGTTTTGCCTTCGTTGGCGAACCGTTGGAGCGCGCCGATGCCCTGCGCGAAGATGCCGATGCACTGGCGCGCCTGTGGCCGGGCGCGCGCATCCTTGTCCTCGATCACGATGGCAGCGCCTTCACCGGCGATGACGACCAGCCGCTGGCGCTGACCGGCGCCGACGTCGGCGGTGGCCCGGGCGCCGCAGTTTTCCTGGGGCTTCGCGGTGATCAGGCATGGTTCTCGGTCGAAGCCACCCATGTCACCGTGAGCGCGCCACGCCGACTCGATCTGCGCCAGGCTGCATTGTTGTGGCCGATGGCCGATGCCACCGCTTTCAGCTATGCCCGTGGCATGTCCTACTGGCACTCGCGCACCCGCTTCTGCGGCGTATGCGGCGGCGCGGTGGCGTTTGCCCGTGGCGGCTTCGTCGGCCGTTGCGCGCAGTGTTCCACCGAACACTATCCGCGCGTCGATCCGGCGGTGATCGTCGCCGTGGAAAACCAGGGCCGGCTGCTGCTGGGCCGACAGTCGAACTGGGCCCCGCGCCGTTACTCGGTGCTGGCCGGCTTCGTCGAACCTGGCGAGACCTTCGAGCAGACCGTGGTGCGCGAAGTCCATGAGGAGAGCAAGGTGCGGGTGACCGCCTGCCAGTACCTCGGTTCGCAGCCGTGGCCGTTCCCCGGCGCGCTGATGGTCGGCTTCCGTGCACAGGCGCATGACGACCTGCCGACCGTGGATGGCGAGCTGGAAGACGCGCGCTGGTTCAGTGCCGACGAGGTCGGCGCCGCGTTGGCGCGCGATGTGGAGGACGACGGCCAGGGCATCCGCCTGTCGCCACCGATCTCGATTTCGCGGAGCCTGATCGAACACTGGTACCGCCAGCAGCGAGGCTGAGTCGGCGTTTCGGCCGGGCTGGTCGTGGCAGCTGTATTGCCGCCACCTGAACACGGCCCGGGTTACAGTCCGGTTCACCCGCGAGGGCACCGCTGCGACAGGTAAGGTAGCGGCGCCGAGCGTTCTGTTTCGTAGGGAGACCTGCCATGTTCACCACTCTGGCCGCCGTGCTGGTGGCGCTGGCCCTGGGCCACGTTGCCCCGGCCGCTGCCGCCTCGATGCGCCGTTTCGACGGCTTCCGGCGCTGGCTGGGCTGGCTGGACGCGCGTGGTGGCAAGGCCTGGCAGGGACCGGCTGGAGTGGCGCTGGCGCTGCTGCCGCCGTTGCTGCTGATGGGGCTGCTGGCGTGGCTGCTGCGCGGAGTGCTGTTCGGCCTGCCGTCGCTGCTGCTGGGTGTGGCCGTGCTGGCCTGGTGCTGGGGGCCGCGTGACCTGGATCGCGATATCGAAGCCATCATTGATGCGGACGACGCCGCGACGCGGCAGGCAGCCGTGCGCAACCTGCAGGCCGCCGGTGGCAGCCTGCGCGAAGACGTGCCGTCGCTGGTCGAAGCGACCGTGCTCAATGCGCTGCGTCGCTGGTTCGCGGTGCTGTTCTGGTTCCTGCTGCTGGGCCCGGTCGGTGCGCTGGGCTACCGCTTGCTGGCGTTGATGGCGGAAAGCCCGATGCGTGCACGCGTGCCGGTGGAGCCGCTGGCGCTGGCGCAGCGCCTGCTGGGCTGGATCGAGTGGCCGGTAGCGCAGCTGATGGCGTTCTCGATGGCGCTGGTCGGCAACTTCGATACGGCGTGGAAGGCCTGGCGCCAGGCCCATGGCGAACGCCTGGTCGGCACCATCGGGTTCCTGGGCGCGGTGGCGCGGGCCAGCGTCAACGCCGAGCTGCGCGAGGACGCGCACGATTACACCGAGGCGGGGCTGTTGCCGGTGTGGCAGCGGCTGCCGGACCTGCGTGATGCGATGAGCCTGGTGTGGCGGATGCTGCTGCTGTGGCTGGCGATCCTCGCGTTGCTGGTGATTGCAGGCTGGGTGACGTAGGTGCTTTGCAGGGCTTGCAGCCCTGCACCTGCAGAAGCAACAGCAACAGCGGCTCTGGGTTGCTGTTGATTGGGCGGGGCGGTGTGGGGCTGCAGGACACGCCGTAAACCCCCAGGCCGGCCCAGCCGCTGGCGGCTGGGCGTTCGGGCGCTTGCGAAGCAGTGCTTCGCAAGCAAAGCGCCCTCACCCCTGGGGGCTCGATGGCGCCATCCATGGCGCCAACGGTCCTGCGGCCCCACACCGCCCCACCCCCGACAGTTTCGCGGTGACGGTGGGTCAACTGCGACTGCCGGTGGGTGTCGACCTTGGTCGACACGGTAGATCCACGCCATGCGTGGATGCAGAGCGAAGCGATCCGCTTCCGCTTTTGATCTTCTCTTTCTTTTCCGTGGTGGACGCACACGGAAACTGTCCGTGGCCGGGCGGGTGGGCTGCGCAGGGGCGTGAGCCGCATGGATGCGGCGACCGAGCTTACATGGACGTACTTGCAGCGCCCCC